>NZ_JBIUZD010000021.1:0-74627 GCF_044744885.1 Streptomyces sp. NPDC087215
AGGAACACGACGAGCCAGAACACAAACATCTGACGCCGCCCGAACAGATCCGCGGCACGACCACCGAGGAGCATGAAGCCGCCGTAACCCAGCACATAGGCACTCATCACCCACTGGAGCATACCGGTCGACATGTCCAGATCCTCACGGATCGAAGGCAGCGCCACATTCAACATGGCCACGTCGATGCCCTCGAGGAAGATCGCGCCACACAGCACGAACAGCACGCCCCACGCGCGCCCGCTCATGCGGTCCGTGCCGCTGCTCGAGGATTGCAGTGTGGACACAGAATTTCTCCTTGCACGCGAAGGAATAGCTACCGAAATAGCTACCAGGGAATCAAGCACATCATTACCGCAACCACTTGAAACTCCCTTGAAACCCACATGAAGACCACACCCACCCTGCGCCCCACACCCGGCACCCGGCACCCGGCACCCGGCATGGTCGCGAGCCATGCCCCGGAGCGTGGGCGACAGCGCGTTTCGCTGAACGGCGGCCCAGCCGGCTCGGCCCACACACGCAGGGCTCCGAGGGGCGCCGATACCCGCAGCCCGCTTCCCCGCCCCACCGGCCGCAGACACCGGACAGGACCAAGCGGCACAAGCCCGTCAGCCGCCCCGCCCACCATCATCTGACAGACAGTCAGGGCCGCCGAGGTCCGGGCCCTGTCAAGGAAGGCGCTCCGAGGTGCCGGTGACCTGCTCCAGTCACCCCGAAGGGACGAAGCCCCGGGACCGGCCGAGCAGGAAAGGGGATCCAGGCTCGCCGGGTGTCCAGCCCCGGGCACGAGCCGTACGGATCGTGAAGGCCACCTCTGCGGGCAACACGGGCCTGGCGGAGATCTCGAACCAGTTGCCCGGGTGCGGCCGGTCGGTGATGACCACCAGGATGCTGCCGGGTGCCTCAGCCTGCTCGACGGCGTGAGCCAGCGGACGCCGGACCAGGACCCGGTCGTAAATCGGGCGCCCCCGGACTCTCCATCGGCAGGTGACGCCGTCGACGACGACACGGCATGAGCCCTTCCCCGCCAGCGCCATGACCTCCCCGTCTCCGCCTGATGGACAATAACCGACGGCACCCGCCGCGCCACGGGCATTCCCGCCGGTGAAACCCGGTCCCACGCCTCCACCCGAGCCAACCGCAGGGTTGCGATCACGGCGGTCCGTGATGCGGGAACCCGCCTGCGAGCGCCAGAGCCTCACGTCACCGCACAGCGGTACGGCCGCACCCGCCTGGCCCCCGCCATGGATCCAGAGGATCACCACCCGTACGCGCCCGCCGGAGCAGCCGCCGGGGTCCGCACGTCGAGGTGAAGGCGCCCTCGCCAGACAACTGCGGCAGCTGGAACCGCGAGCCGCGCACCGGAGGCACGGCGGAAGGCCCGTTGCGGGTCGGCCCCGCGGGACGGCTTCCACTGCCGCCGGTGACGCGGCCCCGGCCACTGACCCACAATGCCCGGCACACACCCGCCCCCGCGCGGGAAGACACCCGCCGACCGTGCTGCGAGCCTGCCGCCCCCGAGCCCGCAGTGACACCCACCCTGCCGGCCAGGCCGCTTCCGAACGAACACGAGCACCGGAGCACCGGAGCACCGCCGCCCCGCGTACGGCAGTACGCCGCCGACGGCTACACGGCTACGACACCCGCACCACGCGGCACACGACCCTCCACCGGACCCGGCAGACCACCACCACCCTGCGCGACAACCCCCTGCCCAAGCAGCCGGATGAAGATCCAATAACAGAATGAGGCGCGCCGCGCCCTCGGTGGGCATTCACCCGAAATGTTCGGGGTCGGCAAGCCGTAGATTCTCTTTGATCACTTGTCATGTGCAAGCGGTCAAAGAGAAAACCACATACTCCTTGGGGGAACTTTGCCATCCCGTTCTTCGGGCAGGCCGTCTCGGCGTGCCCGCTCATTGGCCCGCGGCCCGGGTGGGCTGCGGGCCACCGCGACCGGCCTGGCCCTTCTCACGGCGGCGTCATCGCTGTACGGCGCGGAAGCGGCGACAGCCGTCCCGACCGCCTACCAGGCGTCCCCTGCACAGCCGGACCAGCAGCGCAAGGCCCCTGCCACGGCGGCCGACATCCCCTCCGCCCGGGTAGCGGCCCTGCTGTCGGGCACGCGCGTCGAGGCGCTGTCGGAGCGTACGGAGTCCTCCACGACCTGGGTCGGCAAGGACGGCTCGCTCACCTCCGAGCTCTCCGCAGGACCGATCCGCTTCCGCGACCCGGCCAGCGGTGAGTGGCGGAACGTGGACGTCGCGCTCACCGAGTCGGCGGACGGCTCCGTCACCTCGAAGGCGCACCCGCGCGGGCTCAGGCTCGCCGGGAAGGCGGGTCCGAAGGCGGCCTCGCTGAAGGCCGCCCAGGCCGCTCCGGCCACCGATCTGGTCACGCTCGGTGAGGGCGATCAGGCGATCACCCTCCAGTGGCGCGGCGGTCTGCCGAAGCCGGTGCTGGACGGCACCCGCGCCACCTACGAGAACGCCGTGCCGGGCGCGGACGTGGTCGTGGAGGCCACCCGTACCGGTTTCGAGCAGTTCGTCGAGGTGAAGGCGAGGCCCGCGGCCGGGTTCTCGTACACGCTGCCGCTGCGGACCAAGGGCCTGAAGGTCACGCAGCAGGCGGACGGCAGTGTCCTGTTCACGGACAGGAAGTCCCGGAAGACCGCCGTCATGCCCGCCCCCGTGATGTGGGACGCGGGCGTCGACGAGGTCTCCGGTGAGCACACCCGCCGGGCCAGGGTGGGCATGAAGGTCGTCAAGGTCAGGGGCGGTGTCAATCTCGTCATGACCCCGGACGCGGGCTTCCTCGCCGACCCGGCGACGAAGTACCCCGTGACCGTCGACCCGTCGACCTCCGCGCTGGGCAACCTGTTCGACACGTACGTGCAGCAGGGCGAGACGGTCGACTGGTCGAACGACACCGAGCTCGACTTCGGCAACCCGGGCACGAAGAACGCCGACGGCACCTGGCGTACCGCGCGGTCCTTCATCACGTGGAACACCGCCCCGGTCGCCGACGCGCTGATCTCCTCCGCGACCCTCTCCCTGTGGAACTTCCACTCGGGCAACACCGACTGCACCGCCCAGCCCTGGGAGCTGTGGACGGCGAACACCGCCTCCACCGCCTCCCGCTGGACGAACCAGCCGTCGATGGTCACGAAGACGGCCACGTCCACGGAGACCAAGGGCAACCCCGGCTGCGCCTCCCAGCCCGACGGCTGGGTCAACGCCGACGCCACGAGCCTGGTGCAGCACTGGGCCAACAACAAGTGGACGTCCTCGGGCATGGGCCTGCGGGCCACCGACGAGAACAACACCAAGCAGTGGAAGCGGGTCAACTCCGCCAACGCCGCCACCAACCCGCCCAAGCTGACGGTCACCTACAACTACCGTCCGCGCACCGGCACCAAGCAGGAGGCGGGCGCTCCGTTCTTCTCCTACAACGGCGCCTACACGGTCAACTCGACCACCCCCACCCTCCGTGACACCTTCGTCGACGCCAACGGCGACAAGGTCAACGGCACCTTCCAGATCTTCGACGCCGCCACCGACACCCAGGTCGGCAACGTCCTGGTCTCGCCGTACGTGCCCTCCGGTCAGGTCGCCTCCGTGACCGTCCCCGCAGGTGTCCTCACCAACGGCAGGACGTACAGGTTCCGCACGAATCCGTACGACGGCGCCCACTACAACCTGGGCTGGTCGGCCTGGAAGACCTTCACGGTCGACTCCACCGCCCCCTCCGCCCCGACGGCCGTCACCTCGACGGACTACCCGTCGAACGCGTGGGTCAAGGGCGCCGGCCAGGCGGGTGTCTTCCACGTGACCCCGCCCGCCGCCGACCACAACTGGATCGAGTGGTCGCTGGACGGCACCACCTGGACCAAGGTCGCCACCAACGGCGCCGCGGGCGCGAAGGCCCTCACGGTCACCCCGCCCCAGGACGGCACGCACACCCTCCAGGTGCGCACCGTGGACAAGGCGGACAACAAGTCCGAGCAGGTCGACTACGTCTTCCACGCGGGCCCCGGCGGTTTCGCGGCGCCCGCCGACGGCGAGCGCACCGCCCGCCGTCTGCCGCTCGTCGCCGAAGCCGAGTCCGGTAAGTACGACAAGGTGTCGTTCTTCTGGCGCCGCTCCGAGGCCGACGCCTGGACGCAGATACCCGCCGGGCACGTCACCTCCGCCGGCACCGCGCTGACCGCCTGGCCGGTCCCCCTCGTGGGCGGCAGGAACGCCCCGCTGGTCTGGAACGCCACCGACACCGTCGACCCCGACGGCAGCATCCAGATCAAGGCCTCCTTCACCGGCCCGAACAGTGCCGCGGGCGGTACCGACCCGCTGCCCGTCGTCGTCGACCGCGACGCGAGCGGTGCGGCCGAGGAGCAGATCGGGCCCGGCTCGGTGAACCTCCTCACCGGCGACTACGGTCTGTCCGCCACCGACACCTCGGTCTTCGACCTCACGGTCAAGCGCTCGGCCTCCTCCCGCCGCCCCGGACAGGGCGCCGAGCAGGAGGGCCAGGCAGCCATCTTCGGCAAGGAGTGGGCCGCCGGGGCCGTGGCCGAGACGGCCTCCGTCTACGCGTATCTCCGCAAGGCCTCCGACACGGCCGTCGCCGTCGTGAACAACGACGGCTCCGAGACCCACTTCACCGCGAACGCCGCGAAGACCGCCTGGGTCCCCGAGCCCGGCGCCGAGTCGCTGACGCTCACCGGCGCGGTCACGGGCTCCTTCACGCTCACCGAGACCGACGGCACGGTGACCACCTTCACCAAGCCCGACCCGGCCCTCACCACCTGGCAGGTCTCCACGACCCTCCAGGACGGCCTGGCGAACTCGACGAACACCGTGGTCACCGAGACCGTGACGGTGAACGGCAAGAAGCTGGTCCGCCCCGTGCGCGTCAACGGGGCCACCCCGGCCGCCAACGGCGCCACCTGCACGGCGACCCCCTCCACCAAGGGCTGCCGCAGCCTGGAGTACGTCTACGCCACCTCGACCACGGCCACGGCGCTCGCCTTCGGCGACTACACGGGCCAGGTCAAGGAGATCCGCGTCTGGGCCACCGAGCCCGGTGCCGCCACGGCCACGGCCAGGACGGTGCACACGTACGCGTACGACGCCGAAGGGCGGCTGCGTCAGGCCTGGAACCCGCTGATCGCGCCCGCGCTCAAGACGGAGTACGCGTACGACGCGGCGGGCCGGGTCACCACGCTCACCCCGCCCGGCGAGCTGCCGTGGAGCTTCACGTACGGCCGGGCCGGGAACGCCGCGACCGCCGGTGACGGCATGTTGCTGAAGGTGTCGCGCGCCGCACTGAAGCAGGGCACCGCCGACACGGTCGAAGGGACCGCGGCCATCGGCGTCGTCTACGACGTCCCGGTGACCGGCGCCAAGGCCCCGTACCAGATGGGCGCCGCGCAGACGCGCACCTGGGGCCAGGCGCAGGCACCCACCGACGCCGCGGCCGTCTTCCCCGCCGACGCGGTACCGGCCAGCCACGACGGATCGGCCCTCACGGCCGGGTCCTACGGCCGCGCCGACATCCGCTACCTGGGTGTGTCCGGGCAGGAGAGCAACGCCGCCGCTCCCGGCGGTCACCTCACCACGACCGAGTACGACCGGGTCGGCAACATCGTCCGTGAACTCTCGGCCGCCAACCGTGCCGTGGCCCTCGGTCTGACGGCCGCCGACCGCGCCGTCCAGGCCGACCTCGGCATCGGCGCACTCGACTCCGCCGAGCGCGCCGAGCTGCTGTCCAGCAGCACGCTGTACAGCGAGAACGGCGTCCGCGAGCTGGAGACCCTCGGCCCGATCCACCGGATCGACCTCACCCAGGACCTCAAGCAGGGCGCCACCACCCTGGTCGCCGCCGGCACCTCCGTACCGGCGCGGGACTGGGTCGTGAAGGAGTACGACGAGGGTCGGCCCACCGACGGCAGCGCCTCCATCCGGGACCGGGTCACCGTGGAGGTCCGCGGCGCCCAGGTCCGCGACCACTACTCCGTCATGGGCGACAAGCGCGTCAAGGAATCCCAGTACGACTGGGTGAAGGGCCAGCCGACCCTGTCCATCAAGGACTCCGGCGGCCTCAACCTCACCAGCAGCTGGGGCTACGACGCCCAGGGCCGTGTCGTCTCCTCGGTGCTGCCCGGCGGCACCGGCGACGACGCCGCGAGCAAGGTCACCGCGTACTGGACCGCGGACGGCACCGGCTGGTGCAAGGGCCGCCCTGAATGGGCCGGTCTGGTCTGCTGGAGCGGCCCCGCGGGCGCCGTCACCGGCGGCGGCTCCCAGCCCGCCGACCTGATCGACACCAGCTCCGAGTACGACTGGTGGGGCAACCCGGCCAAGGCCGTCGAGACGGCCAACGGCACCGCCCGTACGACGACCGTCACCTACGACGGCGCCGGACGCCGCATCAAGGACACCGTCACCGGCGGCCTCGGCCAGGCGGTCCCCGACTCGATCACCGAGTACGACCCCGCCACCGGCAAGGTGGCCCGGACCACCTCCGCCACCGCGGGCACCGTCGCCCGGTCCTACGACCGCCTCGGCCGTCTCATCTCCTACACCGACGCCGACGCGGGCACCACCACCACGCAGTACGACCTGCTGGGACGGCCCGTCAGGGTCTCCGACTCGGCTCCCTCGACCGTCACGTACGCCTATGACCCCGCGGTCGAACCGCGCGGCATGGCCACCTCCATGACGGACTCGGTCGCGGGCACCTTCGGCGCGACCTACGGCGTGGACGGCTCCGTCACCGCCGAGAAGCTGCCCGGCGGCTACACCATGCGGCAGACCATGGACACCGCCGGAAACGTCACCGGCCGTTCGTACACCCGCGACAGCGACGGTGCGGCGGTCTACACCGACGCGGTCGGCAAGTCCGTCCACGGCCAGACCACCACGCACTCGGGCTGGTCCGACCAGGCCTACCGCTACGACGCGGCGGGCCGCCTCACCTCGGTCGAGGACACCTCCGAAACCGTCTGCACCGCACGCGCCTACACCTTCGACAAGCGCAGCAACCGCACCTCCCTGACCACCGCGGCGGGCACCCCCGGCGCGGCCTGCCCGACCACCGGAGGCACCACCACCACCCACACCTACGACAGCGGGGACCGCCTCGTCGACGCGGGCTACGCCTACGACGCCCTCGGACGCACCACGTCCGTCCCGGGCGGCGGGACCTTCGGCTACTACGCCAACGACCTGGTCCACCAGCAGACCGTGGGCGGCCAGCGGCAGACCTTCAAGCTCGACGCCTCCCGGCGGCTGCGGTCCTGGACCGTGGAGAAGGACAACGCCGGCACCTGGTCCACCACCCAGTCCAAGGTGAACCACTACGGCGCCGACGGCGACAGCCCGCGCTGGATCACCGAGGACACCGCGAGCGGCAAGCTGACGCGCAACGTCGGCTCCGCGTCCGCCGGGCTCGCCGCCACCACCTCCGCCACGGGCGAGGTCGTGCTGCAGCTGTCCAACATCCACGGCGATGTCGCCCTGCGGCTTCCCCTGGACAGCGCCGTCGCCCCGCTCGCGGTCGACGCCGACGAGTACGGCAACGCGCGCCCCGGCAGCTCCACGGGCCGCTACAACTGGCTGGGCGCGAGCCTGCGGTCCGCCGAGACCCTCACCGGCATCACCCTCATGGGCGTACGCCTGTACGACCCGCGGATCGGGCGCTTCCTGTCGGTCGACCCGATGAACGGCGGCAGCTGCAACGCTTACGACTACGCCTGCGCCGACCCGCAGAACAAGTACGACACCGACGGCACCTACCTGCGCGAGCGGGTCCAGTCGAACTGCCGCCAGGACGTGTGCGTCCGCATCCGCCGGATCTGCGAGAGCAACACCGGCCGCTGTTCGCTGAACTGGGACTTCCACTTCCGCAAGTCCTGGGCGAACTCCTGGATCAACGCGGGCTTCAAGTGGTACATCCACGTCAGCAACACGTACGTGAAGTCCGGTACCTACAGCCACGGAGAGTTCGGCAGCTACAACTTCCACGGAGGCTGGTACTCGAACAACAACAGCAAGGGCCGCGGCTGGTTCAAGTGCGGCTGGTGGCAGTGCCGCCTCGACGCGGGCGACACCGTGATGTTCTCCGCCTACGGCACGGCCTGGCGCTACGGACGGGGCTACGCCTGGAGCGTCGGCCAGAGCTTCGGCGGCGGCGGCCGCTACTCCTGACCCCCCGGGCGTCGGGCACCTGCCCGACGCCCGGAACGGGACCGACAGCGGACCTCCACCGACCGACACCCAAGGCCCCCCGGCCGGCGACCTCGCCGACCGGGGGGCCTTCCCCGTCCGGCCCACGTCTCCTCCGGACCTCGGCGGCCCCCACGAACGGCGGCTCGTCCGGAACGGGAGGAGGATGCGGAGCCAGGGGCTCCGCCCCGGGCCCCCGCTTCCGTGACCCTCCTCGGTACCCTTGGCACCCGGCCCTCCGGCCGAAGGGCCATGGATCACAGGGGAGAGCACATGACGAAGAAGGACCAGGGGACGGACCGGGTGCGGGAACAGGACACCGAAAGGTGGATGGCTCGTTTCCAGGTGCGGCTGGCCATGCAGCCGGGCGTGGACAGAGCGGTCGTGCTCCAGGCGGTCAAGGAGACGACGGGGCACCGCGCGACGACGGGAGAGGACCCCCGGACCGCTTTCGGCGACCCGGACACCTACGCCGTGGAGGTCGCGGCCCGCCTGGTACCAGCGGACCGGGCCGCGCGCGAGAGGCGGCACAACGCCCTGGTGGACACACTCTCCTCGGCACTGAAGAAGACCAGGGAAGCCACGGGTCTGTGACCGGTGGCGGAGCCGTCCTGGCCTCCGCCACGGGAAAGAAGCACGGAGACCGTCGAACCGGTCGTTCCCGCCCGCTTCACAGCCGACCGGGAGCGACCGCGCACGGCCGGGCGCTCACCCTTCGCGTCACAGCGGCCGGTGTCGGCCCTGAGCCCGTGGACACCCCCGCAGAGCCGCGCCGGTGCTCCCGTCCCCTCCCCGGCCGTCCACGAGCGGGGGCGGGCGTCTCGGATCACCGCGCTCACCCTCGGTCACCGACCGCATCGACCGCATCGACCGCATCGTTCAACGGCCGGTACGGGCTGGACGGGTTCACGGTCCGCCGGGTGCGTCCGGAACGCGGCCACGGCCACGCCCGGCGGTCCCCGCAAGGGTGGAAGCGGGTGTTCAGCGCAGGGCCGCCCCCGGGGCCACGTGGAAACGGGCCGCGTCCGCGAGGGGGCGGCGGTCGTGGGACTCCAGCATGTCCCTGCGCTCGAACCATTCGGTCAGGCGGGTGCGCGCCTGCTCGTCGCGTCTGCGCACCCGGCCGTCCGCACCGTCGCTCTCCACCACGGAGATCTCACGGAGCAGGACGCGGACCGGCGCCGTGTCGTCCTCCGGCAGGTCGAGGGCCAGGACGGAGAAGGACGTGCCCGGCGGGAACACCACCTCCGGTTCGTCGTCCGTCCCCAGGAAGACCGACGTACGACGGCCGGTGGACGACCAGATCCCGAACTCCACCGCGCCCTCCAGCTCCGCGTCACACGCCGGGACGCTCGCCACCGCCGCGGGCTCCACCAGGACCGTGCCCGGCACGTACCGGTCCAGCGGCACCCGCTCCAGCGGCGCCGCCAGCATCACCGCCCCGTAGTGCCCCGGCAGTCGCCGCAGACCCGACTCCAGACAACGCAGCAGCGGAGTGAACGGACCGGGAGCGACCGCCCTCGCCGCCTCGGCCAGCCCCGCACGGGACCCCGGACCGGGAGCGTCGGCCTGATACAGCGCGATCGCGACCATGTCCGCCTTCAGACCCTCCTGCGCCAGAGAACGCAACGACGGCAGCCGGGAGGCCAGCAACTCCGCCTTGCTCGCCAGAATGTGGTACTTCTCCCCCAGCAGCTCCCGCAGAGCCGCCCGGTCGTCCGGACCACTACGGCCACCCGCCACCGGCGGGGACACGGACACCGGAGGAGCGGCGGCCACCGGAGGAACGACCGCAGTCGGCGGGGGGCCTGACGCCTCCCCCACGGGCCTCCCCGGCTCCGGAGCAGCCGGGGACGACACCGGAGGCACGGCCGGGGCCTGGACCGGTCCGGTCGGCGCGCTCCCGGTCGTGGGCCGAGCCGGTTCCGGGGTCGGGGCGGCCTCGGGCGGCCCGGCCCCGGGCAGGGGCGGTTCCGGCGCCGGAGCGTCCCCGCTCCGCTCGTACCCGGCCGGAGGCGGAACCGGCGCCGGAGCCGGAGCAGCCTCGGACAGTCCGTTCCCGGGCGGGGACGGGACCGGTTCGCCACGGGGTCCGGGCGCGGGTTCCGTCCGTGCCGGGCGGGAGCCCGTGGAGCCCAGCCAGCGCAGGCCCAGCTCCTCCGCCCACGAGCGAGGCCCCTCCTCACCGGACGCGTCACCGTGGAGCAGCAGCCCGTACGGCTGCCTCGCGCCCACGTCCGGCAGCCCCGCCAGCACCCCGGGCAACGCCCGCCGGACCTCCGCGCCGACAGGCCGTTCCCCGTCGCCCACCATCAGAACCGGACCGGACAGGTCGGGACACACCGTGCGGGGGCGGAAGTCCGCCGCCCGGTCCGCCGGACGCAACCACACCCCCGCCGGGACCAGTTCGACGACCCAGCCCTCCGCGTCAGCACACCCGTACAGCGCCGGAGCCACCGCCTCCGGTCCGGACAGCTCCAGCCACGCCGACGGCACCACCCGGCGGTGCGCGGGCGAGGCGGCGAGTTCGAGCAGGAGGGGCTGCCAGGTGGGCGCGCCCCGCCCGTCCAGGAACGTGGTCGCGTGGTCGTCGGCCGTGCGTACGGGGAGACCGACCGCCGCCCGTACCGTACGGCCGGAACGGTCCGCGAGGGCCACCGCCATCACGACCAGGTCCGCCGGATCGGCCCATGGCGCGGACAGCAGGAGGTGCCGTGCGTCCGCCGCGTCCCGCGGCACCCGGGCCAGGAGTTCAGCAGCGGGCAGTGCGGGGCGGGCCGGTGACCCCACGCCCAGGAGGAAGGTGTCCGGGGCCACCCCGATCAGCGGTTCGACCGCTTCGGGCAGCGCTCCCAGCCACACGCCTCCCGGAACGGTACGGCTGTCCGCCATCGGCGACTCCCCGGGGCCCTCCCCCGGCATCCGCGCCGGAGCCGCTCCGGACTTCGTCTCGGGCTTCCCCTCCTGCTGCTCAGGCGCCTCCGTCGGCTCCTCCCCCGGCGACACCCTCGGGGCCGCCCCGAATCCGTGCGCACCTCCCTGGGACTCCGCCACGACGGGAACCGGTGGCGCGGGAGGCGGGAGCGGCTCGGATTCCTCCGTCTCCGGTTCCGCCGCCGATTCCCCCTCTTCCTCCGGTCCCTCTTCCTCCGGTCCCGGCCCTTGCGGTCCCGGCCCTTCCGGTTCCGCCTCCTCCGGTTCCTCCGTCGCTCGCGGATTCTCCGGGGGCCACCCCGGGCCCAGCTCGTACGGTTCCTCCCCCGGTACCGCCAGCCACCAGCTGCCCGGATCCGCGAGCCGTAGCGTGCCGTCAGGCTCCACGCTCACCACGCCGTCCGGAGCGACCACCGTGAACCCCGCCGCCGTGGCGACCGCCGCCACCGGGCGGCCCCCGCCCGGCCCCCGTGCGGCGAGACCCGACGCGGCCAGGACCAGACGGGTCGCACCGCGCTCCCCCGCCAGGGCCACCAGCTCCGGCAGGGCGCGGCGGAGCACCAGTGCCGCGTCCGGAGCCGCCGCCAGGACCAGCAGCGCCCCGGGCAGCGCGGGCAGCCCGGTCAGGACCGGTGTCAGAGCGGCGGCCGTCTCCTCGGAGGCGATCACCAGATGCGGGCCGACGGGGTGCGTGCCCGACCCGGGAGCGGGGGCAGGGGCGGGAGCAGAAGCGGAGACGGGGTCGGGAGCGGGGGCGGTCATCCGGAGTGTCCGTTCTGCGGGGTCCCGCCGTCGGGGTCGAGCAGCGGGGTCTGGAGCTGGACCGTGCGGCGGCGGGTGATGTGCAGCGCGCGGCCGGTGGGCAGCACCTTCGGCTTGGTACCGCCGAAGAGATAGCCCTCCGTCGGCGGGCACGACAGCAGGACGGCCGGAGTGTTGACGTCCTGGAGCTTGCGCAGCAGCGGGTCGGACAGGCCGCGGCCGGCGCCGTTGGCGGAGCGGGCGACGATGATGTGCAGGCCGATCTCCGCGCCCTGGGCGAGGTTGTCGAGGACGGCCGCGAAGGGGTGGGCCGCCATCGATCCGTTGACCAGGTCGTAGTCGTCGACGAGCACGAAGAGTTCCGGTCCGCTCCACCAGTCGCGGCGCCGCAGCCGGTCCGGGGTGATGTCCGCGGCCGGAATCCGGTTGGCGATCGCCTTGCCCGCCCCGGTGATCATCTGACGGAGCGGGTCCGCGGACACCGCGTAGCCGAGGCGGTACTCCTCCGGCACGGTCTCGTACATCTCGCGCCGGAAGTCGACCAGCATCAACCGGCCCTGGTCGGGGGTGTAGGCCCGCATGATCTGGGTGGCGATGTGCTTGAGCAGGTTGGTCTTGCCGGTCTCGCTGTCACCGACCACGATCAGGTGCGGGTCCTGGGAGAAGTCGTGCCACAGCGGCTGGACGTCGTTCTCCTCCAGGCCGAGCGGGATCCGCAGGGAGCCGTGCGGCTCGGGCAGGTCGGCGGCGGCCAGCACCAGGGGGAGCATCCGCACTTCGGGGGCGCGCGGCCCGGTCCAGTGGTCGGCGACGACGTCGACCAGGTCGGCGACGCCCTCGGAGAGGTCGTGGGCCGTACCGATGCCGTCCATCCGGGGCAACGCGCACAGGAAGTGCATCTGGTCGGCGGTGAGTCCACGGCCGGGGATCTTGGGGACCTTCGCCGCCGCCCGCATGTTGATGACCGAGTCCACCGTGTCGCCCAGACGCAGCTCGAAGCGGGTCTGGAGCTGGTCGCGCAGGGCCCCGGTGATCTCACCCCAGCGAGTGGTGCCGACCACGAGGTGGACACCGTAGTTCAGGCCGCGCTGGGAGATGAGCGTGAGGGGCTGGACGAGGTCCATGAACTCCTGGCGCAGGGTGTTCCAGCCGTCGACGACCAGGAACACGTCTCCGTGCGGGTCGTCGGGAAGCTCACCGGCCGCCTTCTTGCGGCGGAAGGCGGCGACGGAGTCGACGCCCAGCTCGGCGAAGTACTTCTCGCGGCGGGTGATGACCGCGTTGACCTCGGCGATGGTCCGCACGACCCGGTCGGGGTCGTGACGGCCGGTGACCCCGCCGACGTGCGGCAGACCACGCAGGCTCGACAGGGCGCCGCCGCCGAAGTCCAGGCAGTAGAACTGCACTTCGGCCGGACTGTGGGTGAGGGCCAGCGCCGTCATCAGCGTGCGGATGAGGGTGGACTTCCCGGACTGCGGGGCACCGGCGATGCCGATGTGGCCGTCGGCGCCGCCCAGATCGGCCATCAGCAGGTCCCTCACCTGCTGGAAGGGCCTGTCTACGACGCCGACGGGGACCTTCAGCGTGCCGCGCGCCGCGCCCTCGGCGGTGAACCCGTGCTCGGGGTCGGGCCCGATCGGGGGCAGCAGCTCGTCCAGGGTCGGCGGCACGTCGAGGGGCGGCAGCCACACCTGGTACGCGGGGGGACCCGCGTCGACCAGCCGTTCGGCGGCGATGTCCAGGAGCGTCCCGGTCTCCTCGACGGCCGTCTCCTCCTCCGGGTCGGGGGTGGAGGGCAGTACGCGGGGGGCCACGTACTCGGTGCCCAGAGCGACGACCTGGCCCTCGATGACCGAACGGCGGCCCGCCGGGCGCCGCTTGGGCCGGTAGGTACCGGAGACGTAGGCGGCCTTGAAACGCGTCAGGGTGGAGATGTCGCTGCGCAGATAGCCGTTGCCCGGCTGCGAGGGGAGCTGGTAGGCGTCGGGGACGCCCAGAACGCCCCGGGACTCCATCGCGGAGAACGTCCGCAGACCGATGCGGTACGACAGATGGGACTCCAGCTGGTGCACGCGCCCCTCGTCCAGGCGCTGGGAGGCGAGCAGCAGATGCACGCCCAGGGAACGGCCGAGGCGGCCGATCATGACGAAGAGATCCATGAAGTCGCGGTGGGCGGCGAGCAGTTCGGAGAACTCGTCGACGACGACGAAGAGGGTGGGCAGCGGGTCCAGCGGGGTGCCGGCCGCGCGGGCGGTCTCGTACTCCAGCAGGGAGGCGTAGTTCCCGGCGGCGCGCAGGAGTTCCTGGCGGCGGATCATCTCGCCGTGCAGCGCGTCCCGCATCCGGTCCACCAGATCGGCCTCGTCGGCGAGGTTGGTGATGACGGCGGAGGTGTGGGGCAGACCGTCCAGACCGAGGAAGGTGGCACCGCCCTTGAAGTCGACGAGGACGAAGTTGAGGATCTCCGAGGAGTGGGTCAGGGCCAGGGCGAGCACGAGGGTGCGCAGCAGTTCGGACTTGCCGGAGCCGGTGGCGCCGATCAACATGCCGTGCGGGCCCATGCCGCCCTGGGCGGATTCCTTGATGTCGAGGTCGATGGGGGTGCCGTCGGGGCCGAGGCCGAGGGGGACCCGGAGCTTGTTGGACTGGTTGCGGCGCGCCCACTGCTCCTTGACGTCGAAGCGGTGCAGGTCGGGGATGCCGAGCAGACCGGCCAGATCGAAGTCGGTCTCCAGGGGTTCGCCCGCGTCGAAGCTGTCGCCGAGGCGGTACGGGGCCATGGCGGCGGCCAGCCGGACGGCGGCGACGGGAGTCAGGGCGTCGGGGACGCCGAGCGGGGTGCTCTGGTCCTTGCGGTTGCGGTCGGCACCGACCATCTCCAGGGAGTCGGGGCCTTCGGGGGTCCCGGTGATCCGCAGTCGCAGGGTGAGACGGCCGTGCTTCCACTCCAGGGTGGAGCCGACGTCGACGACGACGGCGTTGCGGTAGCCGCCGAGCGCCGCCCGGTGGGGGGATCCGAAGACGGCCCCGTCGAGCACGACGACGGTGTACGGCTCGTCACGGCTGGGAGAGGCGTCGGGCTCGTAGGGCGGCCGGGCACCGAACTCCTCGCCGAGCAGCTGCTCCAGTTCACCGATGGTTCCGGCGACGAGCCTCAGCGGCCCGGCCCCGTCGGTCTCGTGGGGGTGCAGGGCGTGCGGCAGCCACTTGGTCCACTCCCAGTGGGCCCGCCGGTCCGGCGCGGCGACCACCGCGATCCGCAGTTCGTCGGGGGCGTGGAAAGTGGCCATCTGCGCGAGGACCGCGCGGACCAGGGCGCGGGCCCGGTCGTCGTCGGGGCCCGTCCCCTCGGCACCCGCCCCGGCCCCGCCCGGGGAACCGGTGACGCCCGCGGAGGAGGAACCGGCGTCCGCTCCGGCGTCGGCCCCCGTACGGATCAGGACGTGTGCGAATCCGCGCAGGTGGATGGCGACGGGCTGGTCGGCGACGGAACCGTACGCGTGGATGAAGCGGCGCAGCGCGTGGGCGCTGAGCGGTTCGAGGTCCTCGACCGGTTTGGTCGCGAGCGGGGCCAGGCGTACGGCGAGGCGCTGGGAGCCCAGCGCGATCCGCACGTCGCTGAAGTCGGGGTGGGAGGAGCGCCGTTCCCACAGGCGCGAGGTCCGCACCAGGAAGGGCAGTTCGGCCGGGTCGGGGTGGCGCCAGGCCAGGGCCTCCTGCTGACGGAGGACCTCCTTGCGCACCTGCCGTCGCATCTGTGTCAGATAGCGCAGGTAGTCACGGCGCTCGTCGGTCAGCTCCTGCTTGCGGTCGGCGTTGCCCCGCATGATCTGGGTGACGATCATGCCGATCGCGGACACGGCCATGGTGCCCATCGCGATGTAGGTCATCATGCCGCCGTTGGGGCGCAGGAAGATGAAGACCATGGAGAGCGAGGACAGCGCCATCGGCACCATCGTGATGATGCTGCCGATGCCGTTCTGCTTCTCGGGCAGACCAGGGGGCTCCTGGAGCTGGATCTCGCCGTCCGGCATCTCGGGACCCGGCCGCCGCGGCGGGCGGTTGACTTGCACCACGCTCAACGAACAACGCTCCTCACGCCATGACTCACGCCTGGCGGCCGATTCCGTGCGGTTTCCTCGTCAGTCGGGAACGGACGGACGGTGCGGGACGGTTCAACCCGTGAGCGGGACGGCTTCGGATGAACCCCGACGGCGGGGAGGCGCGTTGACCACTGCGGCAAGGAGGGAGCGCGGGAACGGGGGAGAGGTGTGCGCGCGTACGGATGTCCGCAGGGTCGCCGGTCCGGCCGGTCGGGCCCGTCGCCGGGGTGGGCGAGGCGGTGTGTCCATGCCCGTCGGGGCGGTGCCGGGAGGAGAGCGGTGTACGAGGACGAGGACGGCCGGGCGCCCGGGGGGTGGGCGCTGCCGCACGCATGGCTGCCGGGTGTCCGCCCGGAGGACGGGGATCCGCTCGGTGGGGCCGTGACCGGCCTCGACGTGCCGGAGGCCGCCGCGTCCGAGGTGGTGGACGCGCTCGCCCGGCTGCTGGGGTCCGCTCCCCCGGACGGCCCGCCGGAGCCGGAGGCGCGGTTGATCGCGCGGGTGTTCGTGGTCGACGAGCATCCGTCGGCGGGGGGCTGGAGCGAGGCCGAGCGGCGGTCGGTGGCCGAGCTGGCCGCCGTGCTCGTGGCACGGTACGGCGAGGAGGGCGTCGAGGCGCTCGTGCGGGAGCTGCGGGGCGAGCCGCGCGGGGGCGAATGAACCCTCTGCGGGGGCGCTTGCGTTCCCCTGTCCGCCGAGGGCGTTCCGGCCTCGGCTGGACAGCGGGAAGGACACGCGGGCAGTGAGCGGTAGCGCGGTGGCGGGGCTGTGCCGGTTGAGGTTCCACGGGCCGCACAAGGTGGTCGAGCTCTCCGTACCGGCCGACGTCCCCCTGGCGGACCTGTTGCCGACCATCGTCGGATACTCCGGGGACGACCTGGACGAGAAGGCCGTCGAAGCGGGCGGCTGGGTGCTCCAGCGGCTCGGGGAGGAGCCGTTGGACGAGGAGCGGACGGCGGAGGCCCTGGGGCTGCGCGACGGCGAGCGCCTCCATCTGCGGATGCGCCGCGAGGCACTGCCGGAGGTGCACTTCGACGACATCATCGACGGTGTCGCGACCGGTCTCGAGCGGCGCGGCGACGGCTGGCGCCCCGCCCTCACCCACCATCTGGCGCTCGGCGTCGCGCTGCTCGCGCTGGCCGGCGGATTCGTCCTCCTGGCCCTCTCCGGCGGACTCGGTCCGCTGCGGGTGGTCGCGGCGGCCGGGACCGGGGTCCTGCTGCTCCTCGGCGCGGGCAGCGCCGCGCGGGCGGTGGGCGACGCGGGGGCCGGTACGGCGCTCGGTGCGGCGGCGGTGCCCTATCTGGCGCTGGCCGGGGCGCTGCTTCCGGCCGGGGAGAGCGATCTGACGGCCGCCCGGCTGCTCGCGGGCGGTTCGACGGCGGCGGGCGCCTCGGTCCTGGCGCTGGCGTCCGTGGCCTGTTCCGCACCCCTGTTCCTGGGGCTGCTCATCACCTCGGTCGCCGCTTCGGCGGCGGGGGCGCTCGTCCTCGCGGGGCTCTCCGTGCCGGAGACGGCGGGCGCGCTGGCCGTGCTCGTGGTGGTGTTCGGGGCGTTCCTGCCGGGCTTCGCCTTCCGGCTCTCGGGGCTGAAGCTGCCCGCGCTGCCGCGCCGGGCCGAGGAGCTGCAGGAGGACATCGAGTCGTACCCGGCGCAGGAGGTCGTGGACCGCAGCGCCGTGGCCGACGGCTATCTGACCGCCTTCCACGTGGTGACGGGCGCGCTGTGCGCGGCCTGCCTGACGCTGATGGCGCCCGCGCCCGGCTGGGCCCCGGTGACGCTGGCGGCCGTGCTGTCGCTGCTGCTGATCCTGCACGTCCGGGAGGTCGGCTCCCGGTGGCAGCGGCTGGCCCTGATCCTGCCGGGCGTGTACGGGCTCGCCCTGCTCGCGACCGGGTGGGCGCTCTCCCTGGGCCCGGCGGGCCGTACGGGTCTGCTGGCGGGTCTGGTGGCGACCGCCGCGGCGCTCGCGATCTTCTCCTGGACGGTGCCGGGGCGGCGGCTGCTGCCGTACTGGGGGCGGGCCGCCGACCTGCTGCACAGTGCGCTGGCGTTGAGCCTGATCCCGCTGGCGCTGACCGAGGCCGGGGTGTTCTCGTGGGTGCGCGGGCTCACCGGCTGAGCCGCGTACCCGGAAACGCCCCCGACCACCGACGTACCCTTCCCACCCAGGAGTTCACATGCAGTCCAGACGCGACCAGGTGCAGGCCCACCTGTTCGTGATGAGCAGACTCGGGGCCGGGATGCTGCGGGGCGAGCCCGACTCGCTGGACCTCCCGACCCGGCGGACCACCCGTGGGGTGCGTACCGGACTGTTCATCGCCGTGATCATCGCCCTGGTGATGGGCCTGTACGGGGCGATCAAGCCGGGCGGTGCGAAGGGCTGGGCCAAGCCGGGGACGCTGGTGGTGGTCAAGGAGACGGGCGCCCGGTACCTGTTCGTCGGCGGGGAGCTGCGGCCGGTGCTCAACCAGGCCAGTGCCCGGCTGGTGGCCGGGCCGAAGATGACCGTCTCGCAGGTCGGTCTGAACTCGCTGGGGACGGTGCCGCGCGGCGGACCGGTGGGGATCGTGGGCGCGCCGGACGGGCTCCCGGCCGCGTCCGCGCTGGCCCGGGGCGACTGGCTGGTGTGCGGTCTGACGGAGGCCACGGCGACCGGGCGGCCCGGCCCGGTGGTCTCGGTGGCGGTCGGTTCGGGGGACGCGGGCCGGGCGCTGGGTCCCGGGCAGGGGGTGCTGGTGGCCGCCTCGGACGGCACCGGGCACGTGCTGTGGCAGGGGAAGCGGCTGCGGCTCGGCGCGGGCGCGGGGACGGCGCTGGGCTACGGCACGGCGACCCCGTTCCCGGTGGCGTCGTCCTATCTCAACTCCCTTCCCGCGGGGCCCGATCTGGCGCTGCCGGAGATCGCGGGGCGGGGCACGCCCGGTCCCGTGCTGGCCGGGGGGAAGACCCGGATCGGCCAGCTCTTCACGGACCCGAGCGGTGATCCGTACGTCCTGACCCGGCAGGGTCTCGCGGCGCTGGACCGGACCCGCTTCGAGCTGCTGCGCGGCGATCCGCGTACGCAGCGGGAGGCGTACGCGGGGGCGCCCGCGGTCGCCGTGGCGGTGGGCGCCGCCGATCTGGCCGCCCACCCGGCGCCGGCCGGGACCCTGCCGGACGCGGGCCTTCCGGAGACGCCGCCGGAGCTGGTGGAGCCGGGGGCCGGGCAGGGTGTGTGCACGGCGGTGCGGCCCTCGGCGGACGGCCGGCCGGGCACTCTGGTGACGGTGGCCGACGCGATGGCGGTCGCGGGCCGGCCGGTGACGCCCCAGCCGGGCGTGACGGCGGCGTGCGGCGCGGCGGATCTGGTCTCCGTACGGCCGGGGGGCGGCGCGCTGGTGCGGGCGCTGTCGGGGGCGGGGGCGGCCGGGACGACGTATCTGGTCGCGGACAACGGCGTGAAGTATCCGCTGCCGACGCCGGAGTCGGCGAAGACCCTCGGCTACGCGGGCGCGGCGGCGGTGGGGGTGCCCGCGATCCTGCTGACCATGCTGCCGACGGGACCGGCCCTGGATCCGTCGGCGCTGGCGGCGGCAGGGGTGGTCGACGCGAGCGCGGGCGTGCCCGCGCCGGTCTGTCCGGGGGTGGAACCGCGCGCCGCGGAGCGGGTGAAGGGCGTGGCCGCCGATGCCGCGAAGCCGGTGAACCCCGCGCCGTGAACGGCCCGTTCCCCCTGCCGGGGATCCCACCGACCGTACGATCGAAGGAGATCAGGTGACCGACATTCCCAACGACAACCTCAAGGTGTCGTCCGAGGTACTCACCCAGACCCTCAACGAGCTGGAGGGGCACCTCCAGACGATGGAGCGGGCCTACGCCCAGTCCGAGGACATCGCGCAGCAGGTCGCGCAGAGCATGAGGTCCACCGCCGGAACCAAGTTCATCGCGAAGATCGAGAACTGGCAGCGCGGTTACCGCTCGGTGATGGCCGAGTACAAGGACCTGCTGGACGCCGTCGGCACCACGAGCAAGGTCATGGCGGACACCGCGGGTGAGGCGGAGGCCAACATGGACCTGTGGAGCGGCGACGTCTACGACATCCTCAGCAAGTGACCCCTCCCGGCCTCCCTCTCCTTCCCCTTCTTCCTCTCCTCCCTAAGGAACGCGCATGAGCGAAATGGACATGGACATCAAGCACGGCGCGCTCGAGGACGCCAATGCCCAGATGAAGCAGGTCGCCGCCACGATGAACTCGGCCCTGGAGACCATCGTGCAGCGTCTCGACGCCATCCGGTCGGAGTTCACCGGTGAGGCGGCCAAGGAGTTCGCGGAGTTCAAGCAGGCCGTGAACAGCCTCGACTCCAGTCTGTCGCAGCAGTTCAACCAGGGCGCGGACCTGCTGTCGGACGCCCACGGCATCATCCGCAACGGCGACCGCAAGAGCGCCTACCTGTTCCAGCGCTGAGTCCCGCTCCGGAACCCGGCCCGCCGTCCTTCGCCGGTGTGCCGGGTTCCGTCGTTCCGGGGCGGGTCTGAACCCCGGAGCGCGGGGCTTCCGTTCTCCGTGCCGGACCGGGTACGGCACAGCTCAGGACAGGAGAGGCCCCATGGCGACCACCACCTCGAACTCCGACGACAACGAGGACGACGGCAGTTCCACCACGGTCACGGAGGACGTCCTGCTGGCCAAGGCGAAGCGGTTCGAGGAACTGCTCAAGGAGCTCACCACGGACACGGTCCTGCTGTCGCTCCCGGACTGGACGTCCAAGCAGTCCAACGGCGACTACGGCCTGATCCTGCCGGGCAACACGAAGGAGCTGAACAGCGCCGCGCGCGTCCAGGCGGGGTTCGCCGCGCTGACCGCGCAGCTGGAGGGCGCGCTCGACAAGCTCCAGGGCATCGCCAAGAGCGGCAGCCTCAACCTGCGGAGCGTCAAGGAGATCCTCGGCGACGCCGCCGGGGACTCCGTCGACGTGACCGAGATGTGGGAGCTCCTCAGCATGATCCAGCGCGACGGCCAGCAGTCCAGCGGCGCCGGTTCCGCGCCCGCGAAGTAGACCCCCACCTGTAAAGAGGAGTTCGGCGCGACCATGGCGGACAAGACGTGGACCTGGGAGAACGGCCTCAAGGTCTTCATGGACACCACCGGGGCGTTGACGACCCGGGACGCGGTGGCCGGGGCGGGATCCCAGGACTGGTCCGACTTCGGCACCTTCCGCATCGAGAAGAACGTCCCCCTGTCCAAGGACTACAGCACGATCTTCGACTTCTACTGGGACTACACCGCCACCTACGGCACCAGCAGCTCCCGGTTCGTGGTGGGGTTCAGCGCCAACTGGAAGGGTTACTTCGACGAGCCCAAGTCCCCGTACAACCTGTTCCTGAACGAGCCGTACAAGGCGCTGGACCCTTTGGTGAGGGGGAACTCGTCCGCGAAGACGGACATCGTCAACTACTTCACGTTCGACAACGCGAAGACCCAGCTGGACGGTGTGGTCAAGTGGCTGGAGGAGTGGATCCCGCTCATCAAGGGCTGGGGCGAGGACCTGGAGTCCGAGGGGAGCGAGTGGCGGGGCAGCGCCGCGGGCTCGTTCAAGAAGTTCGTCGACGTCATCCACATGGAGATGAACAAGGTCAGGCTGGACATCACCACGCCGAACAACATCGTCGATCTGCTGGACAAGGCCAAGGTCGCGCTCGACGCCTCCTCCTGGGGGATGTACAGGGGGTTCGAGACGTGGCGGAAGGGCCGCAGCCTCCTGGTGAAGAGCAGCGGCGAACAGCACAACTACTCGGCCATGAACGGGGTGGAGCTGCTGCGCGCCCATTTCATCGCGCTCATGGAGGGCTCGACGCTCGAAGTCGAATGGACGACGTCCACGGCGTCGTACGGGAACGGCTACACGACCAGCTACAGCGCTTCCTTCAAGAAGATCTCGGACAACACCGGGGCGGACGTCAGCCCCCCGGAATGGGTCAGGGGGGTCGAACGGAAGGCGAAGGACGAGTGGCTGCAGACGCTCAGCAGTCTCGACGCCACCGCGACGACCCATCTCAACGGCATGGACAACGCCTATCTCCCGCTGGCGTCCGCCCTTGAGGAGGGCGTCTACCAGCCGAACTTCACCCTGCCGACGGGTACGGGCGGTGCCGGGGGCCCCGGTACCGGCGGGCCCGGCGGAGGTCCCGGGGGCGGGTCCGGCATCGACGGCCCGCCGGACGGGATCGGCGGGAACGGGGGCGGCGAGGGCGGCGCCGGGGGCGGCCCCGGGGGCGGCATCAAGATCCCCGACATGACCGGCGGCAAGGAGGGCGGCTCGGGAGGCAAGGGTCCCAGCGGTCTCCCCGGCGGCCCCAAGCCTCCGATCACGTTCCCCGGCTCCTCGACCGGGTCGGAGGGCTCGGGACCGGGCAAGGGCACGGGCGGCGGCAACGTCCCGCTGCTCGACAAGAACGGCAAGCCCGTCATCGGCGCGGACGGCAGGCCCGTCATGGTGCCGCCGGGCTCCCGCATCGGCAAGGACGGCAAGGTCTACGACTCCAAGGGCAATCCGGTCCTGGGCACGGGCGGCAAGCAGATCGTCGCCCCGCCGGGCGGAAAGGTGGGGACGCCCCAGACACCGGGCCGCGAGGACACCCAGACCGGTGGGACGCCGGGCGCGGGCTACGACCGGATCCGGCTCCCCGAGGGGGCGAAGATCCTCGCCGACGGCAGCATCGTCGACGCCAAGGGCAAGCCGCTGCTCGACTCCAACGGCAACCCCTACGTGCTGCCCAAGGGGGCCGTCCTCAAGGACGGCGTCGTCGTCGACGCGAGCGGCAACCCGATCAGCCGCAGCCACCAGTTGCTCACCAACGCCGAGCACGCCCTCTCCACCCGTCCCGAGCAGAAGAACCCCACCACCGGCGGCGGGAAGCAGGGCTGGGACGGGCTCGGGGCCGGTTCCGGCGGCAGCGGCGGCGGCCGCAAGTTCGATCTGAACAACCTCGGTTCGAACGGTGCCGGTCACGGTGGCGGCGGCGGGCCGAAGAGCGTGACCTCGGTGGTCGGCGGCACGGGCGGGATCGGCGAGCGGGTCGCCCGGATGCTCGGCGGCGGGGACGGCCCACCGGCCACGGCCGGCGCCTCGTCCGACGGCCGGCAGTCGGGCGGCGGCACGGGAACCGGAGGCGGTACGGGCGGCGGCACCGGAGGTGGCACCGGCACGGGTGGCGGCCCCGGGACCTCGCAGCCCCCGATGATGCCGCCGATGAGTCCCGGCGCGGCGGGCGGCGGTCAGCCCAACCAGGGCAAGGACCGGCAGCGCACCACCTGGCTGACCGAGGACGAGGACACCTGGGGCACCGACACCGGCTCCGTCAGCGGGGTCATCGGCCGCTGACGCCGTCCGCCCCGGACGCCCTCTCCTCCCTCTCTTCCTTCACGAAAGGCGGCCCCATGGCCATCGACTTCGAGAGCATCCTCAAGGACGCGATGTCGGCCCTGCACGACCAGCGGGACAAGATGCTCGCGGCCAAGAGCGAACTGGACGCGGCGACCGCGTCCGCCACCTCCAAGAACCACATGGTGTCGGTGACGGTCGGCCCCCAGGGCCAGGTGGTCTCGATGACCTTCCACACCAAGGCGTACCAGTCGATGGCCCCGGCCGAGCTGGCCGCCGTCCTCGTCACCGTCCTGAACGAGGCACGGGCCAGGATGGGCAGTCAGGTCATCGAACGCATCAAGGGCTTCGAGGACTTCAGCGGGCACCTGCGCAGTGTGACGGGGCTCGTCGGCACGCCCGTCGAGATGGACGAACTCCTCAAGCCGCTGCGGTCGATGGCCCCGTCCTTCGGCCTGGAGGAGGCCGAGGAGGAGGCGAAGGCGGCCCGGCAGGAGGAGTTCGCCGCCGAGGAACCGGCATCTCGCCGCCCCTCCGAACAGCAGGCGAAGCAGGACGACTTCGCCACCGAGTCCGAGAGCCGTATCCCCACCGGGAAGCAGGAGGAGTTCAGTGGCTGACGACCTGAAGGTCCTGAGCGACCTCAAGAGCAAGTTCGCCCACTACGAGGACTACCAGCGCTGTCTCACGGATCTCAGCCGGGCGATCGTGGAGATCAACCGGATCAACAAGGAGTCCGCGGGCCAGGACGAGATCGGCAAGACGTACCACCAGCAGGTCGACAAGCCCACCGAGAACCTGACGGAGACGCTCGCGTACCTCAGCAAGCGGCTGGGCGCGGTGACGGACGCCGGGAAGGAGACGTCCGACACGATGGCGAAGTCGGACGAGGAGGCCGGGGCCCAGGCAGACGGCTTCTGAGGCCGGTGGTCGCCGGGGGGCCTGAGGCCGGTGGTCGCCGGGCGGTGGCTCGTGGGGCAGCTCGCCCCGCCCCGGGGCGGCTTCTGAGGCCGGTCGGCCCGGGGGACGTCGTACGGGTCCTCCGCTGAACCGCGCGGACGGCTGTCCCCGTTCTTCCGGGCACAGCCGTCCGCCGATCAGAGGACCTCCACGCCATGGCCATCAACCCGCCGGAAGGGATCGCCGACTTCCTCGCCTTCGTGTCGGGCATGGAGTGGCCCGAGGCCGACGAGGACCTCATGCGGCGGGTGTCGGAGCACTACGGCTCCATCGCGCGGGACCTGGAGACGCTGTCCGGGTACGTGATCGAGCTCATCCCGATCGTCAAGAACGACTTCGACGGCGAGGCCGCCGACTCGTTCCTGGTCGCGATGAGGGACCTGACGGGCCAGACGGCGGGCGCGAACCAGCTGGAGCAGACGGCGGAGCTGTCCCGTCAGCTGTCCGAGGTGGCGCTGAAGGTCGCCAACCAGGTCGAGTACTCGAAGATCATGGCGATCCTCCAGCTCGTGCAGCTGCTGGCCGAGATCCTGTTCGCCACCCTCTTCTCCGCCTTCACCTTCGGCGCGGTGTGGGGCCCGGTGTCGGCGCTGTTCGCGGCGACCCGCGAGGGCCTCCACCAGCTCTTCCGGTGGCTGCTCCAGACGATCCTCAGCCAGACCTTCATCGGCATCATGGGCGGCATCTTCCAGGACACGGTGATCCAGCTCTACCAGCTCAACGCGGGCCACACCACGAGCTGGAACACGGAGTCGCTGATCGACTCCATCAAGCAGGGCGCGCTGAGCGGTCTGGTCGCCGGTCCGCTGGAGATCCTCTCGCACTACGGCGGCAACCTGCTCGGCCGGCTCCTCGGCGGCAAGACCCCCGGCTCGATCATCAGCAAGCGGGTCGACGACGTGCTGAACAAGATCGACGACAAGCTGGACGACATCCCGCCCAACCCGAAGCCCGACGTCCCGACGGGTGCGGCGGGCGGCGCGGGCGCGAAGTCGAAGCTGGACGACCTCGCGTCCAAGACGGACAAGGACCTGCCGCCGATCCCGCCCAACAAGGCGCCCGACGTGACGCCTCCCCCGGTCCCGCCGAAGACCGTCGGCGACGGCATCGTGCCCCCGCCCGCCACCGGCAAGCCGAAGGCGGAGGCTCCGGGCGGCGCCCCGGCCAAGGACAAGCCGAACGCGCCCGCCACGGGGACGCCGGGGGCTCCCGCCACGGGCAAGGGCGGCGACGTCCCGACGACGGGGAAGGGGGACGTGCCCACCACCGGAAAGGGAGATGTCCCGACCACGGGGAAGGGCGACGTGCCCACTACGGGGAAGGGCGACGTCCCGACCACCGGCAAGGGCGACGTGCCCACCACCGGCAAGGGCGACGTCCCGACCACCGGCAAGGGCGACGTCCCGACCACCGGCAAGGGCGACGTGCCCACCACCGGCAAGACGGACACGCCCTCGACGGACAAGCCCGACGTTCCGGCCGCGGGCAGGACGGAGACCGTCGGCGGGAACGAGGCACCCGGCGCGGGCAAGGCCGCCGCCGGGGACGCGCCCACGGCGGGAGCGTCCGGCAAGACCCCCGACGCCTCGACGGCCGGCCGGGCCGCGGGCGACGCCGGGACGCCGCTGGACGACCTCCTCGCCACCAAGGAGGCACGGTCGGCCTTCGCCAAGGACGTCGGCGAACTCCTCGGTGGCGTCAGCCGCAACCTGGAGACCGGGTTCATGCGGCTCGGCGAGGGCACCATCGCGGAGTCGTTCACCAAGAAGATGGGCGACGTCTTCTCCGAGCACCTCGGGAAGGAGGGCGCCAGGGAGGCGGGCGAGGCGTTCGGCGAGATGCTGACCCGCAAGTGGGTACGGCTCGGCGCGGACCACACCGAGCTGCCCGACCTCCTCACCAAGGCCATGGGGGACTTCGGCCAGCTCGCGCCGCTCAAGAACCTCGCCGACTCGATGCCGAACCTGTTCGCCCGTTCCGAGCACAGCAACGCCCTGGCCCGCATCTTCAAGCAGGAGAACCCCCTCCAGGGCAGCCCGATGTACCAGCTCGGCGGCGCCGTCGCGTCCCTCCTCAACGAGGGCACGAACGAGATGCTGAGCGAGGGCTTCTACAACCTGATCTTCGGGGACGGCACGTTCACGGTCAGCGGCGGCCCCTTCGCCTCCGGCGTGGCCATGGGAGCGCTGAGCCACGGCCTGCACCGGGCGTTCGAGCCGATCATGGTCAAGTACCAGAACTGGGTCCTCAGCCACCAGCACGCCGAGAACCCGCACGACAGCAAGTACTTCGGACTGCTGCACCCCATCAACATCGCCTCGTTCGTGGCGAACATGACGGGCAACCCGGCACCGTGGCCGGTCCCCCGCCCCACGTCCGAGGCACCGCAGGACCCGAGCTTCACCCGCGACATGAAGGACATGGTGAAGTGGGTCTTCTCCAACCCCATCACCGGCACGCCCTTCTTCGCCGACCTGCCCCAGCGGCCGGACGTCACGGTCGAGAGCGACGGCGACGGCGCCTTCACTCCGCTCGATCTGGACCTGGGTCCCTCGTTCGGCGACGAGATCGCCAAGGACCCGCTGTTCCGGACCGAGTCGGACGGTGACACGTCCACGGACGAGGACGGGAAGAAGGAGGGCGAGGAGGGTTCGGACACGCCCGGCGCGCCGTCGCAGGCCACCGTCTCGTCGGACCTCTCCTCCCTGCTGGGCGGCGACACGGACGGTCCCGTCACGGACCTGACGGACCAGAACCGGGACGCGGCCTCGCCACGCCCCGTGACCCAGAGCGGTGGCGACCGGTTCACCACGCCCGTACAGCAGGAGAACGGTTCCCCGGCTCGTACGGAGGCGCAGGCCGAGACGACGGCGGGCCCCAGGCCCCATCCGCTTCAGGCCGAGATGGACAGGGCCGCCGCCGAGGGACTCGACTACCTCATCCCCTACGACAGCACGGACGACAGCACCACGGTCCCCGACGACATCACCGTTTCCTCCCCCACCACAGCGCCCGTCCACACCACGGCCTCCACCGACTCCACGATTCCGTTCGGCGACGACGGCAGCCACGGGACCGGCGGCGATCGGGGCGGCGACGACGGCAGCACTCCGCCGTCCGACGCCCCGGTCCGGGACATCCCCTCCGGCATCGCCGTCGGTGTCCTCTCCCCCGCCCAGACCACCGCGCTCCAGTCGGTCCCCCAGCGCCCGGGTGTCTTCGTCGTCGGGATGCACACCGATCCGAACACCCCGCACGACCCGGACGCCGTTCTCAAGGCTCTCACCGACGCCCACGACGAGGGCCGCCTCGACGGTGTCACCGAGATCCAGTTCACCGCCTGCGGCCTCGCCTCGCCCGTCCACGAGAACACCGTCAAGACCGTCATGAGCGGCCTGTGGAAGCACCGCGCCACGACGGGCGTCACCACCCCCGACCCGCTCACCGCCCGCGCCGCCGACGCCCCCGTCTGGTACGTGCCCACCACCAGCGGCGACACGACGAGCGGCCACCTCCTCACCGCCCAGCACATCGGACTCACCCCCGACGGGAAGATCGCCGTCGTCGACCAGGGCGCCTGGCACGTCTACGGAGACACCGGCGGCCCCGACCACACGCCCGTCCGTACGACCCCCGACGTGGATGCCCTTCCCGACGACGCGGTCCGCTTCCTCTTCCGTACACCCGCGATCGACGCGGAACATCCGGACGCGGTCAAGTTCGGCCCGGACAGCGGTCTCCCGGACCCGCTGTCCCGGCACCTGCCACGGGAGCGGTGGACGGCCCTGCTGTCCGATCCCGCGACGACGGGGGACCTGCTCGCCGAGGTGACGGACACCCGGCGTGCTCCGGGCGACCCCTGGCACACCATGGACGCGGAGGCGTACCAGGAACTGCGGAAGCGGCTCGGCGTGGAAGAGGGGGACGGCCCCTCGGCCGACACCGTCGAAGAAGCCTTCTCGTCCTACTCGCCCGACCTCTCCGCCGACGCCCCCGACCGTCTCGAAGCCGTCGTGACCCTCATGCGGGAGCTCCACACCGACGCCGACGACGGGCCGCTCACACCGGACGTCCAGATCCTGCTGCAGCGCCTGCTCCAGGACCAGGGCTTCCCCCCTGCCCGGCTGCCCGACGCCGCCCGCACCACCACGTTCTGGACGAAGGACGAGCCGGGCTTCCTGACGGCCGAGCTGACCCTCGGCATGGCCGACGCCACGGACACCGGAAACGCTCCCCTCACCGGAGAGCTGACGGTCGCCCCGGCGGCGACGCCGCCCGACGAGGCTCTGTCGGGACTGCTCCAGGACCCGAGCCAGAAAGCCCTCCTCAGCGAGGTCCTGAACGGCCCGCATCTCCCCGACAGCTCCTGGCACCGTCTGGGCACCGAGGCGTATCTCGCCCTGCGCGCCCAGGTCGAGGGCAGCCCGCTGGCCGATCCCGGTGAGAAGGCGCGCGAGACCCTCGACAAGATCTTCGACGCCCACAGGGAGGCCGTCCGTGCGGCCACCACTCGCGTGGACCAGCTGAAGGCGGTCGCCGAGACGGTCCTGACCCTGCACGCCACCGACGGCCTGGCAGGGGCACCGGAGACCGCACTGACCACCCACTCCAGGTTCCTGGTCCCCCGGATGCTCCTGGACCTCGGCATCACACCCGTGCCCCTGTCGGCCAAGCTCCACGCCAAGACCGCCTGGCAGGCGCCCAAGATGCCCCGGATGAGGAACACGCGCGTCCTGAACTTCGCGACCTCCGTCGCCGACTCCGTCATGGACGCCCATCCCTCCTGGTCCCGCCCCCTCACCTCCGCCCCGGCGGACGACGCCACGCCCGGCATCACACCGCCGGACGGCCGGACGACCGACACCGACCTCCTCTCGGCCTCCGACGCGCCCCCCACCCTCACGCCACAGGACGGCCCCACGCACGACGGGAACGAGGCTCCCGAGCCGAAGGACTGGCGGGAGGAACTGAACGCCCTCGGTACGCCCACAGGGCAGGAGACCACCGCGTATCTGGTGCTGCCCGAGCCGCCGGTCGGGCTGGTGGGCCGGGCGGACCGGCTGCTGCGCACCGACGACCGTCCGTACACCACCCTCACCAAGGACCTCCCCACCGGCACGGAACACTGGCTGGCCGTACGGGTCCCCGCCGGGCACGGCATCGACACCGGTGACGGACGCGTCCTGGTCGGCAAGGACCGGCTGGCAACGGTGACACTCACCGGCCCGGCCGACGCGATCAGCTCCGTCCAGGCTCTCGAACAGGGGCTACGCCCCCCGGGCAGTTCGGAACAGCCCCTCCCGCTCGCCGTACTGAGCCGCGTCGGGCAGGCACTCCACGCCAACCCCGGCAGCGACGAGCACCACACCACCGTCCGGACCGCCGTCCGCGTCGCGTACGCGGAGGCGTCACGCGAAGCCGAGCGGGCCCTCGGCGAACACCTCACCCAGCGAGCAGACGTCCAGGAACAAGTGCGGACGCTCGTGAACACGGCCTGGAACAAACTGTCGGACGAAGAGCGCGGCATGCTCGGCAGCCGAGAGAACGGTGGCAGCGGGTCCGTCGGCAACAACCTCAAGACGCTGGAGGAGGTCGTCAGAAACGGAAACATCCGCGAGCAGATGCACCTGCTCGTGACCGGGGTCCACGGTCCCCTCATGAAGCGGCTGGGGCTGAAGAAGCCCGAACCGGAGATCCTCACGCGTGAGCGGAGCGCACAGGGCACACCGGAGCACCAGACGATCCAGCAGGCAACCGACATCGTCCGGAACATCAAGCGGGAACAGGAGCGGCTGGAGAAGGACCAGGCCGGCAACCCCGGCCTGGAGGCGCTGCTGCGCGCCGAGGAACGCCACAGGCGCACCGAGCTGCGCCCCGAGGAGGCCGTTCCGCCGCTCAGTGAGCGCGAGCGGGCGCACGTCCTGGAGGACGGACGGCTGACGTGGGAGCCGGGCGAGCGGCACCGTCAGATCGCACTGCGCACCAAGAGTCAGGTGACGGCCGAGGCGACCGGCGGTCTGATGAGCGCGGGCACGTCCAACACGACGTACTTCGCACTGACGGTCGTCCACGCCATGGCCCAGAAGTGGGAGGTCCCCGTCGACTACCAGTTGGTGCGGCTCGCCCTGATGGCGGACATGCTCCCGATCGGACACCACACCTTCCACGAGGTCATGACGGCCTCCGAAGCCTTCGAGCAGAACGTACTGGCCAAACAGAAACAGCCCGCCGGAGCCCCGCCGTACACCGATGTCCTGTCGTACACCGACGACTGGGGACGCTTCCGCTCCCTCGCACCGCTCACCGAGAGCGCACTGCGCGAAGCCATGCCAGGCGGAAGGTTCCCGGACGAGGTCGCCCTCGGGCTCGAAGCCCACGAACGGACACCGAACACGCCTTCCCCTCCCTCGGCGGACGCGACCGGCTCTCCGTCGCGGACGCGGCGCACTCTCCGCGCGCTGCCCGACGACGACCTGAAGGCGCTCGTGGACGGGACCCCCGGTCTGACCGACCGGACGGCCGGGCTGCTGCGGGAGGCACTGGGCGACGGCTCGAACACCAACCGCGACTGGCGGCGATTCGACGCCGACTCCTTCCTGGACCTGCACGAGCGGGCCACCCGGCCTGACGACGCCCCGGGCGAACCGCAGAGGGGCGTGTGGGACGAACTCGACTCCCTCATGGAACGCTGGTACGGCATGGACCCGGACATCCCCGAGCCCGACCCCCTGCGGCAGAGTCTGAACTCCTCCTTCGACGCTTACCACGCCGCCCTGGCCGGTGACCCGGGTGACGGGACCCGTCTGACGGCCCTGGCCGGTCTGCTCCTGAAGCTCCGGGAGGGCGGGAACCTCCCGGCGGAGGGCGCGGACGTCTCCGCCGCCCTCGGGGTGGTGGCCCAGCGGCTCCTGGTGGACCAGGGCTACCCGCCCGCGCGGTGGGGATCGGACACCGGCTCCCCGGACTTCTGGCCGGGCGACACCGCCTCGCTGGTGCGGAAGCTGGAGACGGCCATCGGCGACTTCACCCGCCTCCAGCCCGTACGGCGGACTCCCACCGGCATCGCCGTCGGCCCCATGAACGCCGCCCAGTCCAGGGCGCTCAGCGCCCTGCCGCCGAGCCCCGGCATCTTCGTCGTCGGCACGCACACCGACCCGGACACCCCGCACGACCCCGCCGTCCTCCTCAAGGCCCTCACCGACGCCCACGACGAAGGCCGTCTCAACGACATCACCGAGATCCGCTTCACCGGCTGCGACCTCGCCACACCCCTCCACGAGGGGACCGTGAAGACCGTCATGAGCGGCCTGTGGAAGCACCGCTCGGACGCGGGCACCACGACCACCCCCGACCCGCTCACCGCCCGCGCCGCCGACGCCCCCGTCTGGTACATGCCCACGGGGAACGGGCTGCTGCTCACCGCCCAGCACATCGGGCTCACCTCCGACGGGAAGATCGCCGTCGTCGAACAGGGCACCTGGCACGTCTACGGCGACAGCGGCGCCCCCCAGCACACACCTGTCCGTACGACCCCCGACGCCGACGCCCTCCCCGACAACACGGTCCGCTTCCCCTCCCGCACACCCGAGAACGACGCGGAACACCCCTCCGCCGTCAAGTTCGGCCAGTTCGGCCAATCGCCGCCCGACAACGGCGAGGGATCCAGCAGCAATGCGCGTTCCCAGCCCCACCAGACGTCGGAGCAGTCACCGCCCGACAACGGCGAGGGGTCCAGCACCGGCGTGGTCCCCGACCCCCACCAGGCGCCGGAGCAGACTCCGGTCCAGACGCCGCCCGACGGCAGTCCGCTCGCCATGGCCCGGGACGCCTCGATCGAGGACCTGGTCCGGATCCGGTACATGCAGGAGTCGGAGGCGTTCGAAAGGCGTCTCGCCAACCACCTGTTCGACCTGCAGCCCGTACAGGAGATGGCGGCTTTCCTGGCCCGCGCGGTCGTGGGCACCTTCCGCAACACACCGTTCTACGACAGCCTGAGCCAACCCAGCAGATCCGTACCCGGCGCCGTGGGCACCCATCGCGGCGAGTGGGAGCGGGTCGCGGAGTCCGGCAACGCGCGGGAGCGCATGACGCTGTTCTTCCAGGCCATCGCCTCCACGGCCCTCCCCACCTTCGTCAACTTCCCCGCCGACTACCCGCCCTCCCTGCACCGCGAGCGTCTGCAAAGGGAGAACAATCCCGACTCCACGGAATACACGGCCCTCGACAACTTCCGCAAGAACGTGGGGCCCACGCGGTGGAACTCCCCCGAACACGCGCGGGCCAACGAGAGGTGGCGCGCCCTGGACTCCGTCCTGCGGCCCTTCCGGGCCGTCGAGGTCCACCCGCCCCTGAGCGCGACCGAGGAGCGCAGGGCCGTGAACAGCCGGGGCCAGATGATCTGGAACCCCGGCGGAGCCAGCCTGCGGATCCGGATGGACCAGATGTACCAGCGGGCCGCGGAGGAGGCGGGCCGACTGGTCAGGTCGGGCACCTCGGGCTCGGGCTTCTACTTCCACCGGTACGCCGAGATGCTGGCGGGGCGGCTGAACATCCGGATCGACCACAGGGATCTGCGGCTCGCGGTCATCGCCGCCTTCCTCAGCGAGGGGCACCACACCCTGCCCGAAGTACTGTCGGCTTCCTCCCTGTTCGCCGAGGAGTACCTGGCGGCCGTGCCCTCGCAGGACGGCCAGCCCCCACGGCCGGACGTCCAGGCCCTGCTCCAGCCGGTCGGTGACCCCGCTCCGGTGTGGGACCGCTACAGCGTCCTTCCGCCGCTGTCCCCGGACGATCTGCGCGGGGAGGTCGCGCGCGACGGCCTCTTCCCCCACGAGCACGCCGAGAACCTCCGGCGGCAACTGGAGGAACAACGCGGGCCGGACCCGCAGGCCACCGAGGACACGGACAGTGACAGCGGCAGTGACGTGAGCTACGAGACGGACACCGGTAGCGACGAAAGTTACGAGACGGACAGCGACGGCACGGAGAGCGACGACGACGAGAGCGACGACGAGGGAACCGAACCCCCCACGGGAAGCGAGCCCTCCCACGGTGGTGACGGCTTCGGGAAGGGAAAGGGCAAGGCCCGGTACGACAACGGCAGTCCCCACGTCCCCGAGGACTCCCCCCACTCCCTGCCGGGGCAGTTGCGGCCCGAGGAGGTCTCCCCGGCTGACCGGCCGGTCACGGCGGACCGGTGGTCGGCGTGGCAGTGGACGCCCGGCCGCCAGGACGTGCCGCCGCCCGCCCGGATCCGTACCGAACGCTTCGACCCGGCGGCCGACCCGGACGTCACGGGCCCGTTCCCGGGCACGGCGGACCGGCGGAACGAGGACGGCACGCTCGCGGGCCACCGCACCCGCATCAGCGCGGACGTCGAGCGCTTCACCGTGCCCCCGGACGGGAACGGCGCGCCGGGCGGAGCCGTACGTCTGGTACGCGTCACCCTTCCGGTGGCGGTCGACGGTTCCTGGTCGACGGCCGACGTCACCGCGCTGGGGGAACGGCTCCAGGGGCTTCTCGACAGTCGTGTGAACCTGGGCTTCCGGCTGCCCCGTGGCGGTGACCAACTCCACATGGAGGTGGTGCTCGACCCCAGGCCCGTGCCCCGGGACGGAACCCCGGGCGAGGACTGGATCACCGTGAGCCGGGACGCCGGGCCCGGGAACAGGTCCGACCAACTGCACTTCCGGCTGCACGCCGACGACACGGACCCGGACGTCAGGGACCGAGACGACGCCATGCTGCTGCACGAGGTGCTGCACTACGCGGGCCTTCCCGACCGCTACCACGACGCCGAGACGCTGTTCCGGCACACGCCCGACCGGGCCGACGCGTCCGGGGTCATGGCGACGGCCACGCTGCCCGACGGCACCCTGCCCCGCCGCTATCTGGAGTCCGGCCCCGTCCTCCACGACAACGCCGGTCCCGGTACGTGGAGCGCACCGGGGTCCGTTCCCGTACGGGACATCCCGGCCGGGATCACGGTCGGCGCCCTCTCCTCCGCGCAGACCGCCGCGCTCCGGGCGTTCCCGCCGAGCCCGGGTGTCTTCGTCGTCGGGATGCACACCGATCCGAACACCCCGCACGACCCGGACGCCGTTCTCAAGGCTCTCACCGACGCCCACGACGAGGGCCGCCTCGACGGTGTCACCGAGATCCAGTTCACCGCCTGCGGCCTCGCCTCGCCCGTCCACGAGAACACCGTCAAGACCGTCATGAGCGGCCTGTGGAAGCACCGCTCGGATTCCGGCACCACGACCACTCCCGACCCGCTCACCGCCCGCGCCGCCGACGCCCCCGTCTGGTACGTGCCCACGGCCGGAGGGCATCTGCTCACGGCCCAGCACATCGGACTCACCCCCGACGGGAAGATCGCCGTCGTCGACCAGGGCGCCTGGCACGTCTACGGAGACACCGGCGGACCCGACCACACACCCGCCCGCACCACTCCCGATGCCGACACCCTCCCCGACAACACGGTCCGCTTCCCCTCCCGCACGCCCGAGATCGACGCGGAACACCCGGACGCCGTCAAGTTCGGCCACAGCACCGGTCTTCCGGATCTCCTGTCCGCACACCTGCCACGGGAGCGGTGGACGGCCCTGCTGTCCGATCCCGCGACGACGGGGGACCTGCTCGCCGAGGTGACGGACACCCGGCGTGCTCCGGGCGACCCCTGGCACACCATGGACGCGGAGGCGTACCAGGAACTGCGGAAGCGGCTCGGCGTGGAAGAGGGGGACGGCCCCTCGGCCGACACCGTCGAAGAAGCCTTCTCGTCCTACTCGCCCGACCTCTCCGCCGACGCCCCCGACCGTCTCGAAGCCGTCGTGACCCTCATGCGGGAGCTCCACACCGACGCCGACGAGGGGCCGCTCACACCGGACGTCCAGATCCTGCTGCAGCGCCTGCTCCAGGACCAGGGCTTCCCCCCTGCCCGGCTGCCCGACGCCGCCCGCACCACGACATTCTGGACGAAGGACGAGCCGGGCTTCCTGACGGCCGAGCTGACCCTCGGCATGGCCGACGCCACACGGGACGGAAGTGCCCCCCTCACCGGGGAGATCACGCCCGCACCGGCGGCGACACCGTCCGACCAGTCCCTGACGGACCTGCTCCCCGACTCGGAAGACGAGCAGAAGGCTCTGCTCCGCGAGGTGCTGGACGGCGCGCACCTCCCCGGGGGCCCCTGGCACTCCCTGGACGCCAAGGCGTACCTCGCGCTGCGGTCCCGGGTCGAGGGCGGCTCACCCGACGATCCCGGCCCGGAGGTACGGAACTCCCTCGACCAGATCCTCAACGACTACAAGGCCACCCTGGAGAAGGCCACCACCCGTGTGGATCAGCTGAAGGCCCTCGCCGACACGGTCCTGACGCTGCACGCGACCGTCGGCATCCCGGGGTCGCCGGAGAACGCGCTGGCCTCCCATTCCCGGTTCCTGGTCCCCCGGATGCTCCTGGACCTCGGCATCACACCCGTGCCCCTGCCGGACAAGCTCCACGCCAAGACCGCCTGGCAGGCGCCCAAGATGCCCCGGATGAGGAACACGCGCGTCCTGAACTTCGCGACCTCCGTCGCCGACTCCGTCATGGACGCCCATCCCTCCTGGTCCCGCCCCTTCACCTCCGCCCCGGCGAACAGCGGAGGCTCCGACAGCACACCGTCGGGCGACCCGACGACCGGTGGCGGCACCCCCGACGCGTCGGCCGCCCCGGGTACCCCCGCGCACCAGGACGGGGCCGCGCCCGTCGGGGACGGTGCTCCCGAGCCGAGGAACTGGCGGGAGGAACTGGACGCCCTCGGCACCCGCACGGAGGAGGAGACCACCGCGTATCTGGTGCTCCCCGAGCCGCCGGTCGGGCTGGTGGGCCGGGCGGACCGGCTGCTGCGCACCGACGACCGTCCGTACACCACCCTCACCAAGGACCTCCCCACCGGCACGGAACACTGGCTGGCCGTACGGGTCCCCGCCGGGCACGGCATCGACACCGGTGACGGACGCGTCCTGGTCGGCAAGGACCGGCTGGCAACGGTGACACTCACCGGACCGGCCGACGCGATCAGCTCGGTCCAGGCTCTCGAACAGGGCCTGCGGCCCCCGGGCAGTTCGGAACAGCCCCTCCCGCTCGCCGTACTGAGCCGCGTCGGGCAGGCACTCCACGCCAACCCCGGCAGCGACGAGCACCACACCACCGTACGGACCGCCGTCCGCGTCGCGTACGCGGAGGCGTCACGCGAAGCCGAGCGGGCCCTCGGCGAACACCTCACCCAGCGAGCAGACGTCCAGGAACAAGTGCGGACGCTCGTGAACACGGCCTGGAACAACCTGTCGGACGTCGAACGGCTTGAGCTCGGCTCCGGGAAGAACTCCGGCAGCGGGTCCGTCGGCAACAACCTCCAGACGCTGGAGGAGGTCGTCAGAAACGGAAACATCCGCGAGCAGATGCACCTGCTCGTCAGCGGGGTCCACGGTCCCCTCATGAAGCGGCTGGGGCTGAAGAAGCCCGAACCGGAGATCCTCACGCGTGAGCGGAGCGCACAGGGCACGCCCGAGAACCAGCGGATCCAGCAGGACACCGACATCGTCCGGAACATCAAGCGGGAACAGGAGCGGCTGGAGAAGGACCAGGCCGGCAACCCCGGCCTGGAGGCGCTGCTGCGCGCCGAGGAACGCCACAGGCGCACCGAGCTGCGCCCCGAGGAGGCCGTTCCGCCGCTCAGTGAGCGCGAGCGGGCGCACGTCCTGGAGGACGGACGGCTGACGTGGGAGCCGGGCGAGCGGCACCGTCAGATCGCACTGCGCACCAAGAGTCAGGTGACGGCCGAGGCGACCGGCGGTCTGATGAGCGCGGGCACGTCCAACACGACGTACTTCGCCCTCACCGTCATCCACGCCATGGCCCAGAAGTGGAAGGTCCCCGTCGACTACCAGTTGGTGCGGCTCGCCCTGATGGCGGACATGCTCCCGATCGGACACCACACCTTCCACGAGGTCATGACAGCCTCCGAAGCCTTCGAGCAGAACGTACTGGCCAAACAGAAACAGCCCGCCGGAGCCCCGCCGTACACCGACGTCCTGTCGTACACCGACGACTGGGGACGCTTCCGCTCCCTCGCACCGCTCACCGAGAGCGCACTGCGCGAAGCCATGCCCGGCGGAAGGTTCCCCGACGAGGTCGCCCTCGGGCTCGAAGCGCACGAGCGGACACCGAACACCGTTTCCTCCCTGTCGTCGGACCGGCGCACCCTGCGCGCGCTCCCCGACAGTGAGCTGAAGACGCTCCTGGACGGCACACCCGGTCTCACCGACCGGACGGCCGGGCTGCTGCGGGAGGCACTGGGCGACGGCTCGAACACCAACCGCGACTGGCGGCGATTCGACGCGGACTCCTTCCTGGACCTGCACGAGCGGGCCACCCGGCCGGACGACGCCGTCCAGGACCCGCAGAGGGGCGTGTGGGACGAACTCGACTCCCTCATGGAACGCTGGTACGGCATGGACCCGGACATCCCCGAGCCCGACCCCCTGCGGCAGAGTCTGAACTCCTCCTTCGACGCTTACCACACCGCCCTGGCCGGTGACCCGGGTGACGGGACCCGTCTGACGGCCCTGGCCGGTCTGCTCCTGAAGCTCCGGGAGGGCGGGAACCTCCCGGCGGAGGGCGCGGACGTCTCCGCCGCCCTCGGGGTGGTGGCCCAGCGGCTCCTGGTGGACCAGGGCTACCCGCCCGCGCTGTGGGGATCGGACACCGGCTCCCCGGACTTCTGGCCGGGCGACACCGCCGCGCTGGTGCGGAAGCTGGAGACGGCCATCGGCGACTTCACCCGCCGCGAGCCGGTGCGGCGGACCCCGGCGGGCATCGCCGTCGGCCCGATGAACGCGGCCCAGTCCAGGGCGCTCAGCGCCCTGCCGCCGAGCCCCGGCGTCTTCACCGTGGGCACGCACACCGACCCGGACACCCCGCACGACCCCGCCGTCCTCCTCAAGGCCCTCACCGACGCCCACGACGAAGGCCGTCTCAACGACATCACCGAGATCCGCTTCACCGGCTGCGACCTCGCCACACCCCTCCACGACGCAACCGTGAAGACCGTCATGAGCGGCCTGTGGAAGCACCGTGCCGAGACCGGCACGGGGACGGGTCCCCTCACCGCGCTCGCCGCCGACGCCCCCGTCTGGCACGTGCCCGGCGGCGGCGGGCTGTTCACGGCCCGCCGGGTGGGCGTGACCGCCGACGGAAAGGTCACCGTCTTCGCCGACGGCGCGGACTGGCACCGCTTCAGCGACACCGGGGCGCCCGACCACACCGCCGAGAGCGTCCCCGTCGGGGACGACGGGGTGCCCGCCGACGCCGAGCGGACCACGCGCCACGACGATCCCGCGTTCGAAAAAACGGTCGGGGACCGTGACGAGCACGGCAGGGCCGTGTCGTTCGGGGGGACCGACAACGGCGAGGGCTCATCGGACTCACCTCGGCGACAGCCGCTCGACTCCTCGCCGAAGGACGTCACACCCGCTTCCGCTCCCTGGTACGTCACCGACGGCGGGGCGCTCGGCGACGGGCGGGTCCTGTCCGTGACCGGGCCCGCCCAGGTGACCCGGCCCCTGAGGGAGGCCAGGATCGCCCTGACGCGGGCCGGGGTCGCCGAGGAGACGGCCGGCAAGATCATGAAGCGGCTGCGCCCCCTGCTCAGCAGCACGGACACCGGCGTCTGGAACAGCCTCCTGCGCAACGGGCTGGTCTTCCACACCGGCGGCAAGGTCGTGGTCGTGACCGCCCGCCCCGACGGCCTCACGCACCGCGCCGCGCAGCCCGAGGAGGACCTGGCCCCGTACGCCTCGCGCGGCCAGGCCGTCACCAACCGCGCGGTGTCCACGGGCGGCAACCTCTCGGCGTCGGGCGGCGTGGACGCCGTGGTGAAGCTGGCGAACGTGGCGGACCTCACCGGGGCGGTCCCGTCCGTCAAGGTCCAGGCGGGCACCACGTACACCGCGTCCCGGACCGCCACGGCGGACACCCAGGGCGTCGGCCGGACGGTGCTCAAGGGGATGCACGAGTTCGACGGGCACGTGCGCGTCGAGGTGCACGTCCTCGACGGGGACGGGACGCGCGCGCACGAGGCGGCCTTCACCTTCCCCCAGGAACTGCGGCTCGCCCTGCCGGAGGGCATCGGGCCCCCGGACGACACCACGGCCTGGAAGGTCGTGGCCCCCGACGCGCTCAAGTCCGCGCTCTCCACGGTCAACGCGGTCGCGCCGGGGCCTCTGCTGGCCGATCTCGCCTCGGCCATGGGCAGGGCCGGGTTCGCCCCGTCCGTCACCACGGCGTTCGTCTCGAAGGTCGCCACGGACTTCTTCAACGAGAAGTCCCTCAAGGACGGCAACCAGTGGTGGAGCGCCGGGAACCTGACCTCCGGGGTGTTCTCGGCGGGCGGGTTCCTGAGGAAGTCGTTGTCGGGACACTTCCTGGTCAGCGCCGAACTGACCAGCCTCCGGAAGGTGGGCGAGACCAGCGAGGACCTGAGGGTGCGGGAGGACTTCTCCGACGCGTTCGGGGTGAAGTCGAGCAGTAAGTTCGGCGACAAGTCAGGGCTCACGGTGGCCGCGTCCTTCTTGACGGACACCAGGAAACCCATGGTCGTTCCGAGCGTGGAGCTGGCCGTCAACGCGGCGCGCTCGCACAACTCCGACGTGGGGGGCTCGGACAAGACCAAGACGAGGCTCAAGCACGCCGAGGAGAAGCAGGCCGAGTACCGGGCGACCGCCCGGTTCCACGTGGAGTTCCTGTCGGCGTCGAAGCGGACGGCGCTGTCGTTCGACTCGGCGCTGGACCTCGCGGTGGGCGTGCCCAGCTCCCAGTCCGACGCCTTCGAGACCCGGCTGCTGGGCTCCGCGCGGGAGGAGTTCCAGGCGGACCGGCCGATCACGGACACGCCCGGGACCCCGCCTCCCTGGCACTCCCGGGTGGGTCAGGCCGTACGGGACCTGCTGCGGCTCTCCCGTCAGGGATCCTCCCTCACCCTCGATGTCGGCAGGGCCCGGCCGTTCCCCAACGGAGGAATTCCGGACCCCGCGGAACTGCTGAAGATCGCCGATCGGCATCCGGTCGAGATCGTCCCGTCGAACGGCACCCTCCCCGACGGGGCCACCTGGACGCGGCTGGGCGAACACCCCCGGGTGACGGTCGTCACCGACGCGGACAGGTACGGACTCGCGCACGCGACCCGGTCCCTGGCGTCCTTCCGCTACCACGTGGACACCGAGGGGCGCATCACCGCGGCCCAGCGCCTGCGCACCTCCACCTTCACCGAGTTGTTCGGCCCGCTGGAGCCGGGGGACGCCGGTCTCACCCAGCTCACCCAGCTCAACGCCCGACGTCCCTGGCTCGGCTTCACGGTGCACAGGACCGGGGGAACCACACAGCACGTCCCCGGCACTCCCACGGCGGACGGGCTGTCGCTGACCGTCCGCGAGGGCGACGACGGGCTGCTGGTCGTCGAGGGGTCCCTGCGCCACCCCGTCGAACAGCTCATCGGCAATCTCGCCGACGACGACGGCCCGGTGACGGCCGAGCAGATCATGGGCGAACTGGAGTCCCTCGATCCCCGGCACGGCCCGGTGGAGGTACGGGTCGCCGGGGACTTCGCGGGGCTCGATGAACTCCGCACCCGACTCGGCGAGCGCACGGACCTCGTCTTCCGGGAGGAGACCGACCCCAGGCGGCCGACCGGGAACGTGATGCGGGTGGACGGGGAGGGCGCGCTGCACGGCCCCTTCCGCCAGAAGGCCTTCGAGCACGACCCCCTCGAACCGCCCGCCCTCGCCTCGCGCGCCGGACTCGGCCCCGGCACGGTCGGCGAACTCCCCGGCTCGCACAAGGTGATGGAGACCGCGCGCGACTGGCTCGACCGGCATCTGGAGCGGACCGGCCTGAGGAAGCGGTTGAACGAGGCGGAGTACGCGCAGTTCCACCGGGAGCTCACGGCCGCCTTCGGCACGGCCGGTATGCGGGCCCGCTTCCCCAAGCTCCTCGGCTCCGGCGTCCCGCTCGTCCTCAAGGCGGGCGATCAGGAGCTCCGGCTGCACCTGCGCTCCGAACTGCTCGACCTGCGGAACAGCTCCAGGAGCGACGGTCTGTCGCTGACCCGCTCGGTGGCACGGAGCGCCAACCAGGCCGTGGGCGTCGCCGACCAGGTGTCCCTGTCGGCCACCCTCGGCGCGACCCTGCGGTTCGACACCCGGGAGAACCAGCGGGCCGAGCCCGGGGGCAAGATCGGCGTCGGCGGTACGCCCTCGAACGTCAAGGACTCCGTGGCCACCACCCTCAAGGCGTCCCGCGAGCAGGAGACCAGCGGCTCGCACACGGTGTTCACCTACGCGGCCGTCCACCATCTGACGGCCACGGTCCACGACTCCAAGGGCGACCGGGTGTCCGGTTCGTCGCTGCGCGTCGAGGGCGACGACGTCTCCGCCGTGGTGCGCGTCGGCGACGACCACCTGCCGGGCGCCACGGACGATCGACGGCCCGTGGGCCACGCGGAGGAGCTCCCGCCCGGCCATCTGGACAGGTTCGCGGATACGGACCCCCAGGAGTTCGTCCTTCCGCGGAACGGGCTCGGCGGCGTCCATCCCGATTTCCTGAGCACCCGGGAGCTCACCGACACCGTGGTCAGGCTGGTCGCCGAACACGGCGGCGTGAAACCGGCGAAGCCAGGGGACGAGGACTTCGACCGGCTCTCCGGGGACAAGGGCGGCACCCTGCGCCGGAGCCTCACCCCCGAGATGGAGGAGGTCTTCACCCCCAACTTCCTCCAGTCCCGGTTCGAGCAGCTCACGAGCCCGGACGGCGCGGTGTTCCCGCTGCCGCCGGACTCGTCCGGCCGCGGCCAGGCCCTCGTGGTCCGGCTGCGGCTCGGCCTCCCCGTGCACGAGACGACCGGTAAGGGCACCAGCCTGACGTACTCGGCGGAGACGGGGACCAAGTCCAGCACGGCCAAGACCCGTTCGCTGAACTACGGCGGCGGTGTCAGCGCCGGCGGGTACGCCTCCCTCGACGGGAAGTCGGTCGCCGCGGGCGTGGCGGCGGAAGCGACCTGGACGCACACGAAGACGCGTACCGTCGCCTCCGCAGGGACCGGAAGCTCGACGGTCACGTACAAGGGCACGAGCCACCACTACCGTGCCGACGCCCACTACGAGATCACCCATCACACCTGGCAGCCCGACGGCCGCCTCTCGGCCACCCCGTCGGGCCATTCCTCCGCCGGCCGGTACGTGAAGGTGGACGGCGGCGTGGAGCTGACCGCCACCGAACACCAGGCCCGCACGCTCGGGATGCCCGGGGTCGAACCCCTGTCCGACGCGGCCCCGGAGCCGTTCTCGTATGTCGACGCCGACCTGGCGAAGGCCGTCTCCCATGTCGAGAAGCTCGGCGCGGACACCGTGCTGGGCGAGATCAAGGACCTGCTCGACGATCTGAAGGTGCTCCCGGACCACCTCGTCAAGAACGCTCCCACGGACCTCGGCCGCGCTCTGGACACCGTCTTCTCCCCGGAGGCGCTGCGGGCCAACTTCGCCGCCCTCACCACCACCTCGGTGCACCAGGTGATCAAGCTGCGGCAGATCACCGGCGGAACGCGGCTGATCGGTATCCAGGTCACCGCCGACCTCGGGGACCCCACGCACAGGGGCCCCCGCGACCAGGTCACGCTCGCCATGGGCGACACCGCCACCCGGTCGACCGCGTCCGCGTCCGGGACGTCGGCCAAGGGGGGCGTCCAGCTCTCCGCCACCGTCAAGGCGACCGACGCGAACGGGTCGGCACGCGGCGGCGCCAAGGGCGGCGCCGGAGCGGAGACCTCCGTCGGCCGCACCGAGACCGTCACCACTTCGGAGCGCGACCAGCACGGCTTCGAGGTCACCGGCACGGTACGGGAGTTCAGCCATCCGGTCACGTACACCGTGAAGATCTTCGAGTCCTCCGAGGCCCACCAACTGGCCCGGCTGGCAGGGGCCGCGCTCAGCGCCCCGGTCCAGCTGATCGACCTGGCCACGGACGGCCGGGCCGGACGGTGGTTCGCCGAACAGTGGGGCCCGCGGTGGGAGGAGCTCTTCCCCTCGGGCCGCAGGCCCGTGCGGGGGACGACGATCCCTGACTGCGAAGCCCGGCTGCTGGTGCCCGACCACCTGACCCGGCCGGGCACGACGCCCCCCGCTCCGGTGGAACCGGTCGGCCGTGTCCGCCCCGACGGCCCCACCGACGTGCCCCCCGCCTTCCAGCGGCTGACCCGTGCCCTGGCCCCGTCGGTGCAGGCCCTCTCCCTGCCCGGACTCGACGGCGTCGTGAAGTGGCTGCCGACCTCCGCCGCCCTCCCCCATCGGGTCACGGAGCGCGACACCGGGACCCTCACCCGCAAGGACCTCGCCCCGGCGACCCTCGCGGGCCTGCGGGCCGATCTGCTGACCACCGAAAGGAACCTGCGCGCCAACATCCGGCAGTTGCTCGGCGACGGCTACCCGGTGCCGGTGGCGGACGGCGAGCAGATCACCGTACGGATGATCGTCCGCCGGACCCGTCACCTCGCTTCCGGGGAGTTCGACGCGAACGTGGAGACGGAGGTGAGGGAACAGGAGACGGAACGGGAACACGAGCGGACCACGCTCAGTTGGTCCGGCTCGATCGCCCCGGACGGTCCCGTGCACTCCACGGGCGCGGGTACCCCTGAGGGCCCCGGCGTCACCGGCGTCACCACGAACCTGGGCGGGTCCGCGGGCGCCGGAGGCGAGCACGGGCACAGCCTCAGCACGACCCGGAGCGAGACCGTCGACGAACGGGACAAGAAGAAGGACACCCAGCACTACTACAAGGCCGACGTGACCTGGGTCCTCACGGGCAGCCGCAGGACCACCGTCGAGGTCGAGGTCGACGGCGGTCTGATCGGTCTGCTGCACGACGACCTGGCCGAGGCACTGGCGGACGGGCACCCGGACCTGTTCCAGCGGAAGCCCGCGCCGGAAACCAGGAACGACACCGAGACGACTCCGAAGGACGAGCCCGAGGACGAGGAAGGCGAGCAGGACAACGACAAGGACAGGGACGCGGACCAGAACCAGAATCGGAACGAGGACGGGGACGAGGGGCAGGACCGGGACTCGGACGCGGACGCGGACGCGGACGCGGAGCAGGACCGGAACCAGAACCAGAATCGGGACGCGAACGAGGACGAGAACGGGGAGCAGGACCGGAACCGGAGCGAGAGGCAGGAAAGGGGTGAGGACGAGGACCGGGTGAAGTCCGGACCGGAGGTGACCCCGCCGTCCATCGTCGTCACCCCGCCCACCGGCACCGGCACCGGCGTGGCCCCCTCCCCGATCGACCCGACCAGGCTCGCCCCGCCCGCAGGCCCTCCCGGTCCCGTGCCCGGTATGACCGTCACCCCGCCCGACGAGGCCGACACGCCCGTCCCCGGCGACGACGGGCCCGTGTCCCTCGATCCGACCCGGCTGGCCCCGCCCGCCACTCCCCCGGGTCCGGTGCCCTGGGTCACGGTCACCCCGCCCGAGGGCGTACCTCTCCCGTCGGCCGAACCCGTCCTGCGGGTCACCGGGTACGAGACGGTGGGGACGGCGCCGCAGGCCCGCCGGACCGGGGAGGCGCGGGTGGAACTGTTCGCGGAGGGCGCCGATCCGATCGCGCTCGCCCTCGGCGGCCCGCCGAAGGACGCCGGTTCCTTCCCCGCGTACCGGCTCGTACGGCCGGTCGGGGCGGTGGAGGAGCAGCCCGCGCTCCAGGTGTCCGACGACCGCCGGTTCGCGGTGCCGGACCAGCGGGGCGGGGCCCGGGAGTTCTACGCCACGGCGGACGCCGTCGCGCAGGCGCGGACCCGGCTGCTCCCCGCCGCCGGGACGCGGCTGGAGGTCGATCCGGAGTCGTCCGTCCGCTTCACCCTGGACGGGGTGGAGCACACCCTGCACCGGGTCACCGTGCGGGGCGGGGACCCCGGCACCGTACCCCTGGTGCTCGCGGGTGACGCCGGGAGTCGCCACATCACCCTCCAGGGTGACGTCCGGCCCGATCTGCGGGACGCCGACATGCGGCGCGCCGTGGCCGCGAACCTCGACCACTACGGGCCGGAGCTGGAAGCGCTCGCGGAGAAGCTGGAGGCCGGTCCCGGGCGGACGGATCCCCGCACGGTGCTGGCGCGTGCCCTGGCCGACCTGCACCGGATGCGGGAGGCGGGGGCCGGTCCCGCCGACCTGGCGCGGGCCGAGGCGGAGGCGGTACGGGCCTTCAGGGCCACCGTCGGTGACGAGTACGGGTCCCCGGAGGACGACTGGCAGGTGCGTCTGACCGAGCCGACCGCCCCCGTCGAGCTGTCGGCCTCGGACTGGTCGCTGTTCTAGGGGATCCGCGACGGGAGTGAACCGTGCCCGGCGGCCGTACGTTCTCCCGGGAGCGTACGGCCGCCGGGCCGCCCCGGCCCGCCCCGAATCCAGGACAGGAACCCGTCATGACCGACCCCGAGCCCCAGCCGGAGTTCCGGCTCGCCTCCGTCTTCGACCACGCGGACCCGGTGACGGGTCCGGGGTTCGCCGCGGACCACCCGGTGGTCGAGAACCCCGAACTGCACACCCTGCTCCTGAAGCGGCTGGCCGCCGGAACGCCGGTGCTCGCGACGCCGGCGCTGATGGACGACGTGCTGGACCCCTCCCGGGTCGCCGAGGTGCCGCTCACCTTCCGTACGGACGGGCGGTGGGTGTGGACGGACACCGTCACGTACTACTTGGAGCACTACGCGCTCGCCCCCGATCCCGAGCTGCTGGCGCACCTGAGCGACCCCTCCTACGCGGCCCCCGGCCCCCTCGGGCAGGACGTCGTCGAGCGGGCCGCCGCCTTCGTCCTGACCCCGGCGCCGGAGGGGACGGAGATCCATCCGCTGGGCTGACCGGGGCTGGTGAACCACGGGGCGCCGCCGGTCCGTTCGTACGTGCGCGGAGGGTTCGCGACGAGCGAGGGGACCGAGGGGAATGACGGTGGACGACAACGAGGTGCGGGCCGGGAACGCGAGCGGGCAGGCGGCGGCCATCAGCCTGCCCGCGGTCGCCTGGCAGCAGGCGGGCGAGGAGCCGGAGGGGAACCCGGACGGGAAGCCGGAGAGCGGGCCTGAGGGGAAGTCCCGGGAGTCCGCGGGCAAGCCCGTCGAAGGGGCCGTGACGCCGGAGCCGGTCGCGGAGGCCACCGGGCAGGAGTCCCCGGCCGCGCCCTCGGTCGTGCCCTCCGGCGCCGCCCCGGCCGTGCCTTCCGCCGACGGCGGGACCGGGACTGAAGCCGGGACCGAAACCGGTGCCGAAGCCGTGCGCGTCGCCGGGGGCGGCACCGGGTCCGACGCCGACGGCGGGGACGCGCCGGAGAGCGCCCCCGGGGGCGGGACCCAGGCGGCCTCCGACGCGGACGGCCTCGCGGCGGAGGCCGCCGCGGCGCCCGGGGTACGGGCCGAGTCCCGGCCCGGACGGCGGCTCTCGAAGCCGATGATCGCGGCGGCGGCCACCTCGGGCGTGGTGCTGATGGGCGTGCCGCTGCTGCTCTCGCAGCTCGGCGGCGGCGGTTCCGGGCCGGGTCCCCTGCCGCCGCGCCCCACCGGGTACAACCAGGCGGACGGCGGTCCCGGCGGCTTCGTGCCGAGGGCCGACGCGCCGGAGAAGGGCTCCTCGCTGCCCGGCGCCGCCGCGCCGGGGGCCACGCCCCGCTCGGGCAACGGCTCCACGGTCGCCGGGAAGGGCCCCCTGTCCACGGGCGTCACCGGCATCGGCGTCGGGCTGGGCGCGGGTGCCCCCGCCGGTCCGACACCCACCTCCTCCCAGGCCCCCGGTACCGGCCGGAACTCCGGCGGCGGCCCGGGGAAGGCTCCGGCCCCGACCTCCTCCGCCAAGGGCGGCCCCACGCCCACCAAGGCCCCCGCCAAGCCCCGGGAGACCGCGGGCATCCCGCAGAAGCCCGCCACCCAGGCGCCTCCGCCCCCTCCGGCGAAGAAGCAGTACTCGGCCGTGGCGGGGCCGAACTGCGCCGGTGCGGGCGCGAGTTTCACGTACAGCGGCTGGTACACCGACGGCAAGGAGGGCTGGCAGAAGTACGGCTCCGGCGGCTACGCGGGCGGCGGCTGCAACGGCGCCTTCCTCTCGCTGCCGATGTCCGGGAACGCGGGCTCGGACGCCGGGAACGCGCTGCGCTGGACCTTCCGCACCGGCTCCTTCACCTCCGGGACCTGCCAGGTCTCGGTGCACATCCCCAACAACAGCGACATCAAGGCGGTCGGCGGCAAGCCGTCGTACTACACGGTGCACGCGGGTGCCACGGGGAGCGACCCGATCCTGCGGTCCTTCCGCCTCGACCAGCAGTCCCTGCGGGGCCAGTGGGTGAGCGCGGGCAGCGTCCGCCTCACCGGCGGCGTACTGACGGTGAAGCTCCACGACCGGGGCATCGACTGGTCGGGGTCGCGGGAGACCTACGCCCATCACGCGGGCGACGCCGCCCGCGTCCAGTGCACCTCTGCCTGACGAGGCGGCCGGCCGCACCGGCCCGCTCCTGAGGCCCCGCACCTGAGGCCCCTCTCCGAGGGGCCACCACGAAGGGAACATCCACGCATGTCGCGCCATGTGCTGACCGTGAGCGCCGAGGCGCAGAGCGACCGCCCGCCCGCGGGCGGCCCCTACCGCACGATCGGGGCGGCCCTGGAGGCCGCGCGCAGCGGTGCGGTGATCTCGGTGCGTCCGGGCCGGTACGAGGAGAACCTGGTCATCACCAAGATGGTGACGATCACCGCCGAGGACCCGCACGGGACCGTGCGGATCGTGCCGCCCCGGGGGACGGTGGTGCAGGTGGTGGCCGAGGCGGTGCAGCTGACGGGTCTGGTGCTCCAGGGGCAGGACGACGAGCTGCCCGCCGTGGACGTGCCGCGCGGGCAGGCGGCGCTCCAGGACTGCGAGGTGGTGGGCAACGCCTGGACGGCGGTGCTCACCCGGCAGCAGGGTTCGCTGGCGATGCGGGGCTGCCGGGTGACCAATCCCGGTGGTGCGGGGATCGTGGAGACGTCCACCGGCACCAGTGTGATCGACGGCTGTGTCGTGGAGCATCTGGGCACCTCGGCGGTGGTCATCGGCGAGCGGGCCAACCCGACCTTCCGCAACTGCGTGTTCCGCGACGCCCGGGGCAACGGGGTGTGCGCCAACGGCGAGGCGCGGGGGCTCGTCGAGGACTGCGAGATCTCGGCCACCGACAAGCCCGCCGTCGCCCTGGAGCAGAACAGCGCCACCCGGGTGGTGCGGACCTCGGTGCGGGACTGTCTGCTGGGCGTGTACATCAGCTCGAAGGAGCGGGTGGTCCTGGAGGACTGCTCGGTGTCCGCGACGAAGGTGCACGGCATCGCGCTCGCCGAGGGCACCGACCCGGTGCTGACCCGCTGCCGGGTCTCCCGGACGAAGGGCAACGGCATCCATGTGACGGGGCGTTCGCGCGGCGCCTTCGAGGAGTGCGAGGTCACCGCCGCCGAGGGCACCGGCATCTGGGTGGAGGAGTCCTCGGGTCCCTCGTTCAAACGGTGCTCGGTGCGGGACTCGCGGGAGGCCGGGGTCCAGCTGACCGGGGACAGCGCGCCGGACTTCGACCGGCTGGAGGTGCGCGGCGGCGCGGCGGCGGGGGTGCGCGTGCTGGAGGGCGCGAACCCGATGCTGCGGCGGCTGAACGTGTCGGACGTGGCCGGGGCCGGGGTGGAGGTGACCCGGGGCGGCCGGGGCCGTGTGGAGGGCTCGGAGATCTCCGCGACCGGGCAGGCGGGAGTGCGGATCGCCGACGGCGGAGACGCGTACGTCGGCACCACCACGGTCCGGGGGACGGGCGCGGCCGGGGTGTCGGTCGGCGGGGGCGGGGTGGCCACGCTGCGGGACTGCGAGGTCTCCGACTCGCCGCAGGAGGGGGTGCTCGTCGAGGACGGCGGGGAGCTGACCGCGGCCCGCACCCGGGCGCGGTCCTGTCGGCGGTACGGCTTCCGGGTCGCGGAGGGCGGGCGGGCCGCGCTGAACCGGTGCGAGGCGGTGGACAACACCGGCGACGGCATCCGCGTCGACTCGACGGAGGCGGTACGGGTGCACGACTGCGCGGTCTCCGGGAACGGGGGCTCGGGGCTGCGCCAGCTCAAGCCGTCGGCGCGGCTCGCGGTGGAGAACCTGACGAGCGCGGAGAACGACCTGCCGGACTCGTACGGGGAGATGACGGCGGCGTCCGGCGGGCCGGGGGCGGCGGCGGACGGACCGCGCGGGGAGGAGGACCGGGAGGGCTCGGCGGACGGTGTCTCCGGCGGGGCCGCGCGGGCGGGCGGGTCCGCCGCGTCGCGCAGGCCGGACGGGCCGCTGGAGTCGCTGAACGCGCTGGTCGGCCTGGACGGGGTGAAGGAGCAGGTCGCCACCCTGGTCAATCTGAACAAGCTGGCCAGGCGCCGGGAGCTGGCGGGGATGCCCGCGCTGCCGATGAGCCGTCATCTGATCTTCGCGGGGCCGCCCGGCACCGGCAAGACGACGGTGGCCCGGCTGTACGGCTCGATCCTCGCGGAGCTGGACGTGCTGCCGTCGGGTCACCTCGTGGAGGTGGCGCGGGCGGACCTGGTGGCGTCGATCATCGGCGGGACGGCGATCAAGACGACGGAGGTGTTCCAGCAGGCTCTGGGCGGTGTGCTGTTCATCGACGAGGCGTACACGCTGTCGCAGGGGACCGGGGGCAGCGGGCCGGACTTCGGCCGGGAGGCCATCGACACGCTGGTGAAGCTGATGGAGGACCACCGTGACGAGGTCGTGGTCATCGTGGCGGGGTACTCGGAGGAGATGCGGGGCTTCCTGGACTCCAACCCGGGTCTGGCGTCCCGGTTCAGCCGCACGGTGGAGTTCGAGAACTACGGGGACGACGAGCTGACCACCATCGTGACGCTGTCCGCCGCCTCGCACGGCTACCAGCTCGCCGACGGCACCCGTGAGGCCCTGACGCTGCACTTCGAGACCATGGCGAAGGGCGCCGACTTCGGCAACGGCCGGGCCGCGCGCAAGGTCTTCGAGGAGATGGTGGACCGGCAGGCGTCCCGGCTCGCCGCGCTGCCGGAGATCGGCAACACCGATCTGGCGCTGTTGAAGCCGGAGGACGTGGGGGCGACGGCCGCGGCCGCGGTGGCCGCCGCGGCGTCCGGGCAGCCGGTGGAGCGCAGGACGGAACTCCTCGAAGAACTGCGGGCGATGATCGGTCTGCCCGCCGCCAAGGAGCAGGTCGAGGACCTGGTCAATCTGATCAAGCAGGTCAACCGGCGCAAGGAGGCCGGGCTCCCGACGGCCACGATCAGCCACCACGTGGTGTTCTCCGGCCCGCCCGGCACCGGCAAGACGACGGTGGCCCGGCTGTACGGGCAGCTGCTCGCCGAGCTGGGTGTGCTGCCGGGCGGCCAGCTGGTGGAGACCGCGCGGGCCGATCTGGTGGGCCGTTTCGTGGGCCACACCGCGCAGTTGACGAAGGACGCCTTCGACCGGGCGCGCGGCGGCGTGCTGTTCATCGACGAGGCGTACACGCTGACGCCGCGCGGCGGCACGGGCAACGACTTCGGGCAGGAGGCGGTGGACACCCTCATGAAGCTGATGGAGGACCATCGTGACGAGGTCGTGGTCATCGTCGCCGGGTACGCCGACGAGATGCGGGGCTTCCTGGACTCCAACCCGGGCCTGGCCTCGCGCTTCTCCCGCTCCGTCGTCTTCGAGCACTACACCGACGAGGAACTGGTGCGGATCGTCGGGGCGTTGTCCGACAAGGCCGGTTACGTGTGCCCGCCGGAGACCCTGTCGGCGCTGGCCGAGCTGTTCGCGGCGGTGCCGCGCGACCGTAACTTCGGCAACGGCCGCTTCGCCCGCCAGACCCTGGAGACGATGATCACCCGGCAGGCCGGCCGCCTCAGCAAGCTCGACGACGTCGAGGACATGGCCGAGCTGAGCCTGCTGCTGCCGCAGGACGTGCCCTGGGACCGGGTACCGGACGGTGTCGTGTGAGCCGGGGTGCGCGGGGCGGGGCGGCGGCCCTCGTGGCAGGGCTGCTGTGCGGGACGCTGACGCCGGGGAGCGCGGCGGCCGTGCCCGGTCCGGACGGCGGGACCGGCTCCCGCGCGACCGCGATCCGGGCCGGGGCGGCGACCGGGGCGGCGGGTACCGATCCCGCCTCGCTGCCCTCCGTCACGCAGCGGCTCTCCGGCGACACCTGCCGCAAGCCCTCGGACCGCAAGGTCACCGGACTGCCCTGGCCCCAGGCCCTGCTGCGTCCTGAGACGGTCTGGCCGCTGTCCGAGGGGGCCGGGGTGACGGTGGCCGTGGTGGGTTCGGGGGTGGACGACGCCTCCGGGCTGCTGGGCGACCGGCTGAAGCGGACACCGCGTCTGTTCGAGGCCGGTCCGGCGACGGACTGCGCCGGTCACGGCACCTTCACGGCCGGTCTGATCGCGGCGGCCCGTACCCCGGAGGCGGGTTTCGCGGGGATCGCGCCCCGGGCACGGATCCTGGACGTCCCGGTGACCGACCGGCGGGGCAACACCACTCCCGACCTCCTCGCCAAGGGCATCCGGGCGGCGGTCCGCGGCGGCGCCCGGGTGATCGCCGTGGTGGCGGTGACGGGTTCGGACAGTCCGGCGCTGAGGAGCGCCGTGCGGGACGCGGTCGCCGGGGGCTCGGTCGTGATCGCCCCGGTCGCTCCGGACGGGGCCAAGAGCGTGGCGTATCCGGCGGCCCACCCGCAGGTGGTGTCGGTGGCGGCTACCGGCCCGTCCGGGGGGCCCGCCGGGCAGGCTCCCGAGGGCCGGGTGGACCTGACGGCGCCGGGAGAGGCGGTGACCGGTCCCGGGCCGGGCGGCCGGGGCAGCTTCACGGCCTCCGGGCCGAGTTACGCGACCGCGCTGGTGGCCGGGACGGCGGCCCTCGTCCTGGACCGCCGTCCCGAGCTGAGCCCCCGGGCGCTGGTCCACCGGCTCCGTTCGACCACGTCGGGACCGGGCGGACCGGTGCCGGATCCGGTGCGGGGGTACGGCTCCGTCGATCCGATCGCCGCCGTCACGGCGGTGCTTCCCGAGGAGCGGCGCGGCGCGGGGGCCCCGGGCGGGCGTGCGGTGGCGCCGGGGGTGGCGATGCCACCCGCGCGGGGGGCGTCCGCCGCCGGGTCCGCCTGGTGGGTGGCGGCCGGTTCCCTGGCGGTGCTGGCGGCGGTGGCGGGGGCCGCCGCCGTGGTGCCGCGAGGCCGTCGGCGCCGGTGGCGGCCGGATCACTACCGTGCCCCGGAGGCGCCGAGGAGGAGCGACCCGGACCCGGTCTGAAGTGGGGCGGCGGAAGGCCCGCCCGTGGCAGGACCGTGTGACCGCCGGTCCACTGCTGCCGGTCTCCGAGGACGGGGGTGCGCGCAGGGTGGTGACGGCGTGGGTGACGCCGTGGTGGAGAACGGCCTGGAGACGGCTTGGGGAACGGCTTGGGGAACGGTCCCGCTCAAGCCCGTGAACGTATCCACCCACACCGTCTCAGCCCGCAACACCCCGCCCATACAGGCGAAATGCCCCGAGTCGAGCCCCCCGCGACGACTTTTAGCCACTCGTTACCGGACGGGCCGCGATCACGTCCGGGCATTAGCAAAACATTAGCCAAGGTTGCCACAGTCGTCCTCGACCAGTCCGATGTGCTTCGAGCCGTCGGTCGATCGATGCTGCCGTCCGCCACCCCGGCGTCGTCGACGTGCGGCGTGGGGAAGGAACAACCGGGATGGGAACGCACGACCGCGGTTGCGGCGGCACGGTCAGCGACGGGACGGGACCGGGCGTCCACGCGGCGGCGAGCCCCCGCCCCACCATGGACCGCGACACCCTGGTGGAGCTCCACCGGCTGCACGCCTCCGCCCTGTTCCGCGCCCTGCTCCGTCTGACCAGCGGGGACCGGGGAAGGGCCGAGGACATGCTCCAGGAGACGTTCCTGCGCGCCTGGCAGAACCCGCAGGCACTGACCCGGGGCCCTGAGCACGGCCGCCCCTGGCTCTTCACCGTCGCCCGCCGGATCGCCATCGACCACTTCCGTGCGCAGTCCGCCCGGCCGAAGGAGCTGGGGGACGAGACGCCGGAGGACCGCGCGGCCCCGGACGACCCGTACGAGGAGGTCGTGATCGCGCACGCCGTCGACGACGCGCTCGCCGAACTGCCCGTCCACCACCGCGAAGTGCTGGTGGAACTGCACCTCAACGACCGCTCGACCGTGGGTGCGGCCGCGGTGCTCGGGATTCCGCCGGGCACGGTCAAGTCCCGCAACTTCTACGCGGTACGGGCGCTGCGCCCCGTCCTGGAGCGGCACGGTCTCGCCCCGGAGTGAACGCGGAGGGCGTGTCGTCTGAACCGGTCGTGCTCGTCCGGCCGTTCCTCCGGGTGACCGACGAGAGGGGGCCGCGGTGGTCACCGCCGTAGCCAGGAACGACCTGGACGCGCCCGAGCACTGGACGGACGCGCCCGACCACAGCCCCGAGCACTGGCGCACGGGGCGGAGCGAAGCCCCGCCGGGGACACCGGGCGCGATGCCCGTCGAGACACCGGCGGAGACCCCGGACGGGGTGCCGCCCGAACGGGCCGCCGAAGCCGTACCGGCGGGGCACGCGCCCATGGAGCCCTCGGCCACCGAACCGGCTCCGGCATCGGCATCGGCATCGGCATCGGCATCGGCGGAGCCCGTGGCCGCCGATCCCGCACCCATGGGTCCCGTCCCGGCGGAGCCCGTATCGGCGGTGGCTCCGGAGCGGGGGCCGGAGCACCCGCCGGAGACCGAGGCGGGGAGCGGGACGGGGGCCGGGGTCGTGGTGCGGGCCGCGGTCCCGCTCGGGTCGGTCCCGGCCCGAGCGGCGGAGCCGTTGACGGAGGTGCGGCCGGCCCGGCGTGCTTCTCGTCCGCTCTTCCGGATCGGGCGGCGCGGGGGGCCGGGCGGTGCCCCCGACGTCCTCCGGGTCCCGCTGCTGCGCAGTCACCGGATCGCGGTGATCGGCCTGAGCGGCGGGGCCGGGAAGACGACCACCGCCCTGGCGCTCGGCGCGGTGCTGGCGCGGGAGCGGGCCGACCGGGTCGTCGCCGTGGACGCGAGCCCCGACTCGGGCGCCCTGGGCCGACGGGTGCGGCGGCAGTCCGACGCCACCGTGCGCGATCTGGTGGCCGCGCTCCCCGGGCTGCGCACGTACATGGACATCCGGGCGTTCACCTCGCAGACCCCCAGCGGCCTGGAGGTCGTGGCGCACGACCCGGACCCGGCGGACCTCCGGGCGTTCGGCGAGCGGGACTACCGGCAGGTCGTCGGTCTGCTCAGCGGCCAGTACCCGATCGTCGTCACCGACTCCGGGACCGGGATGCCGCACGCGTTCCTGCGCGCGGTCCTGGAGCTGTCGGACCAACTGGTCGTGGCGGCCGCTCCGGGCGCGGACGGGATGAGCGGCGCCGGTCTGGTCTTCGACCGGCTGACCGCCCTCGGCCACGAGGAGAAGGCGCGCCAGGCGGTGACGGTCGTCTCCGCCGGACGGTCGTCCCCGGGGCGGCCGGTCCGGATGGACGAGGCCGTGGCGCACTTCCAGCAGCGCTGCCGGGCCGTGGTGACCGTCCCGTACGACCCCCAGCTGGCCAGGGGCGGCGAGGTCGACCCGGAGTCGATGCGGAGCCGGACCCGGGCCGCGTACTACGAACTGGCGGCGCTCGTCGCCGGGAACTTCCCCCGCGACTGACGCCGTCCCTCCCCCTCACCGTCCCCGAAAGCACTGGAGAGCACCCATGGCCTGGTACGAGGGCCCCTGCCGGATCACCGTCACCGGTCTCGACGCCGACTGGCCGCAGCGCGCGGTGGTCACCGTGTCGGGTGCGCGCGGGGCGCGGATCGAGGTCCCCGGCGAGGTGGGGACGGTCCGGGAGGTCGACGCGCCGAGCTGGCACCTGGAGGTGGAGCACCTGCACGAGGGCCGGTGGCGGCCCAACATCCGGGCGGTCAGGAGCCGCTGGGAGACCGTGGGCGGCGTCCGTACGCAGACGATCACCAGCAAGGACGTGGACTGGCCCGGGGGCAATCGGCACGAGCGCAATCTGGTGCTGCGGCTGGAGCGGATCGGCGGGGAGGCCGAGCGTCCGCGCGAGACGGTCCGGGAGGCGCCGGTGCGGGCGGTCACGCAGTCGTCCGCCGACGCCCCCACCCGTCGTGCGGCGGCCGGTCCCGCCTCCGTCCCCACCCGGTCCTCCTCGGGCGGTTCCGTCTTCGGCGCTCCGCCCACGACCTCCGGGGGCGCGACCTCCACGAGCAGCAGCAGCCCCTGGTAGGACCCGGGCGGTCCGCCCGGCCGGTGTCCGATCCGCTCGGGACGCCGCCCGGGTGGACGCCGGGGCGGGCGCTGGGGCGGCGCTCCACTTGATCCTCGGCGTCTGCCCAGCCGGTCAGCTGCCGGATGAAGTGGGGAGGGTCCCGGGCCGCGGGCCACTCGGGGCCATTTCCGTACGCGTCCGTCGGCCGACGGAGCCACGCCGACCTCGCGGTGGTCCTGGTGAAGCGCCCCGCGACCGAAGACGGATGCGGCAGCCGTCTTGCCCGTACCCGTGCTCCACCCCCCGAGCGGCTCCGCTCGACGTCTCAGCACACCGGCCGGCTGCCGCCCGCATACCGGCGGCTCCCGCCCCGGCCTGGAAATCCGATCCGGCCGGAAAAGCTCGATGGGTCCACAGGGCTCTCGAACGAAACGGCGAACCGGGTCACGGTGGCCACGCCTCGCGGGATATTCGATCCACGTTCCTTTCCCGTCGATCCGCCTCGCCCTTTCGATTCCGCCGGGATACCCGACTGACGCGGGTCTTTTCTTCGCCGACCTGGGCGGACAACTCCAGGGCCCGCTTTTTCCGCATCAAACCCAGGTGGCACCGATTCGCCACGAGCATGGGTGATCAGCCGTTCTCCTTCCGAGGCCGGATCTGATCCGGGTCGACGGGTCGATATGGGGCCGATGTCCCATGACTCTCCCCTGCCGTCGGGCGAACACATGGCTCCCGAACAGGCGGATGAACCTGCCTGCCCCTCCCCGACACAGAACCATGTCCGTACCCCGCCGATGGGCTTTCGTCTGCACTCCGGCACCAGCCGCCCCATGGGTCGACCGATCAGAAATGGCCACCCCCGGCATATCCCATGCTTCACTGCCCACCCACTCATCCCCCACGTTCCATAAGGCGTTCTTGCCGTACTCGACACTGTTCTGGAGGTATGGGAAAGTCATTTCTGGACGCGTCTCGTTGAACAACGGCAGGCGTTGTCACTGGGTTTTGGGTCTGCGGACACGCGCATCCGAGAATCTGGGCGAACCCTTGACCTTAAGGAGCACGAGTTGCTCGTTTCCAGGCGTTTGATCTCGCCCGAGGGGCACATCTGGGAGACAGATGAAATCATGGCCCGCGTATTCGGTGCCACCGAAATCTTCGCACGCCGCGGTATCGAGCCCGGTTCGCGAGTGATGATGAGCGGGGCGAATTCTCCGGAGTGGGTCGTCGCTCTGCTCGCCCTCGTCCACCTCGACGCCTCGGTGGTCCTGACCGATCACCGGGCCACCCCTGCACAGCGCTCGCGGATCCGCTCCCAGGCGCGCGTGGTCCACGAGATCGGTGACGGCGCGTACGGCGACGCGGCGCCCCGTACCGCCTGGAACACGGCAGCCGTACCCGATGTCGCGAGCTGGGCGCGGCGCCAGGACGCGGCGATCTCGTGGTCGTCGGGTACGACGGGGCAGCCCAAAGGCATCGTCCGCTCGGGCCGTTCGATCCTGGACAATCTGACGCTCAGCGCGGAGCGCATGGGATACCGGCCCGACGACGTCTTCCTGCCCGTCCTGCCGTACTCCCATCAGTACGGTCTGTCGCTGGTCCTCTGCTGGTGGCTGGGCGGAGGCACCCTCGTGGTCTACGGGCCCGCGACCCGGCTGGACCGCGCGCTGGAGATCGGTGTCGACCACGGTCTCTCCATCGTCGACGGGGCCCCGCCGACCTACTACAGCCTCCTGAACCTGCTCGACCGCCGTCCCGCTCTCGCCGACGCGGTGGAGAGCGTACGGGCCTGGTGCGTGGGCGGCGCGCCGCTGGGGCGCAGCCTGCGCGACCGGTTCCACGCCCGTACGGGCCGGCATCTGCTCGACGGCTACGGAGCCACCGAGCTGGGGAACATCGCGCTGGCGCCCCCCGCCGATCCCGTCGGGTGCGGCACGCCGCTGCCCGGTGTGGTCGTCGAGGTCCACGACGAGCACGGAAGGCCGCTTCCCCCCGGTCGGCTGGGCGAACTCGTCGTACGCGGTGACGGCCTGATGACCGGCCGGCTCTCGGACGACGGTGAGATCGTTCCGGTGGCGAGTCCCGTGCACCGCACCGGCGACATCGGTCTGCTCGACGACGCCGGACGGGTCTTCCCTGTCGGGCGGAAGCGTGCCGTGCACCGGGACGGTCACACCCTGTACCCCGACCACCTCGCCGAGCGGGCCGAGTCGACCGGCGCGCGGACGGAGGTCGTCGCCGTCCCCGACGCGCGTGTCGGGTCCCGTCTCGTGTTCGTGATCGCGGACCCGGACGGGCACGAGCCCGGCCACTGGAAGCGGCTGCTGCGCACCGTGCTGGCCCGCTACGAGCAGCCCGATCACATCGTCGTGCTTCCCGAACTGCCGTACACGGAGACGGGAAAGCCGCACCAGGCCCTGCTGGAGAAGATCGCCATGACCTCGCTGTCCGCGTCACGGAAGACGACCACCGATGTCACCACGTCCGGCCCGACCGTCGGCGCCACCGGCTATCACCCCCTCTTCGCCGAACGGGTCGAGGCCTTGCGCGCGGTGCGGCGGTACGTGGCGGAGCATGAGGAGGCGGTGCTGGACATTCTCACCGAGATCTCGCCCCATCGCACCGCCAGCGCGGAGATCCATTCGTTCCTCGCCACCCTCGACGGAGCGGAGGAGGAGATCCGCCGCGCCCGGCCCGGATTCGTTCCCAGGACCGCGGTCTTCATGCCCTCCAATATTCCGCTCTATTCCTACGCGCTGTACATCCTCGTCGCGTCTCTCTACAGCGACGGAATCACCTTCCGGCCGTCTTCCGAGATCAAGAGCCAGATCCAGCGTCTGCACGAACTGCTGGCACCGGTCCACGGATTACCCGTCACGCTCTCCGAACTGAGCCAGCGAAAGTTCGTGACGGGTCCCGTACGCGAAGCGGACCTCATCGTCTTCACCGGAAACTACGCCAATGCCGAGACCGTCAGAGAAGGACTGGCGGAGGACCAGCTCTTCCTCTTCTTCGGTAACGGTATCAACCCCTTCGTGCTGGCGCCCGACGCCGACCTCACCCGCGCTGTGCACGATGTCATGCGCATCCGGCTCTACAATTCGGGCCAGGACTGCTTCGGTCCCGATGTGGTGTTCGTACCGAAGGGCCGTACCAAGGAATTCGTCGACCTCCTGTCCGCCGAACTCGCCTCACTGCGTTTCGGGCAGAACGGTGATCCTGTCGCCGACTACGGCCCGATCTACTACGACTCCGCCCTGGTGAACTGCTCGGACTACCTGGTGCGCCATGCGCGCCACATCCGGCACGGCGGGCGCATCGACCTGCCGTCCCGCAGCGTCGAACCGACCGTGCTGCTCTGGGACTTCGACGAGAAGATCCCCCTCCAGGAGATGTTCGCCCCGGTGTTCAACGTCGTGGCCTACCCCAGTGCCCGGCTGCTGCGTGAACGGCTGTCCAGCCCCTACTTCAACGAACGCGCTTTGGGAGCGATGGTGTACGGGAACGACCCGGAGACGGTGAACGTCCTGTCCAAGCGTCACCGGACCTGTGTCAACCACACACTGCTCGACGCCGAGGACGGCAACCGTCCGTTCGGCGGGTTCGGGCTGAGAGCCAACTACCTCTCCTACGGCGGCGAGCGCCGCGCCGAGCCACTGCTCATGTCCCTGGCCGTGGCGCAGAACCTCCCGACGGCCGCCCCTGACACGGAGGACGAGACGTGACGCGGATGACCAAGCGGTACCCCGACGCGTGGTGCGCCGTCGTCGACCTGCTGGTGGCGAACGGGGTGGACACCTGCTTCGGGCTGCCGGGCGACGATCTGGAGCTGCTGCGCGCCCTCGACGGCGCCGGGCTGGACCTCGTGCCCTGCCGTGACCAGCGGAACGCGATGTACATGGCGACCGGCTACGCACTGCAGTCGGGGCGGCTCGCCGTATGCCTCCTGGGCAAGGGCCCGGCCGTCACCCACGCGGCCACGGGGCTGCTGGAGGCGCGGGAGTCCGGCGCGCCCGTCCTCGTGCTCGCCGCCGGCGCGCCCGAGCGGCGGCGGGGCAGCGGCGGGTTCCAGGAGCTCGACCAGGTCGCCGTCACGGCGCCCCTCGTGCGGTGGGCGTACCGGGTGGGGCACCCGGACCGGGTCGTCCCCGCGACGGTGACGGCGCTGACCCGAGCCGTCGGGCCGCCGTCGGGACCCGTGTATCTGGAGGTGCCCGACGACGTCCGTACGGCGGAGGTGCTCGTCACGGGCCCCCGGCCGACTCCCCCCGAGACGCTGTCTGTCGAGTCCGCGCCCGTGCGCCGGGGACCCGCGCTGGCGGCGATCCGCGCGAGCCTGCGGCCGGTGGTGCTGGTGGGCGGCGGGATGCGGCACCGCAACGGCGGGGGCGCGGTCGAGCGCTTCGCCGAGCGGCTGGGCGCGGCGCTCTTCACCACCGCGTCCGGGCGGGGTGCCGTCGACGAGCGCCATCCGCTGTTCTGCGGCGTGGCGGGCCTCTACGCCTCGGCTCCCGCCCGCGAACTGCTGTCGTCCTGTGATCTGGTGGTCTCGCTCGCCGGACGGCTGGAGGAGACGGTCGTCGAGGGCGGCGCGCCATGGCCCTCGGTCACGGTGGTGCAGGTCAACGTGGACGCGGGCGGGCTGTCCTCGGAGTTCTCCGGCCCGCGGGTGCTCGGAGACGCCCGGCACGCCGTGCTCGGCTGGTCGCAGGCGCTGGACGAGGACGGCAGGGCCGGACACGGGGACGCGCCGGAGGTGTGGGCGGACAGGATCGCCGCCGCCCGCGAGGCCATGTCGCTCCAGGCGGAGGCGGAGCTGGCCCGTGCGGCGGCACTGCCGGGCATCCGTATCGCGGAGCTGCTGGCCGCGCTCGACGCCACCGCCGCCGAGCCCGGTGTGCTGGTCCAGGAGAACGGGCTGCAGGACATGTGGTCGTACGGTTTCCCCTTCCACGTCGGCGGCGGGTCGATCGTGCCGTCGGAGCAGACCCCCCTGGGCTTCGGGGCGGCGGCGGCCATCGGGGTCAAGCGGGCCGCCCCGGACCACGAGGTCACCGCGTTCATCGGGGACGGCGCGTTCCTCTCCGCGCGCGCGGACATCGCCGTCACCGCCACGGCCCACGGCGGTGTGCTGTACGTGGTGCTGTGCAACGGCGGCTACGGCTGGCTGGACGCCCAGCGCGCCCGCCTCGGTCTCGACGCCGACCGCTACCCCTTCGCCCGTCCGGGGGCGCCGCCGCCCGTGGTGGACGGCCCGGACATCCACTGCCGTGTGCTGCGCGACAAGGCCACGCTCACCGAGGAGGTCGTCGCCGCGCGGCGGTTCTGCTCCCGGGGAGGCACAGCGGTGCTCATGGTGCCCGTCGCCCCCGACGACATCCTCCCCGCCCTCCGTGACGCCGTGGTGGTCCCGCAATGACGGACGCGAGCGGGGGAGACGGTGCCGGACGCGCCCGGACGCGGCGCCGGGTGATGGTCACCGGGTACGGGGCGGTGACGCCGCTCGGTCACAGTGCGGGCGAGACCTGGGCGGCGATGCTGGCCGGACGCAGCGGCATCGACACCGTGGAAGGGATGGACGTGACCGGCCTCGGTGTCCGGATCGGCGGACAGGTCCGCGGCTTCGTACCGGGCGACCACATGCCGCCCGCGGTCAGTCGCCGCGCCGACCCGTACGCGCGGTTCGCCCTGGCGGCGGCGCTGGAGGCCTGCGAGCACGCCCGCCTCGTCGTCGACGCCCGGCTGGCCCCGAGGGTCGCGGTGATCATCGGCAGTGGATACGGCCCGGTGGGGTCGATCTACCGCGCCGCGAACACGCTCCGCGACAAGGGGCCACGGTCCATCAGCCCCTTCACCCAGGTCACCACGGCCATGGACAGCGCCGCCTGCGAGATCAGTATGCGCCTCGGCGTCCAGGGCCCCAGCCGGGCCCAGAGCACGGCGTGCGCGAGCGGCGCGGACGCGGTGGGCGCGGGGATGCGCATGATCGGCAACGGGGAGGCCGACATCGTCCTGGTGGGCGGCGCCGACGCCTGTGTCACCACCGTCGACCTCGCGGGCAGCGGCAACGCCCGTGCGCTGTCCCGGCGCAACGACGATCCTGCCGGGGCGTGCCGGCCGTTCGACGCGCACCGCGACGGGTTCGTGATGAGCGAGGGGGCCGCCGTGCTGGTCCTGGAGGCCGCCGAGGTGGCCGAGAGGCGGGGGGCGACGGCCCTGGCCGAGCTCGCGGGCTACGGGGCGAGTTCCGACGCACATCACTGGACCGCCCCGCATCCGGAGGGTCGTGGCGCGTGCCTCGCGGTCGAGGCGGCGCTGCGCGACGCCGGGATCACGGGGGCGGACGTGGACTATGTGAACGCCCACGGCACCGGGACGCTCCTGAACGACACCGTCGAGACGGCCGTCCTGCGCAGGGTGCTGGGTGACCGGGTCACCCGTATCCCCGTCAGCTCCACCAAGTCGATGACCGGGCACATGATCGGCGCCGCCGGAGCGGTCGAACTGGTGGCCTCGATCCTGGCCCTCCGCACGGGTGACGTTCCGCCGACCATCAACTGTGACGAGCCGATCGCCCCGGACATCAACTTCGTGCCGCACCGGACGCAGCACCACGCGGGCCTGCGGACCGCGCTCAGCAACTCGTTCGGTTTCGGCGGCCACAATGCCGCTCTCGTGGTCCGAGCGGTATGAGGTCCCGGCGATGAACCACCTTCCGGGAACGACCCCGAGCCCCGCCACCGTCGTCCGCGGCGGGCCCCTGACCTGGATCCAGCAGTGGCACTGGTTCGAGCGCGGCATTCCCTCGCCCCGGCGGGTGAACCCGACACCGCTCGCCGACCACTGCCATGTCCCTCCCCCGGCGACCGTCGCCGATGTCCACCGGGCGCTCGCGGTCCTCACCGCCCGTCACGAGGCGCTGCGGACGACCGTGGACCCGCTCCGTACCCTCCAGCACGTCCACCGCGCGGACTGGTCCCCGCTGCCGGTCGACCAGATCGAGGTCCCGACGGCCGACGCCGCCACGCTGGAGGCCGCCACCGCGGCGCTGGCTCGCTGCCCGATCGATCCCGAGCGGAATCCTCCCTGGCTCGCCCGGGTGGTGCTTGAGGCGGGGAAGCCGCGTGCGGTCCTGGTGGCCGTCCACCACGTGGTGATCGACGGCTGGGGGCTGGCCGTACTGCTCGACCGACTGCACGGTCTGCTGCGCGGCGACAGCGGACCTGCGGGGACGTCCACGCACCCGCTCGACGCCGTCGCCGCCCAGTCCCCGGAACGTGCCCGCGCGTCGGAGCACGAGTGGCTGACGCGCCTCGCGGGCAACCCGACCGGCGTACTGGCCCCCTTCGGCGGGACCGAGGGCGGCGCCGGGCGCCATCGCCTCCAGTACCGCTCGGTGGGCGCGTACGACGACCTCGACCGTGTCGCCCGTCGCCATCGGGCCAGCCGGGAGGTCGTGATGCTCGCGGCGCTCGCCCACGACATCGCCGCCCGCACGGGTGAACACCGGTTCCTCGCGTCGGTGGTGGTGTCCAACCGGGCCCGGGTCGCGCTGCGGAACAGCGTGGACGTCAGGGCCCTGACGGTTCCGGTGCAGATCGATCTCCGCTCGGGCGCGGCGTTCGGCGAGGTGATCGCCTCGGTGGCCGCCGCCTCCGCCGCCGCCTACCGGTACGGCGAGTGGCGCCCCGCGGAACTGGTCGCCGCGCAGGCGCGCGCGGATCGCCGCCGCGGCGCCGTGAGCGTCCCCACCCTTGAGTACAACTGCTACTCCTGGCCCCGTGACTACCTGGTCCCCGCGCGGAACACCGCGCCGGACGGGTCCACCGGCTGGATGCGCAGCACGCCCGACGCGCCCTGCGACACGCTCTACGTCGACCTCGGTCTCGACGCCGGGGTCCTCACCCTCGATGTCACCGTCGGGGACCATCTGCTCGACGCCGGGCAGACCGCGGCCCTGCCGGTCCGGCTCCGCGGCTTCCTGCGCTCCGTCGCCGAAGGGGCCGAGCGTCCGGTTCCGGCCCGCTCGCTCGCGGCGCCCGCCGCCGGGTGGTGGCGGGCGCCGCGGGGATGGGTGTGCCTGGCCAGGGTCGAGGAGGCGCTGCGCGGCCATCCCGGAGTGCTCGACGCGACGGTGACGCCGGGCGGGGACACCGAAGGGAAGGGCCCTGAAGGGAAAGACCTCGAAAGGAAGGACGGCGAAGTGACGGCAGGGGAAGGGACGGCAGGGGAAGGGACGGACGCGGAAAGGACGGACACGGAGCGGAAAGCCGGGGAGGGGAAGGACAGGGCGCGGAAGGGCGGTGAGCGGCAGCTCGTCGCACATGTCCGCGTCGCCCCCGGTGTCACCGTCGGCGACCTGCACCACCATGTCCTGGACAGCCTCGACGAGGTGCCCGGTGTCATGGCCCCGGGCCGCTACGTCCTCTCCTTCGAGGGCCCCGCATCGGGCCGTCCGCCCGGTCGGACCCGCCCCACCTGCGCGAACTCGCCGCGGGTCCCGGCCCGCCCGCCCGCGACGGACGCCGAACGGGCGCTGGCCGCCGCCGTGGCCACCGTCATACCCGGCCGCCCGACGTCCGGCTCTCCCGACAGCCCCGCCCCCGTGGACATGAACCGTTGCCTCTCCGACCACGGAGTCACCCTCGTCGGTGTCCCTCGCCTGCTGGCGCTTCTCCACCAGCGGGGCTTCACCGGGATCGCGTCGGACGAACTGACCGGAACGGCCTCACTCGGCCACCTCGCCGCAGCTCTGGAGCCCCTGCCGCTCCGCGCCCCTCATGGAGGAGGAACCCCACCATGACCGCGTCCCGCACCCCCGCACGATCAGCCGACCGTCTGGCCCCGTGGGCCTTCGCCTCGTTCGTCGAGGCGAACACCCACGACACGGCGTACCGCCCGCCGGTGGTGGACGGTCCCGTAGGACCCACCATCGTCCGCGGCGACCGCGAACTGGTGAACTTCGCCAGCATCAGCTTCCTCGACCTGGAGCGCCACCTCCCGGTACGTCAGCACTTCGCCGAGGGGGCGCTGGCCCACGGCCTGAGCACCAGCGGATCCCGGATGACCCAGGGCATCTGCCGCCCGCACCAGGTGCTCGAGGAGACGATCGCCCGCCACACCGGCAAGGAACGGGCCATCACCTTCGCCACGGGCCTCCTGGCGAACATCGGGTTCGTCCACGCCATGAGCAGTTCCGCGCACTTCGACGCCGGGATCGAGGTGCGCAACCACGACACCGTCTTCGTCGTGGACCGTGACGTCCACTGGAGCATCTGGAAGGGCCTCGAAGGGCTCGCCTACGGCCGTAACGTCCATGCGTTCCGGCACAACGACGTCTCCGACCTGGCCCGCGTCCTGAACCGGGTGCACGCCCGCAAGACCGTGGTGATCGCCGAGAGCATCTACTCCGCCGACGGCACCATGGGCCCGATCGTGGAGATCCTGGACGCGTGCGAGCGCCACGGCGCCGTCAGCATGATCGACGACGCGAACGGCTTCATGGTCTACGGACCGGAGAACCGTCCGTACGCCCGGGAGGCCGCCGCGATCCGGGAGCGGGCCGACTTCGTCATGGTGTCCCTGTCGAAGGCCATCGGTCTGGAGGGCGGCGCGCTCGCCGGGCCCGCGGCGGCCGTCGACGCCTTCGAACTGCTCTCCGGGACCTCGATGTTCACCGCGGCCATCCAGCCGCCGACCGCCTACACCGCCGAGCGCACGATCAGCGCCCTCGCCGACGACCCGGGGATCGTCGACGGCTATCTGGCCCATGCCGCCCGCTTCCGCCGGCAGATGCACGCGGCCGGTACACCGACGACACCCACCGATTCGTACATGCTCTCGGTGCCGATCGGAAGCGACGCCGCCGCCCTGCAGATGCGGGAGTGGTTCGTCGAGGACGGCTACCTCGTGCCCGTCTTCTCCTACCCGGCCGTCACCCGCAACCAGGCGCTGCTGCGCCTGTTCCCGCACGCGGGCCACACCGAGGAGCAGATGGACGGCTTCCTGCGCACCCTCCACACCTACCGTCGCCGCCTCGGACTCTGACGCCCGAGCGCCCGACCACCGATGGGCCCCGCCCGCCGACGGGCACGACCGGGCGCACCGGCCCGCTGAACCCGGTGCGGACACGGGCGGGAACCACACCGTGTCCGACCCGCACCGGACCCACCCCCCAGAAGGAGGAACCCGTAGTGGACAACACCGATATCCTTCAGGCCCTCGCCGCGATCGTCGAAGAGGTCACCGGCTTCGAATCCACCGAGGTGACCGCCGAGAAGTCCTTCACCGACGATCTCGACATCGACTCCCTGTCGATGGTGGAGATCACCGTGGTGATCGAGGACAGGTTCGAGGTGAGGATCCCGGACGACCAGGTCGCGGAGCTGCGGACCGTCGGCGACGCCGTGAACTACATCGCCGACCACCGGTGAGGGCCGCAGGACGGCGCGGCAGCGGCACCGTTCGGCTCGTCGGGCAGCCATGAGCGTCCTCGACGGCTTCCGCCTCGACGGTCGTGTCGCCGTGGTCACCGGCGCCTCCTCGGGGCTGGGTGTCGCCTTCGCCACCGCGATGGCCGAGGCCGGCGCCGACGTCGTGCTCGGGGCCCGGCGCGCCGAGAGGCTGGAGGCCGTGCGCACGGCCGTCACGAAGCTCGGACGCCGGGCCGTCTCCGTGCGTACGGACGTCGCCCGGCCGGAGGACTGCCACGCGCTGGTCGACGCGGCCATGGGCGCGTTCGGCCGGGTGGACGTCCTGGTCAACAACGCCGGGATCAGCGGTGAGCGGCCCGCGGCGGAGGAGACACCCGGGCAGTTCCGCGAGGTCATCGACATCAATCTCAACGGCGCCTACTGGATGGCCCAGGCCGCGGGCGCGGTGATGCTGCCCGGCAGTTCCATCGTCAATGTCTCCAGCGTCCTCGCGCTGGTCACCGGCGGTCTCCCGCAGGCCGCCTACTCGGCGTCGAAGGCCGGGCTCCTCGGCCTCACCCGGGATCTGGCGCAGCAGTGGACTCCCGGCAGGGGCATCCGGGTGAACGCCCTCGCACCGGGTCTCTTCGCCTCGCCGATGACCAGTGGGTACGCCGAGGGCTACCTTGAGGAGATGATGCCTCGGGTGCTCACGGGCCGTATCGGGCGGCCCGAGGAACTCGCGGCGGCTCTGGTCTTCCTCGCCTCCGACGCGGCGTCCTACATCACCGGCACCACTCTGACGGTCGACGGGGGCACCCATATCGCGTAGTGACAACCCCGCCGGGGGAATCGTCGGCGGTCCCGATGCCGCATCCACCGGCAGCCGTCGGTGACGGTCCGTGCCGCGCTCGTCGACCGTCACCCCGGCTCCCTGACGTACGCGGCCCGGACCCTGGTGCGGAAGCCCCCGCACCCGCGGTCTCCGCCGCCCCGAGCAGCGCGTCCCACCGAAATCCGCGAGCGGATGTGTTCATGTTGTCGATGAGTGAGCGATACAGCCGGGTTCGGTCCGGCGTCACCGGGCCCGACCGCGTCGGCGCGGACGATACGGGTGCCCAGCTCGCGGGACGGCGTACGGGCGAGCCCGGCGGGTCCGCCCGCGGATGCCGCACCGGGTGTCCGGCCGTGTTCACCACTCGGGCAGGACCGGCGCGCGGGACCGGTCCGCTCGGCGTTCAGGGGAGGCAGCGATGACCACGGAACCGACCGCCCGTTCCGTACTCCACACATCGGACGGCCATGCGCACCTGCGGCGCCTGATCGTGGGCCAGGGGCTGGCGGCCGTGGTCGACGCGCTGTTCCTCGTATGGCTCACGCTCTTCGTGCTCGAACTGTCGGAACCCGGGATGAGCACCGGGTTGGTCCTCATGGCCGTGGCGCTGCCGCGCGCGCTGCTGCTGCTTCCCGCGGGGGTGCTGGTCGACCGTCTCGGGCCCGCCCCCGTCATGGTCGTCTCCGCGTGGCTCCGGGTCGCCGTCCTGCTCGCCCTCGGCGCCCTGGTCGCTCTCAGCTCGCCGTCGCTGGTGACGGTGGCGCTGCTCGGCGGGCTGCTCGGCGTCGCCGACGCCGCGTACTTCCCGGCGGCCCTGGCGTTGCTGCCCGCCGTCGTGCCGGACGAGAAGCTCGCCCGGGTCAACGGCTTGGTGCAGGGCGCGGAGTCGAGCGGTGATCTGGTCGGTCCCGCGTTGGCGGCCGGATGCGTCGCAGCGGTCGGTTTCGCCGCGACGCTGGGCGGGATCGCGGCGCTGGCCGCGCTGGCCGCCGTGGCCCTCAGCACCCTGATCCGGGTGGCACGGCGTGGCGCGGGCGCCGGTGCGGACCCCGGGGACGGTGAGCGGCCCAGCAGCGCGCGTGCTCTGGGAGCGGGCCTGAAGTACGCCTGGCACGACCCGTCGGTGCGGGGGTTGCTGGCGGCCATCGCCCTGATCAACATCGCGGTCGTGGGTCCCGTGCTGGTGGGTGGCGCGGTGCTCGCCGATCAGCGCCTCGGCGGCGCGGGAGCCCTGGGCGTCGTGCTCTCCGGTTTCGGCGTCGGCTCACTGGCCGGCTCGCTCGTGGCCGGGTGGCGGCCTCCCGCCCGGCGCGGCTGGGCGGTGATCGGCGGGGTCGCGGCGATCGGCGCGGGGATGGCCGGGCTCGCGGCCGTCACCCATGTCGTGGCCGCGACGGCGGTCGTCTCGCTGATCGGCGTCGGATCCGCGTTTCTCGGGGTGGTCGTCGTGGCCACCTTGCAGGAGCGCGTACCCGAGGGACTGCTGGGCCGTGTGCTCAGCCTGGTCGTGCTCGCGACGGTGGCGTTCGACCCGTTCTCCTATGTGCTCGCCGGATTCCTGCTCCCGTACGGTACGACGGCGCTGTTCCTGCTCTGCGGCGGCGCGGTCCTGGCCTGCGCCTGCCTGGTCGCCACGAGCCCGGCGATCCGCTCCCTGCGCTGACGGCGACGACGCCCGGCGGCCCGGCGGGCGTCACCGTCGGGGCCACGCGTACGGGGACGGAAGCGGATGGCCTCGTCCCCGGGTGTCCACTAGCCTCGTGGGGTTGTTCTCCGCGCCCGCAGAAGGAGACCCCGTGGCACAGCCGTTCCCGCCCGTCGAACCGTACGCGCACGGCCTCCTCGATGTCGGCGACGGAAACCGGATCCACTGGGAGACCAGCGGCGACCCCGAGGGGAAGGCGGCTCTGTGCGTGCACGGCGGCCCCGGCAGCGGAGGGCGCCGCGGCAGCCGCGCGATGTTCGATCCCGAGGTCTTCCGGATCATCCTGTTCGATCAGCGTGGTTGTGGTGAAAGCCTGCCGCACGCCTCCGATCCGTCCGTCGGTCTCGATCACAACACCACGGACCATCTGATCGCCGACATGGAGCGCCTGCGCGAGCACCTGGGGGTCGAGCGCTGGCTCCTGTACGGCGGTTCCTGGGGCTCGACGCTGATCCTCGCCTACGCCGAGCGCCATCCCGAGCGTGTCTCGGAGGTCGTCCTCGTCGGTGTCACCACGACCCGGCCGGAGGAGACCGACTGGCTCTACCGCGGCGTCGGACGCTTCCTGCCGGGTCCCTGGGAGACCTTCCGCGACGCGCTTCCGGAGACGGACCGGGGTGGTGATCTCGTGGCCGCCTACGACCGGCTGATGAACAGCCCCGATGAGTCCGTGCGGGTCAAGGCGGCGCGGGCCTGGTGTGCTTGGGAGGACGCCGTCATCGCCCATGAGGCACTCGGTCACCCGGGGTCCTACAGCGACAGGCCCGACGACGCCCTGATGGCGTTCGCGCGCCTCTGCGCGCACTACTTCGCGAACGACGCCTGGCTCGATGACGGGCAACTGCTGCGCCACGCGGACCGGCTGGCCGGGATTCCGGCCGTGCTGATCCACGGCCGCCTCGATCTGGGCACCCCGTTGAAGACCGCGTGGGAGCTGGCCGCGGCATGGCCGGACGCGGAGCTGCGCGTGATCGACGACTCCGGGCACACGGGCAGTCCCGCGATGCGGGACGCGGCCCTGGAGGCCCTCGCCCGGTTCGGCGCGAACGGACGGTGACGTGCGCCGCGCCGTGTCCCCGTCTTCCGAGGACGCTCCGCGGCTGTTGCCCGCCTCTCGTTCGACCGATGAGGGGACCTCCGGCGCGGATCGCGTGCAAGATGAACACATGCGTATGGGAATCGCGTTGCCACAGTACGGAAGTCATGCCCGGGCCGCCTCGATAGCCGGGTTCGCCAGGGATGCCGAGGCCGTGGGGTTCGACTCGCTCTGGGTCGGGGACCGTGCCCTGACACCGGTCGCGCCGAGCGAGGTCTATCCGGGGTACACGGCGGAGAATCCGTATCCGCCGGGGTTCAGGACCTTCCTCGATCCCCTGCTGGTGCTGACGGTCGCGGCGTCGGCCACCACACGGGTGCGCCTCGGCACCAGCACCCTCAACGCCCCTTGGTATCCGCCCCTGTTGCTGGGGCGCTCGCTCACCTCGCTCGATCTCCTCAGCGCGGGCAGGCTGGACGTCGGGCTCGGCATCGGATGGATGCGGGACGAATACTCCGCCCTCAACGTCGAGTTCTCCCGGCGCGGAGCGCGGCTGGAGGAGATCCTCGACATCCTGGGCGCCATGTGGGCCGAGGAGGTCTTCGGGCACGAGGGGGCGCACTGGACCATCCCCCGTTCCCATGTCGGTCTCCGACCGGCCCAGAAGCCGGGCCCGCCGGTCTACTTGGGCGGTCTCTCCCCCGCGGCGATGAGCCGGATCGGCCGCCGCGCGGACGGATGGGTCGGGGTCGCCCTGCCGCCCGCGGCGCTCGCGGGCCTGTGGGACCTGGCACGCCGCGCCGCGGAGGAGGCGGGCCGTGATCCTGACGCGCTGCGGCGCGAGATCCGCCACAACCCCGCGCCGGGGGCTTCGGCGGACGACATCGCGGCGGTACTGACCGGCGTACGGGAGTCGGGGGCCGACGGCTGTCTCATCGATCTCCAGCAGTGCGTGAGTGAGCCGGAGCAGATGCTGGAACTGGGTGCGGCGGTACTGGACCGGGTCCGAGCGGGCTGAGTTCCGCCCGCTGCCGGGCCGTCAGTCACGTACACCACCCGCGACTCGGACGTACGTGCGAAGATGCGCCGGTGGTGACAGATGCCGAGTGGGACGAGACGCGGAGAGGACTGCGTTTCGGCCAGGTGTACGAGGGCACCGTCGTGCTGGTTCCCCGCCCGGGCAACATCGGGATCTTCGTGGACATCGGTCTCGCCGCGGGAGGCTTCGTCGACGCCCTGATACTTCCGCACGAGGGCGACGACTGGCCGACGGAGGGCACGGTCACGGACTTCGAGATCTGGTGGGCCGACAGCCGTCAGCAGATCCGGCTCAAGCCGTCCGATCCGCGCTGCCTCCGGCACGACTTCGCGGACTTCGTGGCGCGCTTCCGCCCCGACTGGCCGTCCCGGATCGGCCGACCCGTCCCTGATCCCGGTCCTCCGGCCTCCGACGGACCGCCGCCCGACTCACCTTAGAGCGGAAGAGGGCCCAGCCCCGGAGAGCCGGGCCCTCTTCCGCCTGGGTGGCTGCCCTGCCCGACAAGGACGCCCGGACCAGGCGTCCGCCCGGAGGGGATCCCCCTCAGGGCGGAGGGGCGAGGCCCGGGGTCAGCGGGTCTCGATCACGACCTTCTCGATGACGACATCCTTGACCGGGCGGTCGTTGCGGGGGTTGGTCTCGGCCGTCGCGATGGCGTCGACGACCTTCTTGCTCGCCTCGTCGGCGACCTCGCCGAAGATGGTGTGCTTGCCGGTGAGCCAGGTGGTCGGTCCGACGGTGATGAAGAACTGGGACCCGTTGGTGCCCGGTCCGGCGTTGGCCATGGCCAGCAGGTAGGGCTTGGTGAACGCCAGGTCGGGGTGGAACTCGTCCGCGAACTTGTACCCGGGCCCGCCGCTGCCGTTGCCCAGGGGGTCGCCGCCCTGGAGCATGAACCCCTCGATGACCCGGTGGAAGACCGTGCCGTCGTACAGCGGTTCGTTGCTCGGCTGACCGGTGTTCGGGTCGATCCACTGGCGCTCGCCCGTGGAGAGTTCGACGAAGTTCTTGACGGTCTTGGGGGCGTGGTTCGGCAGCAGCCGGATCACGATGTCCCCCTGGTTCGTCTTCAGTGTCGCGTACAGCTCTTCCGCCATGACGGTCCTTCATTGTTCGGCCTGCTGACCCGGCCAGCCTTCCCCGCCGAAGCATCCGTACGTGGCGATCCGACGCCATCTCACCCGTACGGGGCTCGCGGGCGGACGTCCCCGGTGGCCCCCGGCCTTCTCCGACCGGCCCGTCGAACGCTCCGGCGTCGCCCCCGGTCCCTGTCGGAGCCCGGGAGGGCCACCCTGCCGCAGGGTCCGGCGCGCCGGGATTCACAGGCCGTGCGGTGGCGTCCGCAGGCCTTCGAGCAGGGCGGCCAGATAGCGGTGGGCGGTGTCGATGCGCTCGGCGGTCGAGCCTCCGTGGACGGCGACGGCGTGGGCGACGCAAGCACATGAGCGGGACGAGGTCGGCGGCGGACACATCGGAGCGGACCGCACCGGCGTCACGCGCCCGTTCGAGAAGAACGGTGCCCGCCTCGTGGAGGCCCGCCTTGAGCTCGGTGGTGCGCGGCAGGGCGTCCACGGTGGCGGCGGTGACCGGGGCCAGCGAGGTGTCGGTCACCTGCGCTTCGACCGTACGGAACAGGAGACCCTCAAGGGCGCGCCGGGCGTCGGTGTCGTCGAGCGCCCGCTCCGCGTGGGCACGGAGGTTTTCCGGACAGGGGGTCGCGACGGTCTCCAGCGGCGCTTCGGGGGTGGCGAAGTGCCGGTAGACGGTGCGGACCCCGACGCCGACGCGGCGGGCGACGTCGTTTGAGCTGGAGCGCCGTTCCCTGGTCGACGAGGGAACGGGCCACGGTGACGATCCGCTCCCCGTCGCGGGCGGCGTCCTCGCGCAGGGGAGTCGTCACGGGGCCATGCCCGTCGGATGGCTCATCCGGTTAGGGAGGATCCGCTCCCCCGAAGGGGCGACAGGGCGGGCGCCGATGAAGCAACCGGTCGATTCAGGCCCGTTGGGGAAAGCGCCGGGTTCACCCCGTGCGCAGGGGCGGTGGCGGCTGGTGGGCAGGAAGCGCCAGGTGGTCGCCCCGGTCGGGCGGCGCGGGCGGGGGGCCGGTCGTGGCCGAAGGCCGTACGGACGCCGCCGGGCGGTCTTCCCCGCCTCCGGCGCGATGCGCTATGCCTGGCCCATCCGACCCTGGAGGACACAGGTGACCGCCCGGAACAACACGCATCGGACCCGCCCATGCCGATGACCCGCTTCGACGACATCTACGACCGGCCCGATCCCCGTTCGTACTTCAGCGAGTTGGGGGCGCTGGGGTATCGGACGCCCCATCACGCCCAGAGCGTCTTCCGTGGCCTCCTGCCCCTTGTCGGCCTTCCCGAGGCGTCCGTAGGACAGTCCGACGGTCCGGACGGCGGGGTGCCGGGCACGGTCCTGGACATCTGCTGCTCGTACGGCATCAACGCGGCCCTGCTCAACCACCGGGTGACGATGGAGGAGCTGCGCGAGCGCTACGCCTCGCCGGAGGCGGCAGCGATGACGACCACCGAGCTGATCGAGTGGGACCGCGCGTACTACGCGGCGCGCCGTCGCCCGGACGCCGTGCCCGTCGTCGGCCTCGACATCTCCGCCCCGGCCGTCGCCTACGGTCGCGCGGTGGGCCTGCTCGACGACGGGTTCGCCGAGAACCTGGAGGTCGCCCCGCCCAGCCCCGCCCTGTACCGGGCCACCCGGGGCACCCGGCTGATCACCGTGACCGGCGGAGCGAGCTTCCTCTCCACCCACACCTTCCGGCCACTGCTGGAGGACCGGCGGGAGCGGCCGTGGGTGGCCGCCTTCGTCCTGCGGACGGGCTCCTACCAGCACATCGCCGACGGCCTGGCCCTGTTGGGCATGACCACGGAGAAGGACACGACCCGCACCTATCCGCAGCGGCGCTTCACCGACGCCGACGAACAGCGTGATGCCGTCGCCTCGGTGTCCGCCCTCGGCGACGACCCCCGGGGCAGGGAGAGCGACGGTCAGTTCCACACGGCACTGCACCTCACGCGCCCCGCGGCGCAAGCCGCTTCCCGCCCCTTGCGCACCTTGCCGCGGGACGGCTGAGCCCCCGGCGGCACGGGGCCGCCGTCCACGGTCCGGCAGGGTCCCGACGATCATGGCGGTGCCTCTTGGCCCCGGACCCTCCGGGGAGGACACTCACCGCCGGGCTCCCCTCGGGCCCGTCCGAAGAGGCCGGGGCCCACGGCCGTTCCCACCGGTCGCGTACCCGTCGGCGCCGTACGGGAGCCGTCGCGCGGGGCTCCCGGCTCCCCCGCGAGACGTCAGGGAGGCGCCGAGGGCGGACTCCAGCTCCTTGATCGTCCGGCTGAGGGGAGGCTGGCTCCTGTGCAGTCGGGCGGCGGCCCGGCCGAAGTGGAGTTCCTCGGCCACGGCCGCGAAGTACCGCAGGGTACGCGGCTCCACGCCCGGCGGGCGGGGCAGCGGAGTGCCCCCGGAGCCTCGCCCGCCGGACCGTCCGGGCCGGACACTCCCCGGAGGTCATCTCGTCGCGCTGCGCAAGGCCCTCGCCGGACCCGGGTCCGGGGGCGCGGGCGCCTCACCGCTCGGTGCGCTGCCCGTACGTGCTCCTCCCGAGGCGGTGCCGGTCCCGGGGACTGGACGCGGACCTCTCGACCGGACGCCTGCCGGGCCCGACATGCCCGCGCGGAGGCGGAGTTCGGACCGAACGGGGATGGAGCGGCCCGCCGCCGTCGCGTCCGCGTGCCAGCCCGTACGCGTCCGCGGGCTAGATGTATTGACCCGCAGGGTTGTTGACACGGCTGATGGGCGGGTGTCCGTCGAGTGCGGTGTGGCAGCGGTGGTGGTTGTAGGTGTGGAGGAAGTCT
>NZ_JBIUZD010000022.1:0-70157 GCF_044744885.1 Streptomyces sp. NPDC087215
GAACGTCCGCCACCGCACGTTCCCCTCCGACAGCTCCCGCCACGCCCGCACCGGCCCCGAAGGCCTCGGCACGACGGCGGCCACCGGTCCGGACCACACGCCGGACGCCGCCGACGGCCCGCACACCAGCCCCGCCGCCAACGCCGCCAGCCCTCCCCACCCAGCCCGCACCAGACGACGCCGCGCAATGAACACTCCCGGCCCGCCATCACCATCGACACCCATGCCCGGACAACCTAGACCCACCCACACCCCCGACACCGGACACCACTCCCACCCCGGACAGACCCCGGACAGGCCCCCGCTCCCCCGAGACCCGGCCGACACCTGCACCAGAGGGCCGGTTCCCGCACCCCGCCCCCCGCATTCCCGATGCCCCAGCGGGTGAAGCACACCGACACCATGATTGACCACCTCCACCAGACGGGCGAGGCTCCCAGGGAGGAACCGGCCCCGGGCAGCACCACTACGGAGAGCCACGACCGCGCGTTCCCCGCCGGATCAGCGCGTCGAGTCGGACCGTCTCGCCGACGGCCCCGGGCCTCCGCCCTCACCGGCATCACCGCCGCCCCGGCCACGGACGAACCCGCTCCGCCCACTCGACCACGGGACAGGGGCCGCTGAGGCGAGTGGGGCAGCTGGGTCGGTCACCTGGTTGCGGGGCCGGGAGGGAGCCGGGATACTTCGCGGACTCCCGACGGAAGGACCCCCGTGCCACGGATACGCCCTGTCTCGCTCGGTCTCGCCCTGGCCAGTACCGCGCTCGTCCTCGGAACACCGCCGGCCTCGGCCACCGACCCGGCCACGGGCACCGTCCCGGTCACCGTCGAGGAGGCCCGGCTGGACCGGGCCGCACCCCAGGAGATCCTGCGCCGCAGCGGGTTCGACGCCGTCGCGCGGGAGTTCGCGGACGCGCTGGCGGACACGGACTCCTCCCGGGAGGCCGAGCGGACCGTCGAGCGCCAGGGCGCCCGACTGTGGCAACGCGCTGTCGACCGGGCGCAGGGGCGGGGGCCCGCCCGTGGCGATCTCAGCCGGGACGACGACCGGCCGCTGTACTGGGCACGGCTCGGGATGACCCGCGAACTGCGTTCCTGGCAGCCCGGGTTCGCCCTCGACGACACCGCGCGGGCCCGCCTGTTCGACCGGCTCGAACGGTCCTCGCGAGGCCAGGACTCGATCCGCTACCCGGGGAAGGGCAAGAAGAACAAGGCCGTCAAGCGGGTTCTGATGACGGGCTTCGACCCCTTCACGCTGGACCGGGACACCCGGATCAGCAACCCTTCCGGCGCCACCGCGCTGGCCCTGGACGGCACCTTGATCCGTACGGCGGACGGTGGCCTCGCCCGGGTCGAGACGGCCGTCTTCCCCGTCCGCTGGCAGGACTTCGCCGACGGGAGCGTGGAGCGGACGCTGCGCGCCCACCTGCCGAAGGTGGACCTGTTCACCACGGTCAGTCAGGGGCGCGTCGGCCGCTTCGACATCGAGCGCCACAACGGGGCCTGGCGCGGCGGTTTCCCCGACAACGAGAACCTCTCGCGTACGGAGACGGTCCCGGTGACCGACCCGGCCACGCAGCCCCAGTGGACGACGACGACCCTCCCGTACCGGGCCATCGTGGCGGCGGACACCGGACGGTTCCCGGTGTACGACAACACCACGGTGACCGAGGTTCCGGCCGGGGCGAGTACGCCGGTCAACCGTGCCGACGGACCCACCGCGGGCTCCGCCGCCCGCGCGGGCGGCGGCGGGAACTACCTCTCCAACGAGATCGCCTACCGCGCCACGCTGCTGCGCGACCGGCTCGGCCTGCCGGGCCTGCCCGGCGGCCATGTCCACACCCCGGTCCTCCAGTTCGGCGCGGACAACACCGACCCGGCGACGGGCACGGTCACCGACCCGGAGTTCGTCCGCAACCGTCTGGACATCATCGCGCAGGTCCGCGCCGTGATCGGGGTGGCCGCCTCGTCCTGAGGACGGCCCCGGGCGGACGCCGCGAAGGGCGGCGCCCGCCCGGGGTGCTCCTCCCCTCCCTGGAACACCGCCCCGTCACGCGTACAACACCCACCCCGACACAGGGCCCGCCTCCTCCAGGGTGTCCTTCCCTCCCCTGTCGCCGTGCGGCCGAGCGCGCCATCGCCCCGGCCGCGCCCACGTGAGCTCCTCCCGGGTGATCCAGGTGCGGGGGATCAGCGGCCGGAGGAAGGGAGGCGGGCCGGTGCCTGGGCGTGGTTCGGGTTCGGGTTCGGGTTCGGCGTCACCGGACGGGAGTCGGCCGCCGGGTGCTGGTCCGCCGCGCAGGTGACGTCCCGGGAGGGAAGCCTGCCGGTGGTCAGATACGTCGTGGCGAGACCGTCCGCGCAGGCACTGATCCCGAGCGAGTACACGCCGTGACCCTGCCCCTCGTCCACGGTCACGAGCCGGGAACCCTTCAGCGCCCGGCGCAGGCCGAGCGCGGCGGCCGGAGGGGTCTGCGGGTCCCACTCGTTCTGGACGATGAGCGCGGGGACTCTGTTGTCGACCTCGGTGGCCGCTTCGAGCGGGCGGTCCCAGTAGGCGCAGGGGAAGATGTTCGAGACGGAGTCGCCGTACAGGGGGTAGCGGACGCTGTCGCGCCGGGAGTCGGCCCGGTAGACGGCCGGGTCGGTGGGCCAGCTCGCGTCACCGCACATGATCGCGAGGTAGCTCGCCAGCTCGTTGTCGGTGGGCACGAAGGTCGGGAAGGCCGGGACGGGTTTGCCCTCGGCGGCGTCCCGGAGCAGCCCCAGGGTCCGGGCGGCGACCGGCGGATGGCTGATCTCCCAGCGTATGTACTCGCGGATCTCGGCACCGTCGAACCTGGTTCCGCCCAGGTCGAGCGGCTCCCGGTCGGCGCGCGCGACGATGTCCCGGAACAGCCTCTCGACCTCGGCGGGCGTGTCACCGAGTCCGTACCGCGCCGCGTTGCGAGCGGTCCACTCCGTCCACCGGTCGAACGTGATCTCGGCCTGTTCCGCCCAGGACTGTGCCATGCTCCGCCAGACCCGCTCGGGGTCGACCGCGCTGTCCAGGACGAACCGGTCGGCCCGCCGCGGGAACAACTGGGTGTACACAGAACCGAGATAGGTCCCGTACGACAGCCCGAAGTACGAGATCTTCCGCTCGCCGAGGGCCGTGCGGATGACGTCCATGTCACGCGCCGTGTTGCGGGTGCTGATGTGCGGGAGCGTCTCCCCGTTGAGGTTCCGGCACCTCTCCGCGATGTCTCGCGCCCACACGACGTCCTTGGCGAACGTCTCGTCCTTGTAGGGCCGGTACGTCTTCCGTTCGTCGGCGCTGTTCGTCCCGCAGGCGAGAGGAGTGCTGGCGCCGACTCCTCGGGGGTCGAATCCGATCAGGTCGTACCGGTCCTTCACGGACTGCGGCAGGAGACCGCTGAGCGCGAGGGGATAGAAGAGCCCGGAAGCGCTGGGGCCACCCGGGTTGAACAGGAGGACACCGCGGCGCTTGGCCGGATCGGCGGCCTTGATCCGGGACAGCGCCAGATCGATCTTCCTGCCGCCCGGCTTGCGGTGGTCGAGAGGCGCCTTCAGGGTCGCGCACTCGACGGTCGCGGGGACGTCGTTGCCACAGCTCCGCCAGACCAATGAGTGCGCGGTGGCAGGGGTGTGAGCCGGGGCGGCCACCGGCGAAGCGGGGCGGGCCGCGGGTGTGGCCGCCGCCGTGGTGCCGAGAAGCGTGGGGGTGAGTACCGCCGCGAGCCCCAAGGCCGTCTTGGAGATCGTTCGTCGTCTCAGGAGCAATGGAGTGCCTTCGTTCGCTGGGATGGTGAATGGCGCTCTTCAATGGTCCGGAGGAGGGACGGACCGCAGGATCGCCAGCCAGGCTAACTGCCCTATGAGACAAGCGAGTTCGGAAAAGCGACTTGCCCCGGGGAGAGACACGCTCGCGGCTGTCCCTCCCCGGCACCGGAGGGTCCCCCGCACCCAAGCGGTCGCGGCGCGACGGGGCCTGCGGGGCGGGGCCGACGTCCGGTGGTGAGGCGGTCAGTGCCCTGGAACCGGCCTGGCTACGGGCCCGAGGCATCCGAACCGGCCATCGCCCGGCCGACGTCCCGCATGACTGCGATCTCGACCCGCACCACTGAGGCGTCGAACACGTCAGCACCCGGATTCACGGCCCCGGTGCCCATCCGTTCGACGGCACGGGTTCTCTCGAGCGCATCGTCGCCGCGCCCCTCATCGGCACCACCATCGACTGGGAAGCGGAACTCACGGACGTCCGTCTCCCGAACCTGGGGCGTACGGGTCCGGCAGGTCCGGCAGGTCCGGCAGGGTGACCGTCGCTCGATCGAGCTTGACGCCTGCCGCCGGGTACGGCCGTGCCGTCGGCGCGCCCCAGTGTGCGGGAGGGCACCTTCCCCGGCCGGATTCCCTTTCGGCCAGCGGCGGGGCGGCGGGCCCGTCCGAACGGCCGGAACGGGCTCTGTGGAGTGACGGCCACCGGTGGCCCGGCCGGGCCCCGCCTCCGCGCTCCCCTCGGCGAGCCTCGGCGAGACATCGAAGTGCCGAAAGCAAACGGCGAACTGCAAACGCTTCAGCAGACCGTGAGACGGCCGTGAGGCGGGTGCGGTGCCGGATCACGCGTGCGTCGCATGACGACTCACGGCCGGGCATGGCGGCAAGTGAGCCTGTCATCAAGGCCGCTGACGGGTACTCACCGTGGTGCGAGCGGAGCGCGACGCAGGAGGCGACCCGCCCCTTCCGCCCCCATATTCCCAGGTCCACACGTTCACATGTCCACATGTGTCAGGAATCCGGGCTGTGCGTGTGATCTGGAGGACGTCTTCATTTGGTCAAGTTCCTGTTACGAGACGGTCATTGAGTGCGCCGGAGCGGCCTCGGCATACTTCGGGAATCCGGGGCGTACACGTATCTGAATACGCCCCCGCACGGGCTGGGCCCCCGCCCGCCCGATTCACTCCTGAGCAGGGGGAGTTTTGCGCAAACCAGTAAAGAAGGCGTACGCGGTCACTGTCGCCGCCGCCGTGGCCCTGACCGCGGGCATGACCAGCCCGGTGTCGGCACAGGGCGGCGGTCGGGACACCGCGTCACCGGCCGGCGTCAAGAGCGCCGGGTCGAGTGGCAGGACCGTGCACACCGTCGTCCTGATCACCGGCGACCGGGTCCTCGTGGACTCCAAGGGCCGGGTCGCCGGCATCGAGCGGGCCAAGGGCAGGGAGGACATCCCCTTCTTCACCCGGGTCCACGAAGGACGTACCTATGTGATGCCGCGTGACGCCCGGCGGCTGGTCGCCGACGGCACGCTCGACCAGCGACTGTTCGACGTCACCGGACTCGCCGAGCCGGAGAGCCGCAAGGCCTACCAGGGCGGGCTCAAGGTGATCGTCGGCTACCGGGGAGCGGCGGCCGAGTCCGCCCGTACCGAGGTGCGGGCCTCCGAGGGCACCACCGTCAGCCGGACCCTGTCGTCCCTCGGCGCCGATGCCGTCACCAGCGCCACCGACAGCACGGAGTCGCTGTGGGACGCCCTGACCCGTCCCCAGGGCGACGGCTCGGCGGCCAGGACCTCCGGTATCGCGAAGATCTGGCTGGACGGCGTGCGGAAGGCGTCGCTCGACCGCTCCACCGGTCAGATAGGCGCCCCGGCGGCCTGGGGCCGCTCGCTCGACGGCACCGGTGTGAAGATCGCGGTCCTGGACACCGGTATCGACGACACCCACCCGGACCTGACCGGCCGGGTGGCGGCGGCACGCAACTTCAGCCGCTCCCCGGACACCGTGGACCGGGTCGGGCACGGTACGCACGTCGCCTCCATCGCGGCCGGTACGGGAGCGAAGGACAGCCGTTTCAAGGGCGTGGCCCCCGGGGCGAAGCTGATCAGCGCCAAGGTGCTGGACGACTGGGGCTACGGCAGCGACTCCGAGTCCATCGCCGGGATCGACTGGGCCGTGGCCCAGGGCGCCGACATCGTCAACCTGAGCCTCGGCAGCGCCGACCGCCCCGGGATCGACCCGCTGGAAGCCCACATCAACAAGGTCTCCGCGGAGAAGGGCGTCCTGTTCGCCGTCGCCGCGGGCAACCTCCCGGCACCGCGCCCGGGCACGGTCAACTCGCCGGGCACCGCCGAAGCGGCCCTGACCGTCGGCGCCGTCGACGACAACGACCAGCTCGCCCCCTTCTCCGCGCTCGGTCCCCGCAAGGAGGACCACGCGATCAAGCCCGACATCAGCGCTCCGGGAGTGGGGATCTCGGCCGCCGCCGCGACCGGCACCCCGGGGCAGAACCCGCCGGGCTACGTCGGCCTGGACGGCACGTCGATGGCGACCCCGCATGTCGCGGGCGCCGCGGCGCTCCTCAAGCAGAAGAACCCCGCCTGGACGGGCTCACAGCTCAAGGCGGCCCTGACCGGCTCGGCCAAGGGCGGCACTCACTCGGTCTTCGAGCAGGGCGCGGGCCGGCTCTCCGTCGACCGGGCGATCGACCAGACGGTCTTCTCCGAGGGCGGCCCGGTCCACCTGGGCCGCCAGCAGTGGCCCCACAACGACGACACGCCGACCACCAAGCAGGTCACCTACCGGAACAGCGGCACCGCCGATGTGACGCTCGACCTGTCGCTGGCGGCGCCCACCGGCGCCGACGGGCAGCCCGCGCCCGCCGGGTTCTTCACCCTCGGGGCGCAGCGGATCACGGTCCCTGCGGGCGGCACCACCTCGGTGGACCTGACGGCCGACACCCGTATCGGCGGTGCGGTCGACGGCTCGTACTCGGCCACGGTCGTCGCGTCCGGGGGCGGTCAGAGCGTGCGCACTCCGGCCACGGTGGACCGTGAGGTCGAGTCGTACGACGTCACCTTCAACACGGTGGGACGGGCCGACGCGCCCGGCGCCGTCTGGGGGGCCGATCTGTTCGGCTACCAGGGCCTCGCCGAGGAACGGCAGTTCCTCCCGGATCTGTCGTCCGGTTCCGCGACGGTCCGGATGCCGCGCGGTACCTACAACCTGCAGGCCGACATGCAGGTCGACCCGGCGAACCCGCGGAAGGGCCTCGACCTGATCCACAACCCGCGGTTCTCGGTGACCGGGCCCACCACCGTCACCCTTGACGCCCGGACCACCCGGCCGGTGACGGTCAAGGTGCCGGACGCGGCCGCGCAGCAGACGCGCGTGGGGATGTTCTACACGGTCGGGACGCCTGAAGGCGGGTTCGCCCAGGGCTTCGACGCGCGGAGCTTCGAGAACGTCCGCACCGCGCGGCACGGCTCGCTGGGGGCGGACGCCAGCCTCACCCAGCAGTGGTCGGCCCGCTGGGAGCGGGGCACCAGCGTCTACCAGACCCTCGCGGGTGGCATGGTCCAGGAGCTGGCCACCGGCTACGACAAGGTCTACGCGGCCAAGGATCTGGCCCTGGTCAAGGTGAGTTTCGGGGCGTCCGCGCCCGGCCTCGCCGGAGGTCTCTCGGCGGAGGGCTCGCTGCCGGACGCGGGCGGCTTCATCGACCACTACCCCGCCCACCCGGCCCCGGGCACCCAGAAGCTGTACGTGAGCACGGGCGACGGGGTCAGCTGGAGCTTCCTCGCGAGTGTGCTGGGCGAGGCGGACGCCGACGGCGGCCGGCCCATCGACGTGGACTACCTCCTCGGCACCGAGCCCCAGCTGAAGCCGGGGACGACGCACACCAGGAACGTCAACGTCGGTGTGCTGGGGCCGCGGATGGGGGCGGGCGAGAGGATCGTCCGCGACGGCGACGACATCTACGGCGCGTTCACGATGGTCAGTGACGGGGCCGGCCACTACGGCATCGCCCGCTACACCAGTGCGACCACCACCGTCCACCGCAACGGTGTGCTGTACGCGCAGAAGGACGGCGCCGTCGACCGGGAGAGCTTCACACTGCCCGCGGAGTCCGCGAAGTACACGGTGGCGACCACGGTCAACCGCGACCCGAAGCACAGCCGCACCGGGACCCGGATCGACGCCTCGTGGACTTTCACCTCGGCCCGCAGTGCCACCGCCCCGGTGGAGCTGCCGGTCTCGACGGTCCGCTTCCAGCCGAACCTCGCGCTGGACTCCAGCGCTCCGGCGGGCGTCAAGCAGACCTTCCCCGTCGTGGTGCAGGGAGCGGCGGCCGGTGCCAACCTGAAGACGCTGCAGGTCCAGGTCTCGTACGACGGCCAGACCTGGCAGTCCGTCCCGGTCAGCGCGGGCAAGATCACCGTGCGCGCGCCGGAGAAGGGCAAGACGGTCTCCCTGAAGGCCGTCGTCACCGACAAGCAGGACAACCAGTCGATGATCACGGTCCACAACGCCTTCCTCGGCAAGTGAGGCACCACTGAGCCGGACCGGCTGACGCCCCGTGACCGGGGCGGGACACGATCAGGTGCGTCACGGCTCGGGGCGGCCCGCCGGAACCTCGGTTCCGGCGGGCCTTCCGCTTTCTGCCCGGATGCCGGACCGCAGCCACGACCGCCCCTGGCGCACCAAGCGGAACCCGGTCTGTCGCGGATGTGGGAGTCCAACCCAGCGTAGTCAGCACCGCACCGCCGAAAGGTGCCTGATCGGCGCAACCCGGACAGCCCCTCCCCCGACCCCCTGAAGGCCTTCGTCAGGGGCACCGCAGCGGTACCGGTGGCCCCGGGGCGTGAGGTAGGCACAGGGCGCGGGTTGACCGACGCGGGGAGGGCCGCGCGGGAACCGCACACCCCGCCCGGCAGGAAGTAGACGAGCGCCCGGTCGGCAGGCCGCCTCTTCCGCCTGTCCGCCTCCCCCTCCATGGCGCGCGGGGCAGGTACCACCGCCGCCCGTGGACAAGCGTACGAACGGCCGGACCAGCCGAGACGAGCACCGGCGCGGTCGAGAACATCCAGGGGTCCGACGAACGCCCTGCCCTCGTCCCGGGGCGGGTCGATGCGCGAGGACACGCTCACGCGGTGGCACCCCGGTCCGGCCCTGGAGGCGCGTGGTGCGTGCGTCGGGGAGTCCTCGGCGCGGTCGGGGAAGCCGCCGGTGCGGGCGCGAGGTGGCACAGGCGCGTGGCCGTGCCCGCGCCACCCGACGGTCACGCCCCGCGACGGTCACGCCGCCCGTGCCCGGCGCGGACCGGTGGCGCGCGGCGCCGGAGGGGGTGGCTTCAGTCGCCCGCCACGGCCTGACGGTCCTTCAGTGCGCGCGCCTTCGCGTTCTCGATGTGCTGGCGCATCCGGTCGGCGGCGCCCTCGGCGTCCCCCGCGGCCAGTGCGTCGTAGACGGCGGTGTGGTCGCGCGCGGGTGACTCCGCGTCGGACGCGCCGAGTTCGGTGAAGAGCCGGAAGCGCTGCACATGGCCGCTGAGCGAGCGGTACGCCGCCTCCAGGAAGGGGTTGGCCGACTGCTTGGCGATCAGGAAGTGGAAGCGCTCGTCGGCCGACAGGTAGGCGCGCACCGACTTCGAATCGTCGGCCGTCGCGCAGCGGCGCAGTTCCTCGATGCTGTCGGCGACTTCCTGGAGGAACTCGGGGGTGGTCCTGCGGCCCGCCTCGTAGGTGAGCGTCGGCTCCAGGACCAGGCGCGCGTCCATCAGCTTGACCAGTTCGGCCTCGCTGAAGAGCGGGGCGACGCGATAGCCCTTGAGCGCCTCGCGGTGCACCAGGCCGGTGTGTTCGAGCCGGGCGAGTGCCTCACGCAGGGGGGTCTGGCTGACGTTCAGCTCGCGTGAGAGTGCGCCGATGTTGAGCGGCCGGCCGGGTGACCACAGGCCGTCCATGAACTGCCCGAGCAGTACTTCGTACATCTGGTCGGCCAAGGGTTGCCGATCGGACGGGCGCGTAGCCATGCGAGTCTCCTTCGTCGCTCGATGGTAACGCGGGCCCTTCCTTGTCGATCACTCCTCCATGAACAGCGCTATAGCGTTTTACAAAATCCTATACTATATTTTCGATCTCCACTGGTCGTGCCATCGCAGAACGCAGAGGACCCCATGACACAGCCCCCCGAGGAACGTGCGCCCCGTGTACTCGTGACAACGCCCTATCTGGAACCCGGCGGCCCGGTCGACCGGATGCTGCGGGAGGCCGGTCTGGAGCCGGTCTTCGCCCGGCGCGCCGACCGGGAGGCCGCCGGAACCACACTGGCGGAGTGCGTCGCGGACGTGGAGGGCGTCGTCGCGGGCACCGACCCCTTCTCCGCCGAGGTCATCGAAGCGGCCCCCGGACTCAAGATCCTCAGCCGCTGCGGCGTCGGCTACGACAACATCGATGTCGCGGCGGCCACCCGCCACGGCGTCGCGGTCACCGTCACCCCCGGGACCAACCGCGTCTCCGTCGCCGAGCACGTCCTGGCGCTCATGCTGAACTGCGCCCGGCGCATCCCGCAGAACCTCGCCGCCGTGCGCGACGGAGGGTGGACGCAGCAGAGCGGGCGGGAACTCCACGGCGCGACGCTCGGCGTCGTCGGTCTCGGCTCCATCGGCAAGACCGTCGCCCGCGCGGCACTCGCCCTCGGCATACGGGTGGTCGCCCACGACCCCTGGCTGGACGAGGACTTCCTGAAGGAGACCGGAGTCGAGGCCCGGCCCCTCGACGGCGTGCTGGCGGAGGCGGACTTCCTCACCCTGCACATCTCCCTGGACGAGACCACCCGGCATCTGATCGACGCCGAGGCGCTGCGCCGGATGAAGCCCGACGCCTACTTGATCAACACCGCCCGGGGCGGGGTCGTGGACGAGGAGGCGCTCGCCGACGCGGTCGAGGCGGGCCGACTGGCGGGCGCCGCGCTGGACGTGACCGAGCAGGAACCGCTGCCCGCCGACAGCAGGCTGCGCGCTCTCGACAGCGTCCTGGTGACCGCCCACATCGGCGCCGCCACGGTCGAGGCCCGTGCCAGGTCCGGCGCCATGGCCGCCCAACAGGTGATCGACCTGCTCGCCGGCCGCACCCCCGCGCACCTGGTCGACCCCGGCCGCGCGAACGCCGACACCGACGCCGGAGCACGCTGATGCGGACGCCGAACGGACTGCGCTTCGACGCCAACCTCAAATGGCTGTTCACCGAAGTCCCCTTCGAGGAACGCTTCGACGCCGCGGCCGCCGCCGGATTCACCGCCGTCGAGTACGCCGATCCCTACCCGTACCCGGCCGCACGACTACGTCGGCGCCTCGACGACGCGGGACTGCACCAGGTGCTGATCAACGCACCGATGGGCGAGCCCGGTTCACCGGAGCGGGCAGGCGTGGCCTGTCTGCCCGGCTACGCCGACCGGTTCCGCGCCGACCTGGAGCGCGGCCTCGACTACGCGGCCGAACTGGGCTGCGACTTCCTGCACGTGCTGGGGGGTGTGCGGCCGGCCGACGTCAGCCACGACCGTGCGTTCGCCACCTTCGTCACCAATCTCGGCTGGGCCGTCGAGCGGGCACGGGGCACGGGGATCTGCCTGGTCCTGGAGGCGCAGAACAGCCGTGACGTGCCCGGCTTCCTGCTGGACACCCAGGCGCGGGCCGCCTCCGTCGTGGAGGCCCTCGACGGGAACGGGATCGGACTGCTCCTGGACCTCTACCACGTACAGGTCCAGGAAGGCGACCTCCTCTCGACGCTCCGCGAGCGACTGCCCCAGGTCCGGCACGTCCAGATCGCCGACCCGCCGGACCGCGCGGAGCCGGGCACCGGCGAGATCTCCTGGCCCCGTGTCTTCGGCGCGCTGCTGGACGCCTCGTACCCGGGCTGGATCGGCTGTGAGTACCGCCCGGCCGACGGCACGGTCAACGGCCTCTCCTGGCTCACCGAACAGGCCGGAGCGGCGGTCACCACGACGGAGGGGACCCGATGAGCGCGGGACGGAGGGACCGGGGCCGCGCGCCGAGGATCGCGCTGATCAGCGCCACCCCGGCGGCCGTCGCCCCGGCGGTCGCGGGACTGGCCGAGGAGTTCCCGGCGGCCGAGCCCTGGAACCTGCTGGACGACCGGCTGCTGACCGACGCGCCGGACGACGGCCCGCCGTCGGCGGATCTCATGGAACGGATGCGCCGGCTCATCGGCTACGCCCTGGCCGGCGGGGCCGACGGAGTCCTGCTGACCTGCTCGCTGTACGGCCCGGTCACCGAAGCGGTCGAGACGCCGGTCCCGCTCCTCGCACCCGACACGGCGGCCTTCGAGCGGGCACGGGCCCTGGCGACGGAGGGCGGCCGGGTGCTGGTGCTCGCCTCCTTCGAGGCCGCGATGCGGGACTCGGTGGCCCGATTCTCGGCCGCCGCCACGGCGGCGGGATCGGCGGCGGAGCCGGTCGGCGTCGTCGCCCCCGACGCCTTCGACGCGGCCCGCGAGGGGGACGCCCGCGCGCTGGCCGACGCGCTGCGCGACGCCTGCCTGCCGCACATCGGCGGAGCCGACGCGGTCCTGCTCGCCCAGTACTCCCTGGCACCCGCCGCCACGACCCTCTCCACCGCGCTGGGCGTACCCGTCGTCTCCGGCCCGCGGGCCGCGGCCGTCGCCCTGCGCACCGCCCTCACCGGGAGACTCCTGTGACCGAACACCGAGACGGCCGGTACCCGGCGGACCGGACCGGCGGCCCCGCACCGCTCGGGGTCATCGCCGACGACTTCACCGGTGCGACGGACGTCGCCGTGGCACTGCGCCGCGCCGGACTGCGGACCCTGCTGTTCTTCGGCGTACCGGACGGCGCGGGCGAGGAGGGACAGGCTTCCCCCACGGCCCGGCTGCCGGAGCACGAGGCGCTCGTCGTCGCTCTGAAGAGCCGGATGGTGCCCGCGGCCGACGCGGTCGCCTCCTCCCTGGGCGCGCTGGAATGGCTGCGCGAACGGGGCGCGGGGCAGATCTACTTCAAGTTCTGCTCCACCTTCGACTCGACCCCGCGCGGCAACATCGGCCCGGTCCTCGACCGGCTGGCCGAGGCCACGGGCGCCGGCACCGTGCCGCTGACGCCGAGTTCGCCGGAGCATCTGCGGACCCAGTACCAGGGCTGTCTCTTCGTGGACGACGTCCTGCTCGGCGAGTCGCACATGCGGGACCACCCGGTGACCCCCATGACGGACTCGTACCTGCCCAGGCTGCTGCGTGCCCAGACCCGCGAGCAGGTGACCCTGATCGGGCACCGGACCGTACGGGAGGGCTGGGCGGCGGTGCGTGCCGCGCTGGCGGTCGCCGGGGCGCGCGGCGCGCGTTACGCGCTGGCCGACGGCATCGACGAGAGCGATCTGCGCACCCTCGGCCGGGCCGCCCTCGGCTCACCTCTCGTCGCGGGCGCCGCCGGACTGGCCGCGGGCCTGGCGCACGCGTACGCCGAGGAGCGCACCGGCCGGACGCGACGCACCGGGCGGTACGGGGCCGACGGCGAGAAGGCGGCCGAGGACACCCGGACGGCGCTGGGCGGACCGGCCGCCGTACTGAGCGGGAGCTGCTCCCGCCGCACCCTGGAGCAGCTCGCGGCACTCACGGACGCGGGCAGGCCCGGGTACTACCTGGACGCGGTGGCGATCCCGGATCCCGTGGCGCTCGCCGGTGCCGCGCTCGCCTGGTACGACACCCTGCCCGTCGGCGGTGACGCCCCCGTCCTGTACTCCTCGGCCGCCCCCGAGCGGCTGCGCGAGACCCAGCGCGCGCTGGGTGCGGAGCGGTCGGCGGCCGTCCTGGAGGAGGCGACCGGGCTCATCGCGGCCGGGCTGGCCGAAAGGGGGGTGCGCCGCCTGGTCGCCGCCGGGGGCGAGACCTCCGGCGCCGTGGTCGCCGCGCTCCGGGTCACCGGCGCGCACGTCGGCGCGGAGGCCGCGCGCGGGGTGCCGTGGATCCATCCCCTGGGCGACCGCCCCCTGGCACTGCTGCTCAAGTCCGGCAACTTCGGTGGTCCCGGCCTGCTCCTCGACGCCTCCGCGTCGCCCGCCGACCCGGCGGACCGCGCATGAGCGGCCGGGGTGACGAAGCCGCGCGGGACCGCCTCGTCGTCACCGCGCGGGCCGTCGCCGCCCGTTCGCTGACGCACGGGAGCACGGGCAACGTCTCGGTGCGCGCCGGTGAGCACATCCTGGTGACGCCCACGGGGTCGAGCCTGGCCACCGTGCGCGCCGGGGAACTGTCCGTCATCGACGCCGACGGAGCCCATGTGTCCGGTCCCAGGCCCTCCAAAGAGGCGTTCCTGCACGCCGCCGTGCTCCGCGCGAGGCCGGGCGCGGGCGCCGTGGTGCACACCCACTCCCCGCACGCGGCGGCCGTCTCGTGCCTGGCCCAGGTGGACCGGGCGGATGTCCTGCCGCCGCTGACCGCCTACTACGCGATGCGTGTCGTGAGCCTCCCGATGCTGCCGTACTTCGCCCCCGGCGACAGCCGGATGGCATCGGCCGTCGAGGCGGCGGCCCGGGAGCACGCGACGCTCCTCCTGAGCAACCACGGGCCGGTCGTCGCCGCCGCCGATCCGGAACGGGCGCTGGAGGCGGCCGAGGAGATCGAGGAGACGGCGAGGCTCTTCCTGCTGCTGCGCGGCGCGCCCACCCGTCCCCTGACCGAGGCCCAGCGCGGCGCGCTGCGACCCGCCTCCCCCTGACAGCCCGAGACACCCCGGGCAAGCCGAACGGACACCGTGGGACGTTCCCCCGGCGGCGCCCGTTCCCCACCCTTGACGAAAGGACGAAGATGTCCGCGGAAGTACCGCACACGGTGTCGCTCTTCAGCGCTCTGGCGGTGAAGAAGGCCCTCGACGACGTCATCCTCACGGCGTTCACCGAGAAGACCGGAACCGCTGTCGACGGGGTCTACGACCCGACGAACGTGCTGCTCCGGAGGATCGAGGAGGGCGCCAGGCCGGAGGTCATGGTCGGAGTGACCGGCGCGTTCCCGGCGCTGTGCGGGGCGGGGGTGATCGACGCGGCCTCGGTGCGGAGCATCGCCAGGGTCGGGATCGGTCTGGCCGTGCCGCCCGGTGCCGAACCGCCCGCCGTCGACACGGTCGACGCCCTGGTCGACGCGCTCCGCTCGGCCCGGTCGGTCGCCTACTCCCGTACCGGCGCCAGCGGCGTCCACTTCGCCGGGCTGCTGGAGCGGCTCGGCATAGCGGACGAGGTGAACGCGAGGGCCACCGTCGTGGAGAAGGGCTTCACCGCGCTGGCCGTGGTCGACGGCCGGGCCGATCTGGCCGTACAGCAGCTGAGCGAACTGCTGTTCGTGCCCGAGGCCCGGGTGGTGGGGCCGCTGCCGGACGGGGCCCAGCACTTCACCGAGCTCTCGGTGGCGCTGGGCACCGACGCCGTCGAACGGGCCGGGGCCCGCGCGCTGCACGCCTTCCTCACCGGGAAGGAGGCGGGCGATGCGTACCGGAGAGCCGGACTGGAAGTGCTGCCGCTGGGCTGAGCCGTACGCGGCCGGAGGCCCGCCCGCCCTCTTCCGTCCCGCCGGGCGGGGGCGACGCCGGTGAACGCGATACTCGCGCTGGTCGCCTTCATCGGCGCCATCGTCGTGTGGAACGTGGGAGTCAAGCGCAACATCGGCGAGGCCATGGTCATCGGCTTCCTCGTCAGCGCCGCGTTCGCCGGGGCGGACGCGCCGCGCGTCGCCCGGGAGAGCCTCGTCGAGGGGCTGAAGTCGGAGATCACCTTCGCCGCCCTGGCCTTCGTCTTCGTCAGCGAACTGCTGACGAGAACGGGGCTCGTGCAGCGGATGATCGACATCCTCAGTTCCCTGCTCGGCCGCCGCGAGGGCGGCTCGGCCTACGCGGCGACGGTCTCGGCCGGTCTCTTCGGCGCCGTCGCGCACAACGGCGCGGCGATCGTGGCCACCATCGGATCCATCACCATCCCCTGGATGAAGCGCTCCAGGGCGAGCGGTGAGACCGCGGCACTGGTCCTCGCCGGAAACGCCGGTGTCGGCGCCACGTTCCCGTTCAGCGGGGCCTTCTTCATCCTCCTCGCCGCGCCGACCGTACTGCCGGTCCTCCGGGCGGAGGACGTCGTCGGCACGATCTTCGTGGTGGGCGCCTGGATGGTCGCGATGCGGCTGGTCATCGCGTACGTCATCGTCAAACGGCGGGGCGTGGGCGCGATGGCGCCGGAGGACGTCCATCCGCTGCGCCGGTCCTTCGCGGCGGGCTGGACCTCGCTGATCGTCCTGGCCGCCATCGCGGTGCCGATCGTGCTGACGGCGTCGCCGACCAGCGACCTCATCGGCGACCGGCTGGGAGGACTGGACGTCTCCGACGCCGTGCCCCTGCTGGTCTGGCTGCCGGTGGTGATGCTGCTCGCCGGACTGGTGGTCGAGCGGCGGGCGCTGCCGCGCGGCGGCAGGCAGTGGTGGACGCTCCTGTCGGAGATCAGCCCCAGGCTCGGGCTGATCGGCGTCACGATGATCTCGGCCTTCGCCGCCTCCAACGTGCTGAACGCCCTGGGGATCGGAGAACAGCTCGCCCCCTATCTGGAGCGTCTCGAGGGCGTGCCGCAGATCGTCGCGGCGCTCGTCGTCGGACTGATCGTGGTGGTGGTCGCGGGCCCCCTCAACACGACGTCCACGCTCGCGGCCGTCGGGCCCGTCGCCTTCGCCGCGCTGACGGCGGCCGATGTCCCGCCGTACATCGCCTTCGCCGCCATCATCGTGTGGGCCTCGTCCGAGGGCTGCTCGCCACCGGGCGCCGCACCACTGTACGTGGCGGCGGGCATCGCCTCGATCAATCCGGTGCGGATCTTCGTTCCGGTGACGCTCTACTACCTCGTGCCCTCCTACGTCATGGGCGTGCTGATGGTGCTGGGCGCGATATGGATTCCCGGATGAGGAGCACGAGGATGAGGAGTACGAGGATGTACACGGTCTGTCTGAACGCCTCCCGCGTGCTCGTCGCGCTGTTCCTGCTCGGCGGCATCGTGGTGGTCCTGGGCCAGACGGTCGCCATCGCGATCGGCTCCGCCGGGTCGATGACGGTCTTCGGCACCGACGTCGCCGAGGTCGTCTGCGTCCTGGCAGGTCTGGCGGGAGTCTTCGCCTTCCTGCTGCTCTACACGGAGGAGGGGAAGAAGAAGGCGGGGGAATGGGAGGAGTGACGCGACCGGGACCGCCCGGTACCTGACGAGCAGGGGCCGCCCGGTCCCTGGCGAGAAGGGGCGGGGCGGCCCGGCACCGTCAGTCAGCCGAGGTCATGGGCACCGGGATGGTCCACCGCTCGAACGGTTCGGCGGATTCCGCCTCGGGCACGGCGTTGGCGAAGGCGTAGCGGAACTGCGCCTGGTCGAGGGGGACGGCGCCCTTGACGCTGCGGGAGTCGCGCAGGAAGGCGAACGCCGGGGCTTCGCCTGGGCCGGGCCGACGGCTTCGACCTCCGGCTCCAGGCTGCATGAGCGAACTGCAGCGAGGTCGAGGCGAGCGTTCTCCAACTGGTCGCCGGGGCCACCGAGGACGGGGGCCGTCCCCGCGGGTGCGGGAGCAGTCCTGTCCGTCGGGAAGGCGGACGGCGACCGACGAGTACCCGTGGCCGCCCGGCCCTCGCTCACCTCGTGGTCGGCCTCCCCGCGCGCACGGGCCGTCCCGATATCTGTCAGGCCGGTGGGGGCCGTTCAAGGGGAACGGAGTGCGGTGATCTCGCCCAGTGCCTGGTGCAGACGGGCGGCGGTCGCGTGCGCGGCCGTGCCGAGGGAGGGGGAGGTGACGTCGACGGTGCAGTGGCCGTCGGTGGCGTGGCGCTGGATCTCGGTGTAGAGGGGGAAGGCGGTGGGGTTGCGCAGCAGCCAGTCGCCGATCTGCCGGAGGTTTCCGGTGCGCAGGGGACGCAGGGGCCGGAAGTCGGTGTAGTTGACGACGGTGTGGAAGAGGGGCGTGTTCTGTCGTCGTGCCAGTTCGGCCAGGGGTGTCCAGCGGTGCCGCATCACCGTGCGCTCCGCTTCGAAGGCGTCGGTGATGAGCTGCTTCCATGTCGTACCGGGGAGGACGGGGGCGGTGAGGGGAAGGACGCCGAGGAACATGCCGACGGCTTCCGCGCCCGTCTCGGTCTCGGGCCGGTGGTGGAAGGCGAGTCCGACGGTGGCCTGGTCCGTGTCGGACAGTTCCGCCGTCGCCCGCAGCTGGGCTGCCACGAATACGGCTTTCACGGGGACGGAGAGGTCGCGGGCGAGGTCGCGCAGGGTGTCGGTCTGAGCGGGGTCGAGAGTGAAGCCGCTGGTCCGGGATGCGGCTCGCTCCGATGCGGCGGCGGGGGCCAGGAGGTGGCTGGTGGCCGCTCCGGTGAGTTGTCCGTCCCAGAATCCGCGGTCGGCTGGGTCGGCGAGGGCGGCGTGCTCCAGGTCGAGATGGTGCCAGCTGCCGGGCAGCGGCTGGGCGGGAGGTGTCGGGCGCCGCTTGACGTGGGCGGTGTAGCGGTGGAGGAGTTCGTCCAGGACCAGCGCGAGGCTCCAGCCGTCGAGGATGGCGTGGTGGACGACGAGTGCCAGTTCCCAGGTGTCGCCGTGGGTGTGCGGCAGGACGTGGCAGTGGGCGAGCGGCGGCCGGTAGGGGCTGATTCGTCGTGCCCAGTCGCGCCGCCAGCGTGTCTCGCAGACCGTGCCGTCCACGGGGGCCGGGACGGGGTCGTGCACCTGGAGCGGAACGGTCGGATCGGGTGAGATCCGTTGGACGGCGCCGGAGGACGAGAGCGCGAAGTGGCTGCGGAGCACTTCGTGGCGGGCCGAGACCTCGGAGAGGGCCGCGGTCAGGGCCGTACGGTCGAAGGTGCCTTTGAGGGTGAGGCAGGCCAGGACGCGGTAGAGCCCGGGGTCGGTGCTCACCTCGCAGTCGTAGAGGATGCCCGCCTGGGCGGCGCTGATGGGATGGACGTCCGTCGTGGGGGTGGTTTCAGCGGGCGGCGCGGGCGGGAGCGTGGTGGTGAGGGCGTGGGCGAGGTCGGTGAGCCGTGGGTGTTCGTAGAGCTGGGACACGCTCAGGCCGAGACCGTCGGCGCGGGCGGCGGCCACGACGCGGACGGCGTGGAGGGAGTCGCCGCCGAGGGCGAAGAAGTCGTCCTCGGGCCGTACGCGCGAGACGCCGAGGACCTTGCGCCAGGCACGCGCGAGGGTGCGGGCCTCGGGAGTGCGGGCGAGCTCCGAGGACGGTGGACCGGGGTTCGGCTCCTGGAGCGGCTCCATCACGGTGGAAGGACCGCTCCACGGGTCGGGCAGCGCTTCGATGTCGGCCTTTCCCTGGACGGTGAGGGGGAGGGAGGACACGAGGACGACGGCGCGGGGAACCTCGTGGGCGGGCAGCAGACCGGCCAGGGCCGCGCGGAGCCCGCCGGGCTCGGGGCGGGAGTGCGGGGTGGGCAGGGCGTAGGCGACGAGCGCGTCCTCGCCTCCGTCGTCCGGGCGGACGGTGACGAAGGCCCGGTCGACGCCCGGCAGGGTGCTGAGCGCGGCCTCCACCTCGCCGGGCTCGATCCTGAACCCGCGCAGTTGGATCTGGCGGTCCAGCCGGCCGAGGTAGATCAGTTCGTCGCCGTCCCATCGGGCGAGGTCGCCGCTGCGGTACATGCGGGCACCGGTCGGACCGTCCGGGACGGGGACGAAGCGCGCTTCGGTGAGTTCGGGCCGCCGCAGGTAGCCGTCGGCGACGCCAAAACCGCTCACGCACAACTCTCCTTCGGCGCCCTGTGGTACGGGCGTGAGGGTGGAGTCCAGGAGGTGGACCGTGACTCCGGGCAGGGGCACGCCGATGGGGCTGTCGTCGCGTGCGGTGTCGTCGGGGTTCAGCGGGCGCGCGGTGACGTGGACCGTCGTCTCGGTGATCCCGTACATGTTGACCAGCCGGGGCCCCGTGTCGCCGTAGCCGCGGTACCAGGGGGCGAGGGCGGCGGGGCGCAGTTCCTCCCCGCCGAAGACGACGAGGCGCAGGCCGGTCGGAGGGTGGCCCGTCTGGACCGCCCGGTTCACCAGGGAGCGGAAGGCGGTGGGCGTCTGGCAGAGCACGGTGACGTGCTGGGCGCGGAGCAGGTCCCACAGGGCTTCGGGGTCGCGGGCGGTGAGGGGAGGGACCAGGAGCAGGGTGCCGCCGTGGGCGAGGGCGCCCCAGATCTCCCAGACGGAGAAGTCGAAGGAGAAGGAGTGGAAGGCGGCCCACACGTCGCCGGGCCCGAAGCCGAGCAGGGGGCGGGCGCCGTCGAAGAGCTGGGGCAGGTTCCGGTGGGGGACCACCACCCCTTTCGGGCGGCCGGTGGAGCCGGAGGTGTGGATGACGTACGCGCAGTCGTCGGGCCTGGCGCCGGTGTCCCCGTTCCCGTCCGTCCCGGTGGCGAGGGCGGTGAGGGTCTCGGTGGCGGCGAACCGTACGCCCGTGCCTTCCAGGAGCGGCCGGTGTTCCTCCTCTCCGACGACGAACGGCAGGGCGCAGTCGGCGATGACGTGGTCCAGGCGCCGTCTCGGGTACTGGGGGTCGAGGGGCACGTACCCGGCGCCGCACTTGAGGACGGCGATGATCGCGGCGAGGCCGGGGGTGGTGCGGGCGGCGGTGACGCCGACCAGTGTCCCTGGCCGGGCGCCCAGGGTCCGCAGACCTCGGGCGAGGGCGTTCGCCGTCCGGTTCAGTTCGCCGTAGGTGGTTCTCCGGCCGGTGTCCACGACGGCGATGCGGTCCGGGTCGGTCTCGGCCCAGTGCTCGAACCGCTGGTGGATCGGTTCCCAGACGGCGGCCGCCGCCGGGATCACCGCACACACTCCGAGAGGAACGCGTCCATGCTGGAGATGCCGACGTACGCCGCCGTGAGGGCGTCGTCGGCGGACTCTCCGGAGGCCAGTCCCCCCTCCCCGAGGTCGAGGCACGCCTTCATCAGTTCGGTCGGGTAGGTCTCGAACCGGGCGAAGACGCGCCGGATTTCCGGGGGGAGGTCGGGGCGACGGTCGCAGATCCGCACCATCGCGCTCGAGAACTGGAACCAGTGGAGGATTCCGGTCCACAGGCCCACGCCGGAGCAGGCCGCGTTGGCGGTCGCCCCGAGCCACAGGAAGTACCAGGGCATCCCGAGGGCCCGCGCGTTGGGCCGCGGCACCTCCCGCAGGGGGGCGCCGAGCTCACGCATCGCCTCCTCCGCCGCCTGCCAGAGGGGACGGGCGGCCAGCTTGACACCGGCGAGGGTCTGGTACGGGACGGCGGCGGGGTACTGGGGGAAGCGCGAGAGGCCGAGCGCGTAGCCCGTCACCTGCGGGTCGAGGGACTGGTCGACCCAGCGGATCAGGGTGGCCCAGTGCAGAGGAGTGTCCTCTCCGGCCCCGGCCGTGCGGACCAGGTCGTTGGCGGCGCCGTCCGGCGGTTCCGGCAGCCGGGAGATCACGTCGGCACACAGCGGGTGTTCACGGAGGTAGTGGTCGAGGGTCGCGGTATCGGTCACGGCGATCAGCTCCTGTCCGAGAGGTTTCCTCACGACCGTAGAACCGGCCGGGCGGACTCCGGGCGGGAGGTTCCAACTGGTGGAACGGTGAAGGCTTTTGGACACAAGGCGCGGCGTTCCAGCTGATGGAACGGCGAATGGATTTGGCCGCTGGGCTGTCTCACCATGTGGTGAACGGCGCAATAGGACGGTTGCGCCGATACAACGACCATGGTTGCCCCTCCGCTCTCGTACGGTCACAGGCCGCCGCCGTGCCCCCTGTGGAACCCGAGCAGGGGCGCCCCCTTCGTGGCGACGGGGATCTCTCCGCACCGTCGGCGGAGCCCGCACCCGTCCCGGCTGGACTTCGCCTGCCCGGAGCGAGCCACGTCCGCCTTCGCAGACCTCTCCTCGTACTACGGCTCACGGCTCCGCCTGCCCCTGTGCCGGGCGGAGGAGACACCACCGACCCTGAATGAGAGCACATGATGCGACTCACGCCGCCTTCGGCGACTCCACGGGCCCGCTCCGGTCAGCGGGCGCCGCACACCCTGCACGAGCTGGTGACCGCGCAGGCAGTCCGTTCGCCTCGGGCCGTCGCGGTCCGGTCGCACGACGGGCGGAGCACCACCTACGCCACGCTGCTGGAGCGCGCCCATGCCCTCGCCGACCGGCTACTGGACTACGGGGTGGAGCCCGGCGCCCATGTCGGGGTGATGATGCACCGGGTCCCGGACCTGGTGCCCACCCTTCTCGCCGTCTCCCTGACCGGCGCCGCCTACGTACCGCTGGAGCCGTCCTGGCCCGCCGAACGCCTGCGGACGATCGTCTCGGACGCCTCGCTCAGCCTGGTGGTCCACTCCGAGGACGTCGCCGTCCCGGCCCTGCCCGGGGTGCGGACGACGACCCTCCCCGAGGACGGCGGCGGTACGGCTCCCGCTCCGCACGTCACCGACCGCTCCGCTCCTCAGGGGGCGGGCACCGCGTACGTGATGTACACCTCGGGCACCACGGGCAGGCCCAAGGGCGTCGTGGTCCCCCAGACCTCGGTGACGGCGTTCCTGCACGCTCTCGGCGACGCGTTCCCGCTCGACGGCACCGACCGCGTCCTGGTCCGGACGCCCTTCACCTTCGACGTGTCCGTCATGGACATGTTCTGGCCGCTGTCCCGGGGCGCGAGCCTGGTCTTCCCCCACCCCCAAGGCCACCTCGACCCCGCGCACCTCACCGAGGTCGTCGCCGGGCACGGCGTCACCGCCGCGACGTTCGTCCCCACTCAGCTGAACGCCTTCCTCGCCGCTCCGGCCGTCTCGGACTGCCGGAGCCTGCGCAGGGTCTTCTCCATCGGCGAAGCCCTCCACCCCGTCACCGTCGCCGCGCTCTGGCGCGCCCTGCCCGGAGTCGAACTCGTGAACGCCTACGGCCCTACCGAAGCAACGGTGGTCACCGTGCTGCACCGCTGCCGCCCCGGGGACACCTCGCGCGCTCGTGTGCCGATCGGGCGGCCCCTGGGTCAGACCGGCGTCCACATCGTCGACCCCCGTACCCTGCGTCCGGTCCCCTCAGGCACACCGGGCGAGCTGATCCTGACCGGACCGCAGATCACTCGCGGCTATCTCGGACAGCCGGAACAGACCCGGCGCCAGTTCCTGCCCGACACCTTCTCCGCCCACGCGGACACCACCGACCTCGCCTACCGCACGGGCGACACGGTCGTCGAACTCCCCGACGGCGAGCTCGACCACCTCGGCCGCGAGGACCGGCAGGTCAAGATCCGCGGGAACCGGATCGAGCTGGGCGACGTCGAGCACGCCCTCCTCGACCTGCCCCGGGTCGTGGACGCCCGTGCCGAGCTGCGGGCCCCTGGCCCCGGAGGCCCCGCGACGCTGACGGCGTGGGTCGTCGTCGCTCCGGGCACACCCGACACCGGGACGGAACTGCGCCGCGCGCTCCTGCGCACGGTCCCCACGGCCATGGTCCCGGACCACATCGCGGTCCTTGACGCCCTGCCGACGCTCACCAGCGGCAAGCTCGACAGCGCAAGGCTCCCCGACCCGTGCGACCCGGCCGGACAACAGTCCGCTGTCTCCCGGGTGAAGAAGATCTGGGCCGATGTGCTCGGCCACGACGACTTCACCGACGACGACACCTTCTTCGAAGCGGGCGGCAACTCCCTGCTCCTCCTGCGGGTACGGGCCCGGCTGGCCCAGGAGGGCCACCCTGGGATCCGCGTGCTCGACCTCCTGGACCACCCCACCCCGTCCCTGCTCGCCGCCCACCTGTCCCGTCGCACCTCCCCGGAGGACCTCAGTTGACTCCCCTCCCACCGCGCACCCCGTCGGCCGGGGCCGTAGCCGTCGTCGGCATGGCCGGTCGCTTCCCCGGGGCCGCCAGCCCCGCCCAGCTCTGGGACGTCGCGGTCACCGGCCGTGACGTGATCACCCGGGCACCCCGGCCGGAAGCCGCCGCGCAGCCGCCCGGTCCGGGCGACGCCGTGCGGGCCGGGCTCCCCCGGCCCGCATCCCGCCACGTCGCCGCCGCAGGCGTCCTGCCCGGCTACGAGACCTTCGACGCGGAGTTCTTCGGCATCCCCGCCAGTGAGGCCGACCGCCTGGACCCCCAGCAGCGGCTGCTCCTGGAATGCGCCTGGGAAGCCCTCACCGACGCGGGCTGCGTCCCGGGCCGGTTCGACGGCGCCATCGGTGTGTTCGCCGGAGTCGGCACCGTCGGATACGGATCCGAGGGACCGGCCGCCACGGCCTCCGGAGACCAGGCCCACGTCCTGGCCACCGAGAAGGACTTCGCCGCCACCCGCATCGCCCACCGCCTCGACCTCCGGGGACCCGCCGTCACCGTGCAGACGGCGTGCTCGACCTCGCTGGTCGCCGTCCACCTCGGCGTACAGAGCCTGCTCACCGGAGACAGCGACGCCGTCCTCGCCGGGGCCGCCGCCGTCCGCCTCCCCCACCACGACGGATACCTGTACCGACCCGGCGGCATCTTCTCTCCGGACGGCCACTGCAGGTCCTTCTCGGCACAGGGCCGGGGAACCGTCCCCGGCAGCGGTGTCGGCATGGTCCTGCTCAAACGCCTGTCCGACGCGGTCGCCGACGGCGACCACGTCTACGCGGTCGTCCTGGGCAGCGCCGTCAACAACGACGGCCGGGCCAAGCAGTCCTTCAGCGCCCCCTCCAGCTCCGGTCAGCTCGACGTCATCACCACGGCCCACCGGCGCGCCGGCATCGACCCGGCGACCGTCGGGTACGTGGAAGCACACGGCACCGCCACGCCCCTCGGCGACCAGGTGGAGTTCGACGCGCTCACCCGCGCCTTCCGCTCCGTGCCCCCCGGGGCGTGCGCCCTGGGATCGGTGAAGGCCAACATCGGCCACCTCGACGTCGCGGCGGGGGTCACCGGCCTGATGAAGGCCGTCCTCGCCCTGTACCACCGCCGGATTCCACCCGCCCTCCACGGGCAGGTGCCACACCCCGGACTGGGCCTCGCCGGGAGCCCGTTCCGGCTCCCCCCGGACGCCGAACCGTGGCACGCACCGGACGGTCCGCGCCGGGCCGCGGTCAGCTCCTTCGGCGTGGGAGGCACCAACGCGCACGTCGTACTCGAAGAGGCGCCGCCCCCGGCACCACCCCGCACGCACGACCGGCGCTGCCACCTTCTGCTGCTGTCCGAACGGAGCCCCGCGGCCCTGAGGGCCACGGCCGGCGCACTCGCCGAACGGCTGCCGCAGGTACCGCTGCCCGCGCTTTCCAGCACCCTGGTCTCGGGCCGGGTCTTCCAGCGCCACCGCTGGAGCACCGTCGTGGCCAGCACCGCCGCCGCCCACGACGCCCTCCGGATCCTCGCCGATCCCGCGAACGGCATCGGCGAGAGGGCCGCGCGCGTACGCCCCGCCGCCCTGGTCATCCCCGACGCGACAGCGCTGGACGCGCGTCGGCTGCGGATCCTCGCCCGCGAGGAACCCGCCTTCGCGGAACTGCTCGACGAGCTGCGGCAGACGACCTCCGCGGACATCACCGGTCTCCTGCGCTCCTCATCCGCCGGGAAGCAGTCCCGGCCCCTGGCTCCGGACGTCGCCCTGACCGCGAGCCTGGCCCTGTCGAGGCTCCTCGCCCTGTGGGGACTGGCCCCGGCCGCGGTCTCGGGCCTGGGGACCGGGGCGCTGGCCGCCGCGTGCCTCGCGGGCGTCCTCACCGCCGAGGAAGCCGTCCGGCTGGCAGACGTCCGAGGAAGCTCCGAAGCCGGACCACCCCACGAGAACACCGTGCGTGAGGCGTTGGCCTCCATCAGGCCCCGGCCGCCGCGCCTGCCCTGCCGGTCGGACCTGACGGGCGCCGACCTCACCGCCGCCCAGGCCACCGACCCGGAGTACTGGATCGCACGGGCCCTCGCCGGTCCTCCACCCGTCCACCAGGACGACAGCCGGCTGCTCCCGGGCCACGACGGACCACGCCTGTTCCTCGGACCCGCGTCCATGGCCCCGCCCCCTCCCCGTACGGAAGGCTCACGCCCGCGTGGAGAGTCCGCCCGGGACCCCCTGCTTCCCTGCCTGGCGGAACCCCAGGACGCCCGCGGGCACGCGTGGCACCTGCTCTCCGCCGTCGGCCGTGCCTGGCAGGAGGGCGCGGAGGTGAACCCGGAAACCCTCGACTCCCCACCTCACCGGCACATTCCGCTGCCGTCCCGGCCTTTCCTGCGCCGTCGGCACTGGGCGGTGGCGGACGGACCGCTCACCGCGCGGCCGCCCACCGCCCGGACCGACGGCGACCGGACCGACGGCGGGAAGGAGGACGGTACCGGCGGCGGGACCGCACAGGACGGGGGACCCTCTGCGGCCTCGGCACGCTCCAGCGACTCCGCACCGAATGGGGAAACGATCCGCCTCCCCGGAGCCGTGACACGTCGGCCGGACAACGCCCAGGACACCCTGGTCCAGCGGATCGCCACGATGTGGGCCACGGCCCTCGGCCTGGCGGATGTCGCGGCGGACGACGACTTCACCGCCCTCGGCGGAGACTCGCTGCTGGCCCTCGATCTGGCCGAGACCATCGGAGAGGCACTGGACCACTCCTTCCCGCCCGAACTCCTCCTGGACTCCCGGACTCCGCGCGGCCTCGCCGGCGCGATCCTTCCCACCGCCGACCCGAACACGGCACCGACGTCCGCCCCGACCGGATCCGCACGGTCCGCGCGGTCCGCGCGGTCCGCGCGGTCCGCGGCCAAGAGCCTCGCGCTGCTGGCGACCCGTTCACCGGCTCCCCCTCCGGGTGCGGTTCCCCTCTTCCTCGTCCACCCCGTGGGCGGCAGCGCACTCGTCTACCGGGACCTCGCCCGGTCCCTCGCGCCCGCGGTCCCCCTGTACGGCTTCACCGCTCCAGGTCTGCCGGGCTCGGAGGACGAACCGTTCACCGACCTGTACGAGATGGCCCGCGCGTACACCGAGGAACTCCTCGCCGCACATCCTTCCGGACAATTCTGGATGGGCGGCTCCTCCTTCGGCGGCGTCGTCGCGCACGAGATGACCGGACTCCTGACCGGGAGGGGCCGGCCCCCGGCCGGAACCTTCCTCCTCGACTCCCCCTGGCCGTCCTGGATCAGCGAGGAGGAGGCGTCACCCGCCGCACAGGCCGAACAGGTACGCGAGCTCCCCGCCGGCGTCCGGCCCCGCATCCTGCGGGCCCGCCTGGACCACCTCGCAGCCCTGCGCGCCCACTCCCCGACGAGCCACCACGGGCACACCGTGTACGTCCGTGCCGCCGCACGCGACGACACGGACGGCAGGGCGCCGGAAGAGGGCTGGCGGAAGGTACTGCCGCACCTGACGCTCGCGGTCTCGCCCGGCGGCCACGAGTCGATGCTGGCCGCTCCCCACGCACGCCTGCTCGCTCTCACCCTCACCCGTCACATCCAGCGCGGAACGTGATGTCTCGCGCCAGAAAGTCCGTGCGCCACGGAGTCGGTCAATTCCTGGAAAGCGGGTCACGGAATCGCTGAGAAAAGAAATTCCTGGGCAGAATGACCCCCTGGAGCCCGGCGGGCACAGCATCAGGGCCGGTACGACTGAACGGAAAAATGAAGAGCCGCAATGCATGGGACACAGAGTGTAGAGAAAGCAGCCAGGATCCTGCGCGTCACCGCCGAGGAAGGGCCGCTGAGCGTCGGCGAAGTCGCACGTAAAGCGGGACTCTCGAAGACCACGGCCTACCGCATCATCGTCTGCCTCTGTGGCGAAGGGCTCATGGAGAAGACATCCGGCGGATACATGGTGGTGCCTCTGCGAGGAGCGGGGGAAGCGGCTTCCCAATCCCTCGGGGAAGCCGCACTGCCGTACCTTCTGGATTTCTATTCCGCCACCGGCATCCCTATCGGAATAGCTGTCAAAAACGCCGACACCATCAAATCCCTGCGCATCCTGCACTCGCCACGACAACGCGAGACCGCCAGGGGCTTGACGGCGCCGAGCGCACCAGGATTCGAGGCGGCCCGCATCGTCCTCGAATCCTACGGATACTTCACCGAACGAAGAACCCTGCCGGACATGTCCGGCGAGACCGCCCTCACCGTGATCCGGCGCAGGGCGGCCCACGTCAGCGACATCAGGACCACGGGCATCGCCGTCCCCGTCATGATCACCCGCCGCCGGGCCGCAGCCGCCGTGCACGCCCTCGTCCTCCCCGAGCACCACTACCCGAACGAGCAGATCGAACGTATGCTCCACGCCGCATCGAGCAACATCTCACACACCCTCATCCAGCAGAGCCGCTCGACGTCCCGCGAGCGCCTCGGCTGACCGCGACGACCGGGATGGTGCGGCCGGAGCGGCCCCACCACCGACGATCGGCGCGTGGGCCGCAGGCCCCATCCGCTGCGCTCGGCACACCCGGGGCCCCGAGCGATCCGCCGACGGGATGTCGGGCGACGCCGGGCGGGGGCGACCCTCCGGCGCACCCCGACCCGGATCGCAGCAGACACGGATCGCAGCCGACGCGCTCGGTACGGATCGTTCGGGGGAGGACGCGTTTCGATCCGTTCGTAGACCGAGGCGGCGAGTTCCCGGTCACCGCTGCCGTCCGACGCACCGACGCATCTCGCCCTCTCTGTCGAGTCGGCGGAACTCCGTGTCGCCGTCGGCCCGCAGAGCGGCGCCCGCCTCCACGAACTGTTCGAGGAGCCGTGCGCGACGGTCGTCCGCACAGCACTGGAGCGGGAACGAGCACGACCATCCCGAATCCCGCGTTCCGCGTTCCGCGTTCCATCGGCGAGCGTGGTCGCGGTCCCTTCACCCGCGAGGACGGGGCTGGCGTTCTTCGCGCGGGTGGGTGAGCGAGAGACGGCGCCGACGCTGGCGTCGCACTGTTGGTCGACACGGGCTTCGGCGTCGCACCGTTGGTCGACACGGCGCGAAGGCGCCGACCGAGCCGGTGATCCGGACAGCCGCCGGACCCCGAACGGCTCACCGTCGGGCCGGTCGCTCCGCGTCGGCCCGTGCCTGGTACTCGGCGGCCTGTCGGACGAAGATGCGATGGAGTTCGCGGGCCGCGGGCGGCGCCGATCCCGAACGGCTGCGCTGCAGTACCAGCAGGATGCGTGTGGTGGTGTCGTCGACCGGGCGGTGGACGATGGCACCGGCCCGTTCGAGCGGGTCGTCGACGACGCTGAAGTCCGGCAGCACCGTGGCGCCGAGTCCTTCGGCGACCATGAGCTTGCCCATCTCGGCGCCGTCGGTCGAGTACGAGAAGGACGGGGTGCGACCGGCGAGCAGCCGGTGTACGTAGCGGTGCATGAGGTAGCCGGACCGCATGACGATCAGGGGTTCGGTGACCAGGTCGGCGACGCCGACGGTGCTGAGCCGGGCCAGCGGGCTGTCCGGCCGCAGGCAGACCACCGGGCGACCGGTGAGCAGCACGGTGGTGTGGAGGTCGGGTGGCAGGTCGTCGCCCTGGAGGTAGTTGACGAGCCCCAGGTCCAGGCCGCCTTCCTGGATGCCCCGGTGGATCTCCGCCTGCTGCGCGCCGACGACCTCGACCTGGGTCACCGGGTGGGCCGCCCGGAACTCCCTGACGGTGGGCACCAGCAGCGGGACGGTGGCGGCGTTGACCGTGCCGAGGCGCAGCATCCGAGTGGTGTGGTGCTGGTCGTCGGCGGCACGGCGGAGCCGGTCGACGGCGTCCAGGATGCCGATGATGTGCGGGAGCAGTTCGCTGCCCCGGTCGCTGATCGTGGCGCCGGAGCGGCGCCGGTCCAGGATGTCGACGCCGAGTTCGCGTTCGAAGTTGCGCACGGTCTCGCTCAGGGCGGGCTGGGAGAGGTGGAGTTCCTCCGCCGCCCGCCGCAGTGAGCCGAGCCGGGTCACTGCCTCGATGTACTCAAGCTGTTCGATCCGCATGGCGGTTCCACATCCTGACCAGGGAGGGAGCAGCGAGTGATAGGGAAACCCTATCAGCCCCTCGTCATTGCCTACTCGACCTGACAGGTAGGGATGGATACTCTGCTGAAGCGGCACAAGCCACCCGACCCCCCGCTGGGAGCGATTCCCATGAGCACGCGACAGGACTTCACGCGGAGGCGGCACATCGACCTCGCCCGCGTCGCCAGTGCCTTCTGTCGTCGCGCCGCCTGAGACGCGGCCCGCTCCACCCGGTCCGTTCCGCGCGCCCGTGATTCTTCCGGGCCGCGACCGCTCCCGCTGACGTTCCCCCGGGCTCCGCCCCCGGCCCGCGCCGACCGCGCTGTGCCGCCTTCCCCCGCCTCGACCGTGCCGCCCTCCACCGGCGCCGGGCCGGTCCGACGCGCCCCGGTGCGTCCCGCCCCGCTCCGCCACGTCCTCGCTCTCCGTACCGGGAGTCACCATGTCCGTTCCATCCTCCGCCGACCCCGTGCGCTTCGCGTACTGGGTGCCCAACGTCAGCGGCGGTCTGGTCACCAGCCGGATCGAGCAACGCACCGACTGGGGCTACGCGTACAACCGCGAGCTCGCGGTGCTCGCCGAGAACAACGGCTTCGAGTACGCCCTCAGCCAGGTGCGCTACATGGCCAGCTACGGCGCCGAGTACCAGCACGAGTCGACCAGCTTCAGCCTCGCCCTGCTGCTGGCCACCGAGCGGCTGAAGGTCATCGCCGCGGTCCATCCCGGTCTGTGGCAGCCCGGCGTGCTGGCCAAGCTCGGCGCGACGGCCGACCACCTCTCCCACGGCCGTTTCGCGGTCAACGTCGTCAGCGGCTGGTTCAAGGACGAGTTCATCGCCCTCGGCGAGCCGTGGCTGGAGCACGACGAGCGCTACCGCCGCTCGGAGGAGTTCATCCGGGCGCTGCGGGCCATCTGGACCGAGGACCACGTCGAGCGGTCCGGAGACTTCTACCGGATCCGTGACTTCACGCTCAAGCCCAAGCCGCTGAACACTCCGGAACGCCCGCACCCGGAGATCTTCCAGGGCGGCAACTCCACCGCCGCGCGGGCCATGGCGGGACGCGTCTCGGACTGGTACTTCTCCAACGGCAAGGACTTCGACGGCGTCACCGAACAGATCCACGACGTCCACGCCTCCGCCGCGGCGGCCGGACGCCCCGCGCCCCGCTTCGGCCTCAACGGCTTCCTGATCGCCCGCGACACCGAGGCCGAGGCCCGCGACACCCTGCGCGAGATCGTCGCCGGGGCCGACGTCGAGGCGGTGCGCGGCTTCGGCTCGGCCGTCAAGCAGGCAGGACAGTCCACCGGTGACCGCAAGGGCATGTGGCAGGACTCAGGCTTCGAGGACCTGGTGCAGTACAACGACGGTTTCCGGACCGGCCTCATCGGCACACCCGAGCAGGTCGCCGAACGCATCGTCGCCTACAGGAGGCGCGGTGTGGACCTGCTGCTGCTGGGCTTCCTGCACTACCTGGAGGAGGTGGAGTACTTCGGCAGCCGCGTGCTCCCCCTGGTCCGCGAGCTGGAGGCACAGCAACCGGCCGACGAGGAAGAGACCGCCCCCGCTCCTGCCTGACACACCCTCACCCGCCATGTACGGAACGACAGATGAGAGGTCACACCGATGAGCACCGTCGCAACGACGCAGTGGCAGGGCACGCCCGCCCCCGAGGGCGCACAGGGCTGGATCGAGCGGGCCGCCGAGGTCGCCGCCGTCCTGGCCACCGACGCCGCCGCCCGGGACAAGGCCGGCGCGACCCCCCACGCGGAGATCCGCCTGCTGAAGGACTCCGGGCTGGTCACCCTGCTCGGACCGGTCGAGCACGGCGGAGCCGGCCAGGACTGGACGACCGCCTACCGGGTGGTCCGGGAGGTCTCCGGGGCCGACGGCTCGATCGCCCAGCTCCTCGGCTACCACTACCTGTGGAACTGGGCGGCCCGCCTGGTCGCCACCCGCGAGCAGTGGGAGTCCGTCGAGGCGGAGGCCGCCCGCAACCAGTGGTTCTTCGGCGGCGCGGTCAACCCGCGCGACAACGACGTCACCGTCACCGAGGACGGCGACGACCTGGTCTTCACCGGCAGGAAGAGCTTCTCCACCGGCAGCAGGGTCTCCGACGTCACCGTGCTCGAAGGGGTTCTGGAGGGCACCGACAAGCACGTCTTCGCGATCGTCCCCTCCGACAGCGAGGGCCTGACCTTCCACGACGACTGGGACAACATCGGCCAGCGGCTGACCGAGAGCGGGAGCGTCACCCTCGACGGCGTACGCACCCCGTGGGCCTCCGCCGCCGGATACGTGGACAAGGAGTTCCGGCCGCGCGTCTACAACACCCTCAACGTGCCCACGATCCAGCTCGTCTTCGTCAGCTTCTACCTGGGCATCGCGCGGGGCGCGCTGGAGACCGCCGCCACCTACACCCGTACCAAGTCGCGCTCCTGGCTGCACGGCGGATACGAGCGGGCGGTGGACGAGCCGTACGTCATCGACGTCTACGGCGACCTGACCACCAAGCTCTGGGCGGCCGAGGCCCTGGCCGACGCCGTCGCCCTGGAGGGCCAGGCCCTGCATGACGACCCCGACGCCGTCACCGAACGGGCGCGCGGGGAGTTCGAGGTACGGGCCGCCGCCGTCAAGGCCCACGCCACCGAGGTCGCCCTGGAGGTCACCAGCCGGATCTTCGAGGTCACCGGTGCCCGCGCCACCGCATCCGCCGAGGGCCTGGACCGCTTCTGGCGCAACGTCCGCACCCACACCCTGCACGACCCGGTCGCCTACAAGCGACGCGAGGTGGGCCGTCACGTCCTCACCGGCGAACTGCCCGAACCCACCTGGTACTCCTGACCGTCGCCGGGGCGGCCCCACCCCCGTGCCTGCGGGCGTCCGGGGCGGGGCCGCCCCGGACCGAACCCCGATGCGAGGACCCATGGCCACCGTCCTGTCCGTCTCCGGAAGTCCCTCCGCCACTTCCCGTACCGCCCGGCTCATGCGCCACCTCGACGGACGGCTCGTCGGCCAGGGGCACAGCGTCGTCCCGCTGGACGTCCGCACCCTCCCCGCGGAGGCGCTGCTCGGCGCGGACTTCGACCACCCCGCCGTCGTCCGGGCCACCGAGCTGTTCGCGCGGGCCGACGGGATGATGATCGGAACCCCGGTCTACAAGGCGTCCTTCTCCGGGCTGCTCAAGTCGCTGCTCGACCTGTTGCCGCAGTACGCCCTCGCCGGGAAGACCGTGCTCCCGCTGGCCACCGGCGGGAGCACGGCGCACGTGCTGGCCATCGACTACGCGCTGCGGCCGGTGCTGTCCTCCATGGGGGCCGCCCACATCGTCCAGGGCCGGTTCGTCCTGGACCGGCACATCGGCATCGCCCCGGACGGGAGCGTCGCCCTTGAGCCCGGCACCGGGAAGTCGCTGGGCCTGGTCGTGGACCAGTTCTCCGCCGCGCTCGGCCGGAGCTCCGTGCTCACCACCACCAGCTGACCCGCGCGCGACAGAACCGCACGACGGTCGCGCGCAGACCCCGCCCGTACGGCCGCCGTCCGCTTCTCCGGAGGAACCGCATGACCGCCCCCACCAGCACCGCGCCGGTCCGCCCGGCACCCCGCGCCATCGCCGACGACACCGAGGCGCTCGCCGTGGCCACCGGCCTCGCCGCGCGGTTCCGCACAGGCGCGGCAGACCGTGACGCCTCCCGACGCCTGCCCCGTGCCGAACTCGACCTGCTTTCCGCCTCGGGCCTGCTGGGCATCACCGTCCCCGCCGAGCACGGGGGCGCCGACGTCCGCGTGGAGACTCTGGCCGAGGTGTTCCGGCTGCTGGCGTCCGCGGACGCCAGCCTGGCCCAGATCCCGCAGAGCCACTTCGTCTACGTCAACGTGCTGCGCCGCCGGGGCACACCCGCTCAGCAGGCGTTCTTCTTCGCCGAGCTGCTGGCCGGACGCCGCTTCGGCAACGCCCAGTCGGAAGCCGGGACCAAGCACGTCCAGGACATCCGCACCCGGCTGACCCGCGTCCCGGACCACGGCGCCGCAGACGGCTCCTTCCGGCTCGACGGCGTCAAGCAGTACTCCACCGGGGCGCTGTTCGCCGACTGGATCCCGGTCCTGGCCCGCGCCGAGGACGACACCCTGCAGGTCGCCTACGTCCCCGCCGACGCCCCCGGGGTGAGCGTCGTCGACGACTGGGACGGCATGGGCCAGCGCACCACCGCCAGCGGAACCGTACGCCTGGACGCCGTCCCGGTCCCCGCCGACCGGGTGGTCCCGCACCACCTGACCTTCACCGGACCCCAACTGCACGGTGCGGTGGCCCAGTTGCTGCACACCGCGATCGATGTCGGGATCGCCGCCGGGGCACTGGCCGAAGCGGTGGACTTCGTCCGGACCACGAGCCGCCCCTGGTTCGAGAGCGGCTTCGACACCGCCGCCGAGGACCCGCTGCTGATCCAGCGCTTCGGTGAACTGTCCGTCCTGCTACGGGCCGCGGAGGCGCTGCTGTCTGCGGCCGCCCGCGCCGTGGACACGGCGACGGCCGACCTCACCGACGACACCGCCGCCGAGGCCTCCGTCGCCGTCGCCGCCGCCAAGTCCTTCGCCGCCGGAGCGGCCGTGGAGCTCGGCAGCGCCCTGTTCGAGGTGTCCGGCACCCGCTCCGCCCTCGGCTCGCTCAACCTCGACAGGCACTGGCGCGACGCGCGCACCCACACCCTGCACGACCCGGCCCGCTGGAAGATCCAGCACATCGGCCGCTACGTCCTCAACGGCACCAGGCCGCCCCGCCACGGCCTGCTCTGACCCCGCCCCCACCATCCCCCACCGCACGGGAGTACCCGATGGCCCTGACCTTCCACTGGTTCCTGCCCACCTACGGCGACAGCCGTCACGTCGTGGGAGGCGGCCACGGGCTCGCGGCCGGGAGCGCCGGTGGCGACCGGCCCGCCACCCTCGGCTACCTCACCCAGATCGCCCGCGCCGCCGAGCAGCTCGGATTCGTCGGCGCGCTGACCCCCACCGGCGCCTGGTGCGAGGACGCCTGGCTCACCACCGCGATGCTCGCGGGGGAGACCGAACGGCTCAAGTTCCTGGTCGCCTTCCGCCCCGGCTCCGTCGCCCCGACCCTGGCCGCGCAGATGGCCGCGACCTTCCAACGGCACACCGGCGGACGACTGCTCCTGAACGTCGTCACCGGAGGTGAGAGCCACGAGCAGCGGGCGTACGGCGACTTCCTGGACAAGGACGCCCGCTACGCCCGCACCGGCGAGTTCCTGCAGATCGTGCGGGAGCTGTGGCGGGGCGGGACCGTCGATCTGCATGGGGAGCACCTCCGAGTGGAGGACGCGCGGCTGGGCCGACTGCCCGATCCCGTGCCCGAGGTCTACTTCGGCGGGTCCTCGCCCGCCGCCGGTGACGTGGCGGCCGAGTACAGCGACGTCTACCTGACCTGGGGCGAACCGCCTGCCGCCGTCGCCGGGAAGATCGCCTGGATCCGCGGCCTCACCGCCGCCCGGGGGCGCCGCGTGCGCTTCGGGATCAGGCTTCATGTGATCACCCGCGACACCTCGGAACAGGCGTGGGCCGAGGCCGAACGTCTTCTGCGGGGCTTCGACCCGGCCGCCGTGCGGGCCGTCCAGGCGGGTCTGGGCCGCAGCGAGTCCGAGGGCCAGCGCCGGATGCTCGCCCTGCACCACGGCAGCAGCTCCGGCCTGGAGGTCTCCCCCAACCTCTGGGCCGGAATCGGTCTGGTCCGCGGCGGCGCGGGCACCGCGCTCGTCGGCAGCCACACCGATGTGGCCGAGCGGATCGCCGAGTACCACCGGCTGGGCATCGACGAGTTCATCCTCTCCGGGCACCCGCACGTCGAGGAGGCGTACTGGTTCGGCGAAGGCGTCCTCCCCCTCCTCGGCGCCCGGGGGCTGTGGACCCACCCGGCCGGCCCCGCAGAGCCGTCGAGCACGCGCGTGCCCTTCGTCGGCGCACCCGGCGGCACGGCGGGCTGAGCGGCACCGCGCCGGGCTCCCTACGTACTGCGCGCAGGGAGGCGTACGCGGAAATCACCTCGCCCTCCCCCGTCGGCCGACCCCTCGACGTCCTGGCCCGCCGGAACCGGTACCTCCTCGACCCGCCCGGCCGTGCCCCCGCCGTGACGGGCGCCGCCCGACCGCTCGCCGCGCGGTCCCGCGTCGGCGGACTCGTACGCCTGGGCCGCGGGGCGAGCCGGAGCCGCAGGACGAGCGGGGCCGAGCGGGGCGAGCGGGCAGGACCGCGACGCGCACCGTACGCACATGCCACCGGTCGCCCCGCACCCGCTCACCCGCGCCCCGGGCCGCCCCGCGTTTCACCGCGTACGGGTAAAGCCTCTCCCGCGCCCGCGTATGGCGCAGCCCATCCCGCCGCCCGTCCCGTCCCGCCCCGGCCGGGTCGGGGGCTCCGGAGAGGCGCAGTTCAGAGCCCCGCACCGGTGTTCTCCCGGAGCCGGGGCGACGGACCGGCGCGGTCGAACGGGTGGATTCCGGGCGGGTTGACGGGGTGACGGCCGAGGACGACGCTTCGTATAGGTGCTCGATACAACCGGTGCTCGGTGCTCGGTGCGTCGAGTACGCGGGGCTGCTCCGCCCCCGGGCACCGTCGCGCCCGTTCCGTGCTGTCCGGCGGCAGCCAGGAACGCTGTCCGCGCCAGTACGGATCAGCGCCAGGACCGGCGGCACCGGTAGACCAGGAGGAGATGGCATGTATGGCATCGCCGGATGGATCTCCTTCGACCGTGATCTGCGTTGCGCGCAGGAGACCGTGGACGCGATGACCGAGACGATGGCCTGCCGAGGGCCCGACGCCCGGGGCACCTGGGTGCACGGGCCCGCCGCTCCCGGACACCGCCGCCTCGCCGTCATCGACCTGCCCGGCGGACACCAGCCGATGACCGCCGAGCGCCCGGACGGAAACCCCGTCGTCATCGTCTACTCGGGCGAAACGTACAACCACACCGAGCTGCGCGCGGAACTCGTCTCACGGGGCCACCGCTTCACCACCGGCTCCGACACCGAGGCCGTCCTCCGCGGCTACCTGGAGTGGGGCGAGGCCGCCGCCGAACGCCTCAACGGCATGTGCGCCTGCGCGATATGGGACGAGCATCTCCAACGGCTCGTCATGATCCGCGACCGGACGGGCATCAAACCCCTCTACCACCACCCCACCCCCGACGGCGTCCTGTTCGGCTCCGAACCGAAAGCGATCCTCGCCAATCCGCTCACCGCCCGCAAGGCCGGCCTCGACGGCCTCCGCGAGCTGTTCGCCTTCGTCAAGACCCCCGGCCACGCCGTCCGGGAAGGAATGCGCGAGATCGAGCCCGGCACCGTCGTCACCGTCGACCGGAGCGGACCGCACCGACACGTCTACTGGTCACTGCGCACCCGCACCCGCGCCCACACCGACGACCGCCAGGCCGGGCGCGGTCGACCGGGCTCGGCCCCGTTTTGGGCCGCCTCGACGGGCCTGGTGCTGAGAGCCGTCGATCACCGCCCGCGACCAGTCCAGTTCACCGGCGCGGTGCAGTTCGGTCAGCAGCATCTCGTGCAGCCGGTCCCACACCCCGGCCTGATGCCAGTCCCTCATCCGGCGCCAGCAGGTCATCCCGGAGCCGAAGCCCAGTTCCTGGGGCAGCCACTCCCACTGGATCCCGGTGTGCGGCACGAACAGGATCCCTTGCAAGCAGCCCCGGTCGTCCAGTGGCGGACGCCCAAGACGCTGGGACCGCTGCTGCCTGGCCGGCAGCAACGGCTCGACCCGCCCCCACAAGTCATCCGACACCAGCCGCGGCGGTCCCTTCCCCATGGAAGGCTCGACGAGCCACCTCACAAGAAGACATGACCACCAGCCCAGCCTTCTGTTAGCTCCTCTTAGCGCACGATCCGGCATGGATGTTCCTCAACCCCCCGGCTACGCGTTGACGGTCGCCGCAAGCCAGGGCCTTGGCGTCGGGTCCGGCCGATGGCTTCGGGTCAGGTGCGCTTGCGGCTCGCGATCTCGTCGGAGAGCTGCTGTACCTGGGCGGGGTCCGCGTCCCGGGCAAGGGCGACGTAGTGGTCCATGACGGCCGGCCGGTAGCGCACGGGCAACATCTGTCCGGGGACGAGCCGGGTGAGCTCGGTGATCGTGAGGGCTTCGTCCGCGATACCGCGGAACGAGATGCCGTCGGCGGTCTCCACGTCGAACATCAGGACCACGCGTGGATTGCTGTTGACCTCGCGCCAGTCGACGAGAACGCCGAGCGCAAGCGCCCCCGTACGCAGTTCCGCATCGCGCTTCCTCGCGTCACTGCTCAGGAACGGGTTCGGGGCGACGCCCGGGAAGTCGGGCCCGACACCGAGCGATTCCCGACTCAGGTCAGGCCTGAGCTGCGCCATCAGATCGTCGAGAGACGCCCTGCGCTTCTTCTTCCGACCGAACATCCTGGCCCCTCCCTCACACCGGTACCGGAATCTCGGCCCGGTGCTTCGCCTTCACCGCGATCGTATGCCGCGGCCATTCCCTGCTTCCGTCGCACCGCCCCGTCCCGATGGGGCCGCCGTCCGCAGTCGCGGACGGGCTCGGTCGGTGCACCTGTCCGTCGGACGAGCCACCTCCGCGCGCCGGACCACGCAACGCCGCTCCGGCGAGGACCCCGACACCGCCGCACGGTGTGGTGCTCCACGGGCTCGCCGGACGAGGAGGAACTGAACCGGACCTTCGCCGGGGTCGCCGAACCGGCGCCGCCCGCCTTCCACTTCGCGACACCGATCCCGTACCCGGCCCCCCCAGGTGATGTTCGACGACCTCATCCCGAAGGGCCTGCAGTGGTGCTGGCGCGGCGACTTCTCCGACCGCGTCACCGACGGCGCGATCGACGTGCACCGCGCCTTCCTGGAGAACCTCCCCACCGAACTCTCCACCATGCACCCGTATCCGGTCGACGGCGCGGCCCACTGCCCCGGCCCCATGGACACGGCCCGGGCCTACCGCGACGCGGTCCGGTCCGGCGTGATCGGCGGCATCAGCCCGCAGCCCTCCGACTCGGACCGCATCCGCGACTGGGCCGTCGGCTACTGGGACGCCCTGCACCCGCACTCGATGGGCGGCGCGTACGTGAACTTCCTCGGCGCCGACGAACCCGACGCCCGCGTCCGGGCCACCTACCGCGGACACTACGACCGGCTGGCCGAGTGAAGCGGACGTACGACCCGGACAACGTGTTCCTTCACAACCAGAACATCGGGCCGGCGGGGAGCTAGGAGAGCCGGGACCAGCGGCCCCGCAGGACCTCCTCGGCGATGATCCCCAGCCAGGCGCCGTGGGTGTACGGGACGGGCGGGTCCACCTCCAGGCCCAGCAGGGACAGCCCGTACGCGTAGTCCGACTCGTCCAGCCGCAGGGCCAGCAGCTCGTACGCCTCCCCGCACAGCCGGGCCGCCAGCGACGGGTCCGTGACCTCCAGGTAGTCCCGCAGGGCCTCCTCGTGGTCCTGGAACTCCACGCCGTGGTCCTGGGAGAACCAGCCGCCGAGCAGCTGCCCGAGCTCGGGGAACCGGGCCTGCCACTCCCAACGGGTCTGCGGCGCCCCCGACGGCGGCATGTCGCCCTCCGCGAGGCAGCGGCGCAGATGCCCGGCGACGGTGAGCAGCCAGGCCTGGATCTCGGCCCCGTCGAGCCCCGGGTCGGGCAGCGGGTACACCTCGCCCAGCCGCAGCAGCAGCGGCCCCGGAGGGTTGCGGGCGTACTCGCGCAGCTGGCTCTCGGCGATCCCGACCGCCCACGGCCTGCTGTGCCAGGTGTGGCGCAGGTACGCGGTCAGCGCCACGCTCGGCTTCTCCTCGGTGTCGTCGGCGCGCTGGCCGGCGTACGCGCGGAGGACCTGGTCCATCTCCCCGTACCGGGGGTCGTGCTGGAGCGGGGTCAGCGGCATGGGAGGCGGTCTCCTGTCACGGGTGGATCGGGAAGGTGGCGTGCACGGTGAACCCGAGCGGATGCTCCGGGTCGCGCTTCAGGATCACGCGGGCGGCCCGCACGTCCACCGGCCCGTGACCGGCCAGCATCTCCCCCTGGAGCAACACCTGCCCGACCGGCTCGGGGCGGGACGGCCAGTACGCCTCGATGGTGAGCCGCGCGCGGTCCGGCCGGGTCAGCCACCGGTGCACCACCTGCTCGTTCTGCGTGACCACGGCCTGGGTGGCCCAGTGCGCGGTCTCCCGGTCCGGGTAGGCGGCGGAACGTGTCAGCACGGGGAGTGCCCCTCTCGGCCGGAGGTCCAGGAGCACGGGCCGTGCTCCTGGCGCAGGTGGGTGGTCAGGACCTCGGAGATCAGGGTCAGCCAGGCGGACCAGGACGTGTGGGAGCCGGAGCCGAGACCGAGCTCGTCGGCAAAGAAGCGGCGGAGGGTGGTGTCGTCCTGGAAGAGGGCGAGGGCTTCGGCGCATTCGGCGACGACGGGGGAGAACCGCCACGAGCACGCGCCGAGCGGGTGCCAAGTCGCGACGTACAGGCCGATGCCGTCCTCGTCGGACAGGTCCTCGTCCTCCAGGGCGATGCCGTCCTGGCCGAAGTAGAGGTCGAGTATGCCGGTCAGTTTCGGGAACCGCTGGCTCAGCTCCCACACGGTCGGCTCGGCGGCGGCGAGTTTCTGGTCGATGGAGGCCTGCCACGTGTCCACGTACGCGGCGATCTCCTGGAGTGCCGACGGGTCACCGCCGGGGCCGGACCGGGCGGCCAGCTCCCACAGGTCGTCGGGGACCCGCGAGGCCCCGACCGCTCCCGCCGCGACGGCATCGGCCAGCCCCCGCACCTCCTGCGCCGCCTCGTACACGTTCACGCCGCCCCGTTCCGACCGGTCCCAGAGCACCCTCAGCGGGGCCTGGAGCGCGGCCTCCCGCGCGGCCGGATCGGCGGGGATGCCGGGCGTGGCGCGGGAGAAGAAGGGCGCGAGAAGGGTACGCGCGGCTGCGTAGCGGAAGTGGACCTCGTGCACGGGCGGTTCCTGACGGGCTAGGGCGAATCCGGGAAAGCGGTGACGACGATGAACGGGGGCTGGCGGTCGGGGGCGAGCTGAAGACGGACCTTCACATTGTGTACGGGGACGGGTGTGCCGTTGGGGCTGGTCACGGAGACGCCGGTGACCTGCGGGGTGAAGTCGATCGTGAAGGGATCCATCGGGATGGCGGCGTTCGGGTTGTCCTTGATCTTCTGAGCGATTTCGGCGGAGTGCCTGTCGATCGCTTCCTGGACGAATCGCTGTGCGGTGGTGAGGTCGGCGAACGAGGAGGCGGCGGGCGGGTTCGCGTCCCGCATGCGCCTCTGCAACTGCTCCGGGGTGAGTCCCACGTGACGGTCGATGGTGTGCGCCGACTGGTTGCCGACCTTCATGTCCTCCTGGTTGGCGAGGTCGATGGGGTACGGATGGACGGTCTCCTGACCCGGTGCCACCGTCCAGTTGTGGTCCTTTCCGTACCCTTCGATGGAGCGGGCGCCCACCGTCTGCGCGCGGGCCTCCTCCGCCATGAAGCCGGGGACGCTCCGCCGGGCCTCGTCCAGGACGGGCCTGAGGTCGTTCAGTTGCCGGGCGAGGTCGTGCGTCTTGTTGTTGTACCGGTCCACGCCCGCGTTGAGCGCGCCCTCGTTCAGGTTGTCCAGGAAGTTCTTGGCGAGTCCCGCCGGGCCCGTGAGCAGGGAGCCGACGTCCTTCAGGAAGTTCTTGAAACTGTCCGACTTCGCCAGTTCCTTGGCCGCCTCGATGTACTCGTGCTCGATCACCTTGCGGACGTCCCGCACCGCCGTGGCGAACGCGTCGAGGATGTCGGCGATCGCCCGCGCCTTGTCGACCAGGATCCGGAGCACCGGCTGCCGGGTCATATGGAGCGGGGGGTGCTTCCAGTCGTAGCCCTGGGCGACGGGGCTCGCGGCGCCCTTGCCCCAAGAGGCGGTCCCCCACAGGCTGGACGCGAACTGCTTCATCGCCGACTGCCATTCCACCGCGGCGGCGTCGGGGTTCCTCAGGTAGTCGATCGCCGCGTCCAGGTCGGCGCCGGACTTCTCGGCGTCCTGCGCGACCTTCCGCCAGGCCGCCGCCACCAGCGGCAGTTCGATGTCGTCGCCGCCCGGGGTGATCTGACCGACCTTGCCATGGTGGAGGGCCTTTTCCATCGCCTCTCGGATCACCCACTGGATGGCGGTGCCGATGACCCCGAGGACTTCGTTGATGATCCCCTCGGCGAAGGTGTCGCCGCCGCCGGTCCGCCAGCCCAGGAACGGCGCCTTCCCGTAGTCCGGCACGGTGCGTATGACGTCTGGTATCCCCTTCAGGCTGGTGGGGGCGCCCCAGGACGGGTGGGAGGCGTACTCGGCCGCGACGTAGTTGTTCGCGGTGATGGTCAGGCCGGTCGAGACGCCGCCGACGGCGACCACCGAGGCCGCCCACACGTCCAGGTAGCGGCCGGAGATGTCGTCGTACGCCCGCTCGAACGCCTCCGGGCCCGAGCCGACCCCGCACACGTGCTTGTGGCCCTCCAAGGTGCCCAGGAGGTGCCGGGGAGCCTTGTCGAAGGCCGTCTGGTGGTTGCGGATGAGGTACGAGGTGTACCAGACGTGCGTCGGGTCGACGTCGAAGCCGCTCGGGAACCCCCCCGGGTCCACGGACGGCTTGAGGTCCTGGACCTCTTTGTCCGGGTCGGGCGGTTTGAGTGTCTGGCCCTGGGAGATGTCCTTGCCCTGGGGGTCGTAGAGCTTCCCCGGGACGGGCGACGGAACCGCCGGCACGTTCGGCTGCCCGTTCCCGCTACCCCCCGTGGGCGGCGGCGGAGTGGCCATCAGGCGGCCCCCCAGCCGCGCAGGACCGCCTGGTGGGCGGCAGAGTAGTTGGCGTGGGAGGTGGTCACCGAGGTGTGCAACCAGGCCTGCGTGGCCTTCAGGTCCTCCATGTCCTTGGCCCACCGGTCGAGGGTGATCACGAACTCCTCGCGGGCCTCGCCCTGCCAGCCGAGGACCACCCGTTCGGTGCGCTCGTACAGCTCGGCCAGTTGCTCGTTCAGCTTCCGGAGGATCTCCTCCAGCTCCCCGGACATCGCCTGCAACGCGGTGATGTCCACGGCTATCCGGTCGTCGCCCGCCATGTCCGCTCCTCCCCCTACACGTCTTCGATACGACTGCGGGGGACGGGCGCGGACTCGGCGGCCGGAGCGCCCGGCGGCGGCGCCTGGAGGGCGTTCGCCTCCCGGGCCACGTCGATCTGGCCCTGGAGCTTCCGCAGCCGGGACAGCACCTCCAGCTCCTGTTCGCTGAACCCGTTCCGGCTGAACCGGACCGCCTCCTCCAGGAGCCGCAGGTGCTCCCGGATGCGTACGGCGTCCTGCGCGGCCTCGGTGTGGAGGGTCCGGTAGACGTCCCCGGTGGCGCCGCGCCAACGGGCCTGGATCCGGTCGACGATCCCGTCCATCCGCCGGACCTGGTTGTCGAGATGCCGCTGCATGGAGTCCAGGTCGCCGGCCAGCTTGGCCAGCCCGTCGTCCTCGGGCACTCTCAGATCGGGATCCCCCACTGCCATGGCAGCCCCGCCTCCCCGTCGGTCGCGCGACGATCCGCCGCACGCCCGGAACCTACAAGTAGGATTATTACAAAGGAAGTTGAGAAGTCGTCAGGAAGCCTGATCGTGATGGCGCGATTTAGATCAGGCCTCGACGCTCCTCTCCTCGAAGGGCCACACGATCTCCACCCGGTTGTCCGGGTGTCCGACGGCTCCCGCCCACCGCCGGTGGACCATACGGACCGGGCCCGCGAAGGCGAAGCCGTGGTCGGTGGTCCAGGAGGCGGCGGAGTCGTACGCGGTGAGGATGGCGGGGAAGGCGGCGGCCTCGCCGACGACCTCCACGCAGGCGGCGGAGTTCTCCGGGAGGTCCTTCACGTACGTGCCCTCCGGCAGCTCCTCCGCCGACTGCGCGCCGTCCGTCCAGAACGGCAGGCACGCCTCGACGAGGGTCGCGTTCTCGTCGTCGCACAGGCCGTGGAAGCGGACGAACGCGGGCCCGGTGAACGTCAGCGGGCCGCGCCCGGCGAGGGTGTAGAGCTCCTGGTAGGCGGTGTGCAGGACCGTCTCGGCGCTATCGCCGCAGCCTGCCCCCCTGACCCGCCGGGTTCAGTGGCCGCCCGTGCCGGACGAGGTGGTGGAGGCGGAGCGCAAGTGGGTGTCCAGGGCGCCGGCCGGGGTGTTCCAGTCGGGGCCCAGGAGCTGCCCGACGCGGTCGAGGCGCTGAACGACGGTGTTCACGTGGACGTGGAGGGCGTCCTTCGCGCGGGAGGCTGGCCCCCTTGGACGTAGTAGGCGTGCAGGGGGCGCACCAGTTCGGTGCCGCGCTCGGTGTCGTAGGCGAGGACGGGGCCGAGAACACGCTCGACGTACGCGCCGACGTCGGCCCGGTGGTCTGCCTCCGGCCTATCCGCGCCGCAGGCGGTTGGCCTTCCGGCCCGCTCGCTCCGGGCTCACAGCCCGGACGCACCGCCTGCGGCGCGGATAGCCCGGGGCGAGCACGCCTTGCCTGCGATGACCGTGCCAGGCCTGACGCTGGGCTTGCCCCGGCGCCGACCCGGGGCACCACACCACGACCGATGCAGCTGCCGACCTCCTCTAGAGGACACCATCGATTCCCGACATGCGAGGTGGCTACGCTGCGCGACACGGGCAGCATTCGTGGCCTGCTCCTGACCAGCAACGATCCGCCCCCCAGTCCAACTCCCGCTGGGGAGAATCCGGGGAGAATGAGCCGACCGGAGGAGCCGCTGGGGAGAATCGACCGCGCAAAACAGCGTCACCGTGAAAGCTCCAGAAAGGAGCAAACTCGCTGGCCAGGCCGCCTAATTGGGACGTCAACGCAGGTCAGCGCCCCGAGGGCGACGACTTCAAGAAGATCTCTTCGATGCTGGAGCAGCACTCCATCTCGGAAGCGCACGCGCCGAAGCCGCTCCCCGAAGCATCAGAGCAGCGGAAACACCCTCCAAGGGGCATGACCCCCAGGGCGAGCAGCACCACACATGCGGGATCGCAACCTGCGACCGGCCTTGACGCATCCATCGGAACCGGTCTGTCGCAGATGTCGGAGTTCAACGCTGCGTAGTCAGCACCGAACCAGCACGGGAGTCGGCACCGCACCACCAAAACGTGCCCGATCAGCGCAACCCGGGACAGCCTCCCTCCCGGCCCCTCTCGGGCCTTCGTCAGGGCCACCGCAGCAGGCCATGGAGGCCGGGCGCACACGGCACGCCCGAACTATGGTGTCCCACCACATACGCCCCTGACCTGCCCCTTCCTACGGTGTGGCGACACCGATACGTCCCCGTACCCGCCTGGAAGTGGTGCACATGGCCGCCGCAACTCCCTCCCCCACGCCACCCGGTTCGCTCAAGCGCATCGTCGCCGCCAGTCTCATCGGCACGACCATCGAGTGGTACGACTTCTTCCTGTACGGGTCCGCCGCCGCGCTCGTGTTCAACAAGCTGTTCTTCCCCGAGTCCGATCCGTTGGTCGGGACCCTGCTGTCCTTCCTGACGTACGCGGTCGGGTTCGCCGCGCGGCCGCTCGGCGCGTTGGTGTTCGGGCACTACGGGGACCGGCTCGGGCGGAAGAAGCTGCTGGTGCTCAGCCTGCTGCTGATGGGCGGGGCGACGTTCGCGATCGGGCTGCTGCCGACCCACGCCACCATCGGGTCCGCCGCCCCGGTCCTCCTGACGGTGCTGCGGCTGGTGCAGGGCTTCGCGCTCGGCGGCGAGTGGGGCGGGGCCGTCCTCCTCGTGTCCGAGCACGGGGACGCCAAGCGGCGCGGCTTCTGGGCGTCCTGGCCGCAGACCGGGGCGCCCGCCGGGCAGTTGCTCGCGACGGGTGTGCTGTCGGCGCTGACCGCGCTGCTCTCCGACGCGGCCTTCGCCTCCTGGGGCTGGCGCGTCCCCTTCCTCCTCTCCGGTGTGCTGGTGATCGTCGGGCTCTGGATCCGGCTGTCCGTGGACGAGTCGCCGGTCTTCAAGGCGGCCCTCGCCGCCGCCGAGCGGCGCACGTCCGAGCCCGGGGCCGCCACCGCCGCCGAGAAGATGCCGCTGGTGGCCGTGCTCAAGCACCACTGGCGCGATGTGCTGATCGCCATGGGCGCCCGGATGGCCGAGAACATCTCGTACTACGTGATCACCGCGTTCATCCTGGTGTACGCGACCACCCAGGTCGGGCTCTCCAAGCAGACGGCGCTGAACACCGTTCTCATCGGTTCCGCCGTGCACTTCGCCGTGATCCCGCTCTGGGGCGCGCTCTCCGACCGGCTGGGCCGCCGGCCCGTGTACCTGATCGGGGCGGTCGGCGTCGGCGCCTGGATGTTCCCCTTCTTCTCGCTGATCGACCGGGGAACCTTCGGCAGCCTGCTGCTCGCGGTGACCGTCGGACTGGTCCTGCACGGCGCCATGTACGCGCCGCAGGCCGCCTTCTTCTCCGAGATGTTCGCGACCCGGATGCGCTACTCGGGAGCGTCGATCGGCGCCCAGTTCTCCTCGGTGGCCGCCGGGGCGCCCGCCCCGCTCGTCGCGACGGCGCTGCTCGCCGACCACGGCACCTCGACCCCGATCTCCCTGTACGTGATGGCCGCCGCGCTGCTCACCGTCGTCGCCGTCGTGTGCGCCCGGGAGACCCGCGACCGCGACCTCGGGGAGATCGAGGAACGGACCGTCCCCGACGCCCGGGTCCGCGCCGACGCCTGACCGGCGCCTTGCGGATCGGCCCGTGCCCCGCTCCCCGCCGAGCGGGGCACGGGCCGTCCCGCGTCAGCGTCCGGTGACCGCGTCGGAGAGCGCGTGCAGGCGCAGTGCCAGCTGGATCTCCAGGGCGCGGGCCGGGGACTGCCAGTCGGGGCCGAGGAGCCGGCCGACCCGTTCCAGGCGCTGGGCCACCGTGTTGACGTGGACGTGGAGCGCGTCCTTGGTGCGGGCGGGGCTCATGCCGCCGGCGAAGTACGCGTCGAGGGTGCGGACCAGGTCGGTGCCGCGGCGCCGGTCGTAGGCGACGACCTGGCCGATCGTACGGTCCACGAAGCCGTCGATGTCCCGGCCGTCGGCGAGCAGCAGGCCCAGGAAACCGAGGTCCTCGGCGGCGGCGCCCTGACCCGAGCGGTGCAGGAGGCGGAGCGCGTCGAGGCAGCGGCGGGCCTCCTCGTACGCGAGGCCGACCAGGTCCGGGTGGTCGAGCGGGGCGCGTACGGCGGCGGAGGCGCCGACGGTGACCGGCTCGCGCAGGGTGCCGCCGAGGCCGCGGGCGGTCTGCCGGGCGAGGTCGGCGGCGCTCTCCCCGGAGCCCAGGGGCAGCAGCAGGACGGTGCCGCCGTCGCGTGCCGAGGCCAGTCCGTGGCGGGTGGCGGCCAGATGGGTGGCCGCGGCCCACAGGCGCTGCCGGTCGGCGCTCTCCCGTCCGCCCGCGTCGGGGTCGGCCGCGCTCTCGGACGGCCGGTCGATCCGGGCGGCGAGCACCACGTGCGGGGCCTCGCTGTCGGCGCGGAGCCGGGCGGCGCGCTCGCGGAGCAGGCTGCGGTCGCGGTCGGGCGCGTCGAGGAGGTCGTCGAGGAGTTCGCCGCGCACCCGCTGTTCGGCCTCGCCCGCCGAGCGGCGGGCGAGCAGCAGGAGCGAGGTGACCAGGGCGGCCCGCTCCAGGGTGCGCTGGTCGACGGGGTCGAGGTCGGGCTGTCCGTGGAGGACGAGGGCGCCCAGGGTCTCGCCGCCCGCGGAGACGGCGGCGACCCAGTCGGCGCCGTCGCGGACCGCGTGGCCGCCCGCGTGCCGGGCGGTGCCCGCGCCCTCCTCGGTGAACTCGACCGTGCCGCCGAGGACTTCGGAGACGGCTTCGGCGACGTCCTGGACGCCGCCGCCGTGCAGGACCAGTTCGGAGAGCCGGTCGTGGACCTCGGAGGCCCGCTCGATGACTCCGCTGTGCTCGCGGATGATGTCGTTGGCGCGTTCCAGTTCGGCGAGGGCCGAGCGGGTCTCGGCGAGCAGGTTGGCCGTGTCGATGGCGACGGCGGCGTGCGCGGCGAAGGAGCCGAGCAGGGCGACCTGTTCGCGGCCGAAGACCCTGGCCCTGCGGTCGGCGGCGAACAGGACGCCGATGACCTGGCTGCCGAGGCTGAGGGGGACGCCGAGGATGGCGACGAGGCCCTCGTCGCGTACGGCCGTGTCGATGGTCCGGGTGTGCTGGAAGCGCGCGTCGTCGAAGTAGTCGTCGGTGACGTACGGGCGGGCGGTCTGGGCGACGAGGCCGCCGAGCCCTTCGCCCATGCCCAGTCTGAGCTGCTGGAACCGGGCGGAGACCGAGCCCTCGGTGACCCGCATGTAGGTGTCCCCCGCCGCCGGGTCGTTGAGGCTGAGGTAGGCGACCTCGGTGCCGAGGAGGGCGCGGGCGCGCTGGACGATGGCGCGGAGGACCGCGTCGAGGTCGCGGAGTCCCGCGAGGTCGTGGGCGGTGGCGAAGAGGGCGGAGAGTTCCGCCTCGCGGCGCCGCCGCCCCTCCAGTTCGGCCCGGACGCGCAGGGCGAGCTGTTTGGCCTCTTCGAGTCCGGCCAGCGCCTCGGGGCCCGCGCCGCTCGCGCGGGCGAGCAGCACGGGCCGGTCGTAGGCCTCCGTGGCGGCGCCTCGGGCGAGGAGTTCCAGGTAGGAGACGTGTTCGTGGGACATGGACACAGGGATACCTGCCGTAGGTGTGGTCGCACCACCCCTGTGGACAAGCTCCCGGGGTGGGCCCGCTCGGGGGGCGGGCCGTCGCTCAGTGGGCGGTCCAGCCGCCGTCGAGGGTGAGGGAGGTGCCGGTGATGAACGAGGCCTGGGGGGTGCAGAGGTAGAGCACGGCCTCGGCGACCTCCTCGGGTTCGACGAGCCGCTTGAGCGCGGAGTCCTTCAGGAGGACCTCGGACAGGACCCGCTCCGGGGGGATGCCGTGGGCGGCGGCCTGGTCGGCGATCTGCCGTTCGACGAGCGGGGTGCGTACGTAGCCGGGGCTCACGCAGTTGGAGGTGACCCCGTGCGGGGCGCCCTCCAGGGCGGCGGTCTTGGAGAGCCCCTCAAGGCCGTGCTTGGCGGACACGTAAGCGGACTTGAAGGCGGAGGCGCGCAGTCCGTGGACGGAGGACAGGTTGACGATACGGCCCCACCCGCGCGCGTACATGTGGGGCAGGGCGCCCCGGATGAGCCGGAAGGGGGCTTCCAGCATCACGGTGAGGACGGTGTGGAAGACGTCCGGGGGGAACTCCTCGATGGGCCGGACCAGTTGGAGTCCGGCGTTGTTGACGAGGATGTCGGCGCCCGCCGCGGCGGCCTCGGCGGCGTCCAGATCGGTGAGGTCGAGGAGGCGGGGTTCGAGCTTCCCGGGGAGTCCGGTGGCCGCCTCGGCCAGGGCCTCCAGTCCGTCGGCCGCCCGGTCGACGGCTCTGACCCGGGCGCCGCAGGCGGCGAGCCGCAGGGCGCAGGCGCGTCCGATGCCTCCGGCGGCGCCGGTGACGAGCGCGGTGCGGCCGGTGAGGTCGAGGACGACGACCCGGGACAGGGGCGCGGCGGCGGGGGTGGCCGTCCCGGGGGCTGCGGGGCCCGGGACGGCCCGGCCGGGTGGGGTGCCGGGGCCGGGGGCGGCCCGGCCCGGGGTGGTGCCGGAGCCGGGGGCGGTGATGGGGGCGCTCATGTTCCGCACCCTATGAACGGGCCCCTCCCCCACCCATGTGTGCCGGAGACATAGTTCAGTCGGTTGCCGTAGTGCGGAACCATGTGGGTTCATCGGCCAGGGCCTTCTCGATCCGCAGATGGGAGAAGCGTTTCATCTCGGGCAGGTCGTCCAGGTCGAACCAGCCGACCTCGGTCGACTCGTCGTCGTTGACGCGCGCCTCGCCGCCCACCGCACGGCAGCGGAAGGCGACGTCCATGAACTGGCAGCGGTCGCCGTTGGGGTAGACGACGGGCTTGCGCAGGGTCTCGACGAGCACGATCCGCTCGACCTCGCAGTGCACCGCCGTCTCCTCGAACACCTCGCGGACCGCGCAGTCGGCGGGCTGCTCGCCGGGTTCGACGATGCCGCCGACGACCGCCCAGCGTCCGTCGTCGGACCGCCGCCCGAGCAGCACCCGGCCCCGGTCGTCGAAGACGACGGCGCTCACCCCCGGCAGGAAGAGGAGCTGATGGCCCACGGTCTCGCGCAGGGCCTGGATGAAGTCTGGGGTAGCCATGGGGCCGACCCTAGATCATCTACGGTGCCGGGCCGGGGCCGCGTCAGGAGCTGGGGCCGGTCCTGCGGACCCGTACGGAACGGAGGACGGACCAGCCGAGTCCGGCGGCGGCGAGCGCCACCAGGAGCGCCTCGGGCAGGGTTCCCAGCCGGGTCGCCGGGGTCAGCGAGGAACGCAGCGGCACCTTCTCGACGAGGACGTCGGGGGTGAACATCTTCGTCTCGGCGACGATCTCCCCGTCCGGGCGGATGATCGCGCTGACCCCGCTGGTGACGGGCACGACGACCGACCGGCTGTGCTCGACCGCCCGGACCCGGGACATCGCCAGCTGCTGGTAGGTCATCTCGCTGCGGCCGAAGGTGGCGTTGTTGCTGGGCACGGTGATCAGCTGGGCGCCGTGGGTGACGGTGTCGCGGACGGCCCAGTCGAAGGCCGCCTCGTAACAGGTGGCGAGGCCGACCTTCGTCCCGGCGAGGTCGAACACGCCGACCTTGCCTCCCGGGCCGAAGTCGCGGCGGACCCGGTCGACGTCGCTGTTGAAGATCCGGACGAAGGAGCGCATCGGGATGTACTCGCCGAAGGGCTGGACGTGCCGCTTGTCGTAGGTGGCGACCGGGCCGCGCTTCGGGTCCCACTCGATGAGCGTGTTGCGGAGCTTGCCGGTCTCGGGGGCGACGACCGCACCGATGACGGTGGGGACGCCGATGTCGCGGACGGCGCCGTCGATCACGTCGGACGCGTCGGCGTTCGCGTACGGGTCGATGTCCGAGGAGTTCTCGGGCCACAGGACGAAGTCGGGCTGCGGTTCGCGGCCCGCCCTGACGTCGTCGGCGAGTTCATGGGTGCGGGCGACGTGGTTGTCCAGGACGGCGCGGCGCTGTGCGTTGAAGTCGAGGCCGAGGCGGGGCACGTTTCCCTGGACGGCGGCGACGGTGGCGGTGCCGTCCTCGGCCGAGTCGTCGACCAGCGGGAGCGCGGCGAGGGCGCCGGTGACCGGCAGCAGCACGGAGAGCGCGGCGGCGGTGACGGGGCCGCGCGGGAGGGTGCCGGTGGCTCGGCGGGCGCTGATCCGCCGGTACGCCTCGTACAGGCCGAAGCCGCAGAGGGCGACGGCGAAGCCGAGCACGGGGGTGCCGCCCACTGCGGCGAGGGGGAGGAAGATCCCGTCGGCCTGCCCGAAGGCGATCTTGCCCCAGGGGAAGCCGCCGAAGGGCACGCGCGCGCGTGCCGCCTCCGCGAGGATCCACACCCCGGCGGCGAAGAACGGCCACCACGGGAGCCGGGAGACGGCGGCGATGCCGAGTCCGGCGCCCGCGACGAACAGCGCCTCGACGCAGGCGAGGGCGAGCCAGGGGACGGGGCCGACCTCCTCACCGGTCCAGACGAGGAGCGGCAGCAGGAAACCGAGCCCGGCGAGGTAGCCGAGGCCGAAACCGGCGCGGAGCCGACGGCCCCGCAGGGTCCAGCCGAGCAGAGCGAAGGCGGGCAGCGCGAGCCACCACAGGGGGCGCGGCGGGAAGCTCAGGTAGAGCAGGAACCCGGACAGCAGGGCCGTTCCGGGCCGTACGAGCCGCCGCAGCCGGGAACCCGGCGTGGGCGCGGGGTCGGCTCCGGACGCGTCGACGGGGGTGATGGTGGTGCTCACCTCGCGGAGTCTACGGGGCGCCCCTGTCGGCCCGGCGGCCGGTGGGGCCGGGACCGAGAACGCTCCGGGCGGAGGCGGCCGTCCGGAGCCGGAGCGTCCCGGGTGCGGGGCCGGGGTCCCGCCGGAGGCCGCCCGGCCCGTCGCCGGAGCACGGGCGGAGCGGTGCCCGGAGGGTACGGACAGGACGCGGGAGCGGGTGAGCCCGTATGCGGGTGTGGGTGGCCCGCGTATGCGGGGAGCGGGAGTGGGTGACCCGCGTATGCGGATACGGACAGGGCGCGCGGGTGGCGTCGGTTTTCGGCGTCTACGGGCGGGCGGGGGCCGGGCAGAAGGAGGCGACCGGCGTCTACGGTCAGGACCCCGGAAGGAGGGGTGACCGGCGTCCATGGGCAGAGGCCGGAAGCTGGGGCGACCTCGTACCCGTACTGCTCCTCGTACCCGTACTGCTCCTCAAGCGGTCGGCGGGTCCTGGCCGGGCCGCCCCGGCGTCGGACGGCGCCCCCCGGTACCGCCCGGCGCGTCACGCGCCGGTGGGGGCCGGGGGATGCGGGTCGGCGAGGTGGGCGCGGATGACGCGGACCGCCGATTCGGCGTCGTCGACGGTCACGGTGAACGTCCGTCCGTCGCCGAGGCGCAGGACCAGGCCCTCGCCGCCCCGGACGACGACGGCCGTGCCCTTCTCGGGGCGCCAGCGGTAGCCCCAGCCGCCCCAGTGGCGCGGGGTGACGCTCGGTGCGAAGTCGGCGCCGACGACATGGGAGAGCAGGATGCGGCGGCGCGGGAGGCCGATGTGGCCGCAGCGGACCTCCATCGCGCGGTCGTCGACCTTCACGGCCACATGGACGAAGGCGAGCGTGCCGAAGAGGACGAGGAGTCCGGCGGCGACGCAGCCGATCACGGCCATGAGGAGGGGTGCGACGCCCGAGGTCCAGGGCGATTCGACGGCGAGGGTGACGCCCAGGACCATGAAGGCGGCGCCCGCCAGGGCCGCGACCCACTGGAAGCGGTTGGTGGCGCGGCCGGTCCAGACGACGGGGCTCCGTTCGTCGGCGCGCGGGTTCCGGGCGGGGTGCCTCATGCCGGAAAGCGTACCCACGCCCCCATCGGAGCGCGACCGGTCGGTCACCTGGAGTCAGGGGCCGGCGGGTGGTCAGTGGGCGGCGGTCTCGGCCGCGAGGAGACGGCCCTCCGCGTATCCGAGGGCGGTGGCGGGGAGGGGGCCGGGGCGCCCGCTGAGGAGGACGGAGAGGATTCCGGTCGGGGCGGCGCCGGGGGCGGCCCCGACGCCGACGCGGCGCAGCGCCTGGGCGGCGACGGCGTCGGCGGAGCCGTGGAAGACGACCGGGGGGAGTCCGCCCCTGCGGCGGGTGGCGAGGGCGGCCAGGATGCGGTCCTCGACGAGTTCGTAGTGGGTGCAGCCGAGGACGACGGCGCGGACGTCCCGGGGGGTGAGCGCGGCGGCGGCGGCGACGGCACGGTCGACGGCCTCGGGGTCGGCGTGCTCGACGGCGTCGGCGAGGCCGGGGCAGGGCACCTCGGTGACCTCGGCTCCGTCGGCGAAGTCCCGGATGAGTCCGCGCTGGTAGGTGCTGCCGGTGGTGGCGGGGGTGGCCCAGATGGCGACCTTGCCGCCGTCGGCGGACGCGGGCTTGACCGCGGGCACGGTGCCGATGACGGCGATGTGCGGTTCCAGGACGGCCCGCAGCGCGGGCAGGGCGTGGACGGTGGCGGTGTTGCAGGCCACGATCAGGGCGCTCGGGTCGTGCTCGGCGGCGGCGAGGGCGACGGCGAGGGCGCGGCCCGTGAGGTCCTCGGGGGTGCGCGGGCCCCACGGCATCCCGTCGGGGTCGTTGGACAGGAGCAGATCGGCGTCGGGCCGGAGACGCCGCACCGCGGCCGCTGCCGGGAGGAGGCCGATTCCGGAGTCCATGAGCGCGATCTTCACCCGGTCACCCTAGCCGATGGGCTCCTCATCCCCCTCGTTCTGGGGCAGACTGCCGCGAATGAGCACCCTCGCCTGGTTCGCGCTCGCTTCGCTGCTCGTCTGGGTCTGGCTGCTGCTGGGCCAGGGGTTCTTCTGGCGCACGGACCAGCGGCTGCCGCCGGTGTCCGGGGCACGCGCGCGGGTGGCGGCGGAGGGGTGGCCGCGCGTGGTGGTGGTCGTCCCGGCGCGGGACGAGGCCGGGGTGCTGCCGGTGAGCCTGCCGTCGTTGCTGGCGCAGGAGTATCCGGGGGTCGCCGAGGTGATCCTGGTGGACGACGGGAGCACGGACGGTACGGGGGCGCTGGCGGCGGGTCTCGCTGCCCGGTGCGGGGGGCTGCCGCTGACGGTGGTGTCGCCGGGCGAGCCGGAGCCGGGCTGGACGGGGAAGCTGTGGGCGCTGCGGCACGGCATGGCCCTGGCCCGCGCGCGGGAGCCGGAGTTCCTGCTGCTCACGGACGCGGACATCGCGCACGAGCCGGACAGTCTGCGGCTGCTGGTGTCGGCGGCGGTGGCGAACGAGCTGGATCTGGTGTCGCAGATGGCCCGGCTGCGGGTGACGACCGGATGGGAGCGGCTGGTGGTGCCCGCGTTCGTCTACTTCTTCGCGCAGTTGTATCCGTTCCGCTGGATCAACCGGGTGCGGCGGCCGTGGGCGACGGCGGCGGCGGGCGGTTGTGTGCTGCTGCGGACGGAGGCGGCGGTGGCCGCGGGGGTGCCGGAGTCGATCCGGCAGGCGGTGATCGACGATGTCTCGCTGGCGCGGGCGGTGCGGCGTTCGGGCGGGCGGATCTGGCTGGGGCTCGCGGAGCGGATCGACAGCGTGCGTCCCTATCCGGGGCTCGGTGAGCTGTGGCGGATGGTGGCGAGGTGCGCGTACGCGCAGCTGCGGCACAGCCCGGTACTGCTGCTGGGGACGGTGGCGGGCCTCGTCCTGGTCTATCTGGTGCCGCCGGTGGCGCTGGCCGGGGGGCTCGCGGGAGGGGACGCGGCGGCGGCGTGGGCGGGTGGTGCGGCGTGGGCGGTGATGGCGGGGACGTACGTGCCGATGCTGCGGTACTACCGGCAGTCGCTGTGGCTGGCGCCGTCGCTGCCCTTCACCGCGTTCCTCTATCTGCTGATGACGCTGGACTCGGCGGTGCGCCACCACCGGGGTGTCGGCGCGGCGTGGAAGGGGCGGACGTACGCGCGGCCGGAGGCGGCGGGGGAACGGTGACCGGGTGCGGGCGGCCCCCGCGAGCGGCCGGGGGCGGTTCGTCGGGGCGGGGAGGCCACGGGTCCGGGGCGTCCGGCGGGAGCACGGGCCGGGCGTCCGTCCGGCGGGAGCACGGCGTCGGTGATCATCCGGAGGGGCGTCACCGGAAAACATTTCCCGACACGGGGAGTAGCCTGATCAATTCGGCGCGTGCGCGGTGTCCCGCGCGTCCGCGGATTTGACGCCCAATCATGCCCATGATCGCTTCACCCACCCCTTCTCGGCACCTTTTCTTTATGTTTTCTTCATGCCTGGGGCGCCGGATCGGCCCGAGCGGCCGGACCCACCGGTAACCCCCTCCGAACTCGGCTTTTACACGATCTTGCCGTCGCGCGCCGCCCGTTTTTGTCACGTTCGCTCGGATTGGGGATCGGCTCGCCCCCGGAGCCCGGCAAACAACCCTCAAATCAGGCTCCCCAACCGGCACATCGTGGGTTTAACTTATGGCCATGACCTCCCCCCGCTCCACCTATGGAGGCGGTTACCACACCGCGCCGTCCTTCCCGGACACCCCGATCTACGACTCCCTGGTCGCGGAGCGGGGCACGCCTCAGATCGCCCCGATCAGAGTGCCCGCCGCCTACGACACCGGCAGCAGCTTCCCCGCCCCTGGTTCCTACCTGCCGGCGCTCCCCTCGGCACTGCCCGCCCTCCCGGCCGCGCCCTCCCCGCAGCCCTCGTACGGCAACGGCTACGGATACCCGCAGCCGGTACCGCAGATGGCTCCCGTGCCCCTGCAGCACGCCCCCGCCCCGTACATCCCGCAGCAGCAGATGACCCCGCGCGGTCACCAGGGCGCCCCGTACCAGCAGCAGCCGCCCCGGCCCGCCCCGGCCGGCTACGAGGCGATGCGTCCCGCAGGCTACGAGGCGATGCGCCCGGCGGCCCCCCGGCCCGTCCCGGCGCCCGCGCCCTACGAGGACCCGTACAACCGTCCCTACCAGGGCGGGGGTTACTGACCCGTCCCCGCCGGACGGCGCCCGGACCGGAGCGGCTGGCAGGATGAGGACATGCCGACTCCGCTCCTCCGCTCCGTCCACGTCCACCCGGTGAAGGCCATGCGGGCGCTGTCCCCCGAGGCGGCCGAGGTCCAGCCCTGGGGGCTGGCGGGGGACCGCCGCTGGGCCGTCGTCGACACCGCGGGGAAGGTCGTGACCCAACGCCGTACCCCCCGGATGGCGTTGGCCACGGCGGAGCCGCTGCCGGGCGGCGGAGTCGTCCTCTCCGCGCCCGGCCGTCCGTCGCTGCCGGTCGGGGTGCCGCACCCCTCGGCCACGCTGACGACGGAGATCTTCGACAAGCCCGTGGAGGCGGTGCCCGCCGGTCCGGCGGCGGACGCCTGGGTGTCCGCCTTCCTGGAGGGCGCGTTCCGGCTGGTCCACATGGACGCGCCCGAGCACCGGCGCCCGGTGGACCCGGAGTACGCCCTGCCCGGCGAGACCGTCAGCTTCGCCGACGGCTATCCGCTCCTCGTCACCACCACCGGCTCGCTCGACGCCCTCAACTCCCTCGTCGCCGAGGGCGACCACGCCCACGAAGGGCCGCTGCCGATGAGCCGCTTCCGGCCGAACCTGGTGGTCGGGGGGACCGCTCCCTGGGCCGAGGACGGCTGGACGCGCCTCACCGTGGGAGAGGTGACCTTCCGGGTCGCCCGGCCCTGCGGGCGCTGTGTCGTCACCACGACGGACCAGCTGACCGCCGAACGCGGCAAGGAGCCGCTGCGGACCCTCGCCCGGCACCGCAGGCGGGACGGCCGGGCCGTCTTCGGCCAGAACCTCGTCCCCGAGCACACCGGCACCGTCCGGGTCGGCGACGAGGTGAAGATCCTGGACTGACGGGGCCGACCGGCCCGAGCGGGCCCGGCGGACGCCCGGCGGGCCCGGCCGCGGGACGCCCGTCACACTTCCCCGGCCCGACGGGCGGGGAACCCCGCCCCGGGGCACACTCGTTGGAGGACCGGTGAACGACGAGGGGGTGCTGACGTGCGCGCAGCCATCGGCCTCTGGCGCTGGCGGCACAATCCCCTGCGCCGGGCCACGGACCTCGCGGAGGCGTGGGTCGCCTTCACGGCGGCGGCACTGCTCTGTCTGCTGGTGCCGCTGACCGGCTGGGCGGCCGGAGCCTCAGCCGACGCCTCGCTCCAGCGCGCGGTCCGCGCGCAGCACGAGCAACGGCTGCCGACGACGGCCCGGGTGCTGCGGTCCGCCGACCGGCCCGCGGGCGGTGCGGGGACGGCCGACGTGGCGGGCGAGGAGCGGCTGCGGCGCTCGGTGGTGGCCCGGTGGACCGCGCCGGACGGTTCGGTCCGTACGGGCACGGTGACGACGGCCCGACGCACTTCCGCGCCCGGCGCGGACTTCGCCCTGTGGACCGACCGGAGCGGACACCCGGTGGCCGCTCCGATGCGGGCGGGCGCCGCCCGCGCGCACGCGGCCATCGCGGGGCTGACGGCCGCGCTGCTCACGGGGCTGATGGTGGAGACGGTCCGCCGTCTCGCCGTCCGCAGGCTGGTGCTCCTGCGGTACGCGCGCCTGGACCGCGCGTGGGCCGCGACGGGACCGGACTGGGGACGCACCGGCACCGGCAGCTGAGCGGGGCCGTACACCCGGAAGGTACGGACGGGGTACGGCGGCCCCGCGCGCCGACGGGCGGGACTGAGGGACGGAGTCGGCGCGGTGCGGCGGGCCCGGTGGCCCCGCCAGGCCGAGAGGGCGAGCGGGAAGGACGTACTGCGGGCGCTTCGGCGGCCGGATGCACGAGCGGCGGTTCCGGGGGCGTACGGCTCCGGACATACGGCCCGGACGCGGCGGCCCGCCGCGACGGACGGCCCGGACAGTGCCCCTCCAGTCCTACCGCCCCGCCGACGCGAGCGCGCACCCCGCCGCCGGTCACCGGACCCACGAGGCCCGCTCGCCCCGACCGCACCGACCGCACCGACCGGGCCCACGGCCGTGCCCCGCCCGGCGGGCGGACGAACGTACCGCCGTGGCCGGGTGGCCACGGGGAAACGGTTCTCCGGTCCGTACCGCCCCGGCCGCGCCGCGCGGGGGCCGTGGATCCGTGCTCGTACCCCGGTGTCCAGGCCGCCGGAGTGCGCCGGGCACGACCGACCGCGACCGCCCCGCGACCGCCCGCGACCGAGCGGGCACCCGGCCCGCACCGGTGCGGACATGGGGGCCTCGACCCGTCAACCCGGTGGCCCCGCGCGCGCTACGGTGGGGCATCGGATCACCGGCGAGGCATGAGGCGGGGGCAGGACACACCCATGGCACAGGGCACGGTCCAGGTGACGCACACCGGCACATCGCGGTGGCGGCGCCGCACGGGTGAGTACCCCTCGCTTGCGGCCGCTCTGGAGGCCGCCGGGGACGGGGACGTGCTCACCGTCGCCCCCGGCACCTACCGGGAGAACCTCGTGGTGCTGCGGGCGGTCACCCTGCGCGGACCCGAGGGCTCGGTCGGCTCCGTGCGGATCGCGCCGCCGGACGGCGTGCCGCTGACGGTCCGCGCCTCCGTGACCGTGCGGGACCTGCACATCGAAGGGCAGGACGTGGCCGCGCCCGCGCTGCTCGTCGAGGACGGCACCCCCGAGCTGCTGGACCTGAGGATCATGACCCGCTCGGCGGCCGGGATCGAGGTGCGGGGCACGGCCCGGCCGACGTTCCGCCGCTGCACGGTCGACAATCCGGCCGGGATCGGCATCGCCGTCGTCGACGGCGCGGGCGGGGTGTTCGAGGAGTGCGAGGTGGTGTCCGCGGGACAGGCGGGGATCTCGGTGCGCGGCGGGGCACACCCCCGGCTCGAACGCTGCCGGGTGCACCACGCCTCCGGCGCAGGGATCGCCGTGACCGGCGAGGGCAGTGGTCTGGAGGGGATCGGCTGCGAGGTGTACGAGATCAAGGGCGCCGGTCTGCAGATCGCGGGCAGGGCCTCCGCGCACTTCACGGACTCCTCGGTGCACCGCACCTCGGCGGACGGCATCACCCTGGACACGGACGCGGTCCTGACGCTGTCGGACTGCGACATCCACTCCGTACCGGAGAACGCGGTGGACCTGCGGTCCCGGTCGGTCCTGACGCTGACCCGGTCCACCGTCCGCAGGTTCGGCCGCAACGGCCTCTCGGTGTGGGACCCGGGGACCCGGGTGGACGCCCACCAGTGCGAGATCCACGACAGCACGGGCGACTATCCGGCGGTGTGGGTCAGCGACGGGGCGACCGCCGTCCTGGAGTCCTGCCGGGTGCACGACGTGCCGGACGCGCTGTTCGTCCTCGACCGGGGCTCGCGGGTGGACGTCGTCGACAGCGACCTCTTCCAGGTCCGGAACACGGCGGTGTCGGTGAGCGACGGGGCGTCCGCCCAGCTCGACGACTGCCGCATCCGGGAGGCCTCCACGGGCGCCTGGTTCCGGGACCACGGCAGCGGCGGCACCCTCGCCGGCTGCACCATCGACTCGGTGCAGACCGGTGTCATCGTCACCAAGGGCGCCGACCCGACGATCGACCGGTGCACGGTCACCTCGCCCGCCGAGGCCGGTTTCTACGTGTCGGCGGAGGGCCGGGGCACCTTCACCGGCTGCCGGGTCACGGGCAGCGGAGGGTACGGCTTCCACGTCACCGACGGCTGCCGGACGACCCTGCGCAAGTGCCGTACGGAACGCTGCGCGCGCGGCGGCTACGAGTTCCCCGAGGAGGGCGCGAGCGCGGAGGACTGCACCAGCGACGAGAGCGCGGTCCGCTCCTCGGTGCCCGACGGCGGGACGCTCCCGTCCTCCGTACTGTCGGGCGGGGTGCTCGGCAAGACGTCGGGCGGGGTCCTGGGCCCGGTCCCGGGCGAGGTCCTGGGCAAGGTGCCGGTGCCGCGCGCCACGCCTCCCCCGGCCGCGCCCGTGGCGGTCGTCCCCCCGGCGCGTTCCTCGCAGGACGTCCTCGGGGAACTGGACGGTCTCGTGGGTCTGGAGAGCGTCAAACTGGAGGTGCGGACGCTCACCAACATGATCGAGGTGGGCCGCAGGCGGCAGGAGGCGGGCCTGAAGGCGGCCTCGGTCCGCAGACACCTCGTCTTCACCGGCAATCCCGGCACGGGCAAGACGACGGTGGCCCGGCTGTACGGGGAGATCCTGGCCTCGCTCGGGGTCCTGGAACGCGGGCACCTGGTGGAGGTGTCCCGGGTGGACCTGGTCGGCGAGCACATCGGCTCGACCGCGATCCGTACCCAGGAGGCCTTCGACCGGGCGCGGGGCGGGGTGCTGTTCGTCGACGAGGCGTACGCCCTGTCGCCGGAGGACTCGGGCCGGGACTTCGGCCGGGAGGCGATCGACACCCTGGTGAAGCTGATGGAGGACCACCGGGACGCGGTGGTCGTCATCGTCGCCGGGTACACGACGGAGATGGAGCGCTTCCTGACGGTCAACCCCGGTGTCGCCTCGCGTTTCTCACGGACCATCTCCTTCGGCGACTACGCGCCGGGGGAACTCCTGCGGATCGTGGGCCAGCAGGCCGACGAGCACGAGTACCGGCTCGCGCCCGGCACCGACCGGGCGCTGCTCGCGTACTTCACGAAGCTGCCGAAGGGCCCGGCGTTCGGCAACGGGCGCACCGCCCGCCAGACCTTCGAGTCGATGGTGGAGCGGCACGCGGGCCGGGTCGCCGAGCTGGCCGAGACCAGCACGGACGATCTGACCCTGCTCTACCCGGACGACCTGCCGGAACTGCCCTGACCCCGTTCTAGCCGGGCGGCCTCCCGGGACCGTCCTGGTCCGAGGGTTCGTGGTCGTGGTCGCCCCGCTGCCGGGGCAGCGCGGGCGGCAGCCGGTCGAGGAGGCCGGTGCGCCGCCGGGCGAACGCCGGGTCGGCCTGGTACTCGGAGTGTCCGAGGATGGGCTCGGGCAGCGGATGCGCACGGGTCCTGCCGTAGACGACGGGGTCGAGCAGGGCCTTCGCGTCGACGACGGGCCTGCCGTCGTCCGCCGGGACCCGGACGGGTCCGCCGATGGGGTCGGTGGCCCGGTAGAGGTTGCTCCAGCAGTGGACCGTGCGGTTCAGGGCGCGGAGCGCCTCGGGGCCGAAGTAGGTGGGGAACCAGCGGCCGTAGAGCCGCTCCAGGGGTGAGCCGTAGGTGAGGAGCGCGACCCGGCGGCGGGTGGCGGGCCGTAGCTGCCAGACGGCGGCGGCCGCCAGGACACTGCCCTGGGAGTGTCCGGAGATGACCAGTCGGCCGCCGGTGGCGCGGGTCCAGGAACTCATCCGCCAGGTGAGGTCGGGGACGGCCCGCTCGGCGTAGCAGGGCGGGGCGAACGGGTGGGCGGCGCGGGGCCAGAAGGTGCCGACGTCCCAGAGGATGCCGATGGTCCGGCGGGCGGAGGCGTCCTTGTAGGCGCGGCGGCCCCAGGTGACGAAGAACAGGAAGCCGAAGCCGATCATCCAGGAGCCGAGGGCCTGGGTGGCGGAGGCGAGGGAGGCGACGGCCGGGTGGGCGCCGTCGAAGGCGCGTCCGGGGACGTTGCCGCTGGCCCAGGCGCCCACGACGGAGCAGGCGCCGAGGAGGAGGGTCGCGCCGGAGACGACGCCGACGAGGAGGGGAGCGGAGTCGGTGAGCCCCGCCCGTGCCCGGTCGGCCGCGATCTGACCGGTGCGGACCGGGTCGTGCTCGTCGGTGGGGTAGTCGGCCTCGACGGCGGCGCGCAGCCGCCGGGCCGCGAGCACGGTCCGGACGCCGAGCAGGACGGCGGGCACGAGCAGCAGCAGGATCAGGACGGGGATCACGGAGGCCTGCCAGCTGAGCAGTACGGGGGGTGCTATCCGGGGGCCGGAGTCGCCCATGCCGGGGGTGGCGGGTCCGTCGAGCCAGTCGGCGACCCGCTGGGCCACTCCCCCGGACATGACGCCGCCGAGGGCGCAGGCGAGCATGGCGACGGCGGGCCCGCCGAGTCCGCGCAGGGCGGTGCGGGGGTCGCGGCGGGGCCGTTGGAGGAGCAGGGCGACGATGCCGAGGGCGACCACGAGGACTCCCTGGGCGACGGTGAGGCCGCCGAACACGGCGTCGCCGGGGAGGGTTCCGGACGAGGCCCAGCCGGGGCGGGTCCAGGAGGCGTAGAGGGCGGTCAGCGCGAGCAGGGCGAGGGAGGCGCCGGGCAGCCAGGAGACGAGGGCCTTCTCCAGGCGCAGGTCGAGACGGCGCTCGCTGCGGCCACGGCGGCACACCACCCAGAGGACGATCCCGGCGAGGACCGCGACGGCGGTCTGCAGCATCCGGCCGAGGAGGTCCCCGGCGCCCGGCAGACCGGTGTCGTGCCGGACGGCGGGGGTGACGACGGCGGCGGCGACGGTGAGGAACCCGGCGGCGGTGTGGGCGGCCCGGAGGCGGGCGACGAGCCTGCGGCCGTACCAGAAGCCGGGTCGGCCGAGGGCGGCGCGCAGTTCGACGGGCGGGGCGGTGTCCGGGGCCCCGTCCACCCTTCCGGACGGTCCTCCCGGCGGACTTCCGGACGGGCCCGCGAAGGCGCTCCCGGTGGCGCTCCCGGTCGTGTGCCCTTCGGCGGGTGGTGTCCCGGGGTGTTCCGCACCGCTCGGTACGGGGGTGGCCGGCGCGTCGAAACCGGTGGGCGGACGCTGGGCCTCGTACGCGCTCCACGTCCGGTTCGACAGGTACCAGAGCAGGCCGACGAGCAGCGTCGGCACCAGGGCGGCGAGGGCGAGACGGCGGCCCGGGAGCGACCACCAGCCGCCGCGCCCTGCGGAGAGGAAACCGAGCCACGAGTACCCGTCCGCGCAGGAGCCGCCCGCGCACTGCCAGGCCGTCAGGTCGAGCGCGACCTCGCAGGCGGCGGCGGTGAGCAGCACGGTGAGGGTGAGGGCGACGAGCCGGACGAGCACGCCGTACAGCCGGACGAGGGCCGCGCAGTCCCGGGCGGGCGGGCGCATCCAGTGCGCGAGGTTGGCGACCATGAAGGGCAGCAGGAGCAGCCACAGGGCGCGGGCCCCGTCGCCGGAGGTGAGGTTGGACCAGACGTACGCCTCCCGGACGGGTCCGGTCGCGTACCGCTCGGGGTGTTCCTCGGCGTCGAGGTCGTCGGCGCGGCGGTACACGGCGGCGGTCCGGTCGCCGGTGACCCGTACGGTCCTGGGGTCGTCCAGCATGTCCTGGGGGGTGGTGCCGCCGACTCCGTGCACGAGGAGTTCGAGCGCCGGGCCCTCGCTCTCCGGGGCGGGTGTGGCAGGGGACACTGAAGCGGCTTCCTCTCGGGGTGGGAAGATGCGACGTCGGCAACAGCTCGGCACCAGGATCGCGGAAGGGAACGCGGCGACGCGCCGTCCCTCACCGAATCCGACGTTCATCCCCTTGTCTTCTGCGGAAGGACCGGCCCCGGCGGTGACTGACAACCAGAACCTCCTCGCGGAGCAGCGGCGCGCCCTGATCCTCGACGAGGTCCGGCGGCGCGGCGGTGTGCGGGTCAACGAGCTGACCCGTCGGCTGAACGTCTCGGACATGACGATCCGCCGCGACCTCGACGCGCTGGCCCGGCAGGGCATGTTGGCGAAGGTGCACGGCGGGGCCGTACCGGTGGCCGAACCCAGCGCCCACGAGCCGGGGTTCGAGGCCAAGTCGGTGCTCGAACCGAGCGCCAAGGACGAGATCGCCCGTGCGGCGGCGGCGCTGGTCGCGCCGGGCACCGCCATCGCGCTGTCCGGCGGGACGACGACGTACGCCCTCGCCCGGCATCTGCTCGACGTGCCGGAGCTGACCGTGGTGACGAACTCGGTGCGGGTCGCTGACGTGTTCCACGAGGCGCGGCCCGGGGTCGGTGGTGGGGGCGGGTCCCGGGTGGGGGCGGCGACGGTGGTGCTGACCGGCGGGGTGCGCACGCCGTCCGACGCGCTGGTGGGGCCGGTGGCGGACCGGGCGGTCCGCTCGCTCCATTTCGATCTGCTGTTCCTCGGGGTGCACGGGATCTCGGCGGAGGCGGGGCTCTCCACGCCGAACCTGGCGGAGGCGGAGACCAACCGGTGTCTGATCCGGTCCGCGCGCCGGGTGGTGGTGGTCGCGGACCACACCAAGTGGGGCACCGTGGGCCTGAGTTCGTTCGCCGACCTGGCGGAGGTGGACACCTGGGTGACGGACCGGGGGCTCCCCGGGGGCGTACGGGCCGAGGTCGTCGAGCAGTTGCCGGGGCTCGTGGTGGCGGGCGAGGAGCAGTTGTGAGCCCCGCGCTGACGGGACAGGCGGCGGACCGCTTCGTGACCGGACCCGCCACGGGCCCCTTCGCGGCCGGTTCCGCCACGGGCCCCTTCCGGACGGGACCGGTCACGGGCTCCTTCCTCGCGGGACCGGCCACAGGCTGCTTCCCGGCGCGGCCCGTCCCGCGCCGTTCCGGGGCGGGGCGGTCATGAGCCGCTTCGGAGCGGGGCCGTCATGAGTCTCTTCCGGCTGGAACGGGTGGTGGCGGCGGCGCCGGAGGAGGTCTGGCGGCGGCTCACCGACTGGCCCGCGCACGGCCGTCAGGTGCCGCTGACCCGGACGCGGGTGCTGACGCCGGGGCCGAACCGGACGGGGACGCGGTTCACCGCGCGGACCGGGATCGGCGGGCTGTCCTTCGACGACCCGATGGAGGTCACGCGCTGGGAGCCCCCGGTGGCGGACCGGGCCGGGACGTGCCGGCTGGAGAAGTCGGGCCGGGTGGTGCGGGGTTGGGCGCTGGTCGAGGTGGCGGGGGCGCCCGGTGGCGGCAGCCGGGTCGTCTGGACGGAGGAGCTGTCGGTGCGCGGGGTGCCCGGGGCCTTCGACCCGGTCCTCGCGCGCGCGGGAAGGTTCCTGTTCGGGCGGGCGCTCGACGGACTGCTGGGGGTGCGGTGAGGAGCCCTTCGGCGGCCTTCCGGAAGACCCCGGATCTCACCCTCCCGGGAGACCCCCGACTCCCGCCTCCCGGGAGGCTCCGGCTCCCGACTTCCCGGAAGATCCCGGCCCTTGATCTCCAGGACCGCCCCGGGATCTCCAGGACCACCCCGGATCTCGCCAACTTCCTTCCGCCACTGTGCTGCTGACAGCAAGTCAGCTACGGTCTCACTTCCGTTTCCGTCCTGGAGAGGTTCGGCCCATGGCACGCCGACTGAGGCCGGTGGAGCTCGACTTCACCGTGTCCGCGCCCGTCCGTCTGGTCTTCTCGGCGGTGCTCGCCGCACCTCCGCCGGCCGTCTACCGGTCGCTGGCCGTGGAGGTGGGGAGCCTGCCCTCCTGGTTCACCGCGGTCGCCTCCGCCGTACCGACCGGTGACGGCACGGGCCGTACCGTACGGCTGCGCGGCGGGGTCCGCTTCGAGGAGACGATCCTCGCCGCGGAGCCCGACGTCCGTTACGCCTACCGGGTGGACGTCACCAACGCGCCCGGCGTGACGGCCCTGGCGGAGGAGTGGGCCCTGCGGCCCGAGGGCCGGGGGACCCGGCTGCGCTGGACCATGGCCGCCGACGGGGCGCCGCCGTTCCGGCTGGGCCTGCGGCTCGCCGGACCGGGCCTGGCGCTGTCCTTCCGGGACGCCGCGCGCCGCCTCGACCGGCGGCTCACTCCGGCCAGGCCCCCGTCGCCAGGAACCGGTCGATGACGGCGGTGTACGGGGCGATGTCGAGGCCCTGGGCGGCCAGCCAGTCGTCGGAGTAGTACTTGTCGAGGTAGCGGTCGCCGGGGTCGCAGAGAAGCGTCACGACGCTGCCGGTCCGCTCGTCGGCCACCATCTCGGCGACGATCTTGAAGGCGCTCCACAGGCCGGTGCCGGTGGAGCCGCCCGCCTTGCGGCCGATGGCGGCCTCCAGGGCCCGGACGGCGGCGACGCTCGCCGCGTCGGGCACCTTCATCATGCGGTCGACGGCCCCGGGCACGAAGCTGGGTTCCATCCGGGGGCGGCCGATGCCCTCGATGCGCGAGCCGCAGTCGGCCGTCGCGTGCGGGTCGTGGTGCGTCCAGCCGTCGAAGAAACAGGAGTTCTCCGGGTCGGCGACGCAGATGCGGGTGTCGTGCTGCATGTAGTGGACGTAGCGGGCGATGGTGGCCGAGGTGCCGCCGGTGCCCGCGGTGGCGACGATCCAGGTGGGTTCCGGGTACCGCTCCAGCCTCAGCTGCTGGTACATCGACTCGGCGATGTTGTTGTTGCCGCGCCAGTCGGTGGCCCGCTCCGCGTAGGTGAACTGGTCCATGTAGTGGCCGCCGGTCCGCTCGGCGAGCGCCGCGGACTCCTCGTAGATGGTGCGGGAGTCGTCGACGAAGTGGCACTGTCCGCCGTGGAATTCGATGAGGCGGCACTTCTCGGGGCTCGTGGTGCGCGGCATGACGGCGATGAACGGCACCCCGATGAGCTTCGCGAAGTACGCCTCCGAGACGGCGGTCGAGCCGCTGGACGCCTCGATGACGGGCTTGCCGGGCCGCACCCAGCCGTTGCACAGGCCGTACAGGAACAGCGAACGGGCCAGACGGTGCTTGAGGCTGCCGGTGGGGTGCGTCGACTCGTCCTTGAGGTAGAGGTCGATGCCCCACTTCTCGGGGAGGGGGAAGCGCAGCAGGTGCGTGTCGGCGGACCGGTTGGCGTCCGCCTGGACCTTGCGGACGGCTTCCTTGAGCCAGGCGCGGTACGCGAGGTCGCTGCGGTCGACGTCGACGGTCAGCGTGGCGGCCGGTCCGTCCTGAAGGCTCTTCTCCGTGGTGCTCATCGGTGCCTCTCCTCGTTCGGCTCCCCCGTTTCCCCCGGGGCGCCCCACCGCCGACGATACCGCTCCCACCTGGGCAAACGTTTCCTTTGACTCCCCATAGGGATGACTTGCGGAGGGCCACTGGTGCGGGCGGCGGAGGCCCGGCACACTGGGAGTGACAACGGGCAAGAGGGGTGGGATCGGCATGTCGAAACCCGAGTTCAGTGCCAGGGGCGTGGGCATCGTCCGCTGGCCGAGGTCGTTGACGCGCGCGGGCGAGGTGCGGATCGAGGACGGCCGCCTCGCCCTGCTCACCAGTTACGGCAGCGAGATCGACAGCGCGCCCGTGGGCGCGGTCCGGGCGGGGCGCCCGTGGTTCGCGAAGCCCGACGAGGCGGTGGCGACCGTGAACGGCACCCGGTACCGCCTCAGACTGCACCGGGAGGAGTGCCCCGACCCCGACGGAGCCGCCGTGGAGGGCGAGGACGGGGCGCGGACGACGGGACGGTTCCTGGCCGCGCTGAAGCGGGCGGCCGGACGGCGCTCGGGCTGAGACGACGGACGGCGGGACGGTACGGAGCCGGGTCGTCCGGCGGCCGGAAGCCGATGCCCGCCGGTCGCCGTGAGTTGCGGGACGGTCACCACTGGCTCAGGCTGGAACCACCTCACCGAGGGTTGATCGGTGGTGACGACGCGTTCCCGCCGTCACCCTGCTGTACCGCATGAGAGATCGGAATCTTCGTCTTCTTCCGGACCACTTCGGGGAGTCGCAGCCGTGATCAGCGAGCCGAGCAGGTACTACGCGGTGGAGCTCCACGCCCTGCCGTCGCGGATCGGACAGGTCCGCAGAATTGTCTCCGCGCATCTGCGCCACTGGCATCTGGACGCCCTGGTCGATCCCGCCGTCCTGGGCGTCACCGAACTCCTGACCAATGTCCACCGGCACGCCCGGCCGGACAAACGGTGCACCGTCGAGGTCGAGCTGCTGCTCGACCGGCTCACGGTCTCCGTCCGGGACCACGACCCCCGGATGCCGGAGGCGGGCGCCCGGGACCCGCTGGACGCCTACGACGAGCTGGCCACCTCCGGGCGCGGCCTCGCCATCGTCGGCGCGGTCAGCGAGAGTTGGGGGGTGCGTCCCTGTGGGACCGGAAAGATCGTCTGGTTCACGCTGGCGGCGCCACCGGACCCGCACGACACGGTGGAGCGCTGCCGCGATGTGGTGTTCGGGGCCGTGGCCGAGAGCCTGGCGTCGGCGTACGGGACGGCCCCCGCCGTACCGGTGGGGGCGTCGGTCGCCCCGGGACCGGTGTCGGCACCGGCGGTGGCCGGGGCGGGGCCCGTTCGGGCGGCGGGTCCGGTGAGCAGCCGGGAGGACCGGCTCTCCCGGCCCGTCCGCCCCGCCCGACCGGTCCTCGCGGGCCGGACGGACTGAGTGGGCGGGCCGGGCCGGGCGGGCCGCCCGGAGCGGGCCCGAAGGCCACGCCGACCGTGAGTCACGACGGTCCACGGGTCACCCGGCGGAAGGCCGCAGGACCGGGGTCATCCCCGGCGCCCCCTGGGATCGTCGGCGCGGCGCCCGAACTGCTCCTCCAGGACGGTCAGACGGCGCCAGTACTCGTCCTCGTCGATCTCCCCGGCGGCGAACCGGTGGCCGAGCAGGGCGAGGGGCGAGTGCTCGTCGGGGCCGCCGCCGCGAAGGCGCGGGTCGCGCCCCCGGCGCCATCCGACGCGGCGGGCGACGGTGACGACCCCGATGACGACGGCGGCCCAGACGAGGGGGACGAACAGGACCCACGGTCCGGGGCCCCCTTGGGCGAGTGCGTTCATGACGGTTCAGCTCCTCGGTGCGCTGTGGCGGTGTCCGTGGTTCGAGCCTCGCTCCGGGAGGGGGGTCGGGGCGTCGTACGGACAGCGGCTTCGCGCGTACGCCGGAGGGAGTACGGCCGGGGAAGCGGCGGAGATCACGGCGCGGGGCCGGGCCATGGAACGGGCGTACGGGCGTACGGGCCGACCGGGCTACCGGGGCGCCGGACGCGGCGGACCCACCGGACCCATCTGGTCGGCCGTGACGCCGCCCCGGCCCGCCCCGCCCCGGGCCGGGGCATCCGGCGTCAGGCCACCGCGACGAGCGTCAGATAGGCGATGCCGAGGACGCCCCGGTAGCCGTGGAGCCAGGCCGAACGCTGGCGGTCCACCCGTTCCCGGGTCTCGGCGGCGAGCGGATGGCCGGGACGGGCGGCGAGCCAGAGCTCGGTGTCGTGGCGGTAGCCCGATTCGAACTCCTCCCACTCCTCCGCGCTCGCCGTCTCGATCCACGCGGGCCGGAACCCCGCCTCGACCGTCAGGTCCACCAGGGCGCCGAGACCCAGATGGTCGCCGATGTGCGCGCCGGGCCACATTCCGGCCAGTTCGGCGCCGGTCGGGGTGCGTTCCCAGAAGCCCTCGCCGAGGACGACCCGGCCGCCCGGACGGACCAGCGAGCGCAGCGCGCGGAGGGCGACGGCGGGGTCGTGCGGTGGTCCGGGCTCACAGAACGCCTGGCTCGCGCCGAGGCAGAGGACCGCGTCGGCCGGGCCGAGGGCGGCTCCGCGCGCCGACTCCTCCACGAACGCGACACGGTCGGCGAGCCCCCGGGACTCCGCGAGCGCCCGGCCCCGGGCCAGGTCCTCGGCGTTGATGTCGATCCCGGTCCCCCGGGCGCCGGGTGCCGCTTCGAGGACCCGCAGGAGCAACTCGCCCCAGCCGCAGCCGATGTCGAGGACGTCGGCGGGCCGGGTGGCGGCGAGGCGCCCGACGATGCGGCCCGCACGGGACTCGGAGAGCGGGCCGTGGAAGGTGAGGCCGCCGAGGCGCGGGGGAAGCCCGGAGTCGTATGAGGTCATGGGGCGGAACGGTACGTCCCGGGGCCCCCGCCTCCCAGTGGTTTTCGCCCCCGGCCGCCGGGGGCGCGGTCCCGGCCGCCCCGCCCTAGCCTGGGAAGGGTGTACACCATGCGCGTGTCCCGCCGTGTCGCCGCTCCGCCCTCCGTCGTCTACCGGGCGCTCCTCGACCCGGAGGCCGTCGCGCGCTGGCGGGTGCCGTACGGGATGACCTGCGAGGTCCACACGTTCGACGCGCGCGAGGGGGGCACCTTCCGGATCTCCCTGACGTACGAGGACGAGGGCGGCGCCACGGGCGGGTCCGGGGCGCGCACCGACACGTACCACGGGCGCTTCGCGGAACTACTTCCGGACGAACGGGTCGTCGAGGTCATCGAGTTCGAGAGCGGCGACCCCCGGTTCCAGGGGGCGATGAGCCTCACGACGACTCTGGTGCCGATGGACGGCGGGACCGAGGTGGTCCTGGTCCACGAGGGGATCCCCGACGCCGTGTCTCCCGGCGACAACGAGACGGGCACCCGAATGGCGCTCGACCGGCTGGCCGCGCTGGCCGAGGGGCGCCCGGAGGTCCGAGGAGCGGGGCGCCGGAGGTCATGAGGGGCGGGCGGGCCGCCCGGACCGGGAGGCCCGCTCGGACCGGCTGGGGCGTGTTTCGAAAGGAGCGCCGTCTGCCCGGAGGGCAGGCCTGGCGGCGTCCGGTGCGTGCGACCGCAAGGCGGAGGGTCGCCCCGATACCGGTTGTATCGGGGTGTCCCGACAACGCGGCGAGCGTGCGTGCCAGA
>NZ_JBIUZD010000023.1:0-69804 GCF_044744885.1 Streptomyces sp. NPDC087215
GCTTGGCCACCCCCTTGGCAATGAACGCCACCAGCGCGAAAACCGCGACCACAGTGACGACGAAGGCCAGATCGGCCATCGTGAGCTCCCGGTGAAGAAGGAAGAGCCGGATGTTCGGACGAGTTGAGGAAACAGCCTCCCCGGCCGCCCACGGTCCTCGTTGACGCCGCCCTAACGCCCTTGACCCCGCTCTTGACGCATCCCCTACGCCGAGGGGCCCCGCGTCACGGTTCCGTCGGGACGGGCGCGCCCGGCACCCGGACGGCCGCGCGGGGCAGGGTGACCACCATGGTGAGTCCGCCGCCGGGCGTGTCCTCCGGGGTGAGGGTGCCGCCCATGGCCTCGGTGAGGCCCCGCGCCAGTGCCAGACCGAGGCCGACTCCGGTGGTGTTGTCGGTGTCGCCGAGCCGCTGGAACGGTTCGAAGACGCGGTCGCGGTCGGCCGCCGGGAGACCGGGCCCCCGGTCGACGACACGGAGTTCGACGCGGCAGGACAGCGTGCTGACGCCGAGGAGGACCGGGCGGCCGGGCGGGGAGTGGCGGACGGCGTTGGCGACGAGATTGGCGACGACCCGTTCGAGCAGCGGCGGGTCGGCGAGGACGAGCGGCGCCTCCTCCATGCCCTGGAGGGTCACCCCCCGTCCCGTGTCGGGGAGGCCGTCCAGGGCGGCGGGGAGGACTTCCTCCCAGGCGGTGGGGCGCAGGGCGAGGGTGAGGGCCCCGGCCTGGAGGCGGCTCATGTCGAGCAGGTTCTCCACGAGCCTGCTGAGCCGGGCCATGGACTCGTCGGCGGTGGCCAGCAGCTCGTCGCGTTCCTCGGCGGTGAAGTCCACGTCGGGGCTGCGCAGCGAGGCGACGGCGGCCCAGCCCGCGGCGAGCGGGGTCCGCAGGTCGTGGCTGACGGCGGCGAGGAGCGCCGTGCGCATCCGGTCGGCGGCCCGTACGGGTTCGGCCTCGGCCGCCGCCTCGGCCAGACGGGCCCGTTCGACGGCGGCCGTGACGTGGGCGGCGAACGCGGCCAGGATCCGGCGTTCGGCGGCGGGCAGGGTGCGTCCGCGCAGGACGAGGAAGCCGTCGTCGCCGACGGCGACCTGGCTGGCGTCGGGGTCGTCCACGGGACGGTCGACCAGTTCGGCGGCGACGGCGCCGAAGGTCTCCCGGGTGCGGGCGAGGAGGGCGGGGACGGTGTGCTCGCCGCGTACGACGGAACCGGCGAGCGCGGAGAGGGTCTCCGCCTCGGCGGTGGCGCGGGCGGCGCGCCGAGACAGCCGTAACGACCGGTCGACGACAGCGGCGACGACCGCCGCGACCAGGGCGAACACACCGAGGGCGAGCATACTGTCGGTGTCGTGGAAGGTGAACTCCCCGATGGGTGGCAGGAACCAGTAGTTGAGCAGCAGGGACGCCGTCACGGCGGCGACGAGCGCGGAGCCTATGCCGCCGACGCAGGCCACGCCGACCACCGTCACGAGGAAGAGCAGGACCTCGCTGGTGAGGTTCAGGCTGCCCCTGGCCCGGTCGAGGAACAGCGTCAGGAGGACCGGCAGGACGACACCGGCGAGGGGGCCGACGATCCTGCGGGGCAGGGACAGGGGCAGGCCGCGGTGCCGGGTGGGCAGCAGGCGTCCTCGGCCCGCCCGTTCGTGCGTCACCATGTGCACGTCTATGTCGTCGGAGAGCGCGGTGGCGGTCTCGCCTATGCCACGTCCGGTGAGGAAGCGTTCCAGGCGGCCGCGTCTGCTCGTGCCGAGGATCAGCTGGGTGGCGTTGCCCGCGCGGGCGAAGTCGACCAGGGCCGCCGGGACGTTCTCGCCGACGACCGTGTGATAGCTGCCGCCGAGGCTCTCGACCAGGCGTCGCTGACGGGCGAGCGCGGTGGACGAGGCGCCCGCCGCGAGGCCGTCGCCGCGCACCACGTGCACCGCCGACAGTTCGCAGCGGGCCGACCTGGCGGCGATGCGGCCGGCCCGGCGTATGAGGGTGTCGCCCTCGGGGCCGCCCGTCAGACCGACGACCACCCGTTCCCGGGCCTCCCACACCCCGCCGATGCCGTGGTCGGTGCGGTACGTCCGCAGGGCGTCGTCGACCCGGTCGGCGACCCAGAGCAGGGCCAGCTCGCGCAGGGCGGTGAGGTTGCCGGGGCGGAACCAGCTGGCCAGGGCTGCGTCCACCACCTCGGGCGGGTGGATGTTGCCGTGTGCCATCCTGCGGCGCAGTTCCTCCGGGTCCACGTCGACGAGGACGATCTGGTCGGCGCGGCGGACGAAGTCGTCGGGGACGGTGTCGCCCGGCGGCACTTCGGTGATCTTCTCGACGACGTCGCTGAGGGATTCCAGGTGCTGGACGTCGACCGTGGTGAGGACGTCGACGCCCGCCGCGAGGAGTTCCGCGACGTCCTGCCAGCGGTGGGCGTTGCGGTGTCCTGGCGGGTTCGTCCGGGCGAGGTCGTCGACGAGGAGCAGTTCGGGGCGACGGCGCAGGGCGGCGTCGAGGTCGAAGCCCTCGGGGGCGCGCCGGGGTGTCCCTGCCGGGGTGTCCCCGGGGAACTTCTCGGGGTCGTCCTCCCGGGACCCTTCCGGGGTGCCCCCGAGACGCTTCCAGAACCCTCCGGGGATGTTCCCGACGACCCCCCGGAATCCTTCCGGGGTGTTCCCGAGAACGCTCTCCGGGATGTCCCCGGTCCGGCTCGTGCCTCCGTGTTCCAGGCGTCCCAGGCGTTCCAGACCGGCCAGCAGCGCCTCGGTGTGGGGGCGTCCCCGGCAGTCGGCGGCACCGACGACGACGTCCGTGCCCCGGGCGGCCCTGCGGTGGCCCTCGTCGAGCATCCGGTACGTCTTGCCGACGCCCGCGGCGGCGCCGACGAGGACCTTGAGTCTGCCGGGGCGCGGGGCGGGCGGGGGCTGGGACCCCCGGGCGGGCGGGCGCGTCTCCGTTGTCCGGGCGGGCGGGGCCTCCGGGCCCCGGCCCCGTGGTCCCGTCTCCGGACGCCCGGCGCCGGTCAGAACTTCTCCGGTCGGATCAGTGCGGCCACCAGGTAGCCGACGAGGGCTGCGGCGACGACGAGGCCTACCACGTTCTCGACGCTCATGGACGATCAACTCCCCTTGGGGTACGGGTGGGTTCGGACACGGTGCCGCTCGCGTCGGAGCCGGTGGCGGCGCTGCCTCCCGTCCACTGTGACGCGCTCCCGCCGCGGGGCCGGGGGGCCCTGACGGACCCTTGACGGATCCCGTACGGGAGGGTCACCCGGTCGGGGGTACACGGGCCGGGGACGAGCCCGGAAACAGGGGGCGGGGGCGCCGCAGAAGCAGAAGGGGCGCGGAGCCGGATCCCGGAGCCCGAGGGGGCGCGGATCAGGGGCGCGGGCCGGAACCCAGGGGCGCGGAGCCGCCAGCCGTCCGCGACCGGCACCCGGCACCCAGCACCCGGCACCCAGCACCCAGCACCCAGCACCCAGCACCCAGCACCCAGCACCCAGCACCCAGCACCGAAGGCGTACAGCACCGAAGGCGTACAGCCGGACCGGGCACGTACGACCGGGCACGTACGACCGGACAAGCAGAAGCGGGCCCGTACGAGCAGACCCGTACGACCGGACTCGTCCGGCCCGCGGCCACCCCCCTGGCGGGCCGCGGGCCGGAACGTCCCTCGCGCCGGACTGCCGTGCGCGTATCGAGGTGCCGGTCCGGGCAGTCGGCCGCGGACCGCGCGCGCCGTCGTCCGGGACGGCACGCCCCCACCCGCCTCGTACGGCCGGACGGTCGTCCGGCTCCCCCGTGAGGCGATCATCCTGTGCCGCGCCCTGGGCGGACACGCACTCCGTTGACACCCTTCTGACGTCATGACAGCTGTCTTTGACGGGGTCCTGACGGCTCGGGAAAGACCTCGTCAGAGGCTCGTCAAGGCCCGCGCCCCAGGGCCTCCTCCGGGCTTCCCCACGGCTAGATTCTCCCTCGGTCGCTCACCGGTCCGGGGGCGTCAGTGGCCTGATCGTCCCGGACCGCGGGGGCGCGGACCGCCCCTCCCGTACGGCGTCCGCGCCCCCGCTCCGCGACCGTGCCGTCCGTCCACGGCCGCGCCGGGGCACCGGGGCACCCCGTCCCCGGCGCCCCGGCGTCTCGGCACGAGGATGCCGGGGCTCTCCGTCCCCGCCGCCCGTGTGCCCGAAGGCCCGCCCGCCGTCCCTCCGCCCCCGGTCTCCCGGTCTCCGCCGACCACGGCCGAGCGGACGGCCGGCTTCCCAGAAGGTCCTCCGCGATGCACTCCGCCGCGCCCCGACCCGCCCGTTCCTCCGTCGGCCCAGGCTTTCCTGACGCACAGTCACCATCCTTCGGCGCACCGGCTCCCGCAGGACCGGGCCCCGCTGTCCCCGACGGCCCGCCCTCCCCTCTCGACCCGGGAGCCCCCGGCCGTCCTCCCGCCCCGCCCCGTCATCCCTCGCCCCGGGTGCGTCCCGGTCGGCGGCGGGCCGGGCACGGCGGGCTGCTCGATCCGGTGCAGCTGGTGAAGTCGTTCCCGGACGCCCTGCGCAAGCTCCACCCGCGCACGCTCGTCCGGAAGCCGGTGCTCTTCGTGGTGGCCGTCGGATCGGCCCTGACGACACTGTCCGCGCTCTTCGACCCCTCGGTGTTCACCTGGACCGTGAGCGTCTGGCTCTGGCTGACCGTGGTGTTCGCGAACCTCGCCGAGGCCGTCGCCGAGGGCCGGGGCCGGGCGCAGGCGGAGTCGCTGCGCCGGGCCCGTACGGACACGGTCGCGCTGCGGCTGCGGCACTGGCGGTACGGCACGGACGTCGACCGTGCGGCCACGGAGACGGTGAACGCGGCCGATCTCGCGCAGTTCGACTTCGTACTGGTCGAGGCGGGCGGGCTGGTCCCGGCGGACGGCGACGTCGTCGCCGGGGTCGCCTCGGTCGACGAGTCCGCCGTCACCGGCGAGTCCGCCCCGGTGATCCGCGAGGCGGGCGGCGACCGCTCCGGGGTGACCGGCGGCACGACCGTGCTCTCGGACCGGATCGTCGTACGGGTCACCGCGCGGCCCGGCCACTCCTTCATGGACCAGATGATCTCGCTCATCGAGGGCGCGGAGCGGCAGAAGACCCCGAACGAGATCGCGCTCAACATCCTGCTCGCCGCGCTGACCTTCGTCTTCGTCCTGGTGGTGGTGGCGATCACCCCGATGGCCGGGTACGCGGGCGCCGCCCCGTCCACGCCCGTGCTCGTGGCGCTGCTGGTCACGCTGATCCCCACGACGATCGGGGCGCTGCTGTCCGCGATCGGCATCGCCGGGATGGACCGGCTGGTGCAGCGGAACGTGCTCGCGATGTCCGGCCGGGCCGTCGAGGCGGCCGGGGACGTGGGCACCCTGCTGCTCGACAAGACCGGCACCATCACCCTCGGCAACCGCGAGGCGGTCGCGTTCGTCCCGCTGCCCGGGGTGGACCCGGCCCTGCTCGCCGACGCGGCCCAGCTCGCCTCCCTCGCCGACGAGACCCCCGAGGGGCGGTCCGTCAGCGCCCTCGCCCGGCGTCAGTACGGGCTCCTGCCGCCCGCCGGGGACGAGTGGGCGGACCTCCGGTTCGTCGAGTTCAGCGCGCGGACCCGGATGAGCGGCATCGACCTGCGCGGGGGCGACGGCGTCCGCCACCTCCGCAAAGGGGCCACGGCCCAGGTCGTCGACTGGGTCGAGCGGTACGGGGGGAGGGTGCCGCCCGAGGCCCGTGCCTGGTCCGACGCCATCGCGGACGCGGGCGGCACACCACTGCTCGTCGCCGTCCACGACGCGGCCGGGCCCCGGGCCCTCGGGATCGTCCACCTCAAGGACGTGGTGAAGGACGGCATCCGGGAGCGGTTCGGCGAGCTGCGCCGGATGGGCATCAGGACCGTCATGATCACCGGTGACAACCCTCGTACGGCACGGGCCATCGCCCGGGAGGCGGGGGTGGACGACTTCCTGGCGGAGGCGACGCCGGAGGACAAGATGGCGTTGATCAAGCGGGAGCAGGCGGGCGGGAAGCTGGTCGCGATGACCGGTGACGGCACCAACGACGCTCCCGCGCTGGCGCAGGCCGATGTGGGTGTGGCGATGAACACCGGGACCTCGGCCGCGAAGGAGGCCGGGAACATGGTCGATCTCGACTCCGACCCGACCAAGCTCATCGAGATCGTCGAGATCGGCAAGCAGCTCCTGATCACCCGGGGCGCCCTGACGACGTTCTCGATCACCAACGACGTCGCGAAGTACTTCGCGATCATCCCCGCGATGTTCACGGGCGCCTACCCCTCGCTGGACAAGCTGAACGTCATGGGCCTGCACAGTCCGACCTCGGCCATCACCTCGGCGATCGTCTTCAACGCCCTGATCATCGTGGCCCTGATCCCGCTCGCGCTGCGCGGCGTGCGCTACACCCCGGCGTCCGCGCACGACCTGCTGCGCCGCAATCTGCTCCTGTACGGGCTCGGGGGCCTCGTCCTGCCGTTCGTCGGCATCAAGGCCATCGACCTCCTGGTCTCCACCGTCCCCGGCCTGGGGTGAAAATCCGTCAGGGCGGCATCAGGGAAGCCCGGTCCGCCTTGCCCGGGTGCTCGCGGCGGAGTTCCATGGACGGCATGGACAGTGCGTGGCTCCAGGCCGACCGGCCGCCTCATCAGGCGGTCCGATGTCGTGCGCCCCGCCGCACGGAGCCGCCGTCCGCCTCGCGCTGACGCGTACTCCGCCGTCCCCGGGGCGCCGTGACCGAACCGGTCCGGCGCCCCCCTTCTCATACCCCGACCGAACGACCCTGGACCGACCATGCCTTCTTCCCCGTCCCCGTCCCTCTCCGGCCGCACCGTCCTCGTCACCGGGGCGAGCTCCGGCATCGGCCACCAGACCGCGCGGCTGCTCGCCGAACGCGGCGCCACGGTCCTGCTGCACGGCAGGACCCAGGAGGAGGCGCGCGCCGCCGTCGACCGGCTCGTCACGCTCTCCGGCGTACCCGGCGCCCGACTGCGCGCCCACGGGGCCGACTTCACCCGTCTGGAAGAGGTGGAGCGACTGGCGGTGCGGGTCCTGGCCGAGCACCCGCGACTGGACGTCCTCGTCAACAACGCGGGCATGGCCGCGCCCGAGCAGCACACCGTCACCGCCGACGGCAACGAGATCGCCTTCCAGGTCAACTTCCTCGCCCACTACCTCCTCACCCATCTCCTGGAGCCCGCCCTGACCCGCGGCACCGGCGGCCGGGTCGTCAACGTCTCGTCCGCGCTGCACCGCACGGGCTCGATCCAGTGGAACGACCCGAACCGCACCCGCCGTTACTCCCGGCTCGCCGCCTACGCGCAGTCGCAGCTGGCCCTCACGGTCTTCGCCGCCGACCCGCGCGTCACCGCCGTCTCCGTGCACCCCGGCATCTGCGCCACCAGCCTCCTGCCGCTGTACGCGCACGAGGGCGAGGCCCCGGCCGAGGGAGCGGCGCACGTCGTACGGCTCTGCGACCCGGCGACCGAGATCGTGAACGGCGCCTACTACGACCGTGAGCACCGCGTCGCCCCCGCCCCGGCCGCCACCGAGGAACGCACGGTGAAGCGCCTCAACAAGCTCGCCGGACTCCTCGTCGGTCACACCGCCTGAAGGAGGCACCCGCCATGTCCCAGCGCGCCCGCAAGAAGAAGGCCCGCCGCAAGAAGAAGGCGAACCACGGCCGCAGGGCCGGCGGGGGCTGACCCCGCGCGGGGCGGGGCTCGTGGACCGGGCGGGGCGGACCGGGCGGGGCGGGGCTCGCGGGCCGGGTGGCCGTACGACCCGACCCGAACCGGCCCCGCCGGAGCGAACCACCCGGCCCCGAACCGCCCCACCGAGCGGACCGCCCCACCCGGACCCACCCGGACCGACGCGGACCGCCCCGGCCCGACCGGCCCGCCGGACCGACCGGACCGACCGGACCGACCGGACCGCCGAGGCAGGGCACCTCACCCCGACCGGCGCCACCGGGGCGGCCCCAGCCCTTCGGCGGGCCGCCCCCTCCCCCGTACCCCTGGAGGCATCGTGATCCCGCACCCCGCCCATCAACCCCCCGCCCCCGCGCGGTCGTTCGTCTCCGGCGCACCGGGGACCGGTGCGCTGGCCGAGCACGTCATCGCCACCCGGCAGGGCTCCTGGTGGACCGACCGTCCGGCGCACCCCCGGGTCGTCGCCGTCACCTGCGGCGGCCACGCCCTCCTGGCCGGTGACCCGACCGCGCTCGTCCCGGCGGACCTGGCCCCGCTGGCCGGTCACCACGTGGAGGCGTCGGCACGGTTCCTGCCGGTGCTGGCCGCCGCGTTCGACCGTCTGCACCCCTGGGACCGGATGCTGTACGTGCACCGCGAGCCCGGGATGCCGCCGCGCCTGCCGCGCGGGGTGACGGTCCGTCGGCTGACGGCCGGGGACGCCCGCGCGCTCGCCGCGGTCGCCCCCGACCTCGACCGCGTCCACGCGACCTGGGGCGGCCCGGCAGCGCTCGCCGCCTCGGGGCACGCCTGGGCGGCCTTCCGCAAGGGGCGGGTCCTCGCCGTGGCGTGCGCCCGGTTCACGGGGAGCCGGTACGAGGACGTGGCCTGCGCCACCGCCCCCGGGGAACGGCGGCAGCACCTCGGTCTGGCCTGTGTCGAGGGCCTGACCGCCGATGTCGCCGCGCGCGGGCACACCGCGACCTGGAGCTGTTCGCGGGAGAACCGGGCGAGCCGTCTGCTCGGCTGGTCGGCCGGTTTCCGGCTGGTGCGGGAGTACGTCCACCACTCGACCGGGCCCTTCACCGCCACCACCGTCAGCGGGACGTCAAATCTGCCCGCCGCCGCGTAAACACCGCGTTGTCCGGGGCTGTTGGGGGCGCTCCGGGGTCCTAGCGTCGGCGCCATGCAGCCTCCTGTCCGTACTCCCGCACCCGGCTCCGCCCCCGTGCCCGGTCCCTCCTCCGACGTCCTGCACGACAGCGGATGGCCGGGCGAGGCCCGTGCGGCGGCCGTCTGCGCGGGCCTTCTGCTGGGGACGTCACTGGGCGTCGACGCCGGGGCGTACGGGCTGCCGCTGTCCCACGCCCTCGGCTGGATCGCGCTGTCGGCGCTGCTGTTCGTGGTCCTGCTGCCCGCACGGGTCAGCCTGGCGCCGGGGCTGCTGACGGTCCGGGGGCTGTGGTTCACCAGGACGGTCCGCACCGACCGGATCACGGCGGTCGCGTGGCCGACGGGCACCGCCCGGCGGCTGCGCCTGCGCGACGGGGAGGGCGGGTGGGCCGAGGTGGACCTCCGGGTCCTCCTGGACAATCCGGTCCTGTGGCTGAGGATCGAGTCCGCGGCGCTGTCGGCCCGGCGGCGGGGGACCCTGGCCCACGGCACGGCCGACCTGGCACGGCTCGCGCTCCGCGTCGACACCGAGACGACCCGCTCCGTCCTGAGGGCCTCCGGTCTCGGGTAGCGCCTGTCCGGCGGATCGCCGTGCGAACGATCACACGGCCGCGCGCACGGTACGCGTCGTCGGTGTGACCGAGGAGAGGCCCCGGACCGGTGGGAGGGGCGGCCCGGCGGGGGAGGGGTGCTCCCACGGGTCGGCGGGGGTACGTCCTCGCTCGCCCGGACCGCCGTGCGGTGGACGGCACGTAGGCTGGTGGGGCAGCTGGTTCGCCCCGCCCGCCAGGCGGGAGCGTCGTAAGAGGGAACCCGGTGGGAATCCGGGACTGCCCCGCAGCGGTGAGCGGGAACGACCGCCGTCATACGCACTGGGCCCGGCACACCGGACCCGGGAAGCGACGGCCACTAGGTGAACTCCCCCAGGAGAACGCGCCCGCGAGTCCGAAGACCTGCCCGCTGTCCGCGCGCCGGACACCCCGTGCGCGCGGAACCGCCGAGCCGCGACTCGCGAAGGAGAGTTGACGTGGCAGATCCCACCGTCACCGGCCTTGCCGCAGACCCCACCGACACCCCCAGCCCCGCCCGTAATCCCGTTCCCCGTCCGGGAAAGACCCCGGACGACTCCCGGGTGGTCCTCGCCCACATCATGAGCGACCACGACACCAATCTGTACGGCACCATCCACGGCGGGGTGATGATGAAGCTCATCGACGACGCCGCCGCGGCCGCCGCCGGACGGCACGCCGGCGGGCCCGCCGTGACCGCGTCCGTCGACCGGATGACGTTCCTGGCCCCCGTACGGGCCGGGGACCTGCTGAGCGTGGAGGCCGGGCTCGAACGGGCCGGACGGACCTCCATGACCGTCGGCGTGCGGGTGACCGCCGAACGCTGGAACGACTCCGGTCCCGTCACCGAAGTGGCCACGGCCTTCCTCACCTTCGTGGCGATCGACGCGGACGGCGGTCCGCGTCCCGTGCCCGCCCTCGTCACGGCGCTGCCCGGCCTGTCCTGAGGGGAGCCGGGGCCGCCGCCCCTCCGGGGGCCGCGGCCCCGTGCCGTACGGATCAGGTCAGGGACCGTCCGGGATTCGGACAACATCCGGCGCTCGTCCGGCGCGACCCGTACCCTGGCGCGTGCAGCTGGTTCGCCCCGTCCGCCAGACGGGAGCGTCGCAAGAGGGAACCCGGTGGGAATCCGGGACTGCCCCGCAGCGGTGAGCGGGAACGACCGCCGTCATACGCACTGGGTCCGAGACACCGGACCTGGGAAGCGACGGCCACTAGGTGAACTCCCCCAGGAGAACGCGCCCGCGAGTCCGAAGACCTGCCCGTTGCCCGCACGCGGACGATTCCGCGCGCGGTCATCCGGTGACCTCGAGGGCGGGTCGGCGACCATACGGGCGTACAGCCGTGCCATGCCGCGCACGCGTCCCTCCGTTTCCGGTCACTCCTTCCGCGTCTCGTCAGGTCTCCGGACCTCAGGGATCCATCTCGTGAAGGAGATCTCCGTGACCACGAAGTCCGCAGCCCCGGCGGCACGCGCCACCGTGTACGGCTACCCCCGTCAGGGCCGTGACCGTGAACTCAAGAAGGCGGTCGAGGGCTACTGGAAGGGCCGGGTCACCGCCGACGCCCTCCATGCCGTCGCCGCGGGACTGCGCCGGGCGAACTGGCTCGAACTCTCCGGGGCGGGCATCGCCGAGGTGCCGACCGGCGACTTCTCGTTCTACGACCACGTCCTGGACACCAGCGTGATGGTGGGCGCTGTCCCCGGCCGGCACCGGGACGCCGTGGCCGCCGACGTCACCGACGGCTACTTCGCCATGGCCCGTGGCACCCAGGATGTCGCCCCGCTGGAGATGACCAAGTGGTTCGACACCAACTACCACTATTTGGTACCCGAGTTGGGTCCCGACACCGTCTTCGTCGCGGACTCCACCAAGCAGGTCACGGAGCTGCGGGAGGCCCTCGCCCTCGGTCTGGCCGCCCGTCCCGTCCTGGTCGGACCGATCACCTACCTCCTGCTCGCCAAGCCCGCTCCGGGGGTGGCCGAGGACTTCCAGCCGCTGACCCTCCTGGACCGGCTCCTGCCCGTGTACGCCGAAGTGCTCGCGGACCTGCGCGCGGCGGGCGCGGAATGGGTGCAGCTCGACGAGCCCGCCCTCGTACAGGACCGCACGCCCGCCGACCTGAACACCGCCGCCCGCGCCTACCGTGACCTCGGCGCCGTCGAGGACCGGCCGAAGATCCTCGTGGCCTCCTACTTCGACCGGCTCGGCGACGCCCTCCCGGTCCTCGCCAAGGCGCCCGTGGAGGGGCTCGCCCTGGACTTCACCGGGCCCGCCGCCGCCAACCTGGCCGGGCTCGCCGCCGTCGGCGGACTGCCGGGGAAGCGACTCGTCGCGGGCGTGGTCGACGGCCGCAACATCTGGGCCGACGACCTCCAGAAGTCCCTCACCACCCTCGGCACCCTCCTCGGTCTCGCGGACCGCGTGGACGTCTCCGCCTCCTGCTCGCTGCTCCACGTGCCGCTCGACGCCACGGCCGAGAAGGACATCGACCCGCAGATCCTGCGCTGGCTGGCCTTCGCCCGGCAGAAGACCGCCGAGACCGTCACCCTGGCCGCCGGACTCTCCCGGGGCACCGACGCCATCGCCGGTGAACTGGCCGCCAACCGTGCCGCGCTCTCCTCCCGCGCCGAGTCCCCCCTCACCCGCGACCCGGCCGTACGCGCCCGCGTCGCGGCCGTCACCGACACGGACGGCCGCCGCTCCCGGCCCTATCCGGAGCGGGCCGCCGCCCAGCGGGCGCACCTGGGCCTGCCGCCGCTGCCGACCACCACCATCGGATCCTTCCCGCAGACCACGGAACTGCGCACCGCCCGCGCGGACCTGCGCGCGGGCTCGCTCGACGCGGCGGGTTACGAGGAGCGGATCAGGGCCGAGATCCGGGAGGTGATCGCCTTCCAGGAGAAGACCGGCGTCGACGTCCTCGTCCACGGAGAGCCCGAACGCAACGACATGGTGCAGTACTTCGCCGAGCAGCTCGACGGCTACCTCGCCACCCGGCACGGCTGGGTGCAGTCGTACGGCACCCGGTACGTCAGGCCGCCGATCCTCGCCGGTGACATCTCCCGCCCGAAGCCGATGACGGTGCGCTGGACCGCGTACGCCCAGTCCCTCACCGCCAAGCCGGTCAAGGGGATGCTCACCGGTCCGGTCACCATGCTCGCCTGGTCGTTCGTCCGCGACGACCAGCCGCTCGCCGACACGGCGCGCCAGGTGGCGCTCGCCCTGCGCGACGAGGTGAACGACCTGGAGGCGGCGGGGACTTCCGTCCTCCAGGTGGACGAGCCCGCGCTGCGCGAGACCCTGCCGCTGCGGGCGGCCGACCACCCGGCCTATCTGGCCTGGGCCACCGAGGCGTTCCGGCTCACCACCGCCGGGGTGCGGCCGGACACCCAGATCCACACCCACATGTGCTACGCGGAGTTCGGCGACATCGTCCAGGCCATCGACGACCTCGACGCCGACGTCATCAGTCTGGAGGCGGCCCGCTCCCACATGCAGGTGGCCCGGGAGCTCGCCGCCCACGGCTACCCCCGGGAGGCGGGACCGGGCGTCTGGGACATCCACTCCCCGCGCGTCCCCTCCGCCGAGGAGGCGACGTCCCTGCTCCGCAAGGGACTTGAGGCCATCCCCGCCGACCGGCTCTGGGTCAATCCCGACTGCGGCCTGAAGACCCGCGGCTGGCCCGAGACCCGGACCTCCCTGGAGAACCTCGTCACCGCCGCCCGTACCCTCCGCGGGGAACTGCCCACCACCTGACCCGCCCTCGCGTCGGCCGCCGACGCGGAGGCCGGTCCTTCCGCGCGGTACCGCGACCAGGGCCGTCTCGTCCAGCCACGGCTCGACGACCCGGCCCTGGTCGCGGTCCGGCTCAGGCCCCGCCGACCAGCCCCGTCTCGTACGCGAAGATCACGGCCTGGACGCGGTCGCGCAGGCGGAGTTTGGCGAGGACGTGGCCGATGTGGCGTTTCACGGTGGGTTCCGCCAGGCGGAGGGCCGCGGCGATCTCCCGGTTGGTGAGGCCCCGGGCGAGTGCGGTCAGAACCTCGCGCTCGCGGGCGGTGAGGAGGCGGAGGCGTTCGTCGGCCCCTGAGTACGTGGCGGGGAGCCGGTGGGCGAAGTCCTGGAGCAGGCGGCGGGTGACGCGGGGCGAGAGCGCCGCGTCGCCGCGCGCCACGTCACGGATCGCGGTGAGCAGTTCCTCCGGCCGGGTGTTCTTGAGGAGGAACCCGGACGCCCCGGCGCGGAGCGCTTCGAAGGCGTACGCGTCGAGGTCGAAGGTGGTGAGGACGAGCACCCGCGTCCCCGGTGTCTCCCGGACCGTCCGGCGCGTCGCCTCGATGCCGTCGGTGCCGGGCATCCGGACGTCCATCAGGACGACGTCCGGGCGCAGTTCGCGGGCCAGCCGGACGGCCGTCTCCCCGTCGGCGGCCTCGCCGACCGGTTCCATGCCGGGTTCGGCGCGCAGGATCATGGTGAACGCCACCCGCAGCAGTTCCTCGTCGTCGGCGACGAGCACCCGGACGTTCATCGCTCTCCTTCCGGGTCGAGGCGGGCGGCGACCCGCCAGCCGCCGCCGGGGAGCGGGCCCGCGCTCAGGGTTCCGCCGTGGGCGGTCACGCGCTCCCGCATCCCGGTGGTGCCACGGCCGGGAGCGGTGGCGGCGGCCGTGGGGCCGTCGTCGGTGACCTCGACGGTGACGGCTCCCGGGGAGCAGACGACACGGACCTCGGCGCGGGTGCCCGGCGGGGTGTGCCTGAGGGTGTTCGTCAGCGACTCCTGCACGATCCGGTAGGCGGTGAGCTGGGTCCCGGCGGGGATTCCGGCCGGATCGCCGTCCAGCCGGAGCCGGGTCGGCAGGCCCGCCTCCCGGGTCCGGTCCCGGAGGGTCGCCAACTGCGCGAGTCCGGGCGGCGGATGACGTACGGCGTCGGGGTCGCCGTCCCCGAGGAGTCCGAGGGAGCGCCGCATGTCGGCCAGCGCCTGCCGTCCGGTCTCGGCGATCCGGTCCGTCACCGCGCGGGTGTCCTCGGGCCCCGCATGTCCGACGGCGTCGGCGAGGGCGACGACGACGGACAGACCGTGACTGACGCTGTCGTGCAACTCCCTGGCGATACGGGCCCGTTCTTCGAGCACCGCGAGCCGTTCCCGCCGTTCGCGCTCGCGTTCCAGATGGGCTGAACGGTCCTCCCGGGCCTTGCGTCCGATCCGGGTGTTGACCCCGAGCAGCGCACTGGCGGTGACCGCCGCGGTCAGCGCTGCGGCGGAGGCGAGGAACCGGCCTTCGGGCGCCCAGCGGGCCGCCGACAGCAGGGCCCCGGCCTCAAGGACCAGCGCGGCCCCGAGGGCCCACCGGCCGGGACGGTGGGCACCGACCGTGCCCAGTGCGACCAACAGGGCCACATCGGCGGGCAGTTGGATGTCCAGCAGGAGCTGTACGGAAGCGACGGCGGCGATCGTCCCGAACACGGCCAGGGGTGCCCGGCGCCGCCACACCAGCGGCAGCACGAGCGCCGTCTGCAGGGCCAGTCCGGTGGCGTCCGTCAGCCGCGCGGGTCCGAGGGTCACCGCGAAGACGACCACCGCGAGCAGGGCGTCCCGGGCCGGGGGCGGCACCCGCGCCGCCAGCCGCACCACCGGGAAGGCCGCCTCCCGGACGGGCCCGCGGGAGCGCTCCGGCTCCACGTCTTCGGCCATGGTGTCCGTCCTCCGGCTTCCGTGTTCCGTGCCCCGTCTTGCGTGGCCCGTCTTGCGTGGCCCGTCTTGCGTGGCCCGTCTTGCGTGGCCCGTCTTGCGTGGCCCGTCTTGCGTTGCCCGCGCTCGGGCCCCGAGGCCGGGCGCGGGGCCCGAGGCTCCGCCCGGTCGGCCCGGCCGGTCCGGCCCGCCCGCGCAGTCCGGTCGTCGACCGCCCCACGAGCCTGCCCCACGGTAGGGCTGCCGCCCCGGCCGGTGCCTCCTCCCGTGGGGGGAGACCGGTGTGCGCCCCGGGGATCGGGGCGCGTCCCCGCTCCTCCCGGAGGCGTACGGGCTCCACGGCTCCGCCGGACGGCCCGGTGCGCACCGGTGTCGGCCCGGCTCCTCCCCGGGGAGGAGCGAGGGGCTCCGGTGCTACCGGGGTCCACCCCCGGGATCGCCCTACGGCCCGTCGCCGGGGCCGCCCGGTCGTCGGCAGGCTGGGCACCGTTCCCGTACCCGTCGCTCCGGAAGGTGCCGGCTCATGTCCTCGTCCCCCCGGTCTCCCCGTCGCAGAACGCTCCTGAAGCTGGGGGCCGCCGCCCTCACCACGGCCGCCGCCCCCGTCACCGCCGTGAAGGCACCCGCCCGGCCCCCGGCCCTTCCCGTCGTCCTTCCGGCGCCCACCGGGCACCGGCCGGTCGGTGCCGTCGATCTGCACCTGGTCGACCGGACCCGGCCCGACCCCTTCGTGCCGTCGAAGCCCTTCCGCGAGCTGATGGTCTCGGTCCGCTATCCGGCGGAGCCCGGCCGGGCGGGGGCGTTCCCGGTCGCCCCGTGGCTGGGCCCGGCCGCCGCGGCCGACTGGGACGAGCGCTCCGCCCCGGGGCTCGGCATCCCGGCCGGGGCGGTGGACTGGCGGGGGACGCGGACGCACGCCAGGACCGGCGCCCCGGCCGACCGCTCGGCCGGAAGGCTCCCGGTCGTGCTGTTCTCCCCCGGCGACGGCGGCGTCCGGGCCCTCGGCACCGCCCTGGTCGAGGAACTGGCGAGCCGGGGCTACGTGGTGGTCGCCGTCGACTCCCCGTACGAGGCGGACCAGGTCGAGTTCCCCGGCGGGCGCGTCGAGCGGGCCGTGCCGCTGCCCGACGACCTGACGCCCGAGGTGATCGCCGCCCTCCTGGAGCGGCACGCGCGGGCGCGCCACGCCGACGCCCGGTTCGTCCTCGGCCGGATCGGGGCGCTGGCCCGTGGACGGCGTCCCGACCGCCGGGGCGGCCCCCTCCCCGCCGGGCTCCCGGCGGTCCTCGACCCGTCCCGTACGGGTGTGCTCGGGCAGTCGCTCGGCGGTTCCGTGGCGGCGCGGCTCGCCCACGACGACCACCGGGTCCTGGCGGCGGCGAACCTCGACGGCGAGTTCGTCGGCCCGGTCGCCGTCAGCGGGGTCGCCAAGCCCTTCCTGCTGCTGATGTCCGAGGGCGACTCGGTCGAGGGGAACGCCGGTTGGGCGTCCTTCTGGGCCGCGTCCACCGGCTGGCGGCGGGCGCTGCGGCTCCGGGAGGCCCAGCACGGTTCGTACACCGATCTCCAGGTGTTCCTTCCGCAGCTCGCGGGGCATCTGGAGCTCCCGGCGGCCGACGGGCTGATCGGCACGATCGACCCCCTCCGCTCCCTTGCGGCACAGCGCGCCGCCGTCACCGCCTTCTTCGACCTGACGCTGAAGGGGCGGCCCACGTCCTTCTTCGAGGACCCGGGAGGCCGGTTCCCCGAGTGGTCCTGACGGCCCCGGCGGGCCCCGCGCCCGTACCGCCGTCAGGACCTCGTGAAGACTCCTCCGGTTCCCCGTCCGTCCGGCCCCGACCGGCCCTACAGTCACCCCCATGAGCCGAACCGACGGACGGATGCGTGCCGACCACCGCGTGCGCCGCTTCTCGACCGCGCTCGCCACGGGCGCCGTCGTCGTCAGCGCCTTCGGGGCGACGGCCGGGAGCATGTGGCTGCTCGGCGCCGGGGCCTGGCTGCTCATCTCGGCCGTACTCCTGGAGCTCGTGTACCGCCCCTGACCCCGGCCGCTCCCGGCATCCGCCGGGCCTGAAGTCCGCCGCTCCCGGCATCCGCCGGGCCTGAGGCCCGCCGGTCCCGGCGTCCGCCGGTCCCGGCGTCCTTCGTCCCGCGCGTCCGCGGCCTCAGGCCCGTACCGGCCGGTCGTCGTCGAGCGCCGCCGCCGCCTGGGCCGCCAGGTCCACGGCGACCAGGCGGGCCTCCAGGGAGGGCGGTACGGCTCCGGGGGCCGGGGTCAGCAGGAAGCGGCCCTGGTAGCGGCCGTGGGCGACGGCGCGGAGTTCCGTCGCCCCGTCCGGCCAGCCCTGGAGCTCCAGGTCCCGGACCCAGCCGTCCACCCTGACGCTCCCGTCGGGTTCGAGCCGGGGCGGGCGGCCGGTGAGCGTGCCGTACTCGAAGCGGCAGTCACGGAGTTCGAGGATCTCGGCCAGTTCCGCGCGGACCCGCCGTACGACGTCGTCGGAGGACGTGCTGAGGCTGGCCAGACGGGCCGTGCCGTGCAGCCGTTCCAGATGGGAGGCGTCCGTGGCGGCGACCCGGCCCAGGGTCCGGCCGCGCGCGGCCAGCCGGGACACGATCAGCCCCACGGCGAGCAGCAGCACGGCGGTGACGAGGTCGGCCCGGTCCTGGATGTGGAAGCTCTCGTACGGCCGGGTGTGGAAGAAGTCGAACCAGGCGGCGGCCGAGAGCGCGGCGAGGGCCCCGGCGGGCCGGTTGCCGAGCGCCGACACCGCGACGACCACGACGACGAGCACGAGGGCGGTGTTCGTGGGGGTGACGCTCCCGCGCAGCGGCAGCAGCAGGAGCGCCGCCACGAGCGGGGCGACGGCTCCGGCGACGACCGCGAGCACGTCTCGGACGGTGAACCTCATGACCCACCTCGCAGGACCGGACGACCGCCCCCTGTGTCCAGCCTCCGCCCGGCGCGGTTCGGGGGCACCGGGCGGAGGGGTCCTTGACGCGTTCCTGATGTGCGACGCGTTCCGATGTGCGACGGCACATCCCGATGTGCGCGGGCGGCGGGGTGCCCCGGCGTCAGCAGCGGAAGCGGAGCCTGCACACGGCGGCGTCGGTGTCGCGTCGCACGGCGTGGGCGACGACCGCCCCGCGCCGGTTCTGCAGGATGCGCTGCCACCGCCGCTCCGGTTCGGCCTCCGGTACGAGGACGGTGACGCGCAGGTCGGGCCGGGCGGCGCTCAGCTCCCGTACGTACGCGGTGATCGGCCGGCCGAGCGTGCGGCGTTCCGAGGTGAGCCGGACCAGGGCGACGCCCGGGTTCCACAGCTCCCAGTCGCGTTCCAGGGCCTCGGTCCTGGCCAGGTCCTCGGGGTCGGCGTGGCAGACGGTGACCGCGCGGACCTCGTCGCCGAGGGAGACGGCTGCGGTCAGGGCCTCGCTGGTGAGCCGGTTCAGGTCGGAGACCGGGACGACGACGAAGGAACGGGCGCGGTGCGGCGGCTCCGGTGTCCGGCCGACGCCGAGACGCTCGTCGATCTTCCCGTAGGCCCGGTGCACGGCCTCGAAGGCCAGGACGAGGGCGGGCAGGGCGATCACGATCAGCCAGGCGCCGTCGTGGAACTTGGTGACGGTGACGACGATCGCCGAAACGCCGGTGAGCAGCGCGCCGAGGCCGTTGAGCAGGGCCTTGCCCCACTGTCCGGCGGCCCGCCAGTGGAGCACCATGCCGGTCTGGGCGATCGTGAAGCCGACGAACACGCCGATCGCGAACAGGGGCACGAGGGTGTTGGTGTCGCCGCCGGAGAAGACGAGCAGGGCGGCCGAGACGAGCGCGAGCCAGACGACGCCGTGCCGGTGCACCTGCCGGTCGGCCTTGAGGCCGAAGACGTGCGGGACGTGGTCGTCGCGGGCGAGGAGCTTGAGGAGGACGGGCAGTCCGCCGAAGGAGGTGTTGGCGGAGAGGGCGAGCAGCACCATGGTGGCGAACTGGACGACGTAGAAGGCCGCGTTGTGTCCGAAGGAGGCGTCGGCGAGCTGGGCGAGGACGGTGACGCCCTCGACGGGCTGGAGGCCGAAGCGGGAGATCAGGACGGACAGGCCGATCAGCATCACGCCGAGGAGCCCGCCGAGCGCGACCTCGGCGCGGCGGGCGCGGCGGGCGGCCGGGGCGCGGAAGGACGGCACGGCGTTGGCGATGGCCTCGACCCCGGTGAGGGCCGAGCAGCCGGACGCGAAGGCCTTGAGCAGGAGCAGCGCGCCGACGGTGGTGGCGTTGTCGGCGAGTACGGAGGGGTGGCCCGTGGACGCCTCGGTGGAGAGCGGGCCGTCCCGGAAGAGGCCCACGGCCACCATGGTGAGGATCGCGCCGATGAACACGGCCGTCGGGACGATGAACGCGCGGGCCGAGTCGACGATGCCGCGCAGGTTCACCCCCGTGACCAGGACGAGGACGCCGAGGCAGATCCACAGGCGGTCGCCGTACAGCCCGGGGAAGGCGGAGGTCAGGGCGGCGACCCCGGCGGTGACGGCGACGGCGACGTTGAGGACGTAGTCGAGGACCAGGGAACCCGCGGCGACCAGACCGGTGCGGCGGCCCAGGTGCGCCTTGGCGACGGCGTAGGAGCCGCCGCCGTCGGGGAAGGCGGCGATGACCTGCCGGTACGAGGCGACGAGCACGGCGAGCAGGGCGGCGATGGCGAGGGTGACGGGCAGGGTGAAGCCGAGCCCGTGGGCTCCGGCGGCGGCGAGGACCAGGACGATGGCCTCGGGGCCGTACGCCACCGAGGCCATCGCGTCGAGCGAGAGCGCGGCGAGTCCGGTGACGGCCGTCAGTTTGTGGCGCGCGCCGGGATCGGGAGGTTCGTCCGGGGCGGCGGAAACACCGTTCTCGGTGGTCAGGGCGGTCATGCCGACGTGCTCCATTCATGTGCGGGTCCGCTCAGAGTGGGGGGCGCCGGAACCGCCGCCGCTCGGCGCTGGCGCGTTCTTGGCGCGGGACGGGGTTCTTTTCACGGGTTCTTGACGGGGGCGCCTCGTCCTGGGGCGGGACGGGGCGGGGGCGCGTACGGGTGGCGGGCGCGTACGAGTGGCGGGCGCGTACGAGTGGCGGGCGCGTACGGCCCGGACGGGGACGGGCCGGACGGGGACGCGAGCCAAGGAGGGGCGATATCAAGCCAGCGCGGACGTTGTCCGGGCACGCCACGGACAGGCGCCGGAGGCTGTCACGCGGACCGCCGCGGACAGTCGTGGAAGCCCGCACGAGGGCCCCGGTACAGGCCGCGGTGCCGCCGCAGGGATGTCGGCGGACGCCGTACGCGCCACCCGCACACCCGGCGCCGTGCGCCCCGCCCCCTACGTCCGACACCCGCCCCACGCGTCCGGCGACCCGGGCGCGCGTCCGGATCTCGCGGGCGGCCGGGCTCCGGCCGGGAGAGCTCGGCGCCGGGGCGGTGTGAGGCATCCAACCCTCCACCAGGGGATCTTGACGCATCCCTGACGCCGACGGCCGGGCCGGTGCCTCCGGGGCTGCTTACGCTGACTCGGCCGTCCGTGCGATGGCCCGAGCCGTCCCCTGGATGGCCGGAAACCTCCCCTCTTCGCGCACCATCCAGGAGCACCCCATGGCCGCCACGAACGACACGCGCACGCGCTCCGGGCGATTGCGCGCGTGGATGCTGGAGGGGCTCTCCGACATGGGCCGGGGCAAGCCCTCCAAACCCGCCGCGCCCGCCCCGCACGCCGGGCACCGGGGGCAGCGCTGGTGGCGGGTGATGTGTCTGACGGGCGTCGACTACTTCTCGACCCTCGGCTACCAGCCGGGCATCGCCGCCCTGGCCGCCGGGCTGCTCTCCCCCGTCGCCACGGTCGTCCTCGTCCTGGTGACGCTCGCGGGCGCGCTGCCGGTCTACCGGCGGGTGGCCGAGGAGAGCCCGCACGGCGAGGGGTCGATCGCGATGCTGTCGCGGCTGCTGTCGTTCTGGAAGGGCAAGCTGTTCGTCCTGACCCTGCTGGGCTTCGCGGCGACCGACTTCCTGATCACGATCACCCTGTCCGCCGCGGACGCCTCCACCCATCTGGTGGAGAACCCGCATCTGGCGGAGTCGCTGCACGACAAGCAGCTGATCATCACCATGGTCCTGATCGCGCTGCTCGGCGCGGTCTTCCTCAAGGGCTTCCTGGAGGCCATCGGGGTGGCCGTCGTCCTGGTCGGGGCCTATCTCGCCCTGAACGCCGTCGTCGTGGTGACCGGTCTGTGGCGCGTCCTCACCGAGGGCCATGTCGTCACCGACTGGTCGGCGGCGCTGACCCAGGAGCACGGCAATGTGTTCGCCATGATCGGCGTGGCCCTGCTCGTCTTCCCCAAGCTGGCGCTCGGCCTGTCCGGCTTCGAGACCGGCGTCGCCGTGATGCCGCACGTCAAGGGCGACCCGGAGGACACCGAGGCGCGGCCCGCCGGGCGGATCCGGGACACCAAGAAGCTGCTGACGACGGCCGCGCTGATCATGAGCGTCTTCCTGATCTGCACGAGTTTCATCACCACGGTCCTCATTCCGCACGAGGAGTTCGAGTCCGGCGGCAAGGCCAACGGGCGCGCCCTCGCCTATCTGGCCCACGAGTACCTGGGCAGCGTCTTCGGCACCGTCTACGACGTCTCCACGATCGCCATCCTGTGGTTCGCGGGCGCGTCGGCGATGGCCGGTCTGCTCAATCTGATGCCCCGCTACCTGCCGAAGTACGGCATGGCCCCGCACTGGGCGCGGGCCGTCCGGCCCATGGTGCTGGTCTTCACCCTGGTCGCCTTCCTGGTGACCTGGATCTTCGACGCCGATGTCGACGCCCAGGGCGGGGCGTACGCGACCGGCGTCCTGGTGCTGATCTGTTCCGCCGCCATCGCCGTGACCATCGCCGCCCGCAAGGCCGGGCAGCGCGGCTGGACCATCGGCTTCGGGGTCATCTCCGCGGTCTTCCTCTACACCACCGTCCTCAATGTGATCGAGCGCCCGGACGGCGTGAAGATCGGCGCCTGCTTCATCGCGGGCATCATCCTCGTCTCCCTGCTCTCGCGTCTGGGCCGCGCCTTCGAACTGCGGGTCACCCACGTCGAGCTCGACGCCACGGCCGAGCGGTTCCTGCGGGACGCCTCCCACCGCACGCCGAGGTTCATCGCCAACGAACCGGGGCCGAGGGACGTGGCCGAGTACCGGGAGAAGGTCGAGCAGATACGTGCCGACAACGACCTCACGGACGTGGAGGACTTCGTCTTCGTCGAGGTGACCGTCACCGACCCGTCGGATTTCGAGGCGGGGCTCACGGTACGGGGAGAGGTGCTGCACGACCGCTATCGCGTCCTCACCGTCGAGTCCTCCTCGGTGCCGAACGCGCTCGCGGCCCTGCTGCTGCACTCCCGGGACCTCACCGGCGCCCCTCCGCACATCTACTTCGAGTGGACCGAGGGCAATCCCTTCGCCAACTTCCTCCGCTTCCTCCTCTTCGGGCAGGGCGAGATAGCCCCGGTGACCCGTGAGGTCCTGCGCGAGGCGGAGCCCGACCGCGCGCTCCGGCCGCATGTGCACGTCGGCTGAGCCAGGTCCGCGGAAACCTGGCGCCACGAGCGATCCCATGGCGCCAGTGGCGCCACACAGGAGCGGCACACACGCCCGTGGCGCCGGACTCCCACCCCTGTAGCGCCATCGGAGGCGAATCCAAGGCCATCATGGCGCCATCACACTTGTCATGGCGCCATGATGGTGCCATGCTTGCTCCATGGACCTCACCCCGTACGTTGAAAGTCTTCGCCATGAGCTCGGCGTGGCCGCCGAGGCGGGCGGGGAGGAAGCCCGCGCCCTGGCCGAGCGGCTCACCGGCCCGCTCGAATCGGCGGCCCGGCTGACCCTCCTGGGCGCCCTGTCGGACGCGATGGACGAGGTCACCCGCGATCTCGCGCCCGGCTCGGTCGACGTACGGCTGCGGGGACTGAACCCCGAGTTCGTGGTGACCCCGCCACCGTCCGCCGAACCCTTCACCGAGGAGGCCCCGGCGCAGGCCCCGCCCTCGCCCCCGGTGCCCGTCGAGGCCGAGGACGGCGCCACCGCCCGTATCAACTTCCGGCCCCCCGCCCAGCTCAAGGTGCGGGTCGAGGAGGCCGCGAACCGCGAGGGCCTGTCGGTCAACGCCTGGCTGGTACGGGCCGTGGCCGCCGCCCTGGAACCCACGACGGCCCCGGCCCGTGGCACCACCGCGGGCTCGACGGCGGGTCAGAGCTTCACCGGCTGGGTCCGCTAGCGGCACCGCGCGCCCGCACCACCGGCTCATCCGGGCACGTCCCGGCGTCCACCTCCACCACCCATCCCGAGGGACGGCACAGTCATGCCTACTTTCGACACTCCCGAGCCCGTTTCCGCCACCGTCGACATCGAGGTCGGACGGATCAGGGTCATCGCGGGCAAGCGCACCGACACCGTGGTCGACGTGGCACCGAGCGACCCCGGCAACAAGCAGGACGTGCAGGCGGCCGAGGAGACCAAGGTGACCTGCGCGGGCCGCGAACTCCTCGTCAAGGGCCCCAGGAAGCGCCCTCCGTTCGGCAAGTACGGGGTGATCGACGTGACCGTCCAGCTCCCGGCCGGCTCGGACCTGACCGGAAAGTCCGGGCTCGGCGACCTGATCGCGGAGGGCGGCTTCGGCGAGTGCCGTCTGACGACCGGCACCGGCCACATCCACCTGGAGGAGGCCGCGGCCGTCCGTCTGAAGACCCCGCACGGCGACATCCTCGTGGACCGCGTCACGGGCGAGGCCGACATCCAGGGTTCCGGCCGGGTGCGGATCGGCCGGATCGGCGGCGGGGCGACCGTGAAGAACCTGAACGGGGAGACCGTCATCGGCGAGATCGGCGGCGAACTGCGCGTCAACTCGTCCAACGGCCCCATCACGGTCGTCCGCGCGGAGTCCTCGGTCACCGCCAAGACGGCCAGTGGCGCCATCCGCCTCGACGAGGTGATCCGGGGCCGCGTCACCCTGGACTCCTCCGTGGGCGGCCTGGAGGTCGGCATCGCCGAGGGCACGGCCGCCTGGCTCGACGTACGGTCCAAGATGGGCCGGGTCCGCAACGAACTGGGCGCGGCCCAGGGGCCGGAGCAGTCCGACGAGACCGTCGAGGTCAGGGGCCGTACGAGCGTCGGCGACATCGTGATCCGCCGCAGCTGACCGTCCGGGGGCCGGGGAGGAGACACCGCCCGGCCCCGCCCAGAACCCCGGCCCGGCCCACCCCCGGTCGGGCTCCGCCCCGGCCCGAACCGGCGCCGAGAACAACCACAGCCACACCCGTCCCCACAGTCGCAGTCGCAGTCGCAGTCGCAGTCGCAGTCGCAGTCGCAGAAACCGTACGGACTTCCCACGGGCACGGGCCCCTTCCCGGCCCCTCGTGAAGCGTCACCCCGCACCGAAAGCCCCCCGGAGACTCCGCCCTTCCGGCCACCGGGACCGCCCGCCGATCCCGCACTCCACCGCATCCGACGGCCGCCGCTCCGTTCTGCCGTACGGCCCACTCCCCGGCCGAAGACCGCCGGACCACCGGGCCACCGGGCCCGGACCGCTTCGGCGTACAGCCCCCGCCGGACTCCCCACCGCACCGGCCCGGCCGTACCGCGCACCCCCTCTCCGGACTCCGCACCCCGGAATCTCCCGCTTCCGCACGTACCGGCGCATCCGCCCACCCAGCAATTCGCACTGACGTTCGCATATCGGTCGCGGCGACGGCTCTCCGCTCTCCCCGCGCACAGGCCGCGCGCCCAAGCGGCACACACACGCAGCGCACACACGCAGCTCCCCTCCCGAAGAAGGGCCCGCAATCATGAACACCGCGTCCACGGCGGCCACCGCCACCCGCGCCGTCGCGATCTCCGCGCTCGGACTGCGCAAGTCGTACGGCGACAAGGTGGTGCTGGACGGCATCGACCTGCGGATTCCCGAGGGCACGGTCTTCGCCCTCCTCGGCCCCAACGGGGCGGGCAAGACCACCACGGTGGAGATCCTCTCCACCCTGACCACCGCCGACGCGGGCGAGATCCGTGTCGGCGGCCACGACCTGGCCACCGACCCCGGCGCGGTACGCCGGAGGATCGGCGTCACCGGACAGTTCGCGGCCGTCGACGGGCTGCTCACCGCCGAGGAGAACCTGCTCCTCATGGCCGATCTGCACCACCTCGGCCGCGTCGAGGGCAGGCGGCGGGCGGCGGAACTCCTGGAGCGGTTCGAGCTGACCGAGGCGGCTCGCAGGAGCGTCACGGCGCTCTCCGGCGGGATGCGCCGCAAGCTCGACCTGGCGATGACCCTGGTCGGCAGGCCCCGGATCATCTTCCTCGACGAGCCGACCACCGGTCTCGACCCGCGCAGCCGCCGGGTCATGTGGGAGTTGATCCGCGGCCTGGTCACCGAGCAGGGCGTGACCGTCTTCCTCACCACGCAGTACCTGGAGGAGGCCGACCGGCTCGCCGACCACATCGCGGTCCTCGACCACGGCGGGATCGTCGCCCAGGGCACCGCCGAGGAGCTGAAGCGGCTGATCCCCGGCGGCCACGTCCGCCTCCGGTTCGCCGACGAGGCCCAGTTCACCGCCGCCGCCGGGATCTTCGGCATCGCGAGCCGCGACGACGAGTCGCTGACCCTCCAGGTCCCCGGAGATGGGTCGGTCGCCGGTCTCCGCGCCGTCCTGGACGTCCTGGACGCCACCGGCGTCGAGGCCGAGTCGCTCACCGTGCACACGCCCGACCTCGACGACGTCTTCCTCACCCTCACGGGCCGCCCCCGGCCCGCCGCCGCCACCGTCCCCGCCGCTTCGAAGGAGTCGCACCGATGAGCACCACCGCCCCGGAGCGGACCGCCGCCCGCTCGTACGCCCTGCGCGACTCGATGACGATGCTGCGCCGCAATCTGACGCACATGCGGCGCTATCCGTCGATGACGGTCTCGATCGTCGTGATGCCGCTCGTGATGCTGCTCCTGTTCGTGTACGTCTTCGGCGGCGCGATCGGCGGCGGCATCGCGACGGGCGGCGGGCGCGGCGACTACATCGACTACGTGGTGCCCGGCATCATCGTGATGGCCGCGACCTCGGGGGCCGTGGCGACGGCCGTGTCCGTCTGCACCGACATGACGGAGGGCATCGTGCAGCGCTTCCGTACGATGTCGATCTCCCGGGGCTCGATCCTCACGGGCCATGTCGTCGGCAGCGTCGTGCAGGTCGCGGTGGTCCTCGTCCTGGTCTCCGCGGTGTCCCTGCTGATCGGCTTCCGCCCGTCCGCGTCGCCCGTCGAGTGGGTGGCGGCCCTCGGTCTGCTGCTCTTCCTGGCCTTCGGCATGGCCTGGATCTCCGCCGCCATGGGCATGGGCGCCAAGACCGTCGAGTCCGCGAGCAACGGCCCGCTCCCACTGACCTTCCTGCCCTTCCTCGGCAGCGCGGTCGTCACCCCGGACTCCATGCCGACGGCCCTGCGCTGGTTCGCGGAGTACCAGCCCTTCACCCCGATCAACGAGACCGTGCGCGGGCTGCTCCTCGGCACGGAGATCGGCTCCGACGGCTGGCTCGCCCTGGCCTGGTGCACCGCCCTCGCCCTGACCGGCTACTTCTGGTCCCGCGCCGCCTTCCGCCGGGGGACCGCCCGCTGAGGCCCCGCGCCCGTACGGCCGCCCCGTCCGACGACCCGTCGGGCGGGGCCGCGCGGCGTCGCCGTCACTTCGTCCAGTACGACGCCAGGGCACCCTCCTTGTAGGGGGCGGGGCTCACGCTCAGCTCACCGGAGAAGGGACGGTCGAGGACGACGACCAGCAGGACGCTGAAGCCGATGAGGGCGGCGACCGAGGCCACGAAGAGGATCTGCACGCGCAGCCGCCGCATCCCGTAGAGGAAGGTGAGCGGGATCAGGACGAGCGCGCCGCCGACCACCAGGATCTGGAGCAGCGGGGGGAGTTCCTGCTCGGCCGTCGTCAGCCGGGAGCGGCGCTGGCCCGCGACGTCGTTGAGGCGGCCGACCGCCTCCTCGTAGAAGACCCGCTCGCGGGTGGTCCCGGGCTCGTACGCCTGGAGGACGTCGAAGACGCCCTGGAGCTGTTCCGCGGTGGCGCCGTAGCTGGGCCGTCCCGCCCGCATCCGGGGCCACTGGTCGTCGACGACGGAGTGGACGTAGCCGCTGAGGGCCTCGTCGACGTCCGCCCTGACCGGAGGCGGGAAGGCGGCGGCGTCGCGGGCGATGAGGGCGATGTCGGTCGCCTCGGTGGCCACGACGGTCTGGGCGCTCTCCAGTTGGGTCCACAGGGTCACGATGACGAAGGCGAGGATGATCCCGTAGATCGCGCCGAACATCCCGAGCGTCACGCCGACCATGTCGTTGTGCTCGCCGTCGGCCAGCGAGGGGTGTCTGCGGCGGGCCAGCACGCTGCCGACGACGGCGACGGATACGGTCCCGCCGACGATGACCACGGCCAGGGTGGCGGTGCTGAAGTGATTGAGCAGCCAGAGCGACATGAGCCGGGAGTCTAGGTATCCGCAGGTGGCCGCCGGTCGCCCTCCGGTCCGTCGGACAGCGCTTTCACCGGGGGCCGTACGTCCGCACGAGCCATGTGCGCGCCGGGCTCACGCGCCCCCGGCGCGCGGAAACCCGGAGACCACGATTTCACCCGATCGGGTAAGTGAAGGGCGCGCGGGCAGACCCCACGTTCAGGCCCTCTTGCCCGACCAGGCATCTCGCATGGCATGGAACCAGGTGACGCCACCAAGCAGGCCCGCGCGGCCACCCAGCTCCGCAAGGGGGTCCTGGAGTACCGCGTGCTCGCCCTGACCGCTCAACCGTGTCACCGGTCCGGCAACCGCCCGCGCCCTCCGGGGTGTTGCCCCCAGCGGCTCGGAGCCCAAGGGCTCTTCCCTCGTGTCCGAGTGGCTTCTGCCACCCCGATGTACGCAGGTCACAGGACATCCGGATGATAATTGCCATGACCGACACCTCTCGCACCACCCGTCCCCTCGGCGCCTCACGACGCAGTCTGCTCACCGCGCTGACCGCCACGGCCGCAGCCGTTCCCCTCGCATCCCTGACCGCGGCACCCGCCCGCGCCGCGCAGGCCGTCGCCGGGGGCGTCGCTCCGGCCCTCACCCCGCTCGCCGCCACCGTGGCCGGGCTCGACACCCCCCGGTCCAGCGTCACCGTCGCGGGCCTCGGCGCCGACTGGTTCACCACCGTGGCCCTCGGCACCCTCAGTGCCACCGTGCTCCCGGGAACCCCGGTCCGCACCGAGGTCACGTCCGGTGGCAAGCGGGTCGCGCTGCTGACGCTCGGCGCCCGCACCGTGATCCTCCCGGGCCCCGAGCGGGTCTTCACCGAGAACAAGCGGCCCTTCACCGACGACTTCCAGCGGACCCTGCCGGACCCGGCGCTCCCCGAGGCCGACCGCGTGTACTGGGGCACCGCCCCCGGCGGCGGTGGCTGGACCACCCTCGGCGGCCCCGCCACCGACTACTCGGTGACCCCCGGCGCCGGGGTCATCAATCTGACCACCGACTACGCGAGCCGCCACGCCAGCATCCGCGACGGCGAGATCACCGATGTGGACGTGCGGGCGGTCGCCCGGTTCGACAAGGTGCCCACCGGCCAGGCCTGCTCGTACGCCCTCTCCTTCGGCTACCAGGACTCGCACAACAACTACCGGGCCCGGCTCTCCTTCACGACCACGGGGGCCGTGGAACTGCGCGTCGAGAAGGAGGCCGCCGACATCGTCACGCAGTTGGCGCCAGCCGTCGGCATGGCCACGGGGGTCCCCGCCGGTACCGACTGGACCATACGTGTGCGCCGCGAGGGCGCGAGGATCCAGGTCAAGGCATGGCGCACCGCCGGAGCCGAGCCCGCCGCCTGGACCACCGAGGTCGACGACACAGCCTTCGGCAAGGGCCGGGTGGGCCTGCGCGCCCTCGCCAACGACGGCTGCACGAACCTGCCGGTCAAGTTGACCGTCAGCCGTTTCGAGGTCTCCGCCGCGAACTGGGAGGCCCCTCCGAGCGTCACGCACGGAGACTGGGTACGGGTCCTGGACGAGCCGTTCGACGGAACGTGGTCCCCCGAGCTGGAGGCCCGCATCCGCGCCTGGGCCGGGTCGACCACGCCTGACGTCCTGGCCTATGCGGCGATGTTCCTGCCGGACGCGCCGACCGTGACCGCGGGTGCGGGCGCCGCCGCGGGCAAGCGGGTGCTCGGCACGGCCGGCTACGGCAACCTCGACCCTCGGGGCAACCGCTACGAGGGTGCCGACTTCCATGAGTACATGAACACCGGCTGGACCTTCCCCGACGGCACGTACACCGGCCCGTCGAGCAAGCAGGTCGGTAACCTGGACTGCTCCGGCTACACGCGCATCGTGTTCGGTTACCACCACCGGGTCCCTCTGGCGGCGGGCGCCGATACCTCCAGGACGCGACTGCCGCGCAAGTCCCGCGACATGGTGGACCACTCACCCGGTGTCCGCATCGACCAGGTGACCGGCAGCACCCCGCCGGCCGCGACTCTGCTGCAGCCGGGCGACCTGGTCCTCTTCAACGCCGACTCAGGCGACGACAACACGACGGTCACGGTCGACCACGTCGGCATCTACCTGGGCAAGGACGCGAACGGCGCACGCCGCTTCCTCTCCAGTCGCAAGACCGGCAACGGTCCGACCATGGCGGACCTGGCCGGCTCGTCCACCCTGGACGGCACCGGTACCTACGCCAAGAAGCTCCACACCGTGCACCGCCTCTGACGGACTCGGCGGCACCCCGCGGTCCGCGAGGTGCCGCGCGTCCGTGCGCTGACCCCGTCGCTGGCGAAGGGCCTGGAGTTCGACCTGGTCGTCCTGGTCGACCCGGAGCGGTTCGGCGAGGGGGTCGAGGGGGCGGTGGACCGGTACGTGGCGATGACCCGGGCGACCCGGCGGCTGGTCGTGCTGCGGAGCGCGCGGGACACGGACGCCTGACGCCGTGGGGCGAACCGGGCCGGTCCGTGGGCGCGCCACGCCGGTTCCTGCGATGAGATGACGTATCGATAGGTTTCATGACTCACGCATACGAGCCCGCGCCCCCGCCCGTTCCCCGTGACGCGGTCGTCCCCCCTGGGGAGTGCCCCGAGGTCGCGTCGCTGGTCACACCGTATCTGCGGATCATCCGCACCGTGCTGCCCCCGGTGGAGGCGGAACGGTTCTTCGTCCGGGCGCTCGCCGCGTACGAGGAGGAACGGCGGCGGGCGGGCGGGCTCCAGCTGGGGTTCAGCGCGTACCTCTGGGACGGTCTCGGGGGCACCTGGGGCGGTTCGCTGGCGCAGACCTCGGCGTGGGAGGCGATGCAGGCGATCCGCCATGTCGTCCGCAAGGCTCCCGGCGCCGACCTCGCCGCCTATCTGCGCCTCGGCCTCCTGCTGAGCCGCGAGTCACAGGTACCGGTGGGCGCCTGACGCCTCCGCCGTACGGAGCACGCCTCCCGTGGACGGGTACGGGCACGGGGCATGGGGCGCGGTCCGGGGTCCCCGTTCCGGACGGGGGCGGGGGCCGGGTGCTCCCGCCCCGGGTCCCCCACCCCCGTCAGACCTCCGGGCGGCGGGTCCAGGGGTCCGGGCCCGGGTCGTGGCCCTCGGCCAGGGAGGCGAGCCGGTCGACGTGGTGCTGCCAGCTCTCGGCCTGCGCCTCGCACGCCTCCGTGGTGGGCAGCCCGCTGTGGACCAGCCGGAGCAGGGTGCCGCCGGGGGCGGGCGCGAGGGTGATCTCGACCGTGCTGCCGCCCGGCGGCACGGGCACGGGACCGGACTCCCAGCCCCAGCTGAGGACCATCCGCCGGGGCGGCTCGACCACCGTGAAGCGGCCTGAGGCGACGGCGCCGCCGGGGACCCGGACGCGGTAGGAACCGCCGGGGGCGATGGAGAACACACCGTCCTCCCCCATCCATGACAGCCACTTCTCGCGGTCGGTGAGGAACGCGAAGACCGCTTCGGGACCTGCGTCGATCCGCCGCTCCAGGGTGACGGTGTCCATGGGGGTCGGGGGTGTCGTCATCGGGACCTCTCGCTCCTGCCGCACGGGCCCCTCGGCCGAGCCTCTCACCTCCACGCGCGGCCCGCCGCCCCGCCCCGCCGCCACACACCCCGTACGCGCGCGTGCCCCGCCGCCGACGCGTGCCCCGCCGCCGCGTCACGGTCCGCACACCCTCCACGCGCGCGTGCCCCGGTCCGCACCCGGTCGCACCGGGCACGCAGCGGTCCGCGCCCGCGCCCCTGGTCGATCCTCCAGGGCCCGCCCCCGCCCAGGGCCGATCTTCCGGAGTCCGCACCAGTCGTCCGGACCGCCCCCGCCGGGCTTCACTGGTCCGGGTCGGGGCTGAACGGGTCGGGAGGCGGGTCGGGGCATGGATCTGAACACGGTGACGGACATCAGGGACGCGCGGCTGCGCGAACCCTGGCGCCCGGGGGACGCCTGGCTCGGCGGCGGAACGTACCTCTTCTCGGAGCCCCAGCCCCGGCTGCGCCGACTGGTCGACCTGAGCCGTACCGGCTGGGAGCCGCTGACCCGCCGGGACGACGGGTCCCTGGAGATCGCGGCGACCTGCACGGTCGCCCGGCTGTCCCGGTTCGGGCGCGACGGGGACGCCCCCGCGGCACCGCTGTTCGAGCAGTGCTGCCGGGCCTTCCTCGCCTCCTTCAAGATCTGGAACATGGCGACGGTCGGCGGGAACCTGTGCAACGCCCTGCCCGCCGGACCGCTGATCTCCCTGACCGCCGCCCTCGACGGGGAGTGCCTGCTGCGGGCCCAGGACGGCTCGCTGCGCCGGGTGCGGGTGGTCGACTTCGTCACCGGAGCCGGGCGCAAGGACCTCGCCGAGGGCGAGCTGCTGCGCTCGGTCACCCTGCCCGCGCGGGCGCTCGGCTGCCGGACAGCCTTCCGCCAGACCTCGCTGTACGGCCTCGGGCGGTCGGCGGCGCTGGTGATCGGCGCGCTCGATCCGGTGGACGGTTCCCTCGCGGTGACGGTCAGCGCGGCGACGGTCCGACCGTTCCGGTTCTGGTTCCCGCTGCCGCCGGACGCCGGACGGCTCCGGCGGGCGATCGGGGCGGCCGTACGCGACGAGGACTGGTTCGACGACATCCACGGACTGCCCGCGTGGCGCCGCCACATGGCGCTGCGCCTCGCCGAGGAGGTCCGCCGCGAGCTGGTCCGCGACCACGAGGAAGGTGCCCGATGAGCTTCGGACTGCGCGTGAACGAACGACACTTCGACGAGACCCCGCGCGCCGGGCAGTGCCTGCGCACCTATCTGCGCGAGCGCGGCTGGTTCGGCGTCAAGAAGGGCTGTGACGCGGGCGACTGCGGGGCCTGCACCGTCCATGTCGACGGCGAGCCGGTCCACAGCTGTCTCTACCCGGCGGTCCTGGCCGACGGCCGGGCCGTCACCACCGTGGAGGGCCTCGCCGCGCCGGACGGCGAACTCCACCCCGTGCAGCGCCGGTTCCTCGACGCGCAGGGCTACCAGTGCGGGTTCTGCACGGCCGGGTTCCTGATGACGACGGCGGCCCTGGAGGCCGAGCGGGGCACCGCGCACGACGACGGCAAGCTGGACGACCTGCCCCGCGCCTTCAAGGGGAACATCTGCCGCTGCACCGGCTACCGGGCCGTCGAGGACGCCGTGCGAGGGGTGCGGCACACCGAACTCCCCTGCGCGGGGAAGGCGGTGGGCCGGAACGTCGGCGCGCCCGCCGGTCCCGACGTCGTCACCGGCCGGGCCCGGTACACCTTCGACGTGGAGGTGCCCGGCCTGCTCCACATGAAGCTGCTGCGCTCCCCGCACCCGCACGCCCGGATCACCGCGATCGACACGGCGGCGGCGCTGCGGGTCCCCGGGGTGGTCGCCGTGTTCACCCATGAGGACGCCCCGGCGACGCTGTACTCCAGTGCCCGCCACGAGCATCCGACCGAGGACCCCGACGACACCCGGGTCCTGGACGACGTCGTCCGGTACGTGGGCCAGCGGGTCGCGGCCGTCGTCGCCGACAGCGAGGGGGCCGCCGAGGAGGGCTGTCGCCGGATCGAGGTGACGTACGAGGAACTGCCGTACGTCACCGACCCGGAGGAGGCGATGCGGCCGGGGGCGCCCGCGCTGCACGGCGACAAGGGCCCGGAGGCGCGGATCGCCCGTGCCGGGGCGAACGTCGCGGGCGAGGTGCACGGCGAGATCGGGGACGTGGAGCGGGGCTTCGCGGAGGCGGACGTCGTCGTCGAGGACACCTTCAGGACCCAGCGGGTGCAGCACGCCAGCCTGGAGACCCACGGCTGCGTCGCGTACTTCGAGCCGAAGGAGGACGGCACGGGCGAGCGGCTGACCGTACGCTCCTCGACGCAGACGCCGTTCCTGACCCGGCGTGCGCTGTGCGCGCTGTACGGCCTGCCGGAGGACGGGGTGCGGGTGGTCGCGGGGCGCGTCGGCGGCGGTTTCGGCGGCAAGCAGGAGATGCTCACCGAGGACGTCGTCGCCCTGGCCGCGCTGAGGCTGCGGCGGCCGGTGAAGCTGGAGTACACCCGGGCCGAGCAGTTCTTCGGGGCGACCACCCGGCACCCCTTCACCATCGGCATCAAGGTGGGCGCCCGTGCGGACGGCACCCTGACCGCCGTGCGGATGCGGGTCGTGTCGAACACCGGGGCGTACGGCAACCACGGCCCGGCCGTCATGTTCCACAGCGTCGGCGAGTCCTTCGCCGTCTACCGCGCCCCGCACAAGAAGGTCGACGCCTGGTCGGTCTACACGAACGCCGTCCCCGCCGGGGCGTTCCGGGGGTACGGGCTCGGCCAGGTCACCTTCGCCGTCGAGTCCGTCATGGACGAGCTGGCCCACCGCCTCGGGATGGACCCGCTGGTCCTGCGCGAGAGGAACGTCATCGGCCCCGGCGACGCGCCGCACAGTCCGATCGGCGAGGAGGAGGACCTGCACATCGCCTCGTACGGGCTCGACCAGTGCCTCTCGGTCGTGCGGGAGGCGCTCGCCGGGGACCGCGGTGGCGAGGAGGCGCCCGAGGGCTGGCTGGTCGGGCAGGGCGCGGCGCTCGCGATGATCGCCACCGGGCCGCCCGGCGGTCACTACGCCGACGCCCGGGTCTCGCTCCGCTCCGACGGCACGTACGACGTGGCCGTCGGCACCGCCGAGTTCGGCAACGGCACCACCACCGTCCACCAGCAGATCACCGCGGGAGCGCTGGCCACCACCGGGGACCGGGTGACGATCCGGCAGTCCGACACGGACGTCGTCCGCCATGACACCGGTGCCTTCGGCTCGGCGGGCACGGTCGTCGCGGGCAAGGCGGTCCTCCTCGCCGCGACCTCGCTCGCGGAGCGGCTGCGGACCCTCGCCGCCCGGCACACGGGCGTCGCCCGGCACCGCTGCGTCCTCGGCGCGGAGTCGGTCGACTGCGGGGGCCGTACGGTCGCGCTGAAGGAGCTGTACGAGGCGGGGCACGCGCTCGGGGCGGTGGAGGAGCTGGCGGCGGACGGTCACTGGGGCGGCTCGCCCCGGTCGGTGGCGTTCAACGCGCAGTGGTTCCGGATCGCCGTCGACCCGGACACCGGGGAGGTCCGCGTCCTGCGCAGCGTCCACGCCGCCGACGCGGGCAAGGTGATGAACCCCATGCAGTGCCGGGGGCAGGTCGAGGGCGGGGTCGCCCAGGCGCTCGGCGCGACCCTCTTCGAGAACGTGCGGCTCGACGAGCGGGGCGAGGTCACCACCGCCGCGTTCCGCCGCTACCGGCTCCCCCAGTACGCGGACGTGCCCCGGACCGAGGTCCACTTCACGGAGACGGCCGACGCGATCGGTCCGCTGGGCGCGAAGTCGATGAGCGAGAGCCCGTTCAACCCGGTCGCGCCCGCCTACGCGAACGCGCTCCGCGACGCGACCGGCATCCGCTTCACGGAACTCCCCCTCACCCGGGACCGGGTCTGGCTGGCCCTCGCCGCACAGCGCGAGGACGGACGGCCCGGGGACGGGCGGCGCGAGGGTGAGCGGCCCGGGGACGGACGGCCGGTCGGGTGATGGCCCCGGAGGATGCCGGTCGCCCTCTCGGAGAAGGCTCACAATGACCGGCCGACCGAGGGCATCTGGCTGGCAGATACGGTTCCCCGTCCCGGCGGCCGGGTATCACTGGGCGCAGTCGCCGCACCGACCGTCCGAAAGGGAAACCGATGAGCCGACCCGTCGTCTCCGTCTCCCCCGCGCGGACCGCCCGCGCCCGCGCGTTCACGCTGTCGGGGCAGGTGGCGCTGCCCGCCCTGCTGACGGTCGCGGACCTCCGCGGGGGCTGGCAGCCGCACCGGGCGGAGGTCGTGTTCGACTGCGCCACCAGCGGGCCCCGGCGGCACGTCTTCGAAGGGCCGCTGCTGCGCGAGGTGGTGGCGCGGGCGCGGCCGGGCTTCGACCCCGCCCGCCGCAAGGAGCGCGCGGGCTTCCTGCTCGTGGTGAGCGGCGGCGACGGACACAGGTCCGTGCTGTCCTGGGCCGAGATCGACACCGACTTCGGCGCCGCGCCCGTCCTCCTGGCGACCCGTATGGACGACGGGGAGCTGGACGCGGCGGGACCGCAGCTGGTGGTGCCCTCCGACCGGTGCGGCGCCCGGTACGTCAGCGCCGTCACCGGTGTCTGGGTGGGCGCCTTCCCGGACCCCGTGCCGTCCTGAGCGGGCGCCGGTTCAGCCGCCGTACTGGGCGAGCTGGACGAGGTTGCCGCAGGTGTCGTCGAGGATCGCGACCGTCACCGGGCCCGCCTCGACCGGCTCCCGGGTGAACCGCACCCCGAGTCCGCGCAGGCGCTCGTACTCGGCGCGGACGTCGTCCACGGCGAAGGAGGTGAGCGGGATGCCCGCGGCGACGAGCGCCTCCCGGTACGCCCGGGCGGCGGGCACGCCGGCGTCCGGCTCCAGGACCAGCTCGACGCCGTCCGGGGCGTCCGGCGAGACCACCGTCAGCCAGCGGTACCCGCCGAGGGGGACCTCGGTCTTCTTCAGGAAGCCCAGCACCTCGGTGTAGAAGCGCAGGGCCTTCTCCTGGTCGTCGACGAGCAGGCTCGCCAGATTGATCCTCATGGGTGCTCTCCAGTGGGTGTGGGGGGTGCGTGGGGCGGATGTGACGTCGCCAGCATCTCCCGGCGCGGCCCCTGGCGGCGTGCGGCCGGTGTACTGCGGGCGGGGGACGGCGGCGGGCGGGATGTGCCGGGGTCCCGCCGGACCGGGCGTCCGCCCGCGCGCGTAGCGTGAGGTCCGTCGGCTCCGTCCCTCACCACTGGAGATCCGCCTGTGTCCAGCGCCGCCCCGACCCGTACCGCCGTCGTCGAGTCCCTCATGGAACGCTTCCCCGGCGTCCCGCCGGAGGCGGTGTTCAAGGAGGACCTGCTGCGCGGCGGGCTCGCCTTCGACCCGTCGGCGCTGAGCGGGAACGAGGGCGGCGAGGTCAAGCCGAAGTCGTACTTCATCTTCTCCTTCGACCACCGGACGCTGCCGGAGCTCGGGGAGGCGGCGCTGAACCGGCCGCCGGAGGAGATCGTGCTGACCGGCGGTCCGTACGGGCTGCGCCGCACGGTGGTGTCGGTGCGGGTCAACCCCTCGTCGCCGTACCGGGTGGCGCCGGACGGGGACGGGACGCTCGCGCTGTTCCTCGACGGGACGCGGATCGCGGACGTCGGTCTGCCGCCGATGCCGGAGTACTACCGGCACCCGCTGTCGAACGGGAAGTCCGTGATGGAGGTCGCCCCCACCATCCAGTGGGGTTATCTGATCTACCTCACGGTTTTCCGGGTCTGTCAGTACTTCGGCGCCAAGGAGGAGTGCCAGTACTGCGACATCAACCACAACTGGCGCCAGCACAAGGCGGCGGGCCGCCCGTACACCGGGGTGAAGCCGGTCGACGAGGTGCTGGAGGCGCTGGAGATCATCGACCGGCACGACACCGCCCGGACCTCGACGGCGTACACCCTCACGGGCGGCGCGGTCACCTCCCGCGTCGGCGGGAAGGACGAGGCCGACTTCTACGGGCAGTACGCGCGCGCGATCGAGGAGCGCTTCCCGGGCCGCTGGATCGGCAAGGTCGTGGCCCAGGCCCTGCCGAAGGCCGATGTCCAGCGGTTCCACGACTACGGCATCCGGATCTACCACCCGAACTACGAGGTGTGGGACCGGCGGCTGTTCGAGCTGTACTGCCCCGGCAAGGAGCGTTACATCGGCCGGGACGAGTGGCACCGGCGCATCCTGGACTCGGCGGAGGTGTTCGGGCCGCGCAACGTCATCCCGAACTTCGTCGCGGGCGTCGAGATGGCCCGCCCCTCCGGCTTCCTGACCGTGGACGAGGCCATCGCCTCCACCCGGGAGGGCCTGCGGTTCTTCATGTCGCGCGGGATCACGCCCCGGTTCACCACCTGGTGCCCGGAGCCGACGACCCCGCTGGGCAGGGACAACCCGGACGGCGCCCCGCTGGAGTACCACCTGCGGCTCCTGGAGGCGTACACGGCGACCCTCGGCGAGTACGGGCTGGCCGCGCCGCCCGGCTACGGCCCCTCGGGCCCGGGGCGCGCGGTGTTCTCCGTCAGTTCGTTCATGGACGCGCTGTCCCCCGCGCCGGGCGAGTGACCCGGGCGGAGTGAGTCCGCCCGCGTGGTCCCGGGACCGGACGGCCCCGGGACCACGGCTCAGGTACGCAGTTCCCTCGCCTCGAAACGGCCGTCGCCGAGGACGAGCACGAACGTGACCTGCTGCCCCTCGGAGAGCGAGCGGTCCCCGCCCTCGATGTCCTCGGCGCGGAAGTAGACCTGTTCCCGCGATCCCACGGGGATGACGAATCCATATCCGCCGGCCCGGTCGAAGGAATGCACGAACCCCTTGCTCCTGCCTGTCACGGCGACCTCCCGTTCCCGTGTCCGTGCTTTCGTACGCGTCTCCCAGGAGATGTACCCCGTCGGGGCGCCGTTCGCCCGTCGGGGAGGGCGGGGTCCCGGGCGGGACGAGGCGGGGGCAGGTCGGAGGCGGGGGCGCGTCCGGGGTGTGCTCCGGGGCCGCTCGGGGGTGTGTCTCCGGGTCAGGTCCGGGTCCAGACCGTGCCCCGGGCCTCGTATTCCAGCATGGCCTCCAGGCCGTTCGCCGCGTCCGGGCCCAGTTCGCGCCGGACCAGCCAGAGGGCCAGTTCCAGACCGGAGGTCACACCGCCCGCGGTCACCAGGTCGCCGTCGTCGACCACCCGCGCGCTCTTCAGGACCCCGCCCTGCCGCTCCAGGTCGGGCCGCGCCTTGTGGTGGGTGGTGCAGGGGCGGCCACGGGTGAGCCCGGCGGCGGCGAGGAGCATCACCCCGGTGCACAGGGCGCCGACGGTCAGCCCCGGCCGGACGGCCGCCGCGAGGGCGCGGGGCAGGACGCCCCGGTCGATCTCCGCCCACACCCCGGGGTCCTCGCGGCGGGCGTAGCCGCCGCCCGGGACGACGAGCAGGTCGGCCCGGTGCGGGGCCCAGGGGTGTTCGACCCGCACCTTCGTGCCGTAGGCGGCGGTGACGGTGCCGGGGCCGTCCACGGAGACGTAGCGGACCTCGACCGGGCGTCCGGCGAAGAACCCGGCGGCGGAGAGCACCTCGTAGGGGGCGGCGAAGTCGAGTTCCTCGACGCCGTCGAAGAGGACGAGGTGCACCCGGAAGGGCCGACGCGCGGCGGACGCCGCCGCTCCCGGGGCGGCCGGGGTCCCGGTCGCGGTGGTCGCCGCGGCGGCGGTCGTGACACCCGCGAGGGCGCCGCCCGCGCCGAGGGCGGTGGTCGTGCGGAGCAGATGACGGCGGTTCATGGTTCTCCCCGGGAAGACGGTCGGTCCCGATGTCTCGGTCACGTCCAGGCAGTCGGACGCGCCCGGCCGGTGGTTCCCGCCGCCCGTAGCGAGGGACGGCCACGGGAGGCCCGGCCCGGCCGCCGGGGCCCTCCTTCCCGCGGGCTCAGGCGCCGGGGTGGGTCCAGGTGTCGAGTCGCCGCTGGAGGTGGCGGCGTTCGACGTCGTTGCGTACGGCTCGGACGGCGTCGTGCATCAGTTGCCGTGCTTCGGTGCGCCGGCCGAGTTCGGCGGTGAGTTCGGCGCGGAGCACGAGAAGACGGTGGTCTCCGGGGGCGGCCCGCACGCCGTCAAGGGCGGCGAGACCGGCGGCGGGTCCGCGTGCGAGAGCGATCGCGGCGGCGCGATTGGCCAGGACCGCCGAGGACGGCGTCCGGTCGGCCAGCCGGTCGTAGAGGGTGACGATGGCCTCCCGGTCCGGCGCGGGCTGGACCTGGAGGGCGGCGATGACGGCCTGGAGCACCCAGCGGCCGGGGCGGTCACCGCTTCGGCGCAGGGCCCTGGTGGCGAGGTCGAGTCCCCGGCCGATGTCGTCCCACCGCCAGCGGGTGCGGTCCTGATCGGCGAGCAGGACCAGCCCGTCGCCGTCGGTACGGGCGTCGCGTCGCGCGTCGGTGAGCAGCAGCAGCGCCGACAGCCCCAGGACTTCGGGTTCGTCGGGGAGCAGCCCGCGCAGCAGGGCGGCCAGGCGCAGTGCCTCGTCGCACAGGGCGGGACGGACCAGCCCCGGGCCTTCGACGGCCGTGTGCCCTTCGGTGAACACCAGGCCGATGACGGTCAGCACGGCGTCCAGGCGGTCCGGCCAGGCGGCGCGGGGCGGGATGTCCAGCACCATCCCGGCGTCGCGGATCTTGCGTTTGGCCCGGACCAGACGCTGGGCGACGGTCGATTCGGTGGTGAGCAGCAGCCGGGCGGTCTCGGCGGCGGTCAGCCCGCACAGCAGGCGCAGCGCGAGCGGCACCTGCGCGGAGGCGGCCAGGGCCGGGTGGCAGCAGGTGAACACCAGCCGGAGCAGGTCTTCGGCGGCGGTGTCGGACCAGCGCACGGCGCCGAACGGGTCGTCGGGATCGCTGACGCTGTCGGCCGCCGGCTCGTCGCGCAGCTCGCCCGCCAGGGTGGCGAGCTTGTCCACCGCGACACGGTCGCGGCGCAGCCGGTCGAGGATCCCGCGCCGGGCGGTGGTCTGCAGCCAGGCACCCGGCCGGGTGGGAACCCCGTCGCGGGGCCAGGTCTCGAAGGCCCTGGCGACCGCCTCGGCGGCGGCGTCCTCGGCCCGGTCGAGGTCACCGGTCCACCGGGCCAGACTGGCCACCAGCGTGGGCCACTCCGCCCGGTAGACCTGTTCGACGGCGACGTCGACCGGACCGGACATCCGCTCAGCCCAGCTCGACCAGGGACCGGACCTCGACCGAGCCGAAGTCGGTGGCCGGGCAGTCGGCCGCGTACTTCAGCACGGTGTCCAGGTCGGCCGCCTCCACGATCCAGAAGCCGCCGAAGGACTCCGACAGTTCGGCGTACGGCCCGTCGGTGAGCAGGACCTCCCCCTGCCGACTGCGTACCGTCGTCGCCGTGTCGGGGCTCTGCAACTGCTCCGCACCACGCAGCACCCCGGATTCGGCCAGTGCCTGGGTGAAGGCCACGAAACGTTCGATCGTGGCCTGGAACTCCTCAGGCGCCAGCCCGGCCAGAGCGGATTCGTCGACGTGCGACATCAGGATGTAGCGCATGGCATTCCCTTTCCTCGCGGCGGCTGCGCCGCCTCTCACCCGTTCGACGTGCACGCGGGCGAAGTTTCGACAGCGTAGAGCAGGCATTTTCTGAGCCGACCGGAAATCATGGAAACCGGCCGGGCCACCGGGCCACCGACACGCTCCGGCGGCTCAGGCGAACCGCGCCTGCAGCGCGGTGAGGGTCTTGTCCAGTGCGGTACCGGCCCGCTTCGGGACACCGATCAGCCGCACCAGCCGCCGCGCCCGCTTGGCGGTGTAGTCGAACGTCTCCGTGACCTCGGTTCCGCCGGGCACCGCCCGCAGTTGCCACCGCCACACGTGCCGGCCGCGGTGCCGCCAGGCGATCAGGGTGTCGTGTTCGAACTCCACGACGGTGTTCGTGGTCGTGTAGCCCTTCATCCTCATCCGGAACACCGAGCCGAGTTCCAGCCGTTGCGGCCCCTCGACGACGCCCAGGACCTCACCGGTGCCGTCCAGACCGGCGTGCTCGCCCGGTGCGGTGAGCAAGGCGAAGACCACCGGTGGCGTGGCGGCCACGACGCCCCGGCGACTCACCAGCGCCGCGGTAGGGATCCCGGGGTGGACGGTGATGCTCATGAAGACCTCCTGTGACGTCCCGCGCGGGAGCCGGTCGCCGTCCCGCTCACCCTGTCGACGCCCGAGCGGCCTCCGTTTCGACACCACCGCCGAAGCTGTCTGCGAGCGGGTGCACCGGTGGCACCGGCCGGCCGTCGGCGCCGGTCGGCCCCCGGCGGACGGGTGGAGGAGCTGATCGCGGACTTCCGGCGGTGGCGGCACACCGGCCCGGTCCGGGGCGGGGCGGCACACCGGCCCGGTCCGGCGCTGTCGGGTGCCGGTCAGGGACGGCCGAGCGCCGGACCGGGGGAGCACCGGGCGGGTCCGGCCGGTCGCCGTCGCGCTCGGCGTCGAGGAGGGCCGGGCCCGCCATGCGGTGGGCCGACGGCCCTGGCCCGCTTCCCGGCCGCGTTCCGCCGGACCGGGGTGACGCAGGGCCCGCGTCAAGCGCCTCCCCCGAGCGGTTCCGGTCGTGGAGGGGTGCCCCGGGAGGGGGCGGGGTGCCATCGGCGACGGCGGCACCCCGGGCAAATCGTCATCTAATATTCGAGACGGTTCGGGGTCGCGGCCCCTGAACCGAGTACGGCGACCGCGGTGTGGTCCGGCCTGCGGTCGGGAGGACCGGTCCGCTCCCGTTCAGGGCCCGGGGCCCCGGTGCGGACCCGGCTCCGGGCTCCATGACGCTGCTCACGAGGCCCCTGGGAATCGGGGGACCACTGGCGCGCGTCTCATCGGGGTGGGCCGACCAGCCCGCCCCGCGAACAGGAACCATCAGGAGAAGTGAGGTATGCCGGTGATCTGCGTCGGTGGGATGATCGGGATCGGCAAGACGAGTGTGGCCGAGATGCTCGCCAAGGAACTCGGCAGCCAGGTCTTCTACGAGAGCGTGGAAGACAATCCGATCCTGCCGCTCTTCTACACGGCGAGCCCCGAGGAGATCCAGGCGAAGCGCTACCCCTTCCTGCTCCAGCTCTACTTCCTGCGGACGCGTTTCGCCTCGATCAAGGAGGCGTACCGGCAGGGCGACAACGTCCTCGACCGGTCGATCTACGAGGACTGGTACTTCGCCAAGGTCAACCACGACCTCGGCCGGATCAGCTCTCTGGAGATGCGGGTGTACGAGGGCCTGCTCGACGAGATGATGCGCGAGATCGACGGGCTGCCCTACCGCAAGGCGCCCGATCTCATGGTCTACCTCAAGGCGGACTTCGGGACGGTGCTGCACCGCATCGGGCTGCGGGGCCGTGACTTCGAGCAGGACGAGAGCCTCGTCGAGTACTACCGGACGCTGTGGTCCGGCTACGACGACTGGGTGCACCAGCACTACTCGGCCAGCGAGGTCCTCGTCGTGGACATGAACCGCACCGACGTGGTGAACGTCCCCGAGGACGCGTCCCGTGTGGTGCGGGAGGTCAAGGACGCCCTGGCGCGCGGGCGGCGGGGCTGAGTCACGGCGCGGGCGCGCCCCCGCGGAACCGGTCGTCCGGGCGGGCCCAGGCCGTACCCCCTCAGCCCTCCAGCAGGTCCCGGTACCACGGCAGGTGCGCGGCGACGTCCTGGCGGAAGGGCGGGCCGGGGGCGCAGCCGAGGTCCTGCCAGGGGCGGCTGTCGGCGAACCAGTGGTCGTGGGCGAGCATGTCCAGGTGGTGTCCGGCATAGGGGACCCCGGCGAGCAGGACGCGGGCCTCGGCGACGTCGATCGCCGGGCGCCGGGGCAGGTCCGTCCCGCGCACGACCAGCTCTTCGGCCGCCGCGAGCAGTTCGGCGACCGGCACCGGTTCGGGATGGCCGACGTAGTACGGGCCCGGCACGGTCGCGGGCGAGAGCGCCGCGCCGAGCAGGACTCCCGCGAGCGCGTCCACGCCGATCAGGGAGTGCAGCGAGCCACCGCAGTCGAGCGGCCCCGGCAGCGCTTCGAGGAGCCGGGCCAGCGCGGGCATCACCTGCCGGTCGCCGGGACCGTACACGAGGTGCGGCCGGAGCACGGTCCCTCCGGCGGCCCGTACGTGCCGGTCCCCCGCCGCCCGGGTGCGGCTGGTCACCGAGCCGGGAGCCAGCGGCAGGCTGCCGGGGGCGGCTGCCCGGAAGGGGCCCCGGCCGTGCACGGAGGCGGTGCCGAGGGAGACGATCCGGCCGACCCCGGCGCGTACGGCCGCGTCGACCAGGGCGCGGGTGCCCTCGTCGTTGACGGCGCGGGACCGCTCCTCGTCCGCGCCGATCGCCGAGGCGCAGTGGATGAGGACGTCGACCCCCTCGACGGCGCGGCGCAGCGCGGCGGGGTCGCGGAGGTCGCCCCGTACGGTCTCGGTCTTCGGGCGGCCGGGGCGCGGGGGCGTCGGGGGTACGGCGGACGGGCGGCGGACGAGGAGGCGGACGGAGGCGGGCGCGTGGTGCGCCGCCGCCGTCGCCGCGACCCGGCCGCCGATGAATCCGGTGGCGCCGGTGATGAGGATGCGTGGGCCCATGGTTCCGGTGCGGATCAGCCCGCCGACCGGCGGGCGGGGCCCGCTCCGGCCACCGCCGGTTCCCGGGACGGGGCGGTGAACAGGGAGCGGAAGACGGGGTGGCCGCCCTGGAGGCCGACGACCCGGACGGCGGTGCGGGCGGTGTCCGCGCCGGGTACGGCCTCGGCCTCGATCCAGCAGGGGCTGTCGAGTTCGGCGTACCGCAGGAAGGAGACGTCCATGACGGTGGGCAGATGGCCGGGGTCGCCGTGGGTGAGCGTCGCCGCCTGCCGGGCGGCTTCGAGCAGGAGCATCCCGGGGACGTGGTCGTTGGGGCGGCGGAAGAGGGTGGTGTGGCCGGTGTTGACCCGCAGCCGCCACTGGCCGGGACGGGTGCCGGGGCCCAGGACCACGTCCTCGGAGCCCTTGCGGCCGACCGGTTCCGGTGCCACCGCCGGGATCAGCGGGACCGGGCGGCCGAGCGCGGCCATCCGGTCGCCCCTGATCCTGCGGTACGCGAGGGCGGAGGTGCAGCTGGTGCGCGCGCTGCCGGTGCCGAGGAACCGGTCGCCCCGGGTGAGGACGGCGGTGATGCGCAGGTCGCGGAGGCGTCCGCCCCGGCTGCTGAGATCGGAGCAGACCACGTCGACGGTGACGTCCGAGGGGAGTCCGTCGACGGCGAGCGCCTCGGGGTCGACGTCGTAGCCGAGGCCCCACATGACGAACTGGTCGTCCACGGGTACCCCGAGTTCGGCATGAGCTATCAGCATGGCGGTCTGGCGTATCGTCTCGGCCACCAGGAGGGGGTCGTGCCGGTCCTCAGCCGTCGGAGAGAAGAAGGGATGTGAGGCAGGCCAGCGCGCGGAGACGGAGAACCGGTTCTCCTTCAGCCGCGTCCATCCCGTGGGGATGATGTCCGCCGGATCCGTTTGGTGAACGAACTCCCCGGGGACGTGCGTCGTCGTTCCTCGACGGTTTAGATCCATGGGTCCCTCCCGCGTCCCCGCGCCCCCTGAGCGGTGGATCCGCCCGGATTAGAGTACGTACAGCGCGGTTTTCTTTTCAACGCTCCACGTCCCACGGTGAGCACAGACAGCGAGACAGCAGGAGGCGCCTTGGCGCAGCAAGCGCGTGCGATCCGCACCCGGCGGATGATCCTCGAGTCGGCCGCGACGGTCTTCGCGGAGCGCGGCTACGAGCGCACGACCATCGGCGAGATCCTGACGCGCGCCGGGGTGACCAAGGGAGCGCTGTACTTCCACTTCGCCTCCAAGGAGGACCTCGCGCTGGGTGTGCTCGACGCCCAGATGCTCGACGTGCCCCTCACTCCGCAGGAGGTCAAGCTCCAGGAGCTGGCCGACCAGGCGTTCCTGCTGACCCATCGGCTCCAGCATGACGCGCTGGTGCGGGCGAGCGTCGCCCTGGCCCTGGACAGCGGCGCCATCAGCGTCGACCGCACCGCTCCCTTCCAGGTGTGGGTCGACCAGGTGTCGGAGATCCTGATGGTGTCGAAGGCGCGGGGCGAGCTGCTGCCCCATGTGAACGTGACGGACACGGCGGAGCTGTTCTCCGGCGCCTTCTCCGGGGTCCAGGCGATGTCGCAGATCATGTGCGACCGCGCCGACCTGGCCCATCGGGTGGCCGTCCTGCTCCAGCATCTCGTGCCCAGCATCTGCACCCCTGCCCTGCTGACCCGGCTCGACCTGACGGAGAACCGGGCCCGGCAGCTGGGCATCGAGTACGACACGAGCCGGCGCCGCCGGGACGAGGCCCTCGCGGACACCCACAGCTGAAAACCGACCAAAGGGTTCGATGGGCCGATCCACCGGCCCGCCGGAGCGCCCCGACGCGGAAGCGTCGGGGCGCTCTGGCGTCATGGCACTGAGTGTGTTTTGCTGAGGGTACTCAGTGCCACAAGCGTCTAGGGGAGCTCCACATCATGGGCAAGGACTTCGACCTGTACCGGCCTTCCGAGGAGCACGAGATGCTCCGGGAGTCGGTCCGTGCTCTGGCGGAGGCGAAGATCGCTCCGTTCGCGGCGGCGGTGGACGAGGAGGGCCGGTTCCCGCAGGAGGCGCTGGACGCGCTGGTCGCCAGCGACCTGCACGCGGTCCACGTCCCGGAGGAGTACGGCGGCGCGGGCGCGGACGCGCTGGCCACGGTCATCGTGATCGAGGAGGTCGCCCGGGTGTGCGGGGCGTCCTCGCTGATCCCGGCGGTCAACAAGCTGGGCTCGCTCCCGGTGGTCCTGTCCGGCTCGCAGGAGCTGAAGGCGAAGTACCTCACCCCGCTGGCCAGCGGCGAGGCGATGTTCTCCTACGCCCTGTCGGAGCCCGACGCGGGTTCGGACGCCGCCGGGATGCGGACCCGCGCGGTCCGCGACGGCGACTTCTGGGTCCTGGACGGCGTCAAGCGGTGGATCACCAACGCGGGCGTCTCGGAGTACTACACCGTGATGGCCGTCACCGACCCGGAGAAGCGCTCGAAGGGCATCAGCGCCTTCGTGGTGGAGAAGTCCGACGAGGGCGTCTCCTTCGGCGCCCCGGAGAAGAAGCTCGGCATCAAGGGCTCCCCGACCCGCGAGGTCTACCTCGACCGCGTCCGCATCCCCGCCGACCGCATGATCGGCGCCGAGGGCACCGGCTTCGCCACCGCCATGAAGACCCTCGACCACACCCGCGTCACCATCGCCGCCCAGGCCGTCGGCATCGCCCAGGGCGCCCTCGACTACGCCAAGGGCTACGTCACCGAGCGCAAGCAGTTCGGGAAGCCCATCGCCGACTTCCAGGGCGTGCAGTTCATGCTCGCCGACATGGCCATGAAGCTGGAGGCCGCCCGCCAGCTCACCTACGCCGCCGCCGCCAGGTCCGAACGCGTCTCCGCCGGAAGCCAGAAGGAGGCCCTCACCTTCTTCGGCGCCGCCGCCAAGTGCTTCGCCTCCGACACCGCCATGGAGGTCACCATCGACGCCGTCCAGCTCCTCGGCGGCTACGGCTACACCCGTGACTACCCCGTCGAGCGCATGATGCGCGACGCCAAGATCACCCAGATCTACGAAGGCACCAACCAGATCCAGCGCATCGTCATGGCCCGCAACCTCCCCTGACCCGCCCGGACGACCAGCCCGTTGAAAGGAGACAGACCGTGACCCTGAAGATCGCCGTCTGTGTGAAGCACGTCCCCGACGCGACCGGCGAGCGCGGGTTCGCCGACGACCTGACGACCGACCGCGAGGCCGTCGACGGCCTGCTCTCGGAGCTGGACGAGTACGCGGTCGAGCAGGCGCTGCGGATCGCGGAGGAGGCCGACGAGGCCGAGGTCACCGTCGTGACCGTCGGTCCGGACGACGCCAACGACGCGCTGCGCAAGGCGCTGTCGATGGGCGCCGACAAGGCCGTCCACGTCAACGACGAGTCCATCCACGGCTCGGACGTGATCGCCACCTCCGCGATCCTCGCCAAGGCGCTGGAGAAGACCGGTTTCGACCTGGTCGTCTGCGGCATGGCCTCGACCGACGGCTCCATGGGCGTACTGCCCGCGCTGCTCGCCGAGCGCCTGGGCCTGCCGCAGGCCACGCTGCTGTCGGAGCTGTCCGTGGCGGACGGTGTGGTGAAGGGCCGCCGGGACGGCGACGCCGCCACCGAGCACCTGGAGGCCCCGCTGCCGGCCGTCGTCTCGGTCACCGACCAGTCGGGCGAGGCTCGTTACCCCTCCTTCAAGGGGATCATGGCCGCCAAGAAGAAGCCGGTCGAGAAGCTCGACCTGGACGACCTGGACATCGACGCCGACGAGGTGGGCCTGGCCGGGGCCTGGACCCTGGTCGACGCGGTGGCCGCGCGCCCGGCCCGCACCCAGGGCACGATCGTCACCGACGAGGGCGACGGCGGCAAGCAGCTCGCCGCGTTCCTCGCCACCCAGAAGTTCATCTGACCCGCCGTCAGCCGCATACCGAACAGGAGCGATGAATCATGGCCGAGATCCTGGTTCTCGTGGACCACGCCGACGGTGCGGTCCGCAAGCCGGCCCTCGAACTGCTGACCCTGGCCCGCCGCATCGGCGAGCCCTCCGCGGTCGTCCTCGGCGCGGGCGGGGCCGCCGCCTCGATCGCCGCCACCGCGGGTGAGTACGGCGCGGCGGCCGTGTACGTCGCGGACGGCGCCGAGTTCACCGATCTCTCGGTGGTGCCGAAGGTGGACGCGCTCGCCCAACTGGCCGAGGAGAAGGGGGCGGCGGCCGTCCTGGTGACCTCCTCCGGCGAGGGCAAGGAGGTCGCGGCCCGGGTCGCGCTCCGCCTCGGCTCCGGTCTGATCACGGACGCCGTGGAGCTGGAGGCGGGCGAGAACGGCCCGGTCGCCACGCAGTCCGTCTTCGCCGCCTCGTACCAGGTGCGTTCGACGGTCTCGCACGGTGTGCCGGTCATCACCGTCAAGCCGAACTCGACCGCCCCCGAGGCCGCTCCGGCCGCCGGCGCGGTCGAGAACGTCACCGTCGCCTTCACCGGGAACGCGGCGAAGGTCGTCTCGCGCACCGCGCGCGTGTCGACCGGCCGTCCGGAGCTGACCGAGTCCCCGATCGTGGTCTCGGGCGGGCGCGGGGTCGGCGCCGCCGAGGGCTTCGCGGTCGTCGAGAAGCTGGCCGACTCGCTCGGCGCGGCCGTGGGCGCCTCGCGCGCCGCCGTGGACGCGGGCTGGTACCCGCACTCCCAGCAGGTCGGGCAGACGGGCAAGCAGGTCTCGCCGCAGCTGTACGTGGCGGCGGGCATCTCCGGCGCGATCCAGCACCGGGCGGGTATGCAGACGTCGAAGACGATCGTGGCGGTCAACAAGGACCCCGAGGCCCCGATCTTCGATCTGGTGGACTACGGCGTGGTCGGCGACCTCTTCGAGGTGCTGCCGCAGCTGACGGACGAGATCGGTACCCGCTGACCTCGGACGGTACGGGAGAGGGGGGTGGATGGCACAGAGTGCCATCCACCCCCCTCTCCGGCTCAGTACCAGCTGTCGAGCGGCACGTCCTCGCAGAGTCGTACGACGGGGCGGCGGCCGGTCACACCGACCCCGGAGGCGACCTTCACCCGGACCCCGGGGCGTACCGCGTGCAGCGGTCCCTCCACCCGGCAGCGGACCGTGAACCCCTCCGCCATGTAGACCGGCCAGAGGTCGGCATCGGCGGCGGAGACCCCGCGCCGTACGGAGATCACGCCCTCCCCCTCGCTGAGTTCGGGGTTCAGCTCCGTCGACCCGCAGGTCGGGCAGAGCAGGCGCTGGAACGTCGTGGTGCGGCACCAGCGGCAGCGCTGGAAGTGGAGCTCGGCCCCGGCGGCCGGCTCCTCGTCGGGCCGGACGACGGTCCCGCCCCTCAGTCCCGTGTGGAACACGATGCCTTCTCCTCGCACTCGGCGGCTCGACCGTGCATGGAGAAAAGATATGGCACTGAGTGCCATCAAATAAAGACCTGAGTTCCCTCGATCCGAGATACCGCGAACCCTGTCGGGCCCTGTCGGACTCCGGCGGACCCTGTCCGACTCCGGCCGGGTACCTCAGCTCTCGCCGAGGCTCGACTCCACCTCGCGCACCACGCGCCACATCGGGGTGGACCGCTTGGTGATCACCACCACCACGTCCTCGGTCTCCTCCGCGGGTGCGTCGACGACCGCGTCCGGGCTCCAGGTCGCGCGGACGAACTCCAGGGCCCGGTCCATCTCCGCGAGCGCGTCGCCCTCGCCGCCGGAGCGCAGCCAGCGCCGCAGGGCGTGGTTGTGGGCGGCGACGACCGCCGCGGCGGCGACGTCGGCCCGCAGGGTGCCGTCCTTGCGGTCGGCCCAGCGGGTCCTGAGGTGGTCGCCGAGGGTCTTCTCGTACCGCCAGACCACGGAGAGTTCGTAGGCGCGCAGTCCGGCGACCTCACGGGTGAGCCGGTAGCGCTGGACGGAGAAGGTGGGGTTCTCGGCGTACATCCGCAGGACGAGCCGGGCCGCGTCGCAGACGCGGACCATGGGATCGTCGGAGTCGGCGCTCGCCGCCAGGAAGCGGGTCATGTCGTCGAGGCACTGCTCGTGGTCGGGGAAGACCACGTCCTCCTTCGACGGGAAGTACCGGAAGAAGGACCTCCGGCCGACGCCCGCGAGGGTGACGATGTCGTCGACCGTGGTCTGTTCGTAGCCCCGTTCCAGGAAGAGCTGGAAGGCCGCCGCGATGAGGGAGTCCCGCATCGCGGGCTTCGCGGAGTTCGTCGGCGTCGTACCCATGGCCCGAACCTAACACCCGCCCGGTCTCCGAGCGGCACTAGGTGCCGGGAAGATCCGGCACCGAGTGCAGCATCGGGGGTACGCAGGTCAGCGGGCGCTCATCCGCAGCGCGCCGTCCATCCGGATCGTCTCGCCGTTGAGGTAGTCGTGCTCGGCGACCATCGTGACGAGCCGCGCGTACTCCTCCGGGCGGGCGAGGCGCTGCGGGAAGGTGACGCTCGCGGCGAGACCGGCCCGGACGTCCTCGCCGAACCCGGCCATCATCGGGGTGTCCACGATGCCGGGGGCGATCGTGACGACCCGGATGCCGAACTGCGCCAGATCACGGGCGGCGGTGACGGTCATGCCCGCGACGCCCGCCTTGGAGGCGGCGTAGGCGATCTGCCCTACCTGACCCTCGAAGGCGGCGATCGAGGCGGTGTTGACGACGAGGCCGCGCTGCCCGTGCTCGTCGGGCTCGTGCCGGGCGATGGCCTCGGCGGCGAGCCGCATCACGTTGAAGGTGCCGAGCAGGTTGATGTCGAGGACCGTACGGAAGAGGGCGAGGTCGTGCGGGCCCTTGCGGCCCAGGACGCGGGCCGAGGGGGCGATGCCCGCGCAGTTGACGGCGAGCCGCAGTTCCGCGCCGTCGGCGTCGATCGCGGCGAGCGCCGCGCGGACCCGCTCCTCGTCGGTGACGTCGGCGGCGAGCAGCCGGACGCCCTCGGGCAGCGGTCCCGCGGCGGCCACGGCCTTGTCGAGGTCGATCCCGTACACGGTGGCGCCCCGGGCGGCGAGCGCGGCGGCGGTGGCCGCGCCGAGACCGGAGGCGGCGCCGGTGACGAGAGCCGCTGTGCCGGCGATGTCCATGGAACTCCTCGTTCGTGTCGTGCGGGAGCGGCCCTGCCGCCGGGGTGGCCGCCGGACCGGGCGCGTGCCCGCGGGGGACCGCGCGGTCCGCGCGATCTGCGCCGCCCACCATAGAACCGCGGGACGCGCTCCCGGAAGCGGACCCCGAGGGATCTCGTCCGGAAGCGCGTCGGTGTGCGGGAGCCGCCCGGCGGGGCGGGTCAGAACGGCTTGGTCGGCAGGTACTTGCCGTCCAGGGTGATCACCGCGCGCTCGCCACCCTCGGGGTCGGCGACCTTCTTCACGTCCAGCTTGAAGTTGATCGCGGAGATGATGCCGTCGCCGAACTGCTCGTGGACCAGGGCCTTCAGGGTGGTCCCGTAGACCTGGAGCATCTCGTAGAAGCGGTAGACGGTGGGGTCGGTCGGGACGCCGTCGAACGAGCCCCGGGTGGGGACGGTCCGGAGGAGCCGGACGGCGTCCTCGTCGAGGCCGAGGAGGGCGGCGACGGCGCGGGCGGCGGACTCGGGCAGGGCGTGCTGGCCGAGGAGGGCGGCGGTCGTGAAGGCGACGGAGTAGCCGGAGACGTCGGCGATCTCCTGCCAGCTGAGGTCCTTGACGGTCTTGGCCTCGACGGCGGCGAGGGCCAGCTCACGACGGGCGGCGGGGTCGAACTGGGCGTGCACCATGAGGAGTACGTCCTTTCCGTGGAAGAAGGAGAAGAGGAGGGGAAAAGAGGGAGGGCGGCCGGTGGTTCAGGCCGCCCGGGTCAGGGAGGCGAGGTCCTCGACGGTGCCGTCGGCGATGTCGAAGACCCAGCCGTGCAGCCGTACGTCGCCTTCGGCGAGGGCTCGGGCCACGGAGGGGTGGGTGGCCAGGTTGGCCAGCTGGGCCGCGACGTTCTCGCGGACCAGGGCGGCCACGTCCCCGGCCCGTCCGGCGGCGGCGGTACGGGCCAGCGAGGCGTCGGCGTGCCGCAGCCAGCCCGCGACGGCGGGCGCCCCGGACAGGTCGTGGCCCTCGGCGAGCGCGGTCATCGCGCCGCAGGCGGAGTGCCCACAGACGATGACGTCCCGCACGCCGAGGACGGTGACGGCGTACTCGACGGCGGCGGCGACCCCGTCGGTGCCCGGGGCGTGGGCGGGAACGAGGTTCCCCGCGGTGCGGACGACGAAGAGTTCACCCGGATCGGTCTGGGTGATCAGCTCGGGGACGACCCTGGCGTCCGAGCAGCCGATGAACAGGGTTCCGGGGCGGTGGTCGGCGGCGAGACGGGCGAAGAGACCGGACTTGGCGGGGAAGACCTCCCGCTGGAAGCGGGCGATTCCCTCGGCGAGATGAGGCATGTCCACACCCTGCACGAACAGGAGCTATAGCGTCCAAGACCTGCCATCGATACCTGTCATAGATGAGGTCTATACTTGGCGGTATGCAGCCGGAACTCCGCCATCTCCGCTATCTGCTCGCCGTCGCCGAGCACGCCAACTTCACCCGGGCCGCCGAAGAGCTGCGGATCGCCCAGCCGACTCTCTCCCAGCAGGTCAAGCAGTTGGAGAAGGCCCTCGGCGTCCCGCTCCTCGACCGCACCGGCCGCACCGTACGGCTCACCGACGCCGGGGAGGCGTACGCGGAGTACGCCAGGCGCGCCCTCCGGGACCTCGCGGCGGGCGAGCGCGCGGTGCTCGACGTCCACGACCTCTCCCGGGGCAGACTGCGGCTGGCCGCCACCCCCACGTTCACCGCCTACCTCACCGGCCCCCTGGTCGCCGCCTTCCACAGCCGCCACCCGGGCATCGACGTGGAGGTGCGGGAGCTGGCCCAGGACCGCATCGAGACCGAACTCCTCGCCGACCGGCTCGACCTCGGCATCGCCTTCGAGGGCGGCCACCTCCCGGGCATCGAGGCCACCGGGCTCTTCGCCGAGACCCTCGGTCTGGTCGTCGGCCCCGGGCACCCCTTCTCCGGACGGACCGAACCGGTCCCGGCGGCGGAGCTGAACCATCATCATCTCGCCCTGCTCGGCGGGGACTTCGCCACCCGGCGGCACATCGACGCGTACGTCTCCGAGCACGGCGTACGGCCCCGGATCGCGGTCGAGACCAACGCGGTCGGCGCCCTCACCGAGATCGTCCGGCGGACCTCCCTCGCCACCGTCCTGCCCGACGCCGTCACCCGCGACCATCCGCACCTGACGCCCGTGCCCCTCTCCCCCGCCCTGCCGCCGCGCGGGGTCACCCTGCTGCGCCGCGCGGCCGGATACCGCAGCGCGGCGGCCCTCGCCTTCGCCGCCCTGGCCGTGAGCGGCGAGGGCGGCGAAGGCGAGGGCCGGGGAGACACGGGCCGGGAGGGTGCCGGGAGCGCGGGCGGCTACTCGAAGTAGACGTTCGCGATCAGGGCGTGCCAGGTGTAGCGCCCCACCACCCCGTCCGCGCCGCCCTGGACCGGAACGCTCCGCTGGAACCTCACCACCGCGTTGTAGGTCTTGGTGCCGAACACGCCGTCGACGAAGCCGGGCTGGTCCTCGGCACGGACCGCGCCGACCTCCAGGAGGTCCAGCTGGAGCTCCCGTACGCACACCCCGGTCGAGCCCTTGGCGAGGACCACGGTGGGGATCTCCCAGGCCATGTGGACCTCGGAGCCGTAGAGGTTCTTGCACTGCTGGAGTTCCTGGAACCACCAGGCCTGGGCGGGGGCGGCGGCGGGACCGCCGAGGAGGGCTGTGGCGGCCACGAGGAGCGCCCCGGCCCAGGCGGTACGGAAGCGGGTCGCGCGGGTCGTCATGTCGTTCGGTCCTTCGGGTGGAGGGGCGGGGAGGCGGCGGAAGGCCGCGGGAGGGCCGGGCGGCGAGGCTCGGCCGGGTGTCGACCGGTTCAGCCGGTGAGGAGCTTCTCCCAGGTCCTCGGGCCGACGATGCCGTCGGAGGCGAGACCTCGGTTGCTCTGGAAGCGGCGGACCGCCGAGTCGGTGCGGGCGCCGAACTGACCGTCCACGAAGGGGCCGCCGCTCTGCTCCCACGCCGTCAGGCCGTAGCGCGAGACGAGTTCCTGGAGGCCTCGGACGCAGTCGCCGGTGGCGCCGACCGCGTAGTCGCCCGCCGGGACGGTGTACCCGCCGGGGGAGAGACGGGTGCCGTACGCGTCCTTGCAGATCTTGTACGCGGAGTCGTCCGCGTGGGCGGCCGGTGCGGTGACCAGCAGGGTGCCGGTCGCGGCGGCGGCCAGGACGACCGCCGCGAAGCCCTTCGCGGGGCGGAACTTGCGCATGTCGGGGAGCCTTTCCGAACGTTTCGCCGAGGACGCCGCAAGCCTGCCCCCGTCCGGCCGGGCCCGCCGGGGCGTCCCACCGTCCCGGGACCCGCCCGGTGGACGAACTCCCAGGCCACGCCGGGTTCCGCCCGGCGCGTCCCAGGGACGTGCCGACACGCCCGGCGGGAACCCCGGCACCGACGGACCGGCCGATCGGCGGACGCGCAGACCATCAGATCCGCAGACCACCAGACCCGCAGACCCGCGAGATCCCGGACCACCGCGACTCCCCTCCCGGAGTCGGCCGATCGGATGACCCCGGGGTCCACCGTCCGGGCGCCGGACGCGGCCGGGACGACGACGGGCCGACCGGGAGGGCGGTCCCCCGAGGGAGGGGCGGCGGGCCGCGCGGCCCCGCCAGTCGTCCGAGTCCCCTGGAGCAGATCCCGTGAAGCACGTGAAGAGGACCGCCTCGCGCCCGCGTGCCGTGACCGGCGGGGCGGTCGTCGCCGCGCTCGCCCTCGGCGGCTTCGGTGCCTACTCGGCCGCCGCCACCGGCGAGGACACCGCCGCTCGGGCCGCCGCCGTCACCGAGGCCGAGGACCGCGACACCGTCCGGTCGACGCGTCTGACGGTCGAGGCGGCGGCCAAGGCGGCGCGGGCGCCCCTGAAGGCCGCCGAGAAGGAGAACCAGCGCGCCTCCGTCGCCGTCGTCGACCGCAACGGCGACACCCTCGTCAGCCTCCGCGACGACGGCGCGGGCCCCCCTCTCCCGTACCGGCGCTACTGCTGGGTGCGGGACAGGCCCCGGCTGATGACGAGGCGCTGGATCTGGTTGGTGCCCTCGAAGATCTGGGTGATCTTGGCTTCGCGCATGTAGCGCTCGACCGGGAAGTCCCGGGTGTAGCCGTAGCCGCCGAGGACCTGGACCGCGTCCGTGGTGACCTTCATGGCGGTGTCGGTGGCGATCAGCTTGGCCGCGCTGGCCTGCCTGCTGAAGGGTCGGCCGAGGTCCCGGCGGCGGGCCGCGTCGAGGTAGGTGGCGCGGGCCGCGTCGACGGCCGCGGCCATGTCGGCGAGGAGGAAGCCGAGGCCCTGGTGGTCGACGATCCGGCGGCCGAAGGTGGTGCGCTCGTTGGCGTAGTCGACGGCGGCGTCCAGGGCCGCCTGGGCGAGACCGGTGGCGCAGGCGGCGATGCCGAGGCGGCCGCTGTCCAGGGCGCTGAAGGCGATCTGGAGCCCCTGTCCCTCGTCCCCGATCAGCCGGTCGGGGGCCAGGAGGGCGCCGTCCCAGTAGGCGGAGGTGGTGGGGACCGCCTGGAGGCCCATCTTGCGCTCGGGGGCGCCGAAGCTGAGGCCCTCGGTGGCACCGGGGGCGAGGAAGCAGGAGATGCCGTGGCTGCCGGGGGCGGTACGGGCGAAGAGGGCGTAGAAACCGGCCTTGCCGCCGTGGGTGATCCACGCCTTGGTGCCGGTGATCCGGTAGCCGCTGCCGTCCTCCTGGAGTTCGGCCTTGCAGCTCAGGGCGGCGGCGTCGGATCCGGCCTGGGGCTCGGAGAGGCTGTAGCCGCCGACGGTACGGCCCTCCAGCATCGCGGGGAGCCAGCGCTCCTTCTGCTCGGCGGTGCCGAAGGTGTGGAGCGGGTGGCAGGCCAGGGTGTGGACGCTGGTGGCGACGGCGACGGCGGCCCAGCGCGCGGCGAGTTCCTCCAGGACCTGGAGGTAGACCTCGTAGGGCTGGCCCCCGCCGCCGTACTCCTCGGGGTACGGCAGGCCGAGGAGGCCCGCCTTGCCGAGGGTGGCGAAGAGCCCCTCGGGATAGGTCTCGGCGGCCTCGTACGCGTCCACCAGGGGAGAGAGTTCCCTGTCGGCGATCTCCCGGGTGAGGGCGATGAGGTCCGCCGCCTCGGGGGTGGGAAGCAGGCGGTCGACATCCATGGCGACTCCAGCGGCGCGCAAAGTGGTACTGGGGCGGGTACTGCAGTACCGCTCAGCGTAGCGTCGACAGGTCGGCCCGTCACCCCCGGGCGGTACCGGGCCTGGAATACTGGGCGGGTGATCGAGACCCCAGCCGTCGATGTCCCGAAGCTGACGGGCCGTGGCGCGGCGCGCCGTTCCGCCCTCTTCGAGGAGCTGGTCGCCCTGCTCGTCGGCGAGGGTTTCGCCCGGCTGACGCTCGACGACCTCGCCGCCCGCCTGCGCTGCTCGAAGCGGACCCTGTACGGTCTGGCCGGAAGCAAGGAACAGCTGGTCAGAGCGGCCGTCGTGCACTTCTTCCGGCGGGCCACGGGCCGGGTCGAGGCGGTTCTGGCCGCCGCGACCGATCCGGCGGACCGGCTGGCCGCCTATCTGCGGGCGGTCTCGGCCGAGCTGGCGCCGGTCTCGCCGCAGTTCTTCGACGACGTGGCCGGTTTCGAACCGGCGGCGGAGGTGTACGAGCGGAACACGCGCGCGGCGGCCGGGCGGGTCCAGCAGCTGATCGAGGAGGGGGTGCGGGCCGGGGTCTTCCGGGAGGTGCACGTGACCTTCGCGGCCGATGTGATCTCCTCCGTGATGGTCCGCATCCAGCGGCGGCAGGTGGCCGCCGCGACCGGTCTGGCCGACGCCGAGGCGTACGAGCAGCTGGCGGAACTGCTGCTCAGCGGTCTGCGCCGGGCCTGAGCCGGCACGCCGGAGAGGCCCGGCGTCCGCTCCCGGGCCTCGCTGGTGGTGGGGTCCGCTACCGGGCCTCTCTGGGTGGTGGGGTCCGCTACCGGGCGTCGAGGGCCCGGTGGGCGCGGACGATGTCCGCGTACCGCAGGCCGCTCGTCTTGAGGGTCCTGCGCTGGGTCGCGTAGTCGACGTGGACGAGCCCGAAGCGCTTGTCGTAGCCGTAGGCCCACTCGAAGTTGTCGAGCAGCGACCAGGCGTAGTACCCGGCGAGCGGGACGCCCTTGCGCAGGGCGCGGGCGCAGGCCGCGAGGTGCTGCTCCAGGTAGCGGGCGCGCTCCGGGTCGTGGACCTCGCCCGCGGGGCCGGGGGTGTCGGGGAAGGCCGAGCCGTTCTCGGTGACGTACAGCTCGCGGACGCCGTACTCCTCGGTGAGGCGCAGCAGCAGGGCCTCCAGGCCCCCGGCGTCGATCTGCCAGTCCATGCCGGTGCGGGGCACCTCGGGCAGCCGCACCTCGCGGGCGTACGGCACGGGTCCCGCCGGGTCGTCGGCGACGGTGACCGGGAAGTAGTAGTTGAGGCCGTGCCAGTCGAGGGGCGCAGCGATGACCGCCGGGTCGCCGGGCCGTTCGGGGAGGTCGACCCCGTACAGCTCGCGGAGGTCGGCGGGGAAGCCCCGGCCGTACACGGGGTCGAGCCACCAGCGGTTGGTGTGGCCGTCGGCGCGGGCGGCGGCGGCGAGGTCCTCGGGGCGGGTGGAGGCGGGGGCGACGGTGGAGTGGTTGGTGACGAGCCCGACGCGGGCGCCGGGCACGGCGGAGCGGACGGCCGCGACGCCGAGGCCGTGGGCGAGCAGCAGGTGGTAGGAGGCGCGGACGGCGGCGGTGAGGTCGGTGAGGCCGGGGGCCATCCGTCCTTCGAGGTGGCCGATCCAGGCGGAGCAGAGGGGTTCGTTGAGGGTGGCCCAGCGGGTGACCCGGTCGCCGAGGCGTCCGGCGACGACGGAGGCGTAGGCGGCGAAGTGTTCGGCGGTCTCGCGGACGGTCCAGCCGCCCCGGTCCTGGAGGGCCTGGGGCAGGTCCCAGTGGTAGAGGGTGACGCAGGGGGTGATCCCGGCGTCGAGGAGCCCGTCGACGAGCCGGTCGTAGAAGTCGAGTCCCGGGGTGTTGACGGGGCCGTCGCCGCCGGGCAGGACGCGTGGCCAGGCGACGGAGAGCCGGTAGGCGTCGGTGCCGAGGCGCCGCATCAGGGCGATGTCCTCGGGCCAGCGGTGGTAGTGGTCGCAGGCGGTGTCGCCGTGGTCGCCGTGGTCGACGGCGCCGGGGACGCGGCAGAAGGTGTCCCAGATGGAGGGGGCGCGGCCGTCCTCGGCCGCCGCGCCCTCGATCTGGTAGGCGGAGGTGGCGGTGCCCCAGGCGAAGGAGGGCGGGAAGGCGGCGAGGTCGAGCGGTTCGGGCACGGGGTTCCTTTCGGGCGGGGCGCCCTCGGCGGGCGTCACTTGACCGCGCCCGCGGTGAGGCCGGCGACGAGGTAGCGCTGGAGCAGCAGGAACCCGGCGACGACGGGGACGCTCACCACGAGGGAGGCGGCCATCACCTGGTTCCAGTAGACGTCGTTCTGGGTGGCGTACCCCTGGAGGCCGACGGCGAGGGTGCGGGTGGCGTCGCTGGTCATGACGGAGGCGAAGAGGACTTCGCCCCAGGCGGTCATGAAGGCGTAGACGCCGACGGCGACGATGCCGGGCACGGCGGCGGGGACGACGACCCGGAAGAGGGCGCCGAGGGGGCCGCAGCCGTCGACCGCCGCGGCTTCGTCGAGGTCGCGCGGGACGCCGTCGAAGTAGCCGATCAGCATCCAGACGGAGAAGGGCAGCGAGAAGGTGAGGTAGGTGAGGATCAGCCCGCCGCGCGAGCCGAAGAGGGCGATGCCGGTGGCGTTGCCGATGTTGACGTAGAGGAGGAACAGCGGCAGCAGGAAGAGGATGCCGGGGAACATCTGGGTGGAGAGGACCGTCACGGTGAAGACGCGTCGGCCCCGGAAGGCGTAGCGGCTGACGGCGTAGGCGGCGAGGACCGCGACGACGAGCGAGCAGACGGCGGCCGCCCCGGCGACGATCAGGGAGTTCACGAAGTAGTCCGCGAGCGGGACGGTCTCCCAGATGTCGAGGTACGGGCGGAGGGTGAGCCCGGAGGGGATCCAGCGGAACTTCCCTGAGACGTCCTCCAGGGGTTTGAGGGAGCTGGAGACCATCACGTACACCGGTAGCAGGACGAAGCCGGTGAGCAGGGTGAGGAAGATCCGGCGGCTCCAGAGGAAGGAGCGGGGGGCGGCCATGGGTGAGCGGGGGCGGGTGCTAAGGGGCATCGGTGGCCTTCCTTCCCCGGGTGGTGAGCAGCAGGTGGAGGCTGGTGACGACGAGGAGGAAGAGCAGGAGGAGGACGGACATCGCGGAGCCGGTGCCGAAGTTCCAGGTCTGGAAGGAGGACTGGTAGATGTGCAGGGAGATCAGGTCGGCGGATTCGGGGGCCGCCCGGCCGAAGAGGACGAAGGGGGTGGTGAAGTCGTTGAAGGTCCAGAGGAAGAGGACCAGGACGAGGACCTGGTTGACGGGCCGCAGCGAGGGCAGGGTGATCCGGCGGAACTGCTGCCGGAGTCCGGCGCCGTCCAGGGCGGCGGCCTCGTACATCTCGCGGGGGATGTTCTGGAGTCCGGCCATCGTGATGAGGAAGGCGAACGGCCAGCCCTTCCAGACGGAGACGACGAGCAGGGTGACGAAGGCGTTGTCGCCGATGAGCCAGAAGGCGGGGCTGTCGCCGATGCCGAGCTGGTCGTGGAGGACGTGGTTGACCAGGCCGTTGTCCCGCTGGAACATGAACGCCCAGGTGATGACGGCCGCGTAGACCGGCAGGGCGTACGGGACGAGGAAGAGGGCGCGCAGGAGGCCCCGGCCCCGGAAGTTCTCCTGGAGGAAGACGGCGGCGGCGGTGCCGAGGAGCCAGCACAGGCCGACGGTGCAGAGGGTGAAGACACAGGTGGTCAGGAAGGACTTCAGGAGCGAGGCGCCGACGGGGGCGTCGAAGTCGATCGAGACGGCGTAGTTGCCGAGTCCGGCCCAGGGGGCGGCGGTCCAGTCGCGGATGAAGAACTGGGTGAGTTCCTTGAAGCTCATCACGATGCCGATGAGCATCGGCACCAGGTGGACGAGGAGTTCGAGGACCAGGGCCGGCAGGAGGAGCAGATAGGGCAGTCCGGTGCGGGAGGCGGCGCGGAGCCGCCCGGGGCGGCGGGTGCGGGGGGACGCCGTTCCGGGGGTGTGCGGCGGGGCGTCCGGGGCGCCGGTCCGCTCGGGGGCGGTGGTGGCCATGGTGGCGTCCGGGCTCACTTCTGGGGCATCTGCTGCTGGGCCTTGTCGAGCTTGGCCCGTACGGACTCGGTGGTGACCGGGCGGCCCGCGGCGGCTTCGGCGAAGAGTTCCTTGACCGCGGTGCCGACGACGGTCTCGAACTGGGACTCCTCGGGGACCTGCGGGAGGGCGGCGGCGCTGGTGGCGAGGGTCTTCTTGAGGACGGCGACGGTGGGGGTGTCGAAGGCGGGGTCCCGCTGGGCCGACTTGACCGGGGGGATGGAGCCGTAGGCCTTGTTGAGGGTCTTCTGTTCCTCGTCGCTGGTCATGAACTTCACGAATTCGAGGGCGCCCGGCTGGTTGCGGGTGTTCTTGAAGACGGCGAGGTTGATGCCCGCGACCATGGAGTTGACGCCCCGGCCGGGGCCGGGGGCGCCGGAGGCGACGGGGGCGGGGGCGACGCCCCATTCGTCGGCGCCCATGCCCTGGGCGGCGAAGGTGGTGCCGGGGGTCTGCCAGAGGACCATCGCGGTGCGGTCCTTGGCGAAGTCGCTGAGGGACTGGTTCTGGGCGTACTCGGCGTTGCCGGGGGCGACGATCTTGTGGGTGGCCATGAGGTCGACGTACTGCTTGACGGCGGCGACGGCTCCCTCGGAGGTGAAGTCGGCCTTGCCGTCGGGGGTGAAGAAGTCGGCGCCGTGCTGTTTTCCGAGGACGAATATCTGGTGGACGTTGTTGGCGAGGTTGCCGCCCTCGACGCCGATGGCGGACCTGCCGTCCCCGCCGATCCTCTTTCCGGCGGCGACGAGTTCGTCCCAGGTGGCGGGCGGGGCGGTGATGCCCGCGTCCTTGAACATCTTCTTGTTGTAGTAGAGGGCGTAGGCCATGGAGTAGAGGGGGACGGCGGCGGGGTCCCGGCCGGTGGCGCCGGTGGAGCCGAGCGCGGACTCGACGAAGCGGTCCCGGCCGCCGATGGCCTCGAACTTCTCGGCGTCCCAGGGCAGCAGGGCGCCACCGGCCTGGAGGGAGGCGCTCCAGGTGTTGCCGATGTTGAGGACGTCGGGGCCCTGGCCGGAGGTGGTGGCGGTGAGGATGCGGTTGAGGAGGTCGGACCAGGGGACGACCTCCAGCTTGACCTTGATGCCGGTCTTCTTCTCGAAGCGGTCGAGTTCGGGCTGGAGGACCTTCTTGTCGACCTCCGTGCTGGCGCCCTGGTTGGAGGCCCAGTAGGTGAGGGTCCCGGTGCTTCCGCCGGAGCCGCCGGCCGGGGAGCCTCCTCCGCAGGCGGTGGCGGTGAGGACGAGGGAGAGGGTGGCGGCACCGGCGGCCGCGGCTCTGATTGCGCGCATGGCTCCTCAGGACCCTTTCGGGGAGTGGTGGGGAGCTGGGGAGAAGGGTCGTCGAAAGCGTCCCGCGTTCAGGCCCTGAAGCCCTCCCCGGCTTAATTTAGGATGTGAGTTAAACCTCAAGAGAAGGTCGCGTCAAGGGTCCTGACAGCGGTATGTTGCGCCCAGGACTACTTCACCAGGGGGCCCAAGTGACCATGCGGAACGGCCGCACCGTACGTGACCTGCGACGCGAGAACCGCACCGCCGTCCTCCAACGCCTCTACTTCGACGGCCCGATGAGCCGCTTCTCGCTCGGCCCCGCCACCGGCCTCAGCTCGGGATCCGTCAGCAACGTGGTCGCCGAACTCGTCGCGGAGGGCCTCGTCGAGGAGGCGGGCAGTGTCGACTCGGCCGGCGGACGCCCCCGCACCCTGCTCCGGATCACCCCCGGCAGCGGCTGCATGATCGGGGTGGACGTCGGCGAGACCCGGGTCAGGATCGAGCTGTTCGACCTCACCCTCACCGAACTCGCGCGTACGGAACGCCCGTTGGCCGTGGACGGGGCCGACCCGCACGAGCGGTACGAGGTCGGTGTGGTCGTCGGTCACGTCCGGGAGGGCATCGCCGAGGTGCTGCGCGCGGCGGACGTGCCGCCGGAGCGGCTGCTCGGCGTCGGCGTCGGCGTGCCCGGCATCGTGGCGCGCACCGCCGAGGACGGCGCGGTCGTGCACGGCCAGACCATCGGCTGGGACGCCGTCCCCCTGGAGCGGCTGCTGCGGGCGAGCGTGGCGCTCCCGGAGGGGGTCCCCTACTGGATCGACAACGGCGCGAAGACCCTGGGCCAGGCCGAGATGTGGTTCGGCGCCGGGCGCGGTGCGCGCAGCGCCGTGGTCGTCCTCTTCGGCTCGGGCGTCGGAGCCTGTGTGGTCACGGACCCGATGGGCCCCGGGCGGGCGATCGAGTGGGGCCATCTGACGGTACGGGTGCGGGGTCGCCGCTGCCGTTGCGGCGCCCAGGGCTGCCTGGAGGCGTACGCGGGCGCGGAGGCGCTCCTGGAGCGGTGGCGGGAGGCGGGCGGACGGCCCCCGGCGGGCGCGGACGAGGAGACCGCGCTCACGGCGATGCTGGCGGCGGCCTACCCGGCGGGGTCCGGGACGGAGTCCGACGCGACCGCGCTGGCCGTCCTGGAGGAGACCGCCGAGTATCTGGGTGCCGGTTTCGCGGATCTGATCAATCTGTTCCAGCCGGAGCGCATCCTGGTCGGCGGCTGGGCGGGGCTCCAGCTCGGCGCCCGCTTCCTGGAGACGGTGAAGGGCTACGCGACGGCGTACGCGCTGCGCTACCCGGCGGCGCGGGTCGGCATCGGTCTCGGCACCCTCGGCCCCGACGCGGTGACGGTCGGCGCGGCGATCCTGCCGCTCGCGGACTTCTTCGCCCGGGGCGGGCGGCGGACGCGGGCGGAGACCGCCGAGGAGCAGCCCGCGTGGGCGTCGACCGTACGGGAGAGGGCGGCGCACTGAGGGTGCGCCGCCCGGGTCCGCACCGGCGGGGTCAGGGGTAGGAGACCACCGTGGACGGGACGGTGGCGGTGCCCGAGGTGGGGGCGCCGACACCGTTGATCACGTGCTCGTACTGTCCGTTGCCGCCGAGCGAGACGACCAGCAGGTCGTGGAACCGCACGCCGGGCTTCACCGGGGCCCGGAAGCCGTGGTCCTGACGGATCGTCGGGTCCACGTCGTAGTAGCAGTAACTGCCGAGCGCCCAGCCCTCGTGGGTGTTCACGGAGTCGTCGACGCGATAGGCGGCGTAGCCCTTGTACGGGCCGTCCTGGACGGCGGCCTGGTTCGGGGCGTCGTACGCCTTCTCGTTCTGGAAGAAGATCGTTCGGCCGCGCTCGCCGAACCACTCGACGTCGTACTTGTTGAAGTGCTCGACGAAGAGTCCGGTGGCGAGCACGTCGTCGCCGTACACGCGGACGCCGTAGTCGGCGCGGTTGGTCTCCCAGCCGACGCCCTCGCCGTGGTCGGCGCGCCAGACCCAGGTGTGGTCGACGATCACGTCGTCGCTGTGCACCGCCATGGCGACGGTGGCCTTTCCGGCGCCCGCGCCGCCGACGCGGAGGTACACGTCCTGCACGGTGGCCGGGTTCGCCGCGTGGTCGGCGGCGGAGTTCGGCGCCCCGATCTCGAGCAGGACAGGGGAGTTGACCGGTCCCGCGTCGACGAGGAACCCGGCGAGCCGGACGCCGTCGACGTCGGCGACCCTCATCGCCGTGACGCCGTTGTCCGGGACGACCGTGGCGAGGCCGAGACCGAGGACGATCGTGTCGGCCCGGTCGACCTGGATCGGCCGGTCCACGTGGTAGACGCCCGGGGTGAGGAGCAGGTGGAGGCCCTGGCGCAGGGCCGCGTTCATGGTGGCGGCGGTGGTGCCGGGCCTGACCACGTAGAACTGGCTCAGCGGGATCGACCGGCCCTGCGGGGTGCCGGAGGCCCAGCTGGTGCCTCGGGCGTTGACGCGCTTGGCGGGGGCGAAGACCTTGTACTCGCCGCCCTCCCAGTACAGGAAGGGCTTCTCCCGGGAGACCGGGGTGGTGTCGAGGGTGGTGTACGGCGGGTTCGGGAAGCCGGTGGCCGGGGCGCCCTCGACACCGGAGAAGGCCATGTTCCAGACGCCGTTGAGCCAGCCGCCGATGGCGCTGTCGCGGGTGTACCACTGCTGCTGGGAGTACGGCTGGACGGTGCCGTCGATCCTGGAGTCGGCGATGTAGCCGCCGCTGGCCCAGCCGTAGCCGCTGGGGGCGAGGTTGAGGTTGCCCTTGACGTGCATCCGGCGGAAGGAGGCGGCCTGGGAGACGGCCCAGCGGTCGGTGCCGTTCACCGGGGCGAGGGCCAGGTTCTCGGCGGCGCGCCAGAAGTTCTGGGTGGCGTTGCCGTTGAACCAGCCCGCGTCGACGGTGACGTCCCCGTTGACGGTGGTGTCGTCGGGGCGCAGTCCGAGACCGGCGATCTGGGTGTAGAAGCCGATCTGGGCGTTGAGTCCGGTGTAGGTGCCGGGCTTGAGGAGGAAGGCGTGCCGCCCGCTGCCGAACTGGGCCGACTCCTGCTGGGCGAAGACCTGGTCCAGCTTGGCCTGGATGCCGGGCGTGCCGGGGTCGAAGACGTGCACGTTCGGCCCGAGGTCACCGCCGCCGGGGAGGGCGGGGCCGTCGTCGCCGGGGGTGCCGTACACCTGGAACTCCCAGAGCGAGTAGCCGTATCCGGTGGCGCGGGCGGTGCCGTACACCCGGACGTAGCGGGCCGTGCCGGTGACCGGCAGCGACTCGTCGCCGCCGGGGCCGTTCGCCGTGCTGTGGGCGGTGGTCCAGTCGGTGCCGTTTCCGGAGAGCTCGACGCGGTACGCCTTGCCGTACGCGGTCTCCCAGCGCAGGTCCACCCGGCTGAGGGCCGCCGGTGCGCCCAGGTCGACCTGGATCCACTGGGGGTCGGCGAAGGCGCTGGACCAGCGGGTCCCGGGGTCGCCGTCGACGGCGGCGCTCGCGGGGGTGCCGCCGTTCTCCTGGCTGGAGGCGGTGGCGGGGCGGCCCTGGGAGAGCAGTACGGGCGCGGCGGCGGCGGGCGGCGCGGTGACGAGCGCGAGCAGTCCCGCGAGCAGCGCGGTGACGAGGGCGGCGGCGGTGACGCGCCGGGGCGGCCTGGGGGCGGCCGGGGCGGGACCGGGGCGTGGCGGTGGCGGTGGCGGTGGCTGGACGCGGGTGCCGACTGCGGGCATGACTCGATCTCCTCGTGAGGGAGGGGGAGTTGGGGAAAGGGAGCGCGCTCTCCGCAGCAGATGCTCGCGGGCCCCCGCGCGGGGGTCAAGGCATCCGACCACACTTTTCTTTTGACTTGCATTAAGGGTCGAGTGATTGGGGCGGGGGGAGGCCGTTCGCCTCGGGCCCTGTCGACCGGGGCCCCTGGACGGCCGCGCGGGGGCGCGGACACCTGCCCGACAGGCAGGAGAACAGGGCCGGTCACGCGCGTTCGCCCTCCCTCCCCCACTTCAGGAACCGGACGAGCGCCCCTCCCCCGCTTCCGGTTCCAGCAGTCGCCGGAGCATCGGACCCGAGAGGCGCAGCACGTCCTCCAGGTCGGCTTCGGCGATGTACGGCATCCGCAGCATCTCCCGCTGCACCGCGATCCCGAACATGGCCGCCGACACCAGGGCCGCCCGCAACCGCGCGTCCGGGCCCTCCAGCGCCTCCGCCAGCGGGTCCACCGCGCCCTCGGTGGTCTTCTCGCGGAGCAGCTGCGCCGCCTCCTCGTTGGTCATCGCGGAGCGCAGCAGGGCGAACATCGGGTCGTTGCGGGGCCCGGCGAAGTCCGCGAGCATCACCCGGAGGTAGTCCTCGGCCTGCTTGTCGGACACCTTCAGCTCGGACGCGTCGAACGACGCCCGCCATTCCACCGCCTCGCGGAACAACTGCTGCTTGGTGCCGAAGTACTTGATGACCGACGACTTGTCGCACTCGGCGGCCGCCGCGATGCCCCGGATGGTGGCGCGCTCATAACCCTGCAGGGCGAACTCATGGCGGGCCGCCTCCAGGATGCGCCTGCGGGTCCGCTCGCCCTTGCGCGCCTTCTCCGGCATGGCGGTGCTCCTCGTTCCTCAAGTGACCTGGAGGGTGATCGTACGCGGACGGCCGGGCCGGGGAATCCTCCCGGCCCGGCCGTCTTCGCACGTCAGCCCATGTGCACCGGGGTCGGCCGGTCGGCCGCCCCAGACGTCGGGCGCTTGGCGTTGACCGCGAGTCCGACCACGACGACGCCCGCGACCATCAGGGCCGCCGAGCCCACGAGGGCCGCGGTGTAGCCGTCGGTCAGCGCGCTCGCGGCGCGTTCGAGCAGACCGGTGTCCTTCGTCGCCAGCGCCTGGTAGTAGGCGCCGTCCGCGTGGGGCAGCTTCTCGTCGGCCGTGGTAGTCGAGACCGTCGCCAGGACGGCCAGGCCGATCGCTCCGCCGATCTGCTGGGCGGTGTTGAGCAGCGCCGAGGCGATGCCCGCGTCCTTGTGGTCGACGCCCGAGACCGCGCCGAGCGTGACGGGCAGGAAGGCCGTACCGAGGCCGACCGCGGTGAGGAACATGGCGGGCATGATGTGGGTCCAGTAGGAGGACTCCGGGGTCATCGTGCCGAACCACAGCATCCCCGCGGCGGCCAGCGCCAGACCCGGGATCGTCAGGGCGCGCGGGGCGAACCGCGCCACCAGCTTCGAACCGGCACCCGTCGCCATGCCCATGCCGAGGCTGAAGGGGATGTAGGCCAGACCGGTCTCCAGCGCGTTGAAGCCGAGCACCTGCTGCATGTAGAGCGACAGGAAGTAGAACATCGCGAACATGCCGGCGCCGATGAACAGCATCGTCACGTACGAGCCCGCGCGGTTCCGGTCGGCCAGCAGGCGCAGCGGCAGCATCGGCGCCGCGACCTTGGTCTGGAGGAACACGAAGACGGTCAGGAGGACGGCGGCGGCACCGAAGAACGCCAGGGTTCCGCCGTTGGTCCAGCCGTGCTCACCGCCCCGGGTGATGGCGTAGACGAGGGAGACGAGACCGGCGGTCCCGGTCACCGCGCCGGGCAGGTCGAGACGCCCGCGCACCCGGTCACCCTCGGCGAGCACCTTGGTGCCGAAGAGCACCGCCAGACCGATCGGGACGTTCACGAAGAACACCCAGCGCCAGTCGAGGTACTCGGTCAGCACGCCGCCGAGCAGCAGGCCGACGGTCGCGCCGATGCCGGACATACCGGCGTACACGCCCATCGCCTTGTTCCTCGGGGCGCCCTCCGGGAACGTCGTGGCGATCAGCGACAGTGCGGTCGGGGCCGCCACCGCGGCGCCCACGCCCTGCAGCACGCGCGCGCCGATCAGCAGCTCCGGGCTGCCCGCGAAGCCTCCGAGCAGCGAGGCCACGGTGAACAGCGCGATGCCGACCCGGAACATCCTGCGGCGCCCGAACAGGTCACCGACGCGACCACCGAGCAGCAGGAGGCCGCCGAAGGCCAGGACGTAGGAGTTGACGACCCAGGCGAGCCCGGAGGCCGAGATGGCCAGGTCCTCCTTGAGGCTCGGCAGCGCGATGTTGGTGATCGTGCCGTCGAGGACGACCATCAGCTGCGCCGAGGCGATGACGATGAGGGCCATCCCCAGATGACGGCCGGTTCCCGGGGGTGCTGCGGTGGGTGACGACATGACTACCAATCCAGAAAAGTGTACAAGCGTTGCTTTTTCGGTTCGCACAACCCGACACCCCTGGATTTCATTCCCCCCGGGGGTATGTGGTTCAGGTCACACACCCCCGACACGGAACGCTCCGAGGATCCAGGAATACCCCTGGGGGGTATATTGCTGGGGCGGATGTACGACGTACGGACCAGGCGCGGGACACCGCGTGGGCCGGGCGCCGCACGGCCCAGCGGACATCACAGGAGACACCGCACGGCGGGGACCACCCAGCACCCGTCCGGCGGCACGCGTCACTCAGCGGGAGACACGATGAAGAGCACGCCCGGCCAGGACACGGCGACCGGCCACGGCGGTCACGGCGGTGCGACGCGTCCGGGCGCGGCACCGGGGCACCCGCCCTGCCCGCCCGCCCCCTGTCGGCGGAAGACCCCGGCACACGAAGTCGTCCCCGCGCCCCTCCGTGGGGCACGGCCACCGCCCCGGGGCCGCGCCCCACCGCATGGAAACGGAAGGAACCCGCCATGCGTCTCTTCGCCCTCCGCGACTACCGCCACCTGTTCGCCGCCCAGGTCATCGCCCTGTTCGGCACCGGTCTGACCACGGTGGCCCTCGGGCTGCTCGCCTACGACCTCGCGGGACCCCGGGCGGGCCTGGTCCTCGGCACCGCGCTGACCATCAAGATGGTCATGTACGTGGTCATCGCCCCGCTGGCCGCCGCGTACGTCGACCGTCTCCCCCGCAGGACCCTGCTGGTCCTCCTCGACGTGGTGCGCGGCGCGGTGGTCCTGGCACTGCCGCTGATCACCGAGGTCTGGCACGTCTACGTCCTCATCGGTCTGATGCAGGCCGCCTCGGCAGCGTTCACCCCGACGTTCCAGGCCGTGATCCCGGACATCGTCACCGACAGGTCCGCCTACACGCGGGCGCTGTCCGCCTCCCAGGTCGCCTCCACCATGGAGAGCCTCCTCAGCCCCGTACTGGCGGCCGTCGCCCTGGCGTTCATGAGCTTCGACCTGCTGTTCCTCGGCACCTCCGCCGGATTCCTCCTGTCGGCCGCGCTGGTCCTGTCGGCGCGCGTCCCCGAGGCCCGTCCCAGCGCCGAGACCCGGGCGTGGGACAGGGCGACGGCGGGGATCAGGACCTTCCTGAGGACCCCCCGGCTGCGCGGTGTGATGGCGCTCAACCTCGTGGTCGCGGCGGCGGGTTCGATCGTCGTCGTCAACACCGTCACCCACGTCCGCACCGGGCTCGGCGGCTCGCAGTCGGACGTCGCCTGGATGCTCGCCGCCTCCGGCGGCGGAACCCTCCTCGCCGCCCTCGCGCTGCCCCGCGTCCTCGGACGGGTCCCCGCCCGTACGGTCATGATGACCGGCGCGGCGGTGCTGGTCGGCGGCACGACCGCCGCGCCGGTGCTCCTGGCGGCCGGACTGCTCACCTGGGCCGGAACGGCGGTCGTCTGGAGCGCGATCGGTGTCGGCATGGCGCTGGTCATCACACCGACCGGAGGCGTCCTGCGCGGCTCCGTCGGACCGGAAGCGGTCCCGGGGGCCTTCGCGGCGCAGTTCTCCCTGTCGCACCTGGCCTGGCTGGTCACCTACCCGGTCGCGGGATGGCTGGGTACGGAAGCGGGCTTCACTCCCGCCTGGTCCGTCCTCGCGTTCCTCGCCGGTGCGGGGGCCGTCGCCGCCCTGCTCCTGTGGCCGCGCCACGAGGGACGAGAGGCCGTGACCACACCCGCGAGCCCGGCCCTGACCGCTCCCCGGACGGACAGGTCGACCCTCACCGAAGCCGCCTAGGTGTATTGATCACGGACGTTGTTGACAGTCGTCTGGTCTTGAACATGGCGAAGACCTCCGGTGTGGTGGAGCTGTCTAGGAACACACCCGCCGGAGGTCTTCGTGTCCCACCGTAATGCCCGGTTGACCGTCTTCGGGAGGCGGCTGCTGGTCGAACGTGTCGCGTCAGGCCGTCCGGTCGCGCACGTCGCCGCCGAGATGGGCATCTCCCGGGCCACAGCCCACAAATGGGTCCACCGGTGGCGGACCGAGGGCGAGGCAGGCTTGCACGACCGGTCCAGCCGGCCTCACCACACACCCCACCGCACCCCGGCCGCGGCCGAAGCCAGGGTCTGCGACCTGCGACGGTCCCGCAAACTCGGACCTGCCCGGATCGGCCCGATCG
>NZ_JBIUZD010000024.1:0-16184 GCF_044744885.1 Streptomyces sp. NPDC087215
AGTAGGACACCGCCGAACAATCATTGTGGGAAAGCCCCGCACCTCATGGTGCGGGGCTTTTCTGCGTTTACCGGCCGGAATCGGGAAAGCCCCGCACGCCGAAACCCCGGCCTTTCCTTCTCAGGCCGGGGTGACCAGCTGGGTGTCGTACGCCAGGATGACCGCCTGGATGCGGTCCCGCGCTCCCGTCTTGGCGAGGACGCGGCCGACATGGGTCTTCACCGTCGATTCCGCGAGGTGGAGACGTTCGGCTATCTCCGTGTTCGTCCAGCCCTGACCGATGACCGTGAGGATCTCCCGTTCCCGTTCCGTGAGCGCCGAGAGACGCGGGTCCTCCGGGCGCGGGTCCGTGGGCGAGGGCTGCGGCAGATGATGGACGTACGCGTCCAGGAGCCGGCGGGTCAGGCTCGGGGCGACCACCGCGTCACCGCTCGCGACCGCCCGGACGCCCGCGAGCAGCTCCTCCGGGTGGGCGTCCTTCACCAGGAAGCCGCTGGCACCGGCCCGGAGACCGTCGTACGCGTACGCGTCCAGGTCGAAGGTCGTGACGATCAGGACGCGCGTGCGGTCGCCCGAGGCGACGATCCGGCGGGTGGCCTCGATGCCGTCGAGACCGGGCATCCGGATGTCCATGAGGACGACGTCCGGGCGGTGCCGGTCGGTCAGACGGACCGCCTCGGCGCCGTTCGCCGCCTCCCCGACGACCGTCATGTCGTCCTGGCTCTCCAGCAGCATCCGGAAGCCGAAGCGCTGCATCGGCTGGTCGTCGGCGATGAGAACGGTCGTCACGAGGGGGAGTCCTCCCGGGGAAGTCGCAGGGCGGTCCGCCAGCCGCCGGTCGGCAGCGGGCCGGAGTCGAGTGTGCCGTCGTAGAGCGCGGCGCGCTCCCTCATTCCGGTGAGCCCCTGTCCCCGGCGCTGTGGTCCGGCGGGCGGCGGGGCGGTGCCGTCGGTGTCCGTGACCTCCACCCGTACCTCGCGCGCGGTGTGGGAGAGGACGACGGTCGCCCGCGCGCCCTCGCCCGCGTGCTTGAGGGTGTTGGTCAGGGACTCCTGGACGATCCGGTAGACCGTCAGCTGGGCGCCCGGGGTGAGCGGGGGCGCGGCCGGTTCGGCGCGGAGGTCGAACCGTACCGGCAGGCCCGCCTTCCGTACGCCGGTGACCAGGGCGTCCAGGTCGGCCAGGGTGGGCTGGGGAGCGCGGTCGGTCTCCGGGCCGTCGTCGCGCAGGACGCCGAGGAGGCGGCGGAGCTCGGCGAGGGCCTCACGGCTCGTCGTGCCGATGGCGTCGAGGGCCTGGGCGGCCCGCTCGGGATTCCTGGCCGCCGCGTACCGGCCGCCGTCCGCGAGACCGGTGACGACGGACAGGTGGTGGCCGACGATGTCGTGCATCTCCCGGGCGATCCGGGTGCGTTCGGCGGCCGCGGCGAGCCGGACCTCCTGGTCGCGTTCGGTCTCCAGACGGCGGGCCCGGTCGACGAGCGCCGCCGTGTGGTCGCGGCGGGAGCGGACCGTGACGCCCAGGAGCGCGACCAGCGCGTACGCCCACAGGGCGGGGACCGCGTGCTGCTCCCAGCCGCCCCCGGGGTGGAGGACCGCACCGGTCAGGAGCGGCGGCAGGAGCAGGGCCGGGGACCACAGGAGGACGCGGGGCGGGTGGACGAGCGTGAGGTGGAAGAGGGGCAGCAGTTGCAGGTAGGAGGACTGGAGGAAGGCGCCGGACGCGGCGCTGGCGAGGGCCGCGCAGGCCATGACGGCGAGCATGGCCACGGGGCGGCGGCGGCGCCCGTACAGGGGGAGGCTCAGGGCCAGGCTCAGGGTGACGACCACCCAGACCGGGACGGCCGGATCGAGGGCGGTGGTGCGCCAGCCGCCGGACGCGTCCACGAGCGCGGCCACCGTCCAGACGAGCGTCGGCAAGGCGTCCCAGAGCCAGGGGTGGCGGGCGTCGGCGGCCCTGACGCGGCTGGTCAGGCGGTGGACGTACCCGCTGAGGCCCGTCGCTCCGGTACTGCTCTCCGTGGTCACGCCGTCATCTTCCTCATACGTCCCGGTACTTGAGCAACAGGGCGGGCACCGTGAGGGCGGCGGCCGACCAGAGGAGCAGGGCGAGGAGCGCGGCCCCGGGGGAGGCGGTGCCGGGGGCGGGGGTGGTCGTGCCGAGGGCGTCGGCTGCCTGGGCGGGGAAGTACCGGACGATCGTGGTCACCGTTCTGTAGGGGAGCGCTCCGAGGACGCCGGGGACGATCAGGACCCCGCCGACGAAGGCGCCGATCGCGCCCGGCACCGAGCGGAGGGCGGCGCCGAGACCGAGGGCGATCAGACCGAGGAGGGTGACGCCGGTCGCGTTGCCGGCGAGGGCGGTGAGGACGCCGTCGTCGGTCGGCGAGGCGGCCTGGTCGGTGTCGCCGAGGAAGATCTGCGCGGTGCCGAAGGTCAGCAGGTTCGCCAGGAACGAGACGGTGAGGACGCTGCCGGTGAAGACGGCGGCCTTCGCCCACAGGACCGGCAGCCGGGCGGGGACGGCGGTGAGGGTGGCGCGGATCGTGCCCGTCGCGTACTCGCCCGCGGTCAGGAGGATGCCGAGGACGGCGAGGGCCACGGCGCCGAGCTGGGAGCCGTACAGGACGAGGACGACGGTGTCGACGTCGGAGTCGCCGCCGTCGGAGGTGTACGTGGTGCCCATGAGGAGGCCGACGCCGAGCAGGAGGGCGACGGCAGTGCCGACGACGGCCCAGCTGGAGCGCAGCGTGAGGAGTTTGTGCCACTCGGAGCGGATCACGCGCGCGTACGTGAGGGCGGGGGTGGTGGTGTCCGTGGTGGGTGTGGTGGGTGTCGTGTTCATGGTGTCTGCGGTGTTCGTGGTGGGAGTGGTGTACGTCGTCATGCGAGGGCTCCCTGGTACTCGACGGAATCGTGGGTGAGGGTCATGAACGCCTGCTCCAGGGAGGGCGCCCTGGGGGTGAGTTCATGGAGGGTGAGTCCGTGGGCGGCGGCCGTGCGGCCGATCTCCGGGGCGTCCGGGCCGGTGACGACCAGGGTGTCGGGGGCCTCGGTGGTGACCGTGGCGCCGGGCAGCAGGGTGCGCAGCCGGTCGGCCTCGGGGGTGACGACCCGGACGGAGGCGGTGCCGGAGCCGCGGACGAGCGCGTCGACGGTGGTGTCGGCGAGGAGACGGCCCTTGCCGATGACGATCACGTGGTCGGCGGTGAGGGCCGTCTCGCTCATGAGGTGGGAGGAGACGAGGACGGTACGGCCTTCGGCGGCGAGGGACCTGAGGAGGGTGCGGATCCAGAGGACGCCCTCGGGGTCGAGGCCGTTGACCGGTTCGTCGAGGACGACGGTGGCGGGGTCGCCGAGGAGGGCGGAGGCGATGCCGAGGCGCTGGCCCATGCCGAGGGAGAAGCCCTTGACGCGGCGGTCGGCGGCCCGGGTGAGGCCGGTGAGGTCGAGGACCCGTGCCACGCGCGCGCGGGGGATGCCGTGGGTGAGGGCGAGGGCCGTGAGGTGCTGGCGGGCGGTGCGGCCGGGGTGTGCGGCGCGGGCTTCGAGGAGGGCGCCGACGCGGGTGAGCGGGGCGCTGTGCCGGGCGTAGGGGCGGCCGTCGACGGTGGCGTGTCCCGAGGTGGGGGCGTCGAGGCCCAGGATCATGCGGAGGGTGGTGGACTTGCCCGCGCCGTTGGGGCCGAGAAAGCCGGTGACGGTGCCCGGGTGGACGGTGAAGCTGAGGTCCCGGACGACGGTGGTGTCCCCGTACCGCTTGGTGAGGTTCTCTGCTCGGATCATGGGTCCGACGCTAGGGAGTGGACGGGGGCCCGGCGTCCGACCGGGGGTGGGCGGTCCGGGGCGGGGGTGGTACCGGGGTACCAGGTGGGGGCGGGGCGTCGGGTGGTCGTGGGGCGGCCGGGTAGGTGTGGGGCCCGGGGGGTCTGCGGGTGGCCTGTGGGCGTGCCCGGCTGGTTGTGGGGCGGGTGGTCCGCGAGGCGGCCCGCAGGTGTCAGGTGGGTGTTCCGCAAGGGTGGCCCGGAGGGGGCGAGTGGGTACGGGGTGGGGTGTTCGGCGGGGGAAAAAGCCTTGTCAGAGGGGGGTGGGCGACGGAGGATCAGGTCATGGACCTTTCAATACGCGTCATCCGCGCCGACGATTGGGAGCAGAGCCGCGAGATCCGTCTGGCGGCGCTCCGGGATCCGATCGCGCATCTGGCGTTCCTCGACACGTACGAGGCGGCCGTCGAGCGGCCGGACGAATTCTGGCGGGACCGGGCCGAGGGGGCGTCCGAGACCGGGGACGGGAAGACACGGCAGTTCGTGGCCGAGGCTCCGGACGGGCGGTGGCTCGGTACGGTGACGGTCCTGGTGGAGCGGCCCGCGGACGAGATGCGTTTCGGGGAGCCGGCGAAGGTCGGCCAGACGCATCTCGTGGGGGTCTATGTGCGGCCCGAGGCCCGTGGGACGGGTGTGATCGAGGCGCTGTTCCGGACTGCCGTGGAGTGGTCCTGGGCGCTCGCGGAGCCGGTCGAGCGGGTGCGGCTGTACGTCCACGAGGACAACGCGCGGGCCGCGGCCTTCTACCGCCGCTTCGGCTTCGTGCCGACCGGCGACCGGGTGGCGGTGCCGGGGCACGACACGGCCATGGAGAACGAGTACGAGCTGCGGCGGGGGTCGGAGGTCTAGACGGACGGATGTCTGGGCGGGCGGCGGGCGCGGGTCGCGGGCCGGTCGGTGAAGGTGCGTGTGGCCTCGTCCTCGCCGACAGGGTGCCGTCCGCGAGCTGGGTGTGGCCGACCGTGCGGCGGAACCAGGCGGCGAGGAACCCGGCGGCGAGGAACCCGGCGGCGAGGGTCGGTCCGGCCCGGTCGCGGCCCCACCGGAGCGTGACCACCGGCCAGGCGGAGACGCCGAGAGCGGTGGCCCAGCCGGTGACGACCTGCGCGACGGACTCCCCGTCCTGGAGCCAGGGGCTGCCCCCGTGGTTTCCGGGTTCCGGTTCTCGGCCCGGTGTCCGGCGCCGCCGGGTGGCGCGCGCTGGGTGACGGCTGCCCGGTGACCGGCCGCCGGTGCCGGGCGTCCGGCGGTGGCCGGGCCCGGGTGTCCCCGCCGGTGACGGCGGTTCGGCAAGTCAGCGGCTGGGGGAGGTCTCCGGCCAGCGGGCGCGGGCCTGCTCGCGGGAGCGGAGCAGGGCCAGGGTCGGGAGGCCCTGGTCGTGGCCGGTCGCGAGGAGCTCGGGGAGCTGGGGGATCGGCGCCACGGCGGCGACGTCGTCGAGGACGAGCGTCAGTGGTGGGTCGAGCCGACCGTCGGATGACCGTGCGGCCATGCGGCGGCCGTGCTCGACCACGCTTGCGGCGAGGGCCGTGAGGAGCGGCATCGCGCCGGGGTGGGTGCGGGGATCCTCGATGGCTTCCCCCACCACGTAGAGGGTGCCCCCTTCGGGGAGGAAAGATGCCAGGGACAGGGAATCGGTCCGGTTCGATGTGCAGGCGTCCCTGATGTGCACCGAGGACAGCGCGGCGAGCGCGCGGGCCGTCAGTTCCTGTGCCAGGCGACGGCTTTCCGGGTGGGCCGTGAGGGCGGATTCGAGGAGCCCCGCGTGGCCGGAGGCGGCCTTGGGGTGGCTGCGGAGGATGCGGACCGGTTCATGGGCGCCCGCGCCCTGGGCCCAGCGGTGGACCTGGCGGAACGGGCGTCCGTCGACGGCCGCCGCGTGCAGCCAGCAGCGCAGGAGGGTCTCGGCGGTCTCCGCGGTGGCCGCGTCGAGCCGCGCGTGCGGGCGGACCGGGGCCAGCAGCGCGGTCGCCCGCAGGTGGGCCGTCGCCGGGTCCTCGCAGTGCTCGGACGGCGACCAGCGCAGCCGCGCCGGAGTGTCGCAGAGGTGTCCGGGGTCGTGGACGAGGACCGGGCCGAGCTTGCCGCGGGCGTCCTTGGTGGCGGACCAGACCGTGGGGTCGGAGGTGACGACCAGGGCCGCGCCCTCCGCGTCCAGGACCGCCTGGACGGCGGCGGGTCGGCGGGCCTCCGGAGGCCCGTAGAACGTCCGCGAGGGGCCCTGGCGGACGGCCGGGGCCACGATGGGCGGAAGCCCCGGGGGGACGGCCGGGGGCGTGGGTGCGGGGGAGGAGGCGGCCGGGTCGCGGGGCGCCGGGGGCGTGGTCTCCGCGAGGGGCGGGGTTTCCTCCGGGTGTCGCCGTACGGGTACGGGCCCGGGGTGGTGTGCCGCGGGCTGTTCCGGTGCCGGGCCGCCGGGTGCGGGCCGACGGGTGTCCCGTAGGGGGTCGGGGGTCCTCGTGGTGTCCCCTGCGGGCCGGGAGCGGTCCGGTGCCGGGCTCCGGGTGTCCCGTACGGGTGCCGGGGGCCTGGTCTCCCGTACGGGCTTCTCCCAGCGGGTCTCCGGGGCGCCGGACTGCTCCGGGAAGTCCCGTACGGGCTCGGGGGTCCTGTGGTGCGGGGGGCCGTCGTAGCCGCCCGTCCTCCGGTTCGCCCTGACCGCGCGCCAGCGGGCCAGGGTGCCCAGGGCGAAGACCGCGAGGACGAGGAGGATCATCGCCTCGCCGATCAGCAGGCCCCAGAACATGCCGTGCCCCGACAGCTGGTCCGGCGGGGTCCCCGGCCAGGCCGCCGCGAGGTCCGTCGGGGCCGTCGCCAGGGAACGCAGGGCCGACGGCGTGCCCATGAAGCCGACCCCGCGGGGCCAGGCCCCGTGGGAGAGGAGCCCGGCCAGGCCGGTCGCCGTCCACACCAGGGCCGTGAGGCAGAGGAGGAATCCGAACAGGCCGAGCAGCAGCCCGTCGGAGGCCCCTCCCCCGCTTTTCCGCGGCTGCTCCATCTACGCCACCGTCGACTGCGAGGTGCCGTTCATCTGCTGCTCGACCAGGATCGCCCGTTGCTCCGTCTCCCACTCCAGCTCCGGGTCGACGACGGACGACTCGGTCATCGCGCGGTCGGTGTAGACGAGCGGGCGTTCCCGTTCGGTGATGAGGTGTTTGACCACCTGCACATTGCCGTTGACGTCCCAGACCGCGATGCCGGGGGTGAGGGTCGGGATGATCTCCACCGCCCAGCGGGGCAGGCCGAGGACCCGTCCCGTACCGCGTGCCTCGTCGGCCTTCTGGGCGTAGATGGTCCGGGTGGAGGCCATCTTGAGGATCGCCGCCGCCTCCTTGGCCGCCGCTCCGTCGACGACGTCGGAGAGGTGGTGGACGACGGCGACGAAGCTCAGGCCCAGTCGGCGGCCGAACTTCAGCAGCCGCTGGAACAGCTGGGCGACGAACGGGCTGTTGATGATGTGCCAGGCCTCCTCGACGAGGAAGATGCGCTTCTTCCGGTCGGGGCGGATCCAGGTGTGCTCCAGCCAGACGCCGACGATCGCCATGAGGATCGGCATCGCGATGGAGTTGCGGTCGATGTGGGAGAGGTCGAAGACGATCAGGGGGGCGTCGAGGTCGATGCCGACGGTCGTCGGGCCGTCGAACATGCCCCGCAGGTCGCCGTCGACCAGCCGGTCCAGGACGAGGGCGACGTCCAGTCCCCAGGCCCGTACGTCGTCTATGTCGACGTTCATCGCCTCGGCCGACTGCGCCTCGGGGTGGCGGAGCCGTTCGACGATGTCGGTGAGGATCGGCTGCCGGTCGGTGGTGTGCTCGATGACGTGGGCGTGGGCGACCTTGAGCGCGAAGCCCGCGCGCTCGTCGAGGCCGTGGCCCATCGCCACCTCGATGATCGTGCGGAGCAGGGCGAGCTGCCCGGTCGTGGTGATCGACGGGTCGAGCGGGTTGAGACGGATGCCGGAGTCGTTGGCGACCATCGGGTCCAGGCGGATGGGGGTTATCCCCAGCTCCTGCGCGATGAGGTTCCATTCGCCGACGCCGTCCTCGCCCTGCGCGTCGAGGACCACGACCTGCCGGTCCCGGAAGCGCAGCTGGCGGAGCACGTACGTCTTCTCCAGCGCGGACTTGCCGTTGCCGGACTCGCCGAGGACCAGCCAGTGCGGGGCCGGGAGCTGCTGCCCGTACAGCTGGAAGGGGTCGTAGATGTAGCCCTTGCCGCTGTAGACCTCGCGGCCGATGATGACGCCGGAGTCGCCGAGGCCGGGTGCGGCGGTCGGCAGGTAGACGGCCTGGGCCTGTCCGGTGGAGGTGCGGACGGGCAGCCGGGTGGTCTCCACCTTCCCGAAGAGGAAGGAGGTGAAGGCTTCGGTGAGGACGGACAGCGGATCTCGCATCGGTCTGTGCCCCTTCGGCCCTAGCGGCGGATGCCGGTCGCGAACGGCAAGGTGTTCACAAAGGCCCGGTGGTGCTCGCGGTCGCACCACTCCAGCTTCAGATAGGACTTGCCGGCGGAGGCTCTGATCGTGCGCTTGTCCCGGGCCAGGGCCTCGGGGGAGCGCGACGACACCGTGATGTACCCGACCAGGTTCACTCCGGCGGCGCCACTGGCGAGGTCCTCGCCCCGCTGGTCGAGGCGGCCGTGGGCCGCGATGTCGCGCGGGTCGACCGTGCGGTTCATCTTGGCGGCGCGGCTCGCGTCGGCCTCGTCGTTGGTCTTCTCGGTGAGCATCCGCTCGATGGCGACCTCGGTGGGTTCCAGGTCCATGGTGACGGCGACCGTGCGGATCACGTCCGGGGTGTGGACGAGCAGCGGGGCGAGGAAGTTGACGCCGACGGGGGTCATCGGCCACTCCTTCACCCAGGCGGTGGCGTGGCACCAGGGGGCGCGGGTGGAGGACTCGCGGGTCTTGGCCTGGAGGTACGTCGGTTCCATCGCGTCCAGCTCGGCGGGCCAGGCGTTGCGCTTGGTCATGGCCTGGATGTGGTCGATGGGGTGGTCGGGGTCGTACATGGAGTGCACGAGGGAGGAGAGGCGGGACTGGCCGAGGGGCTGGCGGACGCGGATGTCGGCCTCGGCGAGGCGGGCGCAGATGTCGGTGAGTTCGCGGGCCATGACGACGGCGAGTCCGGCGTCCCGGTCGAGCCTGCGGGCGCCGGAGGCGTGCCGGGCGGCGCGGGCCATGGCGTTGCCCTCGGCGGCGAGCTCGCGGGTGTAGTGCATACAGGCGACGAGGTAGGCGCGGTGCTGCTCGCTGGAGGTGGAGACCATCGACTGGAGCTGGTCGTAGGACTCCTGGAGCCAGACGGGGGCGTGCGGGTCGCCGCGCTGGCCGACGTCCTTCGCGTGCGCGTCGGGGTCGGCGGGCAGGGTGCGGGCCAGCATCTGGATGCGGGTCACGAAGCCGTCGCCGTTGGCGACGTGCTTGAGGAGGGTGCCGAAGCGGTCGACGAGGGCTTCCTGGTCCTCGCTGTCGCGGAGGCCGACGCCGGGGCCCTCGATCTCGATGGCGGCGGTGACGGTGCGCCGGTCGGCGTGCAGGAGCACGGCGATCTCGTCGGGGCCGAAGGGGGCGGCGAGCCAGCCGATGCCGCCGATGCCGGGCGGCGGGCCGACCTCGACCTCGCGGCCGTCGAGCCGGGTGCCCGCCTCGACGGTGACGGAACGGTAGGCCGTGCCGCGCTTCAGCATCCGCTTGTAGCTGCGGTTGATCTCGAACCACTTGTAGAACGTGCGGTGCTTGTACGGGAGGTACACGGCGGCGATGGCGATCATGGGCAGCCCGGCGAGGAGGGCGATCCGCAGGGGGAGGACGGGGACGAGGAGTCCGCTCATCATGCCGAGGAAGGCGCCGACGATGATCAGGGCGATCTCGCCGGTCTCGCGGTTCTTGCCGACGATCGCGTTCGGCCGGGCGCGGCCCACGAGATACGTACGGCGGGGCGTGACCGGTGGGGACTGGGTCGTCAACGCCCTGCACCTCCAGAGTTCTTGCGGTTGCTGTGCGGGGTGCCCGCGGTGGGGTTGCCGCTACGGGGCGGGGGCGGGGGTGTCGCAGCGCCGCCGCGGCTGCCGTGGGCGGCCATGCCGCCGGACATGGGGTTGGCCGCGCGGGCGGGCTGGGCGCCCTGCCCGCCGCCGTCGCCGCGGGAGCTGTGGGTCTTGATGCCCTGGGAGACGAGGGAGGCGGGGGAGGAGATGACGGCCGCCGCGGTGTTCTCGCCCGCGCGGTGCAGGCGGTTGTTGCGGGAGGCGGCGATCTCGTCGCCGAAGCCGGGGACGAAGCGGTAGATCATCGCGGAGGCGAAGATCGCGAGGAGGATGATCGCGAGCCCGGAGACGACGGCGGAGAACGAGTCGGGTCCGGTGCCGGAGGAGAGCGCGCCGGCCAGGCCGAGGACGATCACGATGACCGGCTTCACCAGGATGACGGCGATCATGATGCCCGCCCAGCGGCGGACGTGGCCCCACATGTTCTTGTCGACGAGCCCGGAGTAGACGACGACGCCGAGGAGGGCGCCGACGTACAGCAGGACGGCGCGGAGGAACAGTTCCAGGTACAGGACGCCCGCGGCGAGGACGGTCACCAGGGAGACGATGATCAGCATGATGGGGCCGCCACCGATGCTGTCGCCCTTCTGGAGGGCCTCCTTGAAGCTGCCGAAGAAGATGTCGGTCTGCTGGCCGGTGCCGGAGGCGATGACCTCGGTGACGGCGTCGGTGGCGTTGACCACGGTGTAGAGGATCAGCGGGGTGAACGCGGAGGCCAGGACCGTCAGCCAGAGGAACCCGATGGCCTCGGAGAGGGCGGTGGCCAGGGGCACGCCGCGGATGGCGCGCTTGGCGACGGCGAGCAGCCAGAGGAGGAGGGTGAGGAAGGTGGCGGCGGCGAAGACGATGGCGTAGCGGCCGAGGAACTGCATGTTGGTGAAGTCGACGTCGGCGGTCTCCTTCACGGCTTTGGAGAGGTAGTCGATGGTGGCGACGGCGGCGTCGGCGCAGCCGCGCGCGAGCGAGGACAGCGGGTCGAGGGCGGCCGTGGGCTCGGTGGGCGGTGTGGCGCCGCCGGACTGGCCGCGCTCGCACAGCTCCCTGGCCTGCCCCACGATGAGGGCGCAGCGGCTGTCGGTGGGACTGGGGGTGGGTGTGGGCGTGGGGGTCGGGGTGGGGGCCGCCTGGGCGTACGAGGAGAGGACGAGGGGGACGGCGAGGAACGCGGCGGTCAGCGTGGCCGTCGTACGGCCCGCGAGGCTGCGGCTAGCGGGCATAGGTGAAGCCTCCGTATTCCTCGACGGCCTCGGCGATCTCGTCGGCGACGGACGCCCGGTTGTCCCCGTTGACCGGGGTGGGGCCCTCGGTCTGGCTGGACGAGCTGATGCGCCAGTCGCCGCCGACCCAGGTGAGCTTCTGCGTGAGCGTGAACCAGGTGGAGGTGACGGGCTTGGTGGAGCCCGTGCCCGCGAGGCCGACGAGACCGGTGCACCAGACGTCGACCGTCGCGGTGGTGGCGGTGTGGTCGCGGACCTTGGCGCCGACCGGGACGGTGCGGGAGACGAAGGTCAGGCCGCTGGGCGCGAGGCCGTTCGCGTCGAGTCCGATGCTGGTGAGGAAGTCGGCCGTGTAGGAGGCGTCGAGCCGCTTCAGCAGGGCGTCGGTGACGGCGGGGTCGTGGGTGGCGCGGACGATGTCCGTGCGGGGGCCCCGCTGGAACATGTCCACCGAGCCCAGTGCCACCGCGTAGTTGGTGGCGGCGCTCTGGGCGCCCTGGGTGTTCTGGGTGTGGCCGGTCGGGATCTGGCCGTTCTTGCCGGTGACGGGGCGGACGCCGGTGGCCGTGGTGGGGGTGGCGCGGCCGGGGCGGTCGGAGGTGGGGCCGGCGGTGGTGGCCGGTTCGCCGCCGCCGCGGTTGGCGAAGGCGATGGCGGCCACGAGGAGGACCACCACGCCGACGACCGCGAGGAGGGAGCGGGAGCCGCGCGCGGGCCTGCGGGCGCTGCCGTGGAAGTCGCCGCTGTTGCCCTCGGGCAGGCGGGTCCGGGTCTGGCCCGAGCCGCCCACGCCGCCGAAGCTGTCGTGCTCGTCACCGGGACTCATGCCGGGAACGCCCCCTCACTGGTTCGCGGTACGGGCAGTGCTGCAAGGTGACTGGACATCAGGGAACGCAATCTCAGGGGGACGGGTCCGACGGGGAGTCAGACGGCCATCCCGTACACGATGGTGAACAGCGTTCCCAGGGAGCCGATGATGAAGACCCCGGTCAGTCCGGCCACGATGAGGCCCTTGCCCTGTTCCGCGCTGAACGTGTCGCGCAGCGCGGTCGCGCCGATGCGCTGCTTGGCCGCTCCCCAGATGGCGATGCCGAGGCAGAGCAGGATGGCCACGGCCATCACCACCTCGATCATGATCTTGGCCTCGTTGCCCAGGCTCCCGAAAGGGCCCCAGTTGGGGGCGATTCCACCGATGATGGTGGTGATGTCGCCCTTCTCAGCCGCCAGGTACATGTAACTCACCGCCCGTGTGGGGTAGTTGTTTCACCCCTGCCGGACGGCATGGGTCATCGCCCTATCTTCGCTGATGAAACCGCTCGCGTGTGACGGCTTGGCGGCTCTCTTTACCCGATCCCCGCACATGTGACCGGCTCGACCGCCTTGACCTGCGGTGGTGTGGCCGGTTTCCATGCGAAGAAGCGTATGGTCACTCTGTGTATCACGGAGGGTGACTCCGGGCAATGATTGTCGTTGTTGCACTCTTGGGGCGGCGCCGGGACCGGGGCGATCGGGGGTCGCGCAAACGGCCCGCGGGAGCGCCTCGCGGCCTAGACTGGGCCCCGGGGCGTACTGGCATGGGCCGAGGGGTGGTTGACGGTGCGTAGGGCGGGCAAGGCGTGGGCGGTGGCCGGCGGGGCCGTCGGGGTCTGTCTCGGCTTCCTCGCGCTGCTCGTCGTCGGTACGTACTCGGCCGCGGCCGGGATCGCGGGCGGCACGGGCGGTGTGAACGGCACGGTGGCCCTGGCCAAGGGCTCGGTGCCCGCGCTCTACCAGGGGCTCGTCCAGCGCTGGGGGAACCTCTGCCCCGCCATCAACCCGGCGCTGCTCGCCGCCCAGCTGTACCAGGAGAGCGGCTGGAACCCGAGGGCGGTCTCCTCGGCCGACGCCCGGGGCATCGCCCAGTTCATCCCCAGCACCTGGGCCGGGCACGGGCTGGACGGGGACGGGGACGGCGACCGGGACATCTGGGACCCGAAGGACGCGATCCCGTCGGCGGCCTCGTACGACTGCGAACTCGCGGGGTACGTCAAGGACGTTCCCGGCGACCTGACGAGCAACATGCTGGCCGCGTACAACGCGGGCGCGTACCGGGTGATCCGGCACGGCGGGGTCCCGCCGATCAGCGAGACCCAGAACTACGTGCGGATCATCCAGTCCCTGGAGAAGAGCTTCGCCCGGCCGGTGGGCCGGGTGGACCCGTCCCGGCAGGCGGCGGGCGCCATCGAGTGGGCGCAGCAGAAGCTCGGCACCCCGTATCTGTGGGGCGGTACGGGAACGGCCGCGCAGAACGGCCGGTTCGACTGCTCGGGGCTCACCCAGGCCGCGTTCGACAGCGTCGGCATCCGGCTGCCGCGCGTGGCCAACGACCAGTACAACGCGGGACCGCACCCCTCGCGGGACGAACTGCTGCCGGGGGACCTGGTCTTCTTCTCCGACGACCTGACCAACTCCCGGGCCATCCGGCACGTCGGCATCTACGTCGGCGGCGGGTACATGATCGACGCCCCGCGCACCGGGGCGGTGATCCGGTTCGACCGGATCGACACCCCGGACTACTTCGGTGCGACCCGGGTCACCGAGGAGGGGGCGGCGGCGCTGCCGACCCATCTCCCGGGAGTCTGAACAGAGGAGACGGGGCGTCGGATCGCGCCCCGAGATGGCCGGAACTCTCCGTCATGCGCTGGCCCTGAGCTGCGGAGGACCGTCACTCTTCGGTAACGTCCTCATGATCCACCGGAGAGAGCGGAACGCGCGCCTCAGGCGACTCGTTCCCTGATCCGACCGCTCTGACGGGGTGGGACGGCACACACGAGAGCAAGGGGTCCGCGGCAGATGGCTGTACGCGCATCGGACGGTTCGAACCCCGATGTCGGGCTGCTCTACGACATCAACGGGCTGACCAGGGCGGCACCGCCGTGGTCCGACCGGGTCATGGCGTTCGCCGGCGAGTACGGCATCCTGCTCGCGCTGGTGCTCGTGGTGCTGTGGTGCTGGTGGAGCGTCCGCGGGCGCGGCACCCACGCCGACTCCGTCTCCGCCGCCGCCGGGCTCGTCTGGGCCCCGCTGGCCGCCGGGATCGCCCTCCTGGTCAACGTCCCCATCCGCGACTTCGTCGAACGCCCCCGCCCCTTCAAGGACCACGAGGGTCTGGAGGTCCTCGTCGCGGGCAAGACGGACTTCTCCTTCGTCAGCGACCACGCCACCCTGGCCATGGCCCTCGCCGTCGGAGTCTTCGTCGCCCACCGGGGGTTCGGCCTCGCCGCCATCGGTCTCGCCCTCGCCGAGGGCTTCACCCGCGTCTATCTGGGCGTCCACTACCCGACCGACGTCGTCGGCGGCCTGGCCCTCGGCACGGCGGTCGCGCTGCTCCTCGCCCCGCCCGCCCTCGCGCTGCTGACCCCGCTGCTCTCCGCCGTCGCCCGCTCGCGGCGCTGCGCCCGGCTGGTCCGCTCCCGCCGGGCCCCCGGACTCCGGTGCGCCGGGACCGTCGGCATCCCCGAACCGCGCCTGGGCGGACCGGGCGTCGGCCCGGGGCGCAACGACCTCGCCGCTTAGGGGGCTTCCGCCCCGGTGGTGCGCAGATGGTCCGCCGCGTCGGTGCGGGCGCGGTCGCGGGACCTCCTCGCCGGGCCCGCCCAGCCGCAGCTGCACCGGGCCAGCGCGAACGAGCCGCGCTCCGTCGTCGTGATGGTGTGGGGGGAGGCCTGCGCGTACACCCCACCACCGTACTGCGCGTGACGGCACGCCCGGACCGTCGTTAGGGGTTCGGGTGCCCCCGGGCCCGCGGGCTCGGGCACGGGCGAGCGGCGGCGCGGTTCTTGGGGGTCGACGGACGATGGTGACGCGGAGCGACGGACGGCCGCAGGGCCGGGGGAGCGGGGCGCTCGCCGTCACCGCCGTGCTGGTCGGCTCCCTCGTGGGGACCGGGGCGGTCGCCGGGTGCGCGGCCCCCGAGGACCCGAAGCCGAGGGCCGATCCGACGCGCGCCGTGCGGGACGCGGCCGATGTGCTCGCCCGCGCCGGTTCCGCGAAGACCAGCACCTCCATGGAGATGGCCTCGGGCGGCACCCGGGTCACCATCCGGGGCGAGGGCGGCTACGACTTCCGGCGCCGCACCGGCAGGCTCCAGGTGGTGCTGCCGAAGGACCCGGCGGGGGCGGACGGACACCGGCCGATCACCGAGCTGCTCACCCCCGGCGTCCTCTACATGAAGAACCGGGGGGCCGGGGTGCCCGCCGACAAGTGGGTCCGGGTCGACACCACCACCCTCGGCGACGGGAACCTGGTCACCGGCGGGGCCACCGACCCGGCCGCCGCCGCCGAACTGCTGCGGGGCGTCCGGGAGGTCGCGTACCTCGGCGAGGTCGAGCTGGCGGGGGTGAGGGTCAGCCACTACCGGGGGGTCGCGGACATCGGCCGCGCCGCGGCGCACGCCTCCCCGTACCTGCGGGGCGCGCTCGCCGCGGCGGCTAAGGGGTTCACCGTGGACACCGTGCCCTTCGACGCGTACCTCGACGCGGAGGGGCTGCTGCGGAAGGTCCGGCACCGGTTCAGCTTCAGCAATCAGGGACGTACGGTCGCGGTCGCCTCGACGACCCTGCTGTACGGCTTCGGGGTTCCCGTCGAGGTGACGCTGCCGGACCGCCGGGACCTCTACGACGGGAAGATCGAGTCCTGACCCGTACGGGTCGCCGTCGCCCCCGGGGCCATCGGCAAATGGTCCAGACGTGTCATGCGCGGTGCGTGGCCCCGTCCCTACGCTGGGAGACCGCAGGGAGACGACGCCGGCAGGAAGAGGTGGATGCGCGTGGCCCCGCCCGGTACAGCAACCGTGCCCGCAGACCCGGACTGCGTCGCCCTCGCCGAGATCGAACTGTGCGGCGAGCTGATCATCGCGGCTTCCGCGGCGGACGGGGAGCGGCTCAGCGCCGACCGGATCGACGAGATCCTGCGGGTGGCGGCGGAACGGGCGGGGGGGGGCCCCGGGGGGTGGGGGGCCCCCCCCCCCCCCGGGGGGGGGCCGCGGCGGGGGGCCCCCCCCCCCCCCGGGCCCGGGGGGGGGCCCCGCCCCCGGGGGGGGGTGCGACGCCCCCCCC
>NZ_JBIUZD010000024.1:16193-65286 GCF_044744885.1 Streptomyces sp. NPDC087215
CGCGCGCGGGGGGGGGGGGGGGGGGGGGGGGGGGGGGGGGGGGGGGGGGGGGGTGTGGGGGGGGCCCCCCCCCCGCCGCCGGGGTGCGCGCGGCTCAGGTGCGCAGCATCCGCGCGATCGCCTTGGTGGCCTCCTCGACCTTGGCGTCGATGCCTTCGCCGCCCCTGGTGGCCGCGTCGGCGACGCAGTGCCTCAGGTGCTCCTGGAGGAGCTGGAGGGCGAAGGACTGGAGGGCCTTCGTGGAGGCGGAGACCTGGGTGAGTATGTCGATGCAGTAGACGTCCTCGTCGACCATCCGCTGGAGGCCGCGGATCTGGCCCTCGATGCGGCGGAGCCGCTTGAGGTGCTCGTCCTTCTGATTGTGGTAGCCGTGCACGCCGTGCGCGTGGTCGGCGGGCTCGACGGCCCCGACGGCCTCGGGGGTCACCTGGTCCGCCTCGGTGGTCGTCATCGCGTCCTCCCGTTGTCCAATAAGGGGGTGTATACCCCTCGTGGGTATATGGTACCGATCCCCGCCGATCCGGGCGGGGGCCCGTGCTGTTCACTGTGCCTGATGGGCGACACTGAGAGACGCCGGTTAGCCGTGGCCGGATGATGCGCCTAGCATCAGCCTGACCGAAACCCAGCACACCTGAGGACCTCACGTGCGATTTCGTCTGACCCCCAGGGAGACGAGTTTCTACGACATGTTCGCCGCGTCCGCGGACAACATCGTCACTGGCTCGAAGCTCCTGATGGAACTGCTCGGTGCGGAGCCTTCCGCCCGAGCCGAGATCGCGGAGCGGATGCGGGCAGCGGAGCACGCCGGCGACGACGCGACCCATGCCATCTTCCACCAGCTGAACTCCTCGTTCATCACGCCGTTCGACCGTGAGGACATCTACTCCCTCGCGTCCTGCCTCGACGACATCATGGACTTCATGGAAGAGGCCGTCGACCTGGTCGTCCTCTACAACATCGAAGAGCTCCCCAAGGGCGTCGAGCAGCAGATCGAGGTGCTGGCGCGGGCGGCCGAGCTGACCGCGGAGGCGATGCCGAACCTGCGGACGATGGCCAACCTCACCGAGTACTGGATCGAGGTCAACCGGCTGGAGAACCAGGCGGACCAGATCCACCGCAAGCTGCTCGCCCAGCTCTTCAACGGCAAGTACGACGCCATCGAGGTGCTGAAGCTGAAGCAGGTCGTGGACGTCCTGGAAGAGGCGGCCGACGCCTTCGAGCACGTGGCCAACACGGTGGAGACCATCGCGGTCAAGGAGTCCTGAGCTTCGTGGACACCTTCGCTCTGATCGTGACCATCGGTGTCGCGCTCGGTTTCACGTATACGAACGGCTTCCACGACTCCGCGAACGCCATCGCGACCTCGGTGTCGACGCGGGCGCTGACCCCGCGGGCGGCCCTCGCGATGGCGGCCGTGATGAACCTCGCCGGTGCCTTCATGGGCAGCGGGGTCGCCAAGACGGTCAGTGAGGGCCTGATCGAGACCCCGCACGGTGACAAGGGGATGGGCATCCTCTTCGCCGCGCTGGTCGGCGCGATCATCTGGAACCTGGTCACCTGGTACTTCGGTCTGCCGTCCTCCTCCTCGCACGCGCTCTTCGGCGGCATGGTGGGCGCGGCGCTCGCCGGTGGCACGGAGGTCATCTGGGGCGGGGTGCTCGACAAGGTCGTCATCCCGATGTTCATCTCGCCGGTCGTCGGTCTCGTGGCCGGTTATCTGGTGATGTGCGCGATCATGTGGATGTTCCGCAACGCCAACCCGCACAAGGCGAAGCGCGGTTTCCGGATCGCGCAGACGGTGTCGGCGGCGGGCATGGCGCTCGGCCACGGCCTGCAGGACGCCCAGAAGACGATGGGCATCGTGGTGATGGCCCTGGTCATCGCCGATGTGCAGTCGTCCGGTGACGACATCCCGGTCTGGGTGAAGATCGCCTGTGCCGTGATGCTGTCGCTGGGGACGTACGCGGGCGGCTGGCGCATCATGCGGACGCTCGGCCGGAAGATCATCGAGCTGGACCCGCCGCAGGGCTTCGCGGCGGAGACCACGGGCGCCTCGATCATGTTCGGCTCGGCGTTCCTGTTCCACGCGCCGATCTCGACGACCCACGTCATCACCTCCGCGATCATGGGCGTGGGCGCCACCAAGCGCGTGAACGCCGTGCGGTGGGGCGTCGCCAAGAACATCATCCTCGGCTGGTTCATCACGATGCCCGCGGCGGCTTTGGTGGCGGCGGGGAGTTTCTACGTGGTGCAGTTGTTCTTCGGCTGAGAATCGATGCCGCCGTGGTGCGGTCGTTGTCCGGCCCACGGGTCTCACGGACGTAGTAGGGCCCGGCTCCCCCTGAGGGGGAGCCGGGCCCTTCGTCATGCGGTGGCACCGCCATGCAGCACCGCAGACGGTCTTTATCCGAAGCGGCCGGAGATGTAGTCCTCGGTCGCCTGGACGCTCGGGTTGGAGAAGATGCGCTCGGTGTCGTCCAGCTCGATCAACTTGCCGGGCTGGCCGACGGCCGCCAGGTTGAAGAAGGCCGTACGGTCCGAGACGCGGGCGGCCTGCTGCATGTTGTGCGTCACGATGACGATCGTGAAGCGCTCCTTCAGCTCGCCGATGAGGTCCTCGATCGCCAGGGTCGAGATCGGGTCCAGGGCCGAGCAGGGCTCGTCCATCAGCAGGACGTCGGGCTCGACCGCGATGGCGCGGGCGATGCAGAGACGCTGCTGCTGGCCGCCGGAGAGGCCGGAGCCGGGCTTGTTGAGGCGGTCCTTGACCTCGTTCCAGAGGTTGGCGCCCTTGAGGGACTTCTCGACGATGTCGCTGAGCTCGGACTTCTTGTACTTGCCGTTCAGCCGCAGGCCCGCCGCCACGTTGTCGAAGATCGACATGGTGGGGAACGGGTTGGGGCGCTGGAAGACCATGCCGACCGTGCGGCGCACGGCGACCGGGTCGACGTTCGCGCCGTACAGGTTCTCGTCGTCCAGCAGCACCTTGCCCTCGACGCGGCCACCGGGGGTGACCTCGTGCATCCGGTTCAGGGTGCGCAGGAAGGTGGACTTCCCGCAGCCGGAGGGGCCGATGAAGGCCGTCACGGAGCGGGGCTCGACGGTCATCGAGATGTCGTCGATCGCCTTGTGGGCGCCGTAGTAGGCGGAGAGGCCGCTGACGTCGATTCGCTTGGCCATATCAATTCACTTCCAGAGGTGGACGCTGGTCAGCGGCCGGTCTTGGGGGCCTTCCAGCGGGCGATGCCGCGGGCCACCATGTTGAGGATCATGACGAAGGCGATCAGGACGAGCGCGGCGGCCCAGGCGCGGGACACGGCGGCGTCGGTGCCGACGGCGTACTGCTCGTACACGTAGAGCGGCAGGGAGGACTGGGCGCCTTCGAAGGGGTTCGGGTTGATCAGCTTCGTACCGAACACCAGGAGCAGGACGGGGGCCGTCTCGCCGGTGATGCGGGCGACCGCGAGCATGACGCCCGTGGTGATGCCGCCGATCGCGGTGGGCAGGACCACCTTCAGGATGGTGCGCCACTTGGGGATGCCGAGGGCGAGGGAGGCCTCGCGGAGCTCGTTCGGGACGAGTTTGAGCATCTCCTCGGTGGAGCGGACCACGACCGGCATCATCAGGATGGCGAGGGCCATCGCGCCCGCGAAACCGGAGGGGCCGAAGCCCAGCATCAGGTTCCAGGTGGCGAGGACGAAGAGACCGGCGACGATCGACGGGATGCCCGTCATGACGTCGACGAAGAAGGTGACGGCCTGGGCGAGCTTCCCGCCGCCGTACTCGACGAGGTAGACGGCGGTGAGGAGGCCGATCGGCGCGGCGATCACGGTCGCGATGAGGACCTGCTCGATGGTGCCGAGCAGCGCGTGGTAGACGCCGCCGCCCGCCTCCGCGTCGAGGACGCCGTTCATCGAGTGGGTCAGGAAGTAGCCGTCGAGGACGACGGCGCCCTTGCTGATCGTGACCCAGGCGAGGGAGAGCAGCGGGACGACGGCGAGGACGAAGCAGACCCAGACGAGGCTGGTGGCGACGCGGTCCTTGGCCTGGCGGCTGCCCTCCACCTTGGTGGTGAGCGTGAAGGTGACGACGACGAAGAACAGGGCGGCGATCATGCCCCACTGGATCCGGCTGTGCCAGCCGGCGGCGAGGCCGAGGCCGATCGCCGCGGCGATCGAGCCGCCCGCGACGGCGGCCGGGGTCCAGCGGGGGAGCCGGGCCTGGGAGAGGGATCCGGCGGCCGGGGCCGCGGTGACCGGGCGTTCCTGTATGGCGTTGCTCATGCCGCTGCCCCCGAGTACTCCTTGCGGCGGCCGATGATCCAGCGGGCGGCGCCGTTGACCAGCAGGGTGATGGCGAAGAGGACGAGACCGGAGGCGATCAGCGCGTCCCGGCCGAACTCGTTGGCCTCGTTGAACTTGGCGGCGATGTTCTGCGCGAAGGTGCCGCCGCCCGGGTCGAGCAGATGGCCCGAGATGACGAAGCTGGGGGAGAGGACCACGGCGACGGCCATGGTCTCGCCGAGCGCGCGGCCGAGGCCCAGCATGGAGGCGGAGATGATGCCGGAGCGGCCGAAGGGCAGCACCGCCATGCGGATGACCTCCCAGCGCGTGGCGCCGAGGGCCAGGGCGGCTTCCTCGTGCATCTTCGGGGCCTGGAGGAAGACCTCGCGGGTGACGTTGGTGATGATCGGCAGGATCATGATCGCCAACAGGATGCCCACGGTGAAGAGGTTCCGGGCGAGGCCGTCCTGGGCCTTGTCGAAGACGTACGTCCAGCCGAAGTACTGGTCGAGCCACTTGTTGAGGCCGTCCAGGTACGGGACGAGGAAGATCGCGCCCCAGAGGCCGTAGATGATGCTGGGGACGGCGGCGAGCAGGTCCACCACGTACGCGAGCGGCTTGGCCAGCTTGCGCGGGGCGTAGTGGGAGATGAAGAGGGCGATCCCGATCGCGACCGGCACCGCGATGGCCATCGCGATGACCGAGGAGACGACGGTGCCGAAGGCGAGGACGGCGATGCCGAAGACCGGCGGGCTGCCCGCCGGGTTCCACTCGAAGGTGGTGAAGAAGTTGGTGCTGTCCTTCGAGACGGCGAGGACGGCGCGGTAGCTGAGGAAGACCGCGATCGCGGCCATGATGACGAGGAGGGTGATGCCGGACCCCCGGGAGAGACCGCGGAAGACGCGGTCACCGGGGCGGGTGGCGCTCTTGGCGCTCCGGCTCCTCTGTATCTCTGGTGTGGTGGTAGCCATCTGCTTCTCCGGTCTGCGGTGCCCCTGCGGACGCGAGGGCTCCTGGCGGCGGTGCACCGGATGCCGGGTCCGGCCCCCGGTGGGGGGCCGGACCCGGCCGGGGGTCAGGACAGGGTGGGGACGATCGCGCGGACCTTGGCGGCGATCTCGGCCGGGAGCGGGGCGTAGCCGGCGTCGGTGAGGACCTTCTGGCCCTCGTCGCTCGCGGTGTAGTTGAGGAAGGCCTTCAGGGTCGGCAGGGTGTCCGCCTTGTTGCCCTTGTCGCAGGCGATCTCGTAGGTGACGAGGACGATCGGGTAGGCGCCCTCGGCCTTCGTCGTGTAGTCGACGGAGAGGACGATGCCGTTGCCGCTGCCCTTGATCTTGGCGGCGGCGAGGGCCTTGGAGGCGTTCTCCGAGGTGGCGGCGACGGGGGCGGCGGCACCGGTGTCGATGCTGACCGTGGAGATCTTGTTCGCGGTGGCGTACGAGAGCTCGAAGTAGCCGATGGAGCCCTCGGCCTCCTTGACGGCGGTGGCGACACCGGAGTTGCCGTTGGCCGCCTGGCCGCCCTGGGCGGGCCACGCCTTCGACTTCGGGTCGTGCTTCCAGTCGGCCGGGGCGGTGGTCGAGAGGTACTTGCCCAGGTTCTGGGTGGTGCCCGACTCGTCCGAGCGGTGGAAGGCCTGGATCGCGCTGTCGGGGAGCTTGGCGCCCGGGTTCAGCTTGACGATCGCCTGGTCGTTCCACTTGGTGATCTTGTTGTCGAAGATCTTGGCGATGGTGGAGGCGTCCAGGACCAGGTTGTCCACGCCGTCCAGCTTGTAGCCGATGGCGATGGGGCCGCCGACCATGGGCAGGTTGATGCCCTTGCCGCCCTTGCAGATCTTCTGGGACTCGGCCACCTCCTCGTCCTTCAGGGCGGAGTCGGAGCCCGCGAAGGCGACCTGGCCCTGGTTGAACTTGGTGATGCCGCCGCCGGAGCCGATGCCCTGGTAGTTGATCTCGACGCCTTCGCAGGCGGCCTGGAAGTTCTTGACCCACAGGTCCATCGCGTTCTTCTGCGCGCTGGAACCGGCGGCCAGGAGCTGGCCCTTGGCGCCCTCACAGACGACGTTCGACGCGGCGGCGGACGTCTTGGCGCCGCTCTCCTTGGCCGGAGTCTCCGTGTTGTTGTCCGAGCCACACGCCGAGAGGACGAGCGCACCGGAGACGACGAGGGCACCGATCGCGGAGGCGCGAAGCCCGTTCTTGCGCGAAAGCTTCACTTTCGGGTGTTCCTTCCAGAAGCCGCCTTGTCGCGGACCGTGTGTCCTGACCGTTCTACGGCGGCGTGTGTCGGTTGGTGGTGCATCGCTGTGCTCCGTGCACCGTGTAAGGCCGAAATTAGGCAGATCAGGTGAAGCGGTCGACGGAAGAGAGTGAACGGAAAGTGAACCGTGCCGGAAGCCCGGGTGCGGGTGCGCCGGATCGGCCTCCGTTCGGGTGAAGGGGGGAGGTCGGGGCGGTGTCGCGGGGGTGTGCGCGGCGGTGGTGACGCGGGGGGCCGGTGTCGCGGTCGGCGTACGGAGTGCGGCGTGCGGAGGCAGGCGTACGGCGTGGGGAGGCAGGCGTACGGGTCACCGGGGGCTCGTACGGGGAAGGTGGGGGCGGGCCGCGTCGGGGGCCGGAGTCGGGGTGGGCGTGGCGGCCCGGATGCCGGGGCGGGCCGCGTCGGGGGCCCGGACGGATGCCGGGGCGGGCCGTGCGCGGGGCCGTCCGGCCGGTCGTTCCGCCGTCTCAGGCGGCGGGAATCGGCAGGGCGTCCAGGAGTTCGCGGTCCCGGTCCCGGGTGAGCAGGGCGCGGGCGCGGGCGGGCGCCAGCCAGCGCAGGGCGTCGACCTCGTCGCTCGGGGCGAACGCCCCGCCGAGCGCGCGGGCCGCCCAGTAGTCGACCTCCTTGGGGCGCCCGTCCACCGCGTACCGGACCGTGGGCAGCCGGGTGCCGAGCGCGCAGTGCTGGCCCGTCTCCTCCAGGACCTCCCGCAGCGCGCAGGACTCGGCGGACTCGGCGCGCTTCCGCTTGCCCTTCGGGTGCGACCAGTCGTCGTACTTCGGCCGGTGCACCAGGGCCACCTCGATGCCGTGGCCGGAAAGCGCCGGGCGCCAGAGCACGCACCCGGCGGCCCGGACGGTGTCCCGGCGCGGTTCCGTCGTCATGGGACGGCGGCCGTCGTCCGCCGCCAGGCGTGCTGGAAGGCGAAGCGGGCCGCCTCGACCTCGTGGCGCTGGTCGGCGTGGAGGACGCCCAGGGCGTACGCGGTGGCCGGGGCGATCCGGGGGGTGCGGGCCGCGGCGGCGGCGGCCGCGGCGGCTTCGGCGGCGTCGCGGTGCCGGTCCAGGGCGCGGGCGGCCTCGTACAGGACGGAGCCGGGTCCGCCGCCGGTGTGCAGGGCCTCGGTGGCGTACCGGTGCAGCCGCAGCAGCAGCCGGGTGTGGTGCCAGGGCGCGTCCTGGCCCTCCCCGGCGGCGAGCGCGAGGGCGTCCGCGTTGTACGGGTGGGCCGCGCGGGTCAGCGGCAGCGCGGCCACCGCCTCGGCCAGGCGCCGCTCGGCCAGTTCGGCGGGCCCGTCCAGGACGTCGACGGCCGGGGCCGAACCCGCGGGGCCCAGCGGCACTTCGGAGGCGAGCAGCGCGACCGCGTCGGCGACGGCGTGGAAGCGGGCCGAGCCCAGCGCCTGGAGGGCCGCCGAGTGGGCGCGGGTCCTGGCCAGGGTGAGCTGCCGTTCCAGGAGGGCTCCGGCGCGGGCCGCGCCCACGGTGAGCCCGGTGGAGTCGCCGCCCCGGGCGGCCGGGACGGGGGCGGCGGGGCCGCCGCCCCCGAGGACGCCGTGGGTCGCGGGCGCGGTCGTGACGGGAGCCGCGGGGCCGCCGCCCGTACCGTTCGAGAGGCGGGACAGCGCGTCCACCAGCCGGACGAGGCGGGAGGTGCAGGCCTGCTCCACGGCGAGGGTGCCGGAGAGCCAGACCAGCTCGGTCCGCAGCCGGTCCGCCCATTCGGGGTCGAGGAGCGGCCGGAAGGTGTGGAGGGTGCCGCCGATCCGGCGGGCGGCGCCGCGCAGGGTGCGGGCCGCCTCCTCCGCTCCGGCCGTGGCCGAGCCGCTCTCGCCGTGGAGGCGGAGGCCGCGGAGGAAGTCCGCGGCCCGTGCGTGCAGGTAGGGGGCCAGGACCTCGCCCGCCGTGATGTTCCGCGCAGGGTCAGGGTTGTGCACGCCGGCGCCTCCGCGCGTCGATGAGCATCTCCTGGACGTGCCGTAGGGGGCGCCCTTCGGGGTCGGTCGCGTGCCGCGTCCAGTTGCCGTCGGGGCCGAGGTGCCAGGAGGAGGTGGTGTCGGACATCCCGGTCTCCAGGAGCCGGGTGAGTGCCGCCCGGTGCGCCGGGTCGGAGACCCGTACGAGGGCCTCGATGCGGCGGTCCAGGTTGCGGTGCATCATGTCGGCGCTGCCGAACCACACCTCGGGTTCGCCGCCGTTGCCGAAGGCGAAGACCCGGGAGTGCTCCAGGAAGCGGCCGAGGACCGAACGGACCCGGATGTTCTCCGAGAGGCCGGTGACCCCGGGGCGCACGGCACAGATGCCGCGTACCCAGATGTCCACGGGGACCCCGGCCCGGGAGGCCTGGTAGCAGGCGTCGATGATCGCTTCGTCGACCATCGAGTTGACCTTGATCCGTACGTACGCGGGGCGGCCCGCCCGGTGGTGGGCGATCTCCTTGGTGATCCGGGAGACCAGCCCGTCGCGCAGTGACTTCGGGGCGGTGAGGAGCCGCCGGTAGGTCTCGCGGCGGGAGTAGCCGGAGAGCCGGTTGAACAGGTCGGACAGGTCCGCGCCGACCTGCGGGTCGGCGGTCAGCAGGCCCAGGTCCTCGTAGAGGCGGGCGGTCTTCGGGTGGTAGTTGCCGGTGCCGACGTGCGAGTAGCGGCGGAGCAGTTCGCCCTCCTGCCGGACGACGAGCGACAGCTTGCAGTGGGTCTTCAGGCCGACGAGGCCGTACACGACGTGGCAGCCCGCCTCCTCCAGCTTGCGCGCCCACTTGATGTTGGCCTGCTCGTCGAAGCGGGCCTTGATCTCGACGAGGACGAGGACCTGCTTGCCGGACTCGGCGGCGTCGATGAGGGCGTCGACTATCGGGGAGTCGCCGGAGGTGCGGTAGAGCGTCTGCTTGATCGCGAGGACGTCCGGGTCACCGGCGGCCTGCTCCAGGAAGGCCTGCACGGAGGTGGAGAACGAGTCGTACGGGTGGTGCAGGAGGACGTCCCGCTCGCGCAGCGCGGCGAAGATGTCCGGCGCGGACGCGGATTCGACCTCGGCGAGGTCGCGGTGGGTGCCCGCGACGAACGTGGGGTACCTCAGCTCCGGCCGGTCCTGTCCGGCGATGCCGAAGAGCCCGGTGAGGTCCAGCGGGCCGGGCAGCGGGTAGACCTCGGCGGCGGAGATCTTCAGTTCGCGGACGAGCAGGTCCAGCACGTAGGGGTCGATGGACTCCTCGACCTCCAGGCGCACCGGCGGGCCGAAGCGGCGCCGCATCAGCTCCTTCTCCAGGGCCTGGAGCAGGTTCTCGGCGTCGTCCTCCTCGACCTCCAGGTCCTCGTTCCTGGTGACCCGGAACATGTGGTGCGCCAGCACCTCCATGCCGGGGAACAGCTCCTCCAGGTGCGCCGCTATGACGTCCTCCAGGGGGACGTACCGCTGGGGGGAGGCCTCCAGGAAGCGGGAGAGCAGCGGCGGCACCTTCACCCGGGCGAAGTGGCGGTGGCCGCTCACCGGGTTGCGGACGACGACGGCCAGGTTGAGGGAGAGGCCGGAGATGTACGGGAAGGGGTGCGCCGGGTCCACCGCGAGCGGGGTGAGGACGGGGAAGATCCGCTGGCGGAACAGGGTGAAGAGGCGGGCCTGCTCCTTCTCCGTGAGCTCGGGCCAGCGGATGAGGTGGATGCCCTCGTCGGCCAGGGCGGGGGCGATGTCCTGCTGGAAGCAGGCGGCGTGCCGGGCCATGAGCTCGCGCGAGCGGGTCCAGATCTGGTCGAGGACCTCGCGGGGCTGGAGCCCGGAGGCGGAGCGGGTGGCGACGCCGGTGGCGATGCGGCGCTTGAGCCCGGCGACGCGGACCATGAAGAACTCGTCGAGGTTCGACGCGAAGATCGCGAGGAAGTTCGCCCGTTCGAGGAGGGGGGTCGTGGGGTCCTCGGCGAGTTCGAGGACGCGTTCGTTGAATGCGAGCCAACTGCGTTCCCGGTCGAGGAAGCGTCCCTGCGGCAGTTCGTCGCCGAGTGCGCCGTCGTCCTCGTACGTGTCGGGGTCGGCGTCCAGGTCGGGGTCGGTTCCGGTGACGGCGGAGCCGTTCACCGCCCGGGGGCGGTGCGCGGTGGCGGACCCCGGGGACGGCGCGGCGGGCGAGGGGGCGGACGACGTGGCGGAGGAGGGGGCCGGGACCTCGGCGGGCTGCTGGCTCATGGCCCCATTCTTCCGCGCGAAGGGGTGGTCGGGCGCGTCGGAGCGGGCCGTGGGGGCGGGGAGCCGCCCCTTGGGGAGGGCCGCCCTGCCGGGCGGGGACACGGAACGCTTCATTGCGTGAGCGTCGCAAGCGCGTCTGAATGGCCGGTAACGACGACATGTCGTACGGGAATCGGGGGCGGGACCGTGCGCGGGTCCCGCCCCCGTGCTTTCCATGGCGCCGTGAGGGGGTTCCGGGTCCCTTACGGGTGGGCGTGCCCCCTACGGGTTCCGGGTCCCTTACAGGGTCCGGGCCTCCCTTACGGGGTCCGGGTCCCCTACGGGTGCCGGGCGCGCAGGACCCGGAAGGCGGCGAGGAGGGCGAGCGCGGCGAGGGCCAGGAGGATGCCGGTCTCGATGAGCTGGAGGGGCCAGAAGTGGGAGGCCGGGTGGTGGTCGACGAAATCGGTGACGCCGCCCCGCCCGATCATGCAGTCCCGGGCGCTTACCGGCCCGGTGTTGCAGTACTCCCAGCCGACCCGCTCCCCGGACTCGGTGATCATGCCGTCGGCCAGCACCCAGGAGTCGGATACCCGTGGCGACAGCTCACGGCCGGTGAGGGTCTGGTGGGGCCACAGTCCGGGGCGCAGCAAATACAGGGTCCCGAGGACCGTGGCGATGGCCACGACGGCGAGCCCCATCGCCGCCACGGTGCGCCGCACCAGGAGGCCGACGAGGGTGCCCAGGGCGACGCCCATCAGGGTGTTCGCCACCGGGACGGCACCGAAGGAGGGGTAGACGGTCGGGTCGTACCAGTACGTCGGGAAGTCGTTGCTGGGGCCCGTCGACCACGACCAGTGGAACACCAGGCCGAGCAGCGGGACGCAGGTGACGACGAGGGCGAGGGGCACGGCCAGTTTGGAGACGAGCCAGCGGGTGGGGCTGACGGACTGGGTCCACGCCAGCTTGTACGTCCCCGACTCCAGCTCGCGGGCGATCATCGGGCCCGCGAGGAAGGCGCCGACGAGCACCGGGAGGAGGAGCATGCCCAGACCGGCCCGTTCGACCATCTTCCGGGCGAACCACTGGTCGTCGGTGTAGTCGCGGGCGTGCTGGAAGCAGGAGCGGTCCAGGCTGTCGACGGTGCAGCCCGCCGCGCGGAGCGCGTCCACGGCGGCGTCGGACCACAGCCGCGAGGTGACCAGCAGGGCCACTCCCGCGACGGTGAGTGCCAGGGCGGACCACAGCGACCACCGGTGCTGGCGGACCGTCACCCAGTAGGGCCCCCTCAGGGCGAGCGCGCTCATGCGGCGGCTTCCTCGGGAAGGCGTCCGGCGCGCAGGTGGGCCAGGAGGAGTTCTTCGAGGGAGGGTTCCGATGCCCGCCAGGGGCCTTCGACGGGGCCTTCGCGGCGGATCAGGGCGGTGAACTGACGGCCCGTTGTGCGGGAGTCGACGACGGTGTGCGGGGAGAGGTCGCCGACCGGTCCGGTGAGCAGGGCGTGTCCGGCGATCAGTTCGTCTATGGGGCCGTGGAGGCGGATGCGGCCGTGCTGTACGAGCAGCAGGTGGTCGCAGGTGCCTTCCAGTTCGGTGAGGACGTGGGAGGAGACGACGACGGTCGTGCCGTGTTCGGCTGCGTCGGCCATGAGCGCGCCCATGAGCTCGTGCCGGGCGAGCGGGTCGAGATCGGCCATCGGCTCGTCCAGGAGCAGCAGTTCGGGCCGTTTGCCGAGGGCGAGCGCGAGGGCGAGGCGACTGCGCTGGCCTCCGGAGAGGGAGCGGACCCGGGCCTTCGGGTCCAGCGGTCCGCCCGCGACGATCTTCCCGGCTACGGCCGGGTCCCAGCGGTCCGGGTTGAGTTCGCGGCCCAGGCGCAGGGTCTCTGCGACGGTGAGCGCTTCGTACAGGGGCTTGTCCTGGGCCACGTAGCCGACGCGGTCTCCTGCGGGTGTCTCGATCCGGCCCTCGGTGGGGCGCAGCAGGCGGGCGGCCAGGGCCAGCAGGGTCGACTTCCCGGCCCCGTTGGGGCCGACGATCCCGACGACCGTCCCTGCGGACAGCGTGAAGGTGCAGTCTTTCAGCGCCCAGCTCCTGCCGGACCGCCGGTAGCGCAGGCCGAGGCCTTCCGCCGTGATGACCGGGTCGGTCATGTGTCCCCCTCGAAGTGTTCCCTCAGTACGGATGTGAAGAGCGCCGCCACGTCCTCGCGGTCCAGGCCCGCTTCCCTGGCGCGGAGGGCCCAGGTGGTGAGTTCGCCGCGGAGGGGCGAGTCGGCGGGGCCGGTGCCGAGGCCCCGGCGGACGAAGGTGCCGAGGCCCCGGCGGGCCTCGACGAGGCCTTCGCGTTCGAGTTCGCGGTAGGCCTTGAGGACCGTGTTGGGGTTGATGGCCGTCGCTTCGACGACCTCGCGTGCGGTGGGCAGCCGGTCGCCGGGTTCCAGGAGGCCCATCCGGAGGGCCTGTTTCGTCTGCTGGACGATCTGGAGGTAGGTGGCGACGCCGCTGCGCCGGTCGATGCGGTACTCGACCATGCCCTTTCACCACCCTTTCACTAGTCAAGTAGTGAAAGCATGATCCGAAGAAGGGGGCGGTGTCAACCGCCCCCTTCCGGAAGGGACTTGGCTCCTACGACTCCGTGCGGTACATCAGGTCCACCTCATGGGTGGTGAAGCCGAGCCGCTCGTACACCGTCACCGCCGCCGTGTTGTCGGCGTCCACGTACAGCATCGCCGTCGGCAGGCCCCGGGCCGCCAGGTGCCGCAGGCCCGTCGCGGTGAGCGCCTTGCCGAGGCCGCCGCCCTGCGCCTCGGGCAGCACACCGACCACGTACACCTCGCCGAGCTGCTCCTCGGCGTGCGTCTTCGTCCAGTGGAAGCCGACGAGGCGGCCGTCCTTCTCGGCGAGGAAGAAGCCCTCCGGGTCGAACCACGGCTCGGCGATCCGGTCGTCCAGGTCCCGCTGGGTGAGCGAGCCCTGCTCCGGGTGATGGGCGAAGGCGACGGCGTTGACGGCCAGCCAGGCGGTGTCGTCCCGTCCCGGTACGAAGGTGCGGACGGTGACGCCCTCGGGCAGCTTCGGCTCGGGGACGTCCAGCGGGACCAGGGGACGCCGGAGCTGGCGCAGTTCGCGGAAGAGCGTGAGGCCGAGGACCTGCGCGAGGTGCCGGGCGGCCGGCTTGCCGCCGTGCGCCCACACCCGCAGCCGCTTGCCGGAGGCGTCCAGGAGGGCGGAGCCGAGAGCCCGGCCGTGGCCCCGGCCCCGGCGCTCCGGGTGGACGACCAGTTCGGCGGCGGGCGCCTCGATCGGGTCGGTCTCCTCCAGCTGGGCGTAGCCGTAGAGCTTCCCGCCGACGGTGAGGAGGAAGTGGCGGACGCCCTCGCGGTGGCCGCCCCGGAGGTAGAGCCGCCCCTGTTCGGAGACGGCGTGCACGCCGTCGGCGGCGTCGGCTGCCTCCAGCAGGCCCCGCACGTCATGGATCTGCTCGGGCGTGAGCTTGTCGTACGTCTGGATCTGTCGTCCCGGTTCGAGGGCCGGCGCCGCGTCGGAGGTCATGGGCCCGAGCCTACGGCGACGCGCCGCCGCCCCGGGGAAAGCCGACGGCAACTGTCTTGTAACCCGCCACCCCCTGTTGCGCTACGCGCGTTGACCCTAGGCTTCAGCCGCAGACGGGGGGATACGTCAATACCGCGAAAAAGGGCCAAGGGGACGAGTGGGAGCGATGGCAGGAACATCGAGGGACCAGCGGAAGAAGAAGACCGGACGGCGGGTTCTCGCCGCCGGGGCGGGACTCGTGACGGTCGGCGCGCTCGTCGCCGCGATGCCGTCCGCCGGGGCGGGCTCCGACCCGTACGCCGCGAAGCACGGCGGCGGCCAGGGCTGGGGCCGGATGGTCGATGTCCAGCTGCTCTCCTTCAACGACCTCCACGGCAACCTGGAGCCGCCGGCCGGTTCGTCCGGCCAGGTCACCCGGACCAAGGAGGACGGGACCACCGAGAAGATCGACGCGGGCGGCGTCGAGTACCTGGCCACGCACCTGCGCGAGGCGCGCCAGGGGAATCGTTACTCCGTGACGGCGGCGGCCGGTGACCTCATCGGCGGTTCGCCCCTGCTCTCCGGTCTCTTCCACGACGAGCCGACCATCGGGGCCCTGAACAAGCTGGACCTGGACGTCACCTCGGTCGGCAACCACGAGTTCGACGAGGGCGCGGTCGAGCTGGCCCGGATGCAGAACGGCGGCTGTCACCCGACCGCCGGCTGTTTCGTCAAGGGCAAGAAGTTCAAGGGCGCCGACTTCCCCTACCTCGCCGCGAACGTGACGAAGGAGAAGACGGGCAAGCCGCTGCTCGACCCGTACTTCATCTGGGAGAAGAACGGCGTCCGGATCGGCTTCATCGGCGTGACCCTGGAGGGCACCCCGAACATCGTCACCGCCGAGGGCGTCAAGGGCCTCAAGTTCGGTGACGAGGTCGAGACGATCAACAAGTACACCAAGATCCTGGAGCGCAAGGGCGTCAAGTCCATCGTCGCCCTGGTCCACGAGGGCGGGGCCCCGGCCTCCGCCTCGTACAACTACAACTGCGACAGCCCCGGTCCGGGCGACGGCATCTCCGGCCCGATCACCGAGATCGCCAAGAACGTCTCGCCGCAGGTCGACGCGCTCGTCACGGGCCACACGCACCAGGCGTACGTGTGCACCGTCCCCGACCCGGCGGGCAAGCCGCGTCTGGTCACCTCGGCTTCCTCGTTCGGCAAGCTCTACACCGACACCACGCTGACGTACGACCGCGCCACCAAGGACATCGTGCGCACGGCCGTCGCCTCGGCCAACCACGTCGTCTCGCGCGACGTGCCGAAGGCCACGGACCTGACCAAGCTGATCACCGACTGGCAGGCGCTGGCCGCCCCGGTCGCCAACCGCCCGCAGGGCTACATCGCCGCCGACATCAACGGCCGCGGCTCCACGGCGTACGAGAAGCCGCTCGGCGACCTGATCGCCGACGCGCAGCTGGAGGGCCTGGCCCCGGCGGACAAGGGCGGGGCGCAGATAGCCCTGATGAACCCGGGCGGCATCCGCGCGGACCTGGTCCACAAGGCGTCCGGCGCCGAGGGCGACGGCGTCGTGACCTACGGCGAGTCCTTCACCGTGCAGCCCTTCACCAACATGATGAACGTGGTGAACCTGACCGGCGCGAACCTGCTCACCGCGCTGAAGCAGCAGGTCAGCGGCTCGAACCTGAACTCGGTCAAGATCCTTCAGGTCTCGAAGGGCCTCACCTACACGCTCGACATGACCAAGACGGGCGCGGACCGCGTCGTCGACGGCACGGTCAGGCTGAACGGCGAGGCGATCGACCCGTCGAAGACCTACCGCGTCGCGATGAACGAGTTCCTCGCGGGCGGCGGCGACGGCTTCGCGGCCCTGGCCACCGGCACCGACAAGCTGGTCGGCGCCTCCGACCTGGACGTCTTCAACGCCTACCTGGCGACGAAGTCCTCCGCGGCCAACCCGCTGCCGGTCCCGGCGGCGGACCGGATCACGGTCGTGAAGTAGCCCGTAGGGGCCTCCGGAACACCTGAACAGAAGGGGGCGGCGGACCGTTTCGACGGCCCGCCGCCCCTTTTTCCCGCTCCCGACCGGCCGGAGCGCCGCCCCCGCCGCTGGCCGGAGTACGCCCCCGATACCGGCCGGTAAGTCCTCTGGCGGGCGCTGTCGCGGGCCTGCCATAGTGCGCGCATGGAGCGACGACGGTTTCTCACGGGGTCCCTGGGGGCCGGTGCCGCGGTGCTGCTCGGCGCCCCCAGCGCCTCCGCCCTCACCAGCGCTTCCGGCGCCACCGCGGCCGTGGACGTCCGCGCGTGGATGGCGGCGCACGGGGACGGGACCCCGCTGCGAGGGCTCACCATCCCCGGGACGCACGACTCGGGCGCGCGCTTCGGCGGTGCCTGGTCGGAGTGCCAGAACACCACGATCGCCCAGCAGCTCGACAGCGGCGTGCGGTTCCTCGACGTCCGGTGCCGGGTGACCGGCGGTTCCTTCGCCATCCACCACGGCTCGGCCTACCAGAACACGATGTTCGGGGACGTCCTCGTCGCCTGCCGCGACTTCCTCGCCGCCCACCCCTCCGAGACCGTCCTGATGCGGGTCAAGCAGGAGTACTCCGAGGAGTCCGACGCGACCTTCCGCGCCGTCTTCGACGACTACCTCGACGTACGCGGCTGGCGCTCCCTCTTCCGCGTCGGGGACACCGTGCCGCTGCTCGGCGAGGCGCGCGGCCGGATCGTCCTGATCGCCGACAACGGCGGACTGCCGGGCCTGAAGTGGGGCGACCGCTCGGCCATCGCCCTCCAGGACGACTGGAACGCGCTGCCCGACCCCAAGTACGCGAAGATCGAGGCCCACTTCCGCGCCGCCGTGGAACGGCCGGGCCCGCTCTACGTGAACTTCGTCAGCACCTCCGCGTACCTGCCGCCCCGCTGGAACTCCGACCGCCTCAACCCGCGCGTCCACGGCTGGCTCGACAGCGCCGCCGCCTCCGGCACCAAGGGCCTCGGCGTCGTCCCGCTGGACTTCCCGAACACCCGGCCGGGCCTGGTCGAGGCCCTCCTCCGGCACAACTAGAGCGTGTCCGGCGGGGGCGTCGGCGCCCCCGGCAGCCGTACGGTGGCCACCGTCCCGCCGCCCTGTGCCGGGGCGACGGCGACCGTGCCGCCCGCGTGTTCCACCGTACGGGCCACGATCGACAGGCCGAGGCCCGAACCCGGCAGGCTGCGGGCCGAAGGGGAGCGCCAGAACCGGTCGAAGACGTGCGGCAGTTCCTCCGCCGGGATGCCGGGGCCCTCGTCGCGGACCGTCAGCTCGCCGCGCATCAGCCGCACCTCGACCGTGCCCCGGGGCGGCGAGAACTTCACCGCGTTGTCCAGGACGTTCACCAGGGCCCGCTCCAGGGCCGCCGCGTCCGCCCGTACGTACCACGGCGCCAGGTCCGTGACGAAGGTCAGTTCCGGACCGCGCAGCCGCGCCCGGTCCAGGGCCGTCCGCAGGACCGTGTGGAACGGCACCACCGCGAGCGGGCCCGGCCGCTCGGTGTCCGGGCGGGCCAGCTCCTGGAGGTCGCCGATCAGCGAGGCCAGCTCCGTCATCTGCGCCTTCACCGAGGCGAGCAGGGCGCGCCGGTCCTCCGGCGGGATCGCCCGGCCGGTCTCCTCGCTGCGGACGAGCAGTTCGACGTTGGTGCGCAGCGAGGTCAGCGGGGTGCGCAGTTCGTGTCCGGCGTCCGCGATGAGCTGGGCCTGCCGGTCCTGGGAGGTCGCCAGGGCCGCCGTCATCGCGTTGAAGGAGCGCGAGAGGCGGGCGATCTCGTCCTCGCCCTCCACCGGGATGCGGACGGTCAGGTCCTCGGTGGCGGCGACGTGCTCGACCGCGCCGGTCAGCCGGTTCACCGGCTCCAGACCGGTGCGGGCGACCCAGAGCCCGGCGGCGCCCGCGCCGACGACACCGATGCCGGAGACCAGGAGCAGCACCCAGCGCAGGGTGGACATCGAGTTGTCGATCTCGGAGAGCGGGCGGGCGAGGGAGACCGCGATCCCGGGCGGGCCCTCCTGCGGGTAGGTGTAGACGCGCATCTCGCGTCCGGCGTCGTCCTTCACGGTGTGCAGGACGTCCCGGAGCTGTCCGCGCGCCACGGCGAGGTCGCCGGGACCGGCGGGGATCGGGGCTTTCCCCGAGGTGCAGACACCCCCGCCGGCGAGGATCACCTGCACGGTGTACGAGCCCGCCAGCGGCGGTGGTGTGGTGCCCCGGTGGCACAGCGCGAGGAGGCTCTCCACCCCGCTGGCGTCCAGCCGGGTGCCGCGCAGCGAGGCGTCCATCTCGTTCTCCAGCTGCTCGCGGGTCACGAACCAGCAGGCGAGGGAGACCGCGGCGACGGCGACGGCGACGGCGACGGCGGTGAGCAGGGCGAGCCGGGAGCGCAGCGGCCGCGAGCGGAACCAGCCCAGCGGGCCCTTGCGCCCCGGGCCCGCCGGGGCGGCCCGGTCCGCCGCCACGGGTCCGGCCGGTCCCGGCTCCGCGTCTCCCGGTCCGTTCACTCCCCGCCCCCTCCGCGCAGCGCGTACCCGACGCCCCGCACCGTGTGCACGAGGCGCGGCTCGCCGCCCGCCTCCGTCTTGCGCCGCAGGTACATCACGTACACGTCCAGCGAGTTCGAGCTGGGTTCGAAGTCGAAGCCCCACACGGACTTGAGGATCTGCTCGCGGGTGAGGACCTGCCGGGGATGGGCCAGGAACATCTCCAGGAGCGTGAACTCGGTCCTGGTCAGTTCCACGGTCCGGCCGCCCCGGGTCACCTCGCGGGTGGCCAGGTCCATCCGCAGGTCCTCGAAGGACAGCACGTCGGCGTCGGCGGGTTCGCCCGCGGAGGCGGCGTACGAGCTGCGCCGCAGCAGCGCCCTGATCCGGGCGAACAGCTCGTCCAGTTCGAAGGGCTTCACGAGGTAGTCGTCCGCGCCCGCGTCGAGCCCGGTGACCCGGTCGCCGACGGTGTCGCGGGCGGTGAGCATCAGGATGGGCACGGTGGAGCCGGAGGCCCGGATGCGGCGGGCGGCGGTCAGCCCGTCCATCCGGGGCATCTGCACGTCGAGGACGACGAGGTCGGGGGCGTACGACTCCATCTGGGCGAGCGCGTCCAGTCCGTCGACGGCGTCCCGCGTCCCGTACCCCTCGAAGGCGAGGCTGCGGCGCAGGGCCTCCCGGACGGCGGGTTCGTCGTCGACGACGAGGATGCGTTCGGCTTCGTGTCGTTGGCCAGTCATGGACTCAGCGTCGCACGCGGCCCCTTCGCCGGTCAGCTTCCGCCGCCCGCGCGCAGGGTGTCCAGGTCGGCCTTCAGGGTGTTCACCGGGATCGCGAATCCGAGGCCGACGCTTCCGGCGGTGGAGCCGCCCGAAGAACTGGGCGAATACATGGCCGAATTGATTCCGATGATCTGGCCCTTCATATTGATCAGGGCGCCGCCGGAATTCCCCGGATTGAGCGAGGCGTCGGTCTGGATCGCCTTGTACGTGGTCTTCGACGAGCCGGTGTCGCCGTTGAACTGCTGTCCGCCGAACTCGAACGGCCAGCCCTGGCGCGGGTCGGACTGCTGCTGTCGCTGCTGTCCGCCGTCGTCCTTGGCGACGGTCACGTCCCGGTCGAGGGCGGAGACGATGCCGCTGGTGACGGTCCCGGTGAGGCCCTCGGGGGAGCCGATGGCGACGACCTGGTCGCCGACCCGGAGGCCGTCGGAGTCGCCGAGCGTGGCGGCCTTGAGGCCGGAGGCGCCCTGGAGCTTGATCAGCGCCAGGTCCTTGGCGGGGTCGGTGCCGACGACGGACGCCCGGTAGGTCTTGCCGTCGCTGAGCCGCACGGTGATCTGGGAGGCGCCGGAGATCACGTGGTTGTTGGTGACGATCTCGCCGTCGGAGGTGATGATCACGCCGGAGCCGGTGGACTGCCCGGAGCCGGAGGAGGCGGAGATCTCGACGATCGAGGGGGAGACCGCCTGGGCGACGCCGGTGACCGTGCCCGTGGTGCCGGAGGAGACGGTGGTGCCGTTCACGGCGGCGGGGGCGGAGGCGACGGCGCCGTCGTCGGTGAGCCGCTCCACGAGGGTCGCGGTGCCGCCGCCGATCGCGGCGGCGGCGATGGCCACGGCGGCCATCAGGCCGACCCCGCGCCTGGCCCGGTGGCGCGGCACGGACGCGGCGGCGGTCCCCGGGGCGGGCGGTGCCGGTGGCGGCACGTGCCCGCCGGACGGCCAGACCGTGGTGCCGGGCTCGGGAGTGAGCGGCCCCGCCGGGCCGTACGGCGGGCGCGGCGGGTAGGCGGGTTGCTGCGGCTGCTGTTCCGGGAAGTCCGTCATGGCTACGACTCTCGGAGGCGTACATGAGAGGTGTCTGAGGAGCGACTGAGAAGCCCGACAGAAGCCTGTATGCCCGATATAAAGGGCCCTCTCCGGGGCCCGTGGGGGTCCCGGTCCGGAAGGGGCGGCGGCCTTCCCCTACGGGTCGGCCCGGAAGTCGTGGGGGTCGGCCGGACGACCCCTGTGAGGGCCGTCCGGGAAGGGGACCCCGTACCGGCCGTCCGGAAGGGTCAGCCGCCGTCGCAGCCGCAGGAGCGGCGGACGATCAGGGCCGAGGGGAACAGCTTCACGCGCTCGCGGCGCGAGCCCGACACCCGGATCGAGTCGTCCAGGACCAGGTCCACGGCGGCCCGTGCCATCGCGGGCCGGTCCGAGTGCACGGTGGTCAGCGGCGGGTCGGTGAGCGCCGCCTCCTTCACGTCGTCGAAGCCCGCGACCGCCAGCTCCGTCGGCACCTCGATCCGCAGTTCGCGGGCGGCCCGCAGCACACCGAAGGCCTGGTCGTCGGTGGAGCAGAAGATGGCCGGCGGCCTGTCGGGACCGGCGAGCAGCTTCAGCGCCACCTGGTAGGCGTCGTAACGGTTGTACGGGGCTTCGAAGAGGCGCCCCTCGACCGGACGGCCCGCCTCCACCATCGCGCGCCGCCAGCCCTCGACGTGGTCGGCGACCGGGTCGCCGACGGCCGGGGTGTTCGGCACGCCGCCGAGGCACGCCACGTACGGGTGGCCGTGCTCCAGGAGGTGCCGGGTGGCGAGCTGCGCGCCGCCGATGTCGTCGGTCACCACGGCCACGTCGTCGATCGCCTCGGGCCGCTCGTGGAGCAGCACCACGCGCGCGTCCCAGGCCTCGATCTCGCTCGCCGCCTGCTCGCTCATGCCCTGGCTGACCAGGATCAGGCCGGAGACCCGCATCCCGAGGAAGGCCCGCAGATAGTGGACCTCGCGCTCGGTCCGGTAGTCGGAGTTCCCGACCAGGACCATCTTCCCGCGCTCGGCCGCGGCCTGTTCGACCGCGTGCGCCATCTCCGCGAAGAACGGCTGCCGCGCGTCCGGGACGATCATGCCTATGAGGTCGGTGCGCCGGGACGCCATCGCCTGCGCGACCCGGTCGGGCCGGTAGCCCAACTCCTTGATCGCGGCGAGGACACGCTCGCGCGTGGCCGGGGCGACCGGCCGGGGTCCGTTGTTGATCACGTAGCTCACGACCGCGGTCGAAGTACCCGCCAGTCGAGCTACGTCATCCCGCGTCACCTTGGCCACGCGCGGCAGTCTACGCGGGGGGACCTACCTACCGGCAGGTCGCACTGTGGCGTCCGACACGTTCCTGTCCTCCGCCCGGGTGAGGTCCTCCGTGGCGCCCTTGACGCCGATGCCCGCACGGGCCGCTTCCTTCACCCGGGCGCTCTCCTGGGCGCGCGCCTCCTCGGCGGCCCGCTCGACCTTCTCCGGGGTGACGAAGCGGTAGCCGACGTTGCGGACCGTGCCGATGAGCGACTCGTGCTCCGGCCCCAGCTTGGCCCGCAGCCGCCGTACGTGGACGTCGACCGTCCGGGTGCCGCCGAAGTAGTCGTACCCCCAGACCTCCTGGAGGAGCTGCGCGCGCGTGAACACCCGGCCGGGGTGCTGCGCCAGGTACTTCAGCAGCTCGAACTCCTTGAACGTCAGGTCCAGGACCCGGCCCTTGAGCTTCGCGCTGTACGTCGCCTCGTCGACCGACAGGTCGCCGTTGCGGATCTCCATCGGGCAGTCGTCCGCGACGATCTGCCGACGGCCCGTCGCCAGCCGCAGCCGCGCCTCGACCTCGGCGGGACCCGCCGTGTCGAGGAGGACGTCGTCGATGCCCCAGTCGGCGGTGACGGCCGCGAGGCCGCCCTCGGTGACGACCAGGATCAGCGGACAGCCGAGCCCGGTGGAGCGCAGCAGCTGGCACAGGGAACGGACCTGCGGCAGATCGCGCCGCCCGTCGACGAGGATCACGTCCGCGCCGGGGGTGTCCACGAGGGCGGGGCCCTCCGCCGGGGCCACCCGGACGCTGTGCAGCAGCAGGCCGAGGGCGGGGAGCACCTCGGTGGACGGCTGGAGGGCGTTGGTCAGGAGGAGCAGAGAGCTCATCGGACTCCTCCCGGCACCGGTCGGTCGTGCTTCGTTCGCTCGCGCATCACTCGGTTCCTCCTCGGTCCCTGCCTGCGAGGACGTGGCACTGCTTCGTACGTCGTTCCGTACACGTCACTGCCTGCTCCCGCGCCCTGAGAGCTTTTGTTCATCCGTCCGTAACAACGGTCGGAAAACGCAAAAGGACCCGGGGGCTGCGTCGCCCGGATCCTCTGCCCAGCAGAATAGCCCACATGAGTTCAGAGGGAGAGGGCGGATTTCATGGGGCTGATGTCTCCCTGATCACTTCCGGCTCCCGGCGGGCCATGTTGCGTACGAAGGACGATGTCCGGATCGAGGCGTTCTGTGAACCCTTCCCGGCCAGTGTCACCGATACGGCGGTGGTCGTCGCGCACGGGTTCACCGGCTCGGCCCACCGGCCCGCCGTCCGGCGCGCCGCCCGCGCCTTCGCGGAGCGCGGCGCCGCCGCCGTCGTGACCTTCTCCTTCCGGGGTCACGGAGGCTCGGGGGGCCGCTCCACCGTCGGCGACCGGGAGGTCCTCGACCTGTCCGCCGTCGTCGGCTGGGCCCGTGGGCTCGGCCACGCGCGCGTGGCGACGGTCGGGTTCTCCATGGGGGGCTCCGTGGTGCTGCGCCACGCGGCCCTGGACCGGACGCCGGAGGGCCGCGCCGACCGGGTGGCCGCCGTCTCCGCGCCCGCCCGCTGGTACTACCGGGGAACGGCCCCGATGCGCCGCCTCCACTGGGTGGTGACCCGCCCGGCGGGCCGGGTCGTCGGACGGTACGGGCTGCGCACCCGGATCGACAGCCGCCCCTGGGACCCCGAGCCGCTCTCCCCGGTGGCGGCGGTGCCGCTGATCGCGCCGATGCCGCTGCTCGTCGTGCACGGCGACCGGGACCCGTACTTCCCGCTCGACCATCCGAGGGCGCTCGCCGGGGCGGGTGACGCGGAGCTGTGGCTGGAACACGGCATGGGGCACGCGGAGAACGCGGCCGACGCGGGGCTGCTCGCCCGGCTCGGGGACTGGCTCACGCGCGCATAGCCCATCATGGGGGGCGGCGCGCACACGAACGAAGGGAGCGCCGCTATGGCAGCGGGAACCATCCGCTACTGGGCCGCGGCCAAGGCAGCCGCGGGCGTCGCGGAGGAGCCGTACGCCGCCGAACATCTGGCGGAGGCCCTCGACGCGGTCCGCGCGAAGCATCGGGGCGAGCTGGCCCGGGTCCTCCTGCGGTGCTCGTTCCTGGTCGACGGCGACCCCGTCGGGACCCGGAGCCATGAGACGGTACGGCTTGCGGAGGGCGGCACGGTCGAGGTGCTCCCCCCGTTCGCAGGAGGGTGAACCCCACAGCATGAGCAACGACCAGTACCACGGCGGTCAGCCGTACGACCCGTACGCGAACGGGCAGGTCCAGGGGCACGGCGGGTTCCCGGCCCAGGCGCCGCAGGGTGACGACGCCGCGCAGACGTGGGAGGGCCAGACCTGGGACACCACGTACCAGCCCTCCCTCTCGCCCGAGCAGGTCCGGGCGGCCCGTGCCCAGGCCCCGCAGGAGGCCCCCGCGCCGCAGGGGTACGGGGCCCAGGTGCCGCCGTACGGGGGGCAGCAGCCGTACACCGGGCAGAACCCCTACGCGGGGCAGGACCCGTACGCCGGGCAGGACCCGTACACCGCCCCGCCGTCGTACGGCGGCGGCCAGGGCCCCTACGGGACGCAGCCTCCGCACGGGGCCCAGCAGGCGCCGTACGGGGCCCCGCAGCCGTACGGGGCCCAGGAGCCCTACGGGGCCCCGCAGCAGTCGTACGGGGCCCAGCAGTCGTACGGGACGCCGCAGCCGTACGGGGCCCCGGCCCCGGCTCCGGTCGACGCGTACCCGCCGCAGGCCGTCGGGGTTCCCTCGCCCGAACCCGTACGGGAGGCCGATCCGGCGCCCGGGACCGACGGCGGGGCCTCCTGGTCCTCGCCCACCACCTCGGGGAACACCCGGATCACCGACGCCCAGCGCGCGCGTGCCGAGGGCCGGTCCCCGATCATCGAGCCCGGGATGCGGCCCGCCGCGCTGACCGCCGTCCTCGGACTGCTCCTCGCGGGCGGCGCCGCCCTCGGCACGTACGGGCTGCTCGTCCCGCTCGTCCTGCTCCAGGGACTCACCGCCGCGGGCTGGTTCCGGCTCAACGGGATGTGGCCCGCCCGGCAGGGCATCGCGCTCGCCTTCGCCGGTGGCCTCGCCGCCGACGCGGCCCTGCTCGCCACCGGCCGGGAGCACGCCGCCGCCGCGATCCTCGGCACCCTCGGCGCCTGGGTGCTGCTCTGCCTGGTCCTCCAGCTGCGCAGCCACGCCGACCCCGACGAGCGGATGTACGGCCTGATGGCGACCGTGGTCTCGGCGGCGCTCGCCGTCGTCGCCACCGGACACCTCGGGGCCGACCCCGACGCCGTGGTCGTCGGCGGGACCTCGGTGGCCGCCGCCGTCCTCGCACGGGCGCTCCCGCTGCCCGGCGCGGTCTCCGCGGTCTGCGCGCTGCTCGCCTCCGCGGGCGCCGGGATCGCGGCCGGCGGGCTCACCGGCCTGGGCGGCTCCGGCGCGCTGCTCGGCCTCGGCGCCGGGGTGTGCGCCCTGATCGGCCTGCGGGTGGCCAGCTACGACTACCCGTCCCGCTTCGTGCACATGACGGCCGGGGTCGCGCTGCCGCTGACCGCCGCCGCACCCGCCGTCTACCTGCTCGGCCGGGTCCTGGCCTGATCGCGGAGAAGGCGCCGGGGGGCGATTCCCGGGCGCTCCCCGGGCGGGCCCCCGGACAGGCCCCGGGCGCCCCTGAGACGGCCCCGAGACGGCCCCGAGGCAACCCTGACCAGGCCCTGAACCGGGCCCCCGGCGGGAACCAACCGGCCCCCCGGCACGTCGGTCTTCGTGTCGGGGGGCCGGACTTCATCCGTTTTCCACTTCCATGCGGGGGGACGCACTACCCATGCGAGCACTGCGGATTCTGTTGATCGTGGCCGTCGTGCTGGGCGGGGTCCTGGTGGGGATCGACCGGCTGGCCGTGGCGTACGCGGAGTCGGAGGCGGCGGGCCGGGTGAAGCTCGCCGCCGTGACCAGCGAGTCCCTGGACGTCGACATCAAGGGCTTCCCCTTCCTCACCCAGGTCGCGGACAAGCGGTTCGACGCGATCGACGTCAAGGTGTCCGGAGTGCGGACGACGGCGGGCGACCGGCACCTCCGGATCGGCGAGCTGACCGTGTCCCTGCGGGACGTGACCGTGACCGGCGACTGGTCCGGCGCGAAGGCGGGCTCCGCGAGCGGGACGGCCCTGATCTCGTACGCGGACCTCACGGCCGCCTCCGAACGCCAGGCCACCGTGGGCTACGGCGGCGTCGGCAAGGTGAAGGTCACCGGAGGTGTGGAGGTGATGGGCCGCACCCTGACCCGCACCGTGGTGTCCACGGTGAGCGTGGTGAACGGGGACACGATCAGGGTCCGGGCCGACGAGGTGCCCGGCGAGGGCATCCCCGGCGTCGAGGACCTGGTCCGTCAGCGCACCGACTTCGAGCGCCCGATCGGCGCGATAGCCGGGATGAAGGTGACGAAGGTCGAGCCGCGCCCGGAGGGCCTGGCGGTCACGGTGACCGGCCGGAACGTCGTCCTGGCGGGCTGATCCGCGCGGGTGCCGGGACGCGACCGCCCCGGGTCCGACCGGGCCCGGGGCGGTCGGCTGCCCCCTGCACCTACCGATTGGTCACATGCTGAGACGATGCTGTCCGATCCGTAGAAACGCCACCGGAACCCTGGGTGCGGAGGCGCCCGGAGTCGACTTTCGTGGCGATCACATCTCACTCTTCGGACGATCGCGTCTCAAAATACGACACGGCGGTGACACGGCCGCCTGTCCGTCCCTACGATCGAGGGCATGAAGCGACAGGCGGATCTCACGAAGCGGCGGGCAGTCGATCTGTGCCGCGTCGCCGCCATGCTCTGTCGCTCCTTCTGAGCGGGACCCACCACTCCCGTATTCCTCAGGCCCTCCGACCGAGGTCGGGGCCGCCCGTGCAGCCGTACGCAGCCCGTAACGCACGTCCCGACGCGACGACGCGTACCGCCGTCACACCCGCACCACACCGCCGCACACTGCCCCGGAGGAGAACGAACATGGCTCGCAGCGACGTCCTGGTCGACGCGGACTGGGTCGAGGCCAACCTCGACAACCCGCAGGTCGCCCTCGTCGAGGTCGACGAGGACACCTCGGCCTACGAGAAGAACCACATCCGCAACGCCGTCCGGATCGACTGGACCAAGGACCTCCAGGACCCGGTCCGCCGTGACTTCATCGACCAGGAGGGCTTCGAGAAGCTCCTCTCGGCCAAGGGCATCGGCAACGACACGACGGTCGTCCTCTACGGCGGCAACAACAACTGGTTCGCCTCCTACGCCTACTGGTACTTCAAGCTCTACGGCCACCAGGACGTCAAGCTCCTCGACGGCGGCCGCAAGAAGTGGGAGCTCGACTCCCGCGACCTGGTCGACGGCTCCGTCGTCCCGTCCCGCCCGGCCACCGAGTACAAGGCCAAGCCCCAGGACGCCTCGATCCGCGCCTTCCGCGACGACGTCGTGGCCGCGATCGGCGTCCAGAACCTGGTCGACGTCCGCTCGCCCGACGAGTTCTCCGGCAAGCTGCTCGCCCCGGCGCACCTCCCGCAGGAGCAGTCGCAGCGCCCCGGCCACGTGCCGAGCGCCCGCAGCATCCCGTGGTCGAAGAACGCCAACGACGACGGCACCTTCAAGTCGGACGACGAGCTCAAGGCCCTCTACGAGGACGAGCAGGTCGATCTGGCGAAGGACACCATCGCCTACTGCCGCATCGGTGAGCGCTCGGCGCTGACCTGGTTCGTCCTGCACGAGCTGCTCGAGGTCACGAACGTCAAGAACTACGACGGTTCCTGGACCGAGTACGGCTCGCTCGTCGGCGTGCCGATCGAGCTCGGCGCCAGCAAGTAACCCCGGACCCCTCGACCGTAAGGACAGAACGACATGTGTGGAGCGCAGCCCGGCGGCCCCGACGCCTCGACGATCAAGCCCGGTGAGACCACCATCCAGGGCTTCGTGACCAAGGACGGCGAGCCCGTCACCGGTTACGTCCGCCTCCTCGACTCGACCGGTGAGTTCACGGCCGAGGTCCCGACCTCCGCCACCGGCCAGTTCCGTTTCTACGCGGCCGAGGGCACGTGGACCGTCCGCGCCCTGGTTCCCGGCGGCACCGCCGACCGTCAGGTCGTGGCGCAGAAGGGTGGCCTCGCGGAGGTCGCCATCGCGGTCTGACCCGCGACACCGAACCGGCCGAAGGGCCGTGCCTCCTGGGGGGTTGGACGCCATTTCCAGGACTTGAGGCACGGCCCTTCGGTCGTACCCTGGAGAGGTGTACGCACGCCGTCGGCACGTCTACTTCTGGATGATGGGCGCCTGTCTGGCCCTGTTCGTGGGCGCCTGGGCCGTCGTGCGCCTCTTCTCGGTGCCCGCCGCCGTCGGCATGTGCGTGGTCGCCATGGTCATCCCGCCGGTCGCCGCGATCGTGGCGAACCGCAGGGGTCCCGAGGACCGCTGGTGGGACGACCCCTCGGGGGACCCGAAGTCGGACGAGTGGTGGGACGAACTCGACGGGAAGGGCCGGGGCGGGAACGACGGGAAGAAACGGCCGAAGGAGTAGCGGGGGCCGGACCCGGCCCGGCTGCCGGAGCCGCTTCGTCCCTCCCGGGAGCCGCCCGGCCCTCCCCGGGGCCGCTTCCTCACCACGGGCCCCCTGGCTTCGTCACCACGGCCCTGCGGCCTCGCCCCGCCGCGTCAGTAGACGAGCGCCTGCGTCCCGTCGGCCATGGCCTCCTGCACGAAGACCTGCGCCCCGGCGATGCGGACGCCGTCCAGGACGTCCTCCTCGGTGATCTCGCGCCGGGTCGCGCACTGGGTGCAGAGCGTGACCCGCCCGGCCGCGAGGACCGAGTCGATCAGGTCCGGCAGCGGTGCGGCGTGCGGCAGCTCGAACTCGGCGGCCCGGCCCGGCAGGGCGAACCACGAGGACTCGCCGGTCAGCCAGAGCGACACCTCGACGCCGCTGGCCACCGCGACGGCGGCGACCGTGAAGGCCTGCGAGCAGCGTTCGGGGGCGTCGGCCCCGGCGGTCACCTTGATCACGAGCTTCTTCGCCATGTACCGAACTGTAATGCGAGCCGCCACAACCTCTCGCGCCCCTGGTGTGTCTGCTCTGTGCGCGGATAACGGAATCCGTGCTTCAGGTCTCGTGGGGGGACTTTTGAACACCGAAGAGAACATCCCGGACGGGGATGTGCCGACAGCGCGCGCGGACGCGCCGACACCGGGTACGGACGCCCCGGCACCGCACGCGGACGCGCCGACACCGCCGGAGCGGCCCGCGCGGCCACGCCGCCGCCCGCTCCGGACGCTCGGACTGATCGCCGTCGCGGCGGTCCTCGGCGTGGTCGGCGGCACGGCCGTCGGATACGGGGTCCAGGCGGAGCGTCCGCCGGTCCCGCTGCCCGCCCTCAACCAGCCGGGCCTCGCGTACCCGGCGAAGCCGCTGCCGAAGGGCCAGGAGCCGGAGCCGCTGTCGGCGAAGGAGGACCTCCAGCTGAAGGCCGAGGGCGACCTGCGGAAACTGCTGCTCCCGAAGCCCGAGGGGGCGCGCGGCGGCGAGGGCGGCTGGATGTCGCTCGCCGACTACGCCGACAGCTTCACGCAGCCCGACGGGGCACTGGAGTCCGACCTCGAACAGAAGATCCGGCGGATCGCCGTGCGCACGTGGTCCGCGGGCGAGAACCGACGGGTCAAGATCGAGCTCGCCCAGTACCGCCCTTCGTCCGGGATGGGCGCGTACGAGCACGTGCGGGGGCAGCAGGCCATCGCCATCGACGAGGCGAGGTCCGGTTCGCTCGGGGAGCCCGTGAAGGGCTCGGAGAACGGGCGCTACTTCGTCTACCCGGTGGAGCGGAAGGCCGGATACCTCGACTTCCACCAGGCCCGTGCCTTCATCCAGCACGGTGACATCGCCATCACCATCCTCGTGTTCGACACACGGAAGATCACCAAGAACGAGATCCGCTCGCTGGCCGAGCGGCAGCTGGGGCGTCTGTGACCGAGAAGACCGGGGGCCGCGCACGCCGCCTCCTGAAGAACACCCTGATCGCCGTCCTCGTGCTCGGCGCCGTGGGCGGCGGAGTCGCCTACACCGCCGTCACCGTCGACGCGGCCGACCGCACGGCGCCCACCGTGGCATGGGAGCGCCCGACCGCGACCGCCACCCCCGGGGACCCCGCCGCGGACATCGGCAGGGGCCGTGCCTCCACTCCGATGAGCAAGCTCCTGCTGCCGGTGCCGGACGGCTATGTGCTCGGCTCCGACATCGACGAGTACGGCAACGACGGCGAGCTCGACGGGAAGGCGGCGGCCGCCCTCTTCAAGCGGACGAGCAGGACCGTCTACGGCAAGGAGCGCCGCGCCTACGAGAAGGCGGTCGACGCCCTCGGCGTCCAGGGCATGGCCGTGCGCTCGTACGCGCGGGTGGACAACAGCCTCCAGGCGGAGGTGCTCGTCCTGCGGATGAAGGACAGGAAGGCCGTCCGGAAGTTCTACGAGATCCGGAAGGACCTCGGCGAGCTCCTGGATCTGGACAAGGGCCCGAAGATCGAGGGCCACACGAAGAACGCCGTCTGCCATCTGGGCCCCGAGCCCACCAAGCCCGAGAAGGGGCCGGACGACGAGTTCCGGACCCCCGAGCTCCGGAAGGTGCTCTGCGTGGCGTACGAGGGCGAGGTCATGGTCACCGTCACGGCGTACGGCATCCCGCCCCTCGACACCAAGGCCGTGGCGGGCCTCCTCGGGAAGCAGATCCGCCACATCGAGTCCCCGGGGGAGTACGTATGACCGAGCAGACGACCGAGCAGACGACCGAGCGGGCACCGGAGCGACCGGCCGGGGAGCCGACGCCCACGCCCGTGCCCGAGCCCGAGCCCACGCTCATGCCCACGCCCGAGCCCACGCCTGAACGTCCGGCCGGGCCTGTGGCCGAGGCGAACGCCGGGCCTGCGGCCGAGACGCCGACCGAGACGCCGACCGAGCAGTCGGCCGAGCGGTCGGCCGAGACGCCGGCCGGGCCCGTGGCTCCCCGGCGGACCCGGCGGGTGCTGTGGGCCGTGGCCCGCTGGACGGCCGCCGTCGTCGTGTGCGGCGGCGTCGGCACCGGGACCGCCCTGGGGATCACCGGTCTCGACCGGGACGAGGTCCCCGGACTCGCGACCGAGAGCGACGGGCGCTGGGAGTACCCCCGGCTCGTCCTCCCGGCGCTGCCCGCGGACAAGCCCCGCCCCTTCACCGCGGCCAACGACGGCGAGATCCACCACGCGGACCCGCGCGCCCTGCTGCTGCCCGCGCCCGCCGGTGCGACGCCCGATCCGAAGCTGGACGGCGGGTTCGTGTCCACGGAGGCGTACCTCTCCCTCTACGGCGAGGAGTTCCGGGGCGATCTCCGCAAGAGCCTGTCGGACTCCACCCTGCGGCACGTCGTCGCCCGGGGGTGGACCATGCCGGACGGCACCCGCACCAGCATCCACCTGCTCCGGTTCAGCTCCGTCGCGTACGCCGAGTCGTACGGGGACACGGCTCTGGAGGTGGACGGCACGAGCGGCCCGAAGGCGCTGCCCCTCGGGGTGGAGACCCCCGTCCCCGAGACGCTCGCGGACGACGTGGAGGTGCCCGAGACGCGGGCGTACGTCTACCGCGAGAAGAAGCCCTACGGCGCCGAGCAGACCCGCTGGGCGTACGTGCAGGCCGGGGACACCCTCGCGCTGATCACCCAGACCCGGAAGGGCGAGTCGCTCGCGGTGCCGTTCCAGCAGACCGCCACCCTGCAGAACCAGCTGCTCGGCTAGCCGGGGCCCGCGAGACCCACCTCACCGAGTGGGCCGGGCCCCCGCCCACTAAGCTGGGGTCCGGCCCGTTCAGCCTTCACCGCTCGTCCGAGGAGCACCCCGTGATCATTTTCTTCGAAGCTCTGCTGGTCCTGGTCTGTGTCGGCGTCCTCGCCTTCACCGGTCTGGCCGTGAAGAAGCTGTACCAGGGCCAGCGCTAACCCCTCCGAGAGAACGCCAGAGCTGCTCATGATCGAGATCCCGTCCGACCTCAACCCGGGCCTCGTCCCCCTCGCGTTCCTGCTCGGTACGTGGGAGGGCGCGGGCGTCGCGGACTTCCCCGGCGCCGAGAAGTGCAACTTCGGCCAGTCCGTGACGTTCAGCCACGACGGCCGGGACTTCCTCGAATACCACTCCCACTCCTGGGTGCTGGACAACGAGGGCAACAAGGTCAGCCCGCTGGAGAGCGAGAGCGGCTACTGGCGGATCGACAAGGACCGCAAGGTCGAGATCGTCATGGTCCGTGACCAGGGCATCGTCGAGATCTGGTACGGCGAGCTCGCCGACCAGAAGCCGCAGATCGACCTGGCGACGGACGCCGTCGCCCGGACGGCGGCCTCGGGCCCGTACGCCGGTGGGAAGCGCCTCTACGGCTACGTCAAGAGCGACCTCATGTGGGTCGGCGAGAAGGCGACCCCCGAGGTCCCGCTCCGCCCGTACATGTCGGCGCACCTGAAGAAGGTCGTCACGCCGGAAGAGGTCGCGGAGATGGCCCGCAACCTCGGCGACCTGCCGGACGACGGCATCGCGTTCTTCCGCTAGAACCGGACGCACGCCGGGCCCGGGGCCCGAGCCCTGGGCTCGGGCCCCGCGCCCTCCTACACTGGGGGCGTGGTGAGCACCGACTGGAAGAGCGACCTGCGGCAGCGCGGTTATCGGCTGACGCCGCAGCGTCAGCTTGTCCTGGAGGCGGTCGACGCGCTGGAGCACGCGACGCCCGACGAGATCCTGGTCGAGGTCCGCAGGACCGCCTCCGGGGTGAACATCTCCACCGTGTACCGGACCCTGGAGCTCCTGGAGGAGCTGGGCCTGGTGAGCCACGCCCATCTGGGGCACGGGGCTCCCACCTACCACCTCGCCGACCGGCACCACCATCTGCACCTGGTGTGCCGGGACTGCTCCGGGGTGATCGAGGCGGACGTCGAGGTGGCCGCCGAGTTCACCGGGAAGCTCCGGGAGACCTTCGGGTTCGAGACCGACATGAAGCACTTCGCGATCTTCGGGCGGTGCGGGGACTGCGCCGCGAAGGACTCCGCCGCCGGGTCGTAGGCTCTTCCCATGGAGCGACATTCCCCGATCAGTCCTCTGCTGTCCCTGCCCGGCGCCGTAGCGGCCGAGGGCCATGACGCAGGGGTCGCCGCGCACTACGGCGACCTGTTCCGTGAGCAGCGCGCCCTCGCCGACGGGCGCGGGTTCGTCGACCTCTCGCACCGGGGCGTCGTCGCCGTCACCGGTGACGACCGGCTGAGCTGGCTGCACCTGCTCGTCACCCAGTACATGACGGACCTGGTGCCCGGCCGGGCCACCGAGGCGCTGATCCTCTCCGCCAACGGACACATCGAGCACGCCCTGTACCTCGTCGACGACGGCGAGACGCTGTGGGCGCACGTGGAGCCGGGGACCCGGGACGAACTCGTCCGGTACCTGGAGTCGATGAAGTTCTTCTACCGGGTGGAGATCGCCGACCGCACGGACGACATCGCGGTCGTCCACCTCCCGGCCGGTTCCGTCGCCGCGACCCCCGAGGGCGTCGCCGTACGGGAGACCCCGTACGGCCGTGATCTGTTCCTGCCCCGCGCCGGGCTGGAGTCCTTCGCCGCCGCGCACGGTCCGGCCGCCGGGATCCTCGCGTACGAGGCGCTGCGGGTCGAGGCGCACCGGCCCCGGCTCGGTTTCGAGACGGACCACCGGACCATCCCGCACGAGATCGGCCTCATCGGCAGCGCCGTCCACCTCCAGAAGGGCTGCTACCGGGGGCAGGAGACCGTCGCCCGGGTGCAGAACCTGGGGAAGCCGCCGCGCCGTCTCGTCTTCCTGCACCTGGACGGCAGCGAGGTGCTGCTGCCGGGGCACGGTGCCCCGGTGCGGCTGGCCGCCGACGGCGAGGAGGGGCGTCAGCTCGGCTTCGTGACGACCGCCGTCCGCCACCACGAGCTGGGCCCGATCGCCCTGGCCCTGGTCAAGCGGAACGTGCCGGTCGACGCCCCGCTGATCGTGGGCACGACCGCCGCCGCGCAGGAGACGGTCGTCGAGCCGTAGGCCGTGGGCCGTGGGCGTCCCGGGCGGCCGTACGGTCGGGACGGGCCGGTCGGTCGTGCGGTTCGGGCCGGTCGGTCGTACGGGCCGGGCGCCTCGCCTTCGTGGGGCGCCCGGACCCGGGGCGTCAGACCTCGATCAGGACCGTGAACGGGCCGTCGTTCGTGAGCGAGACGCGCATGTCCGCTCCGAAGCGGCCCGTCTCCACGTGCGCCCCCAGTTCCCGCAGCCGGGCCACGACCTCGTCCACGAGGGGTTCGGCGACGGGACCGGGGGCAGCCGCGTTCCAGGTGGGGCGGCGGCCCTTGCGGGCGTCTCCGTAGAGGGTGAACTGGGAGATCACGAGCAGCGGCGCGTTCACGTCGGAGCATGACTTCTCGTCGGCCAGTACCCGGACGGACCAGAGCTTTCTGGCCAATTGGGCGGCCTTCTCCGGGGTGTCGTCATGGGTCACCCCGACGAGCACGCACAAGCCCTCGCCGGTGATCCCACCGACGGTCTCCCCTGCGACGACGACGCTCGCGCCGTCCACCCTCTGCACCACTGCACGCATACGCCCCAACCTACCCAGCGGTCCCGAGTCCGGCGGAGGAGGGGCCGAACGGGTGCAGAGCGACTGCACGCGCACGAGGAGGAGTGGCACCATGCGTGTCAGGCGGTGCGCTCCGCACCGGTCGAGGGGAACGAATCTCATGAGTGCACCTGGCACCGGGCCGACGCCGTCCGGCCCCGTACCGCTGTTCCGCGCCGGAACCCGGGGCGGTGGACCGGGACAGGCCGCCCGCCCGCCCGCCCAGCGGAGCACCGAGCCCGCCCCGCCCGAGCGGCCCGAGCCGGAGCTCGGCGCGCTGCGGCTGCCCGAACTGCGGGCGCTGCGCCGGGACGCGCAGAGCGACGAGGCGGACCTGAGCTATGTCCGCCGGATGCTCCAGGGCCGGATCGACATCCTGCGGGCCGAACTGGCGCGGCGGACCGACCCGGAGACGCCGGTCCTCGACCGGCTGTCCGAGATCCTCGCCGACGTGCCCTCGCGGCACCGCACCTCGGCCCGGCACGTGACCATGTCGACGCCCCGCAACGAGGAGTACCGGCGGCTCGCTGCCGACATGCTCTCGGAGGTCGAGCTGTCGGACCTGACGGCCCGCACGGACGACGAACTGCACGCGGGGATGGGCCGGTTGGCCGGGTACGAGCAGCAGATCTCGCGGTGCCGCCAGCGCCTCCAGCGGACCGCCGACGACTGCAGCGCGGAGATCGCCCGCCGCTACCGCGAGGGCGAGGCGCAGGTCGACGACCTGCTGGCGTGACGGGAGTTCCCGTACGGCCCGCGGGTGCCTTCCCCCAGGCGCTTTCCCGTACGGGTTGCCCCGTAGCGGCTGTCCCGTACGTGTCTTCCCGTACGTGTCTTCCCGTACGGGGCGGGCCCGGCGGGAAAACCCGGGTGCGTCCGGACGGGGGCCGTGCGTAGGGTCGCGCCATGACTGTCGATGTGCGCACGGTGGCGGAATCCGAGTTCTCCGACTGGCAGCGGGCCCTGCGGGTCGGTTTCCTCCGCCCGCCGGTCGTCTCCGACGAGGAGGTCGCCGACCGGCTCCCGCACGTCGACCTCACCCGGACCCTCGGCGCCTACGACCGGGGGCGGACCGTCGCCACCTTCCGCTCGTTCCGGCAGGAGGTCAGCACGGTCGGCGGCGGGACCCTCACCGCCGACGCGATCACCCAGGTCACGGTCTCCCCGACGCACCGCAGGCGCGGACTGCTCAGCCGGATGATGTCCACCGATCTGATCGCCGCGAAGGAGCGGGGCGACGCCCTGGCGACCCTGATAGCCGCCGAGTACCCGATCTACGGCCGTTTCGGGTTCGGCGTGGCGAGCTCGATCGCCGAGTGGAGCGTGGACCTGCGCGTAGCCGGGCTCGACCCGCGCCGCTCGGGCCGCCCGGAGGACGGCGGCAGGATCGATCTGACCGACGCCGACGAGATCCGCGGGATCGGCCCCGACGTGCACCGCGCGTTCATGGGCGTCCGGGCGGGCGTCACCGCGCGCACCCCGCGCGACTGGGACAACGGCACCGGTGCCGCCGTGCAGAGCGAGCCCTGGCAGGAGCCGTACTACGCGGTGTACCGGACGGAGTCCGGGGCGGTCGAGGGGTATGTCGCCTACACCGTCGACGAGCGGTGGGACGACGCCAAGCAGCCCGTGAACACCGCGAAGGTGCGGGACCTGATCGCCGCCACCCCCGCCGCCGAGCGGGCCCTGTGGCAGTACGTCTGCTCCGTCGACTGGATCTCCACGGTCCGCTCCGGCTACCGGGCGCCCGACGACCCGCTGCCCTCGCTGCTGCCGGACCGGCGCGCCGCCCGCGTCCTGACGCACGCGGACATGCTCTGGGTCCGTGTCCTGGACGCCGTACGGGTCCTGGAGGGCCGTACGTACCCCGTCACGGACGGTCTGGTGCTCGATGTGCGGGACGGGTACGCGACCGGGGAGGCGGGCGGCTTCACCGGCGGGCGGTACCTGCTGGACGCCTCCCCCGGCGGGGCCTCCTGCGTCCGGACGACCCGGTCCGCCGATCTCGCCTTCGACGTGGCGCACCTGGGTGCCCTCGCGTTCGGCGACGAGTCCGCCGTACGCCTCGCCCGCCTGGGGCTCGTCGACGAGCTGACGCCCGGCGCGGCGGCCCGCGCCGATCTGCTGTTCCACACCCCGCTGCGGGCCTTCTCGCCCGACATCTTCTGAGCGGCCCGGTCCCGTAGGGGGTCCGGCGGGTGCTCTGGGCCGGATTCAGCGGGTCCTGCGGCGGAAGAGGAGCCCCGACGCGGCGACCGCCAGGCCGAGCAGTCCGCCGCACCACGCCAGCGCGATCCAGGGGGAGTCGCCCACCGGCTGGTCGAGCAGCAGTCCCCGCATGGACTCGACCAGCGGGGTGACCGGCTGGTGTTCGGCGAAGCCGCGCAGCCAGCCGGGCATCGTCTCGATGGGGACGAACGCGCTGCTCGGGTAGGGCAGGAACATCATGAAGAAGGTGACCGCCCCGGCGGCCTCCGCCGTCCTCGTCACCAGGCCCACGGCCGCCGACAGCCAGGAGACGGCCGTGATGTAGGCGAGCAGCAGACCGATCGCGGCGAGCCAGCCGCCGGGCGTGGCGGCGGGGCGGAAGCCGATGAGGAAGGCGACGCCGAGGACGAGCGCGGTGGACAGCGCGTTCCGGGTGACGGCGGCGGCGACGTGCCCGGCGAGGAACGGCGTCCCGCCGACGTCGAGGGTGCGGAAGCGGTCCACGACCCCGCGCCGCATGTCCTCGCTGACGGAGACGGCGGTGCCCGCCGAGCCGAATCCGGCACAGAGGACGAGGACGCCGGGGACCACGTAGGTGACGTACCGGGTGCCGGTGTCGATGGCTCCGCCGAAGAAGTAGACGAAGACCAGCATCAGCATGATCGGCATCATCAACGAGGTGATGACCGCGTCCAGATTGCGGCGGCTGAGCCGGATGCCGCGCCCGGCGAGGGTGTGCGCGGCGGTGAACCCGCCGGAGAGGGAGCCCGAGAGGCTGTCAGACACGGGTGTGCTCCTTGTCGCCAGTGGTGGCGGTGGTGGTGGCGGTGGTCCGGGTGGTGTTTCCGGTGGGGCCCGACCCCGGCGTCTCCGCCGTCAGGTTCAGGAAGACGTCGTCGAGCGTCGCCGTGTGCAGGGCGAAGCGGGTGATGTCCCGCCGCCCGGGGTCGTACGCGTCGAGCAGTGCCCGGACGTGGGCGGCGCTGCCGTCGGTGCGGATGCCGAGGGTCCGGTTCGCGGGGTCGCGCAGGACGGGCGCCGGGTGCTGGTGGGCGGTGAGCCGTAGATAGCTCTCTTCTCCATGTGCCACGAGGTCGAGGCGATGGGCGGCGTAACGGTCCTTCAGTTCCGTCGGGGTGCCCTCGGCGAGGGTGCGGCCCCCGCCGAGGACCGCGACGCGGTCGGCGAGCCGGTCGGCCTCCTCCAGGTACTGGGTGGTGAGGAAGACCGTCGTGCCGGTGCCGGACAGTTCGCGGACCGCCTCCCAGAGCTCCTGGCGGCTGCGCGGGTCGAGCCCGGTGGTCGGCTCGTCGAGGAACATCACCCGGGTCGTACCGGGGTCGCGGACGAGTCCGGCGGCCAGGTCGAGGCGGCGGCGCATCCCGCCCGAGTAGGTCTTCGCGAGCCGGTCGGCCGCGTCCGTGAGCCGGAACCGTTCGAGGAGTTCGGTGGTGCGGCGCGCGGCGGCGCGGCGGGAGAGTCCGGAGAGCCGGGCCACGGTCCGCAGGTTCTCGGCGCCGGTCTGGGTCTCGTCGACGGCGGCGTACTGCCCGGTGAGGCTGATCGCCCGGCGGACCAGGGGGCGCTCGGTGACGACGTCGTGCCCGGCCACGCGGGCGTGCCCGGCGTCGGGCGCGGTGAGCGTGGAGAGGATGCGGACGGTGGTGGTCTTCCCGGCGCCGTTGGGGCCGAGGAGGGCGAAGACGGTGCCGTGCTCGACCCGCAGGTCGAGGGCGTCGAGGACGCGGACGGCCCCGTAGTTCTTGGTGAGTCCGGTGGCTTCTACGGCCGGAGGCATGGCTGTTCCTTGGGCTCGTGGGCAGGACGGAACGGCGTACTGCGTATGTCGTACGCGTTACTGTGTAAGGGTTACGCATTACTAGGATGGACGTCAAGCGAGCGAGGTGGCCGGGAGGCGGCGGGTTGTGAAGGACGGCGAGCGAGGGACGAGCGGTGGCGGCGGTGAGGGCGGGGGCGTCGGCCGCCTTGGTGCCGGTGGTGCCGGTGGTGCCGGTGGTAGGGCTGGGGGCGGAGGTGGCCGTCTTGGTGCTGGTGCTGGTGCTGGTGCCGGTGCCGGTGCTGGTGGGGGCAGTGGTGGTGGGACCTTCCTGCCGCCGGCCGTCGAGGCGGCCTGGGGGCTCCGGGAGCGTCCCTCCAAAGGCCCCAAGCCCGGTCTGACCCTGGACCGGATCGTCGGCGCGGCCGTCTCCCTCGCCTCGACGGAGGGCATCGGCGCCGTCTCCATGGGCCGGATCGCCAAGGAGCTCGGCGTCTCGACGATGTCGCTCTACCGGTACGTCTCCGCCAAGAACGAGCTGTACGTGCTCATGCAGGAGGCGGCCACCGGCGCCCCGCCCGACCTCGGCGTGCCCGGCGCGGACTGGCGCGCGGGCGTCGAGGCCTGGGCCTGGGCGATGCGCGAGGTCTACCACCGGAACCTCTGGATGCTGCGGCTCCCCGTCTCGGGGCCGCCCGCGACCCCGAACGTGGTCGCCTGGTGGGAGGCGGCGCTCGCCGCCCTGGAGAGCACCGGCCTCGACGAGGGCGCCAAGATCTCGGTGACCCTGCTGGTCGGCGGCTTCGTCCGGAACGACGCCGTGGTCATGGCCGACCTCGCTGACGCGGTCGCCGCGAGCGCGGGGGACCCCGAGGACGTCCTCACCCGGTACAGCCGCACCCTGCGGCGGCTCACCGACCCCGAGCGGTACCCGCAGGTGGCCCGGATGCTGGACTCGGGGGTGATGGACGACTCCGACGAGCCGGAGTTCGATTTCCGCTTCGGTCTCGCCCGGATCCTCGACGGGGTCGCGGTGCTGGTCGAGGGCGGGGCCTCGTGACGCCCTCGCGGACGCCGTCGCCGTCCGGAGGGAAGCGCGCCGGGGGCCCGCCGTCGCCGTCGCCGTCCGGAAGGAGGTCCCCCGAGGTGTCACCGCGACCTTCCGGAGGAAAGAACCCCGAGGTGTCACCGCCGCCTTCCGGAGGAAAGGCCCCCGAGGTCCTGCCGCCCTCGCCGTCTTCGTCGCCCCCGTCCGGTCCTGAGGCCCCCGCGCCCCCCGGGCTGCGCGAGCGGAAGAAGGAGCGCACCCGGCGGGCCCTGTCGGAGGCGGCCGTCGCGCTCTTCCTGGAGCGGGGCTTCGACGCCGTGTCGGTCGCCGAGGTGGCCGCCGCCGCCGAGGTCTCGAAGCCGACCCTCTTCCGGTACTTCCCCGCCAAGGAGGACCTGGTCCTCCACCGGTTCGCCGACCACGAGGGCGAGTCGGCCCGGGTGGTGGCCGCCGGGCTCCGGTCCGGTACGGCGCCGCTCGACGCGCTGTACGCGCACCTGCTCGACGGGCTGGCCCGGCGCGACCCCGTCACCGGACTCTGCGACCACCCGGCGGTCCTGGCGTACCTCCGGCTGCTGTACGGCACCCCCGCCCTGGTCGCCCGCCTCCACGCGTACCGGACGGGGTGGGAGACGGCCCTCGCGGAGGCGCTCCTCAGTGGCGCGCCTTCGGCGGCGGCTGCGGCTGCGGTGGCGGTGGACGCCGGGCGGCCGGAGGGTCCCGCCCGTGCCGACCGGCTCGGCGCGCGGCTCGCAGCCGGGCAGATCGTGGCCGTGCTCCAGCTCCTCGCCGAGGAGAACACCGCCCGGATCGCGGCCGGGGAGACCGCCGACGCGATCGAGGCGGACGCGGTCGCCGCCGCCGGTCGAGCCTTCCGCGCGCTGCGGGAGGGACTGCCGTACTGAGGTCGCGGGAGGGGCTGTCGTACGCAGAGCGGCGCCCGATTCCGTGAACAAGTAAAAAACGTAACCCAGTAACGCTTTCCGTTAGGCTGGGTGGAATGACGTCACTCGACCTCGATCTCGCCCGTGAACGCGCCCACCACGACGCCTGCCGTGCCGCCCTGGCCCGTATGACCGAGGACGTGGCGGAACAGGTCGTCACGGGTGAGGACACCGCCGCCTCCGGGGCCGACGCCGAAGCCCTCGGCCGGCATCTGCGGAGCCGTGCCGAGGAGATGCGCGAGCAGCCGCCCGGCCCGCTGTTCTTCGGCCGTCTCGACCGCGAGGACGGCCAGGTCCACCACATCGGCCGCCGCCGGATCGCGGAGGACCCCGCCGCCCCGCCGCTCGTCGTCGACTGGCGCGCCCCCGTCTCCCGCGCCTACTACCAGGCGGGCGCCCACGACCCGCAGGGCGTCCTGCGCCGCCGCCGCTTCGGCTGGGCCCCGTACAGCGCGGGCGCCTCCGAGGACCTCACCGCGCTGGAGGACGAACAGCTCGCGGCGGGCGGGGCGGTCACCGTCAGCGCCCTGCTCGCCGGGGAGATCGAACGGCCCCGGGTGGGGCCCATGCGGGACATCGCCGCCACCATCCAGCCCGAGCAGGACGACCTCGTGCGCTCCGACCCGGCCGCCTCCCTGTGCGTGCAGGGCGCGCCCGGCACCGGCAAGACCGCCGTGGGCCTGCACCGGGCCGCGTACCTGCTCTACACGCATCCGCAGCGCGTCCGCCGCTCCGGGCTCCTCGTCCTCGGGCCGCACCGCGCGTTCCTCGCGTACATCTCCGAGGTGCTGCCCGCGCTCGGCGAGACCGGGGTCCGGCAGGCCACCCTCGCCGACGAGATCGCCCGCCACCCGGTCCGCGCCGAGGACGGCGAGGCCGCCGCCCGGACCAAGCACGACGTCCGGATGGCGGGGGTGCTGCGCCGCGCGCTGTACGGCAGGGTCGATCCGGCCCCCGCGGAGGACCTCGCCGTGCCGGACGGCTCGTACCGCTGGCGGCTGCCCGCCGAACTGCTCGCCGGGATCGTCAGCGGGGTGCGGGCGGAGGCCCCGCCCTACGCGACGGGCCGCGAACGGGTCCGCGCCCGGGTCGTACGGGCCCTCCAACTGCGCGCCGAGCGCCGCTCCGGCCCCATGGGCGCGGCCTGGGCCCGCCGGATCGAACGGGCCCGCGCGGTCACCGCCCTCCTCGACGCGTGCTGGCCGAAGGCGGTCCCGGAAGAGGTCCTCGCGGGCTTCCTCGCGGACCCCCGCGACCCGGACCTGACGGAGACCGAGCGGGCCGCGCTCCGCTGGGAACGGCCGCCCCGCTCGTACCGTTCGGCGCGGTGGACCGCCGCCGACCTGGTTCTCCTCGACGAACTCGCGGGGCTGATCGAGCGGCCCGAGAGCTACGGCCACGTCGTCGTCGACGAGGCACAGGACCTCTCGCCCATGGAGTGCCGGGCCGTCGCCCGCCGCACCGCGTTCGGTTCGCTCACCGTCCTCGGGGACCTGGCCCAGGGCACCACCCCGTGGGCCGCCCGCGACTGGCACGAACAGCTCGCCCACCTGGGCAAGGCCGGGGCGCCCGTGGTGCCGCTGACCCTCGGCCACCGGGTGCCCTCGGTGATCGTGGACCTCGCCAACCGGCTCCTGCCGCACCTGGGCGCGGACGTCCCGGCGGGCCGGTCCGTCCGCCGGGACGGCGAGGTGACGGTCCGCCGGGCGACGGATCTGCCGACCGCGGCCCGACAGGCCGTGCGCGAGGCGCTCGCGGCGGAGGGCTCGGTGGGAGTGATCACCTCCGACGCGCTCCTCGGCCCGGTGGGGGAGGCGGTGCCGTCGGGCGGCCCCGGGCGGTCCGGCCGTGTGACCGTACTGGCCGCCCGGGACGCCAAGGGGCTGGAGTTCGACCACGTCGTCGTGGTCGAACCGGCCGCGATCCTCGCCGCCGAACCCCGGGGCGCCAACCGACTCTACGTGGTCCTCACCCGCGCGGTGTCCCGTCTGACGCTGGTGCACCAGGAGGAACTGCCGGGGTGGCTGGGGTAGATAGCGGCGGGATCTGATCGGTGGGTGGGTGGGTGGGATGGGTAGGGGCGGTATCTGTCTGATGGGGTGGGGGATGGGTACTGGCGATATCTGAGCGAGAGGTCGTAGGTACCGGCACTATCTGATCCGGGAGGCGTAGGTACCAGCGCTATCTGTATCCCCCGCCGCAGCCGCCTCGGCCCGCCCTCACGGGGCCTTTGCCGCGAGGGCCTCCCGATGGGTTCCCTCCCGCCCGTCCTCCCGGCTGTCCCCCCGGTCGTCCCCCCGCGCGGTGGTCGGGCGGCGAAGGACGGTGAGGGCGAGGAGGAGGGCGAGGAGGAGGAGTACGGCGCCGGTGCCGAAGGCGAGGTGGTAGCCGCCGGTCAGGGCCTCGGCGGGGGAGCGGCCCGCCTCGGTGAGGGACGCGGTGCGGCCCGCGGCCAGGGTGGAGAGGACGGCGACACCGAGGGCCATGCCGATCTGCTGGGTGGTGTTGAAGAGCCCGGAGGCCAGGCCCGCGTCGGCGTCCTCGGTGCCGGACATGGCGAGCCCGGTGAGGGCGGGGAGCGCGAGACCGAACCCGGCGGCGAGCAGCATCACGGGCAGGAGATCCGTCACGTACGAGGCGTGGACGGGGACGCGGACCAGCAGACCGAGGACCCCGACGAGCATCAGGAGGCCGGTGAGCAGGACGTTCCGTTCGCCGAAGCGGGTGATGAGCCGGGCGGAGACGCCGAGCGAGACGGCGCCGATGACGACGGCGGCCGGCAGCATCGCCAGACCGGTGCCGGTGGCTCCGTAACCGAGGACCTTCTGCAGGTAGAGGGCGACGAGGACCTGGAAGGAGAAGAGTGCGGCGACCATCAGCATCTGGACGGCGTTGGCCCCGGCGACACTGCGGGAGCGCAGGACGCGCAGCGGCATGAGCGGGTGCGGGGTCCGTGCCTGACGGACCAGGAAACCGGCGAGGAGGGCGAGCGCGAGGGCGCCGAGGCCGAGGGTGTGCGCCGAACCAGCCCCGTACTCCTCGATCGTGACGACCGCGTAGATCCCGGTCACGAGCCCGGCGGTGACGAGCAGCGCGCCGAGGACGTCGGCTCCGGCGCGGAGTCCGAGACCCCGGTCGGCGGGGAGGGCGCGCAGGGCGACGAGGAGGGTGGCGACGCCGATGGGCAGGTTGATCAGGAAGATCCAGTTCCAGGTGAGGGCGTCGGTGAGGACCCCGCCGAGGACCTGGCCGAGGGAGGCGCCCGCGGCGCCGGTGAAGCTGAACACGGCGATGGCGCGGGCGCGTTCGCGGGGCGCGGTGAAGAGCGTGACGAGGATGCCGAGGCCGACGGCGGAGGACAGCGCGCTGCCGACGCCCTGGAGGAAGCGGGCGGCGACGAGCACGCCGGGGGAGGTGGCGGCCCCGGCGAGGAGGGAGGCGCCGGTGAAGAGCGCGGTGCCGATGAGGAACAGGCGCTTGCGCCCGACGAGATCGCCGAGGCGGCCGGAGAGGAGGAGGAGCGAGCCGAAGGCGATGAGGTAGGCGTTGACGATCCAGCTGAGGCCGGTGGGGGTGAAGCCGAGGTCGCTCTGGATGGCGGGCATGGCCACGGTGACGATGCTGCCGTCCAGGACGGTCATGAGCATCCCGGTGGCGAGGACGCCGAGGGCGGTCCTGTGGGAGGGGGAGGGCGCGGGGGCGGGCGTGGGCATGGGGGTCACTCCTGTTCGGGGGAGCCAACAGGAGTGACGCTAGCAGAAGGTTTTGTTGCAGACTATTTTTTACGGGATCAATCTCGAGGTGTTCGGAGGTGAGGGGGAGGCGGGGTCGTACGGGTGGGGATTCGGGGTGCCGCACGGGCTGATTCGGGGTGCCGGGCGGGCCCTTCCGGGCCCTGCGGGCTGTCGGCGAAGGCCCGGAAGGGCGGCCGTCTAGCCGCGCTGACGCGCCCGGCGGGCCGGGGTCGGGCTCTCGACGGGACTCGCCAGATGCCCGGTGACCAGCCGGTTCATGGCCCGCAGCAGAACCGCGCGCTCCTCGTCCGGGAGGGCGCCGAGGGCCTCCTCGTGGACGCCGTCGACGATCTTCTGGCTCTTGTGGGCGACCTTCGCGCCCGCCTCCGTCACGGCGATGATCCGGGCCCGCCGGTCCGTGCTCGACGGCCGCCGCTCGGCCAGCCCGGCCTTCTCCAGGGCGTCCACGGTGACGACCATGGTGGTCTTGTCCATGTCCCCGAGCTCCGCGAGCTGCGCCTGCGTCCGCTCCTCCGCCAGGGCGTGCACGAGGACGCAGTGCATCCGCGCGGTCAGCCCGATCGTCCCGAGCGCCGCCGCCATCCGCGTCCGCAGGACATGACTGGTGTGGTCGAGAAGATACGAAAGATCGGGCTCGGTGCGTGCGGGCGCCATGGCAGTCATGCGTTCCAGTCTGACAGCACCGGCCCCGATCGATCCGTCACGGATCATCGGAAAGCGGAGGGGCGCGCCCTGCCCGCGGGGGCCGGGCGGATCCCTCGCGGGGCGGGTCCCGCGGGAGGAGGTCTCTCCACGGGGCGGGGCGTCCCGTACGGGCAGGGGCACCCTTACGGGACGGTCGCTTCCCCTACGGGCAGGGGGCACCCTTACGGGACGGTCGCTTCCCCTACGGGCAAGGGGCACTCCTACGGGACGGTCGCCTCCCTTACGGGCAGGGCCACCCCCTACGGGCGGTCGCCGCCCTCACGGGACAGGAGCCTCCCTCACGGGGCGGAGCCGGGGACCGCTGGGTCAGGATGGGGGGATGCCCCCGACGCCCCTGCTCTTCCTGGACGTGGACGGACCGCTGATCCCCTTCGGAGAGAGGGGCGGTACGCCTCATCCGACGTATCCGCCCGCACCGCCCGCCTCGGTGAGCCCCCTCCTCGCCCGGCTCGATCCCGCGCGGGGGCCGAGGCTGGCGGCGCTCCCGTACGAGCTGGTGTGGGCGACGACCTGGGAGGACGACGCGAACGCCTGGGTGGCGCCCCGGCTCGGACTGCCCCCGCTGCCCGTCGTCCGATGGCCGGACGACGGCCCCGGTCCCGGCGGGGGTGTGCACTGGAAGACGCCGGTGCTGGTCGCGTGGGCGGCGGGGCGGCCGTTCGCCTGGGTCGACGACGAGATCGGCCCGGCGGACCGGGCGTGGGTCGACGGCCACCACCCGGGGCCCGCCCTGCTCCGCCGGGTGGACCCCGGACAGGGGCTCACCCGCGCGGACTTCGCGGCGCTCGCGGACTGGCCGGGCCGCCGGGCGGGGTCCGTCAGGAGCTGCTGGGCTGGGTGAAGCGGAGCATGTTGCCCGCCGGGTCGCGGAACGCGCAGTCGCGGACGCCGTACGGCTGGTCGACCGGTTCCTGGAGGACTTCGCCGCCTGCCGCGCGGACCCGTTCGAAGGTGGCGTCGACGTCCTCGGTGGAGAAGATCACGCCCCGCAGCATCCCCTTGGCGAGCAGCTCGGCCATGGCCTGCCGGTCGGCGGGAGCGGCGTTGGGGTCGGCGAGCGGCGGTTCGAGAACGATCTCCACGTCCGGCTGCTCGGGCGATCCGACGGTCACCCAGCGCATCCCCTCGAAACCGACGTCGTTGCGCACCTCCAGACCGAGGGCGTCGCGGTAGAAGGCGAGGGCCTTGTCGTGGTCGTCGACGGCGATGAAACACTGCGAGAGCTTGATGTCCATGCCTTCGAAGCTACGGGGGGCCGGAGGATTTCGCTTCTCCGATCCTGACCGGATGCGCGGGGCCCGTCACCGGTTCCGTACGGGCCGGGTGTGGACCTTGGCGACGCACGCGGGAACGGTCGCCCCGTCGTCGTGCGGGCGCGCCCGGTAGGCGGACGGCGATTCGCCCACCAGCTCGGTGAAACGGGAGCTGAACGAGCCGAGCGAGGTGCACCCGACGGCGAAACAGACCTCCGTGACGCTCAGATCGCCCCGCCGGAGCAGCGCCTTCGCCCGCTCGACCCGCCGGGTCATCAGATAGGCGTACGGCGTCTCGCCGTAGGCGGCGCGGAAGCTGCGGGCGAAGTGCCCGGTCGACATCAGGGCGACGGCGGCGAGCGCGGGCACGTCGAGCGGCAGCGCGTAGTCCCGGTCCATCGTGTCCCGGGCCCGCCGCAGCCGTACGAGATCCTCCAGCGTCACGCCCCCAGGATGGCACGGGGGTACGACAGGGGCACGGCGCCGCCGGACGCGTACGAGGGAGACCGGGGGCGTACGCCCCCGGGCCGGTGCTCCCCCGACCAGGCGAGGCCCCGGACCGTACGGGGGCGACCTTACGGGGGCGACCGTACGGGTTCCCCGGGGCCGCCCCCGGGGAACCCGTACGACCCGGGGGCCGGAGGGACAGGCGTCCCCCCGCTCCGTCGTGGGCGCGGTCCGTCCGAGGCCGGTCGTCAGCGCTGCTGGAAGGACCACTCCTGCTTCCAGCCGCCCTCGCAGGTCCACACGCCGAGCTGCTTGTGGTCGGAGTCGTGGGTGAGGCAGTCGTCGGCGGAGATCCGGATCTGGTACTTGCCGCCGCCGAGGCTGACGAACTGCCACTTCTGGTTGGAGGTGTCACCCCACGCCTGCTGCTCGGCGACGTAGGTGTCGGGGTTCATGGTGAGGTTGTAGCCGAGGTCGTTGACGATCCGGTGGCGGCCTCCGCCCAGGGACTTGATCGTCCAGGTGGACCCCTTGTACCCGAGGATGCCGCCCAGGATCGGCGCGCCCCAGCTCGCGGTCTCGTTGGGCGAGGTCGCGCCCAGACCGTTGGCGAGCTTCAGGAACAGCGGCCGGTCGGTCGGGACGGAGGGGCCGGAGCCGCCGCCGCCCGGGTTCGTCGGGGTCGTCGGGTCGGTCGGCGTGATCACGCCGCCGGAGGAGGACTCCAGCTCCCACTCCTGCTTCCAGCCGCGCTCGCAGGTCCACACGCCGAGCTGCTTGAAGTCGGAGCTGTGGGCGAGGCAGTCGTCGGCGGAGATCCGGATCTGGTACTTGCCGCCGCCGACCGGGTAGAGCTCCCACTTCTGCTTGGAGGAGCCGCTCCACGGCTGGAGCTCGGCCATGTAGCTGCTGGTGTTCTCGGTGAGGTCGAGGCCGTAGGAGCTGGTGATGCGGTAGCGGCCACCGCCCACGGAGGCGATCTTCCACTTGGACTCGTTGCCGCCCCGGATGCCGGGGACGACCGACGCTCCGGCGGAGCCGTTGACCGGGAGGGCGCCCAGTCCGTTGGACAGCTTCAGGAACGCCCAGGTGCCGTCACCGTTGCCGGGTGTGGTCGGGTCCGTGGTCGGCGGGGTGCCGCCCCAGGCCCAGTTCTGGTTGGGGGCGTCCCGGGTGGTCTCGGAGCCGCAGGACCAGCCGGCGACCGTGCCGCCGTTGCCGGTCTGGGCGTTCACGTTGTCGACGCAGACGTCCTTGGAGCGGTCGTCGAGCTCGGTGAAGTGCCGGAAGCCGCCGCTGGGCGACATGTGCCAGCGCTGGCCGGGGATCTCCAGACAGTCCCAGACCTGGAGCTTGGTCCCGTTGGCGGTCTTGTTGCCCGCCAGGTCGAGGCACTTGCCGTTGGCCGCGCGGAGCTTGTAGCCGTTGTAGGTCCACTTCTGCGCGTCGCCGCCGTTGCACTCCCACATCTGTACGGGGGTGCCGTTCGCGGTGCCGTTGCCGCTGACGTCCAGACAGGCGTGGTAGCCGGGCCTGCTGGAGTCGGGGGTCAGGCTGCCGGTCCTGCCCGCGTAGCCGGACCGCGCGGGGAAGTGCAGGGTGCGGACGTCGCCGTCGCACTTGTAGGGCCGGGCGGTGCCCGACCGGCAGGTCCACGGCTCCTTCTTGACGGTGTCGCTGTCGTGGCCGACGAACGCCCAGTTCATGTACCCGCCGTCGCCCCGGTTGCGGAACGTCGAGTCGCCCTGGAAGACCCAGATCCGGAAGGTGTCGTAGCCGGAGGGCTCCTTCTTGTCCTTGTCCATGAAGTGGTTGAGCTTGTACGTGGTGTCGAGCAGCACCCCCTTCATGTCGGCCTTGTGCTCGTTCCTGAACCACTCGGTCTCGTACAGGTCGGTACCGACGGTCTTGAACACCAGGACGTTGAACCCGGGGAACTTCTCGCTGAGCTTCGCCGCCGTGTTCTGGGTGAACTCGGCGTTGTCCAGCTTGTTGTTGTTGGCGGCGCCGCGCATGAGCTTGATGACGTCGAAGGCGGAGGTGATCAACGAGGTCATGCAGTTGCCGCCGCCGGGCACGGCCGGGGTGCCGCAGGTCTTGTCCACGGGGAATCCGGGCGCCGGTGCGGCCTGGGCGGGCGCGGCCAGACCGCCGACCACGGCTACGGCCGCGATCCCGCAGGCCAGAGCACGTTTGAGGCGGGACAGGGGTTTCATGTCAGGGGCATCCTTTTCTCAAGAGAGCTGGATGCTAGGTCGGCGGATCCGCCGCTTCCCGGCCTGTTGACGCCATCCGTACGACCCCTGACGGCATCCCTACGGGCGAACCCCTCCCGGGCGAACCCTTACCTCGCCGTTTCACTTGGTGCGGGGCCGATTTCTGTGCGGCAACGCGAAAGTGCCTTCTGAGCTGGGACGATGAACCTTGTCGAGGGGTTCTGTC
>NZ_JBIUZD010000025.1:0-63340 GCF_044744885.1 Streptomyces sp. NPDC087215
GCACGCGAAGGAATAGCTACCGAAATAGCTACCAGGGAATCAAGCACATCATTACCGCAACCACTTGAAACTCCCTTGAAACCCACATGAAGACCCACCCACCCGGCACCCCACACCCACCCGCCACCCGGCACCCGGCACCCGCCACCCGCCACCCGCCACCCGCCCACCAACGGGTCCACCAGCCTCAGGTCAAGGAGGAGACGGACCCGGCCCGGATGATGCACGAGGGCGTGGTCCCGCAGTTCCACCGGCTCGGCAAGGAGGCCGAGGCCGACTTCGCCAAGGTCTGGGTGCGGGTGGACGGCAAGCCCATGCAGTGCCAACTGTTCACGCTGCGACTGCCCTACTCGGCAAGGCCGTTCGTCAGGTCCTCTCCGCGTCGGGTGAGGAAGCCTCCGTACAAGGCCACGCGGACGTCTTCGTATCCTCGGAGGCGGCCCGAGCAGGCACCTCCGTTACGACGACCTCAAGTCGGCGGTCTCTCAGGTCTGCTTCAGCCGCTCGCGGGTCGTCGCAGAGGTGGGAGACCTTTTCCGCTCACACCACGGCTTCGGCACACTGCCGCCCCGGCAGGGAAGACACCCACGAGAAGGGCGGCCTCGAGCACGAGGGCGGTCGGTTCCGCCGCTCGCACCTGGTCCCGATCCCCGACGTCGACACACTGGGCGACCTGAACGCCAGGGCCGAACAGATCGAAGTGGCCCAGGACGCCCGCCCCATCGGCCACCGGCCCACGTTGGTCAGCTTCGACTTCGACCACGAGGCCTCGCTGCTATAGCCAGTTGGGCCAGCCGAAGGTGAAGAGATAGGTCCGGCGACCTGCGTACAGCCCCCGGATGCCGCGAAGAAGCATGACCACCAGCGCGACAGAACAGCGCGGCAAAGGATCCAGCCACGAGGGCTTCCGACGACGGGCCCTCGAACAGGCCCAGAACCACACTCGCCACGGCGACGATCCCGAGGCCGAAGTCCGCAGCAGGCAGATCGGCTCTCATCGCCTCTCGCAGAGCCTTACTCGATGCCCGCGTATCAGAGACATGGCGTTCCCGCACCGCCTCCGGATCAGTGGCGGGCCCCTCGGGCCACCGTTCCAACGCCATCCCCCGGGACCGTTCGAGCAGAGCCTAACTCCTGGGTCACGCGTCTCGCGGTGCCGCGGACCGCCATCCGTACCCGACCGGCTCCGTCTCAGGACACCCGCGAACCGTCACCCGATCGAATGGAGGCGCACCACGGGGCCGCGCTTCGGGGTGATGGGGTGGCGATGCCGCCGACAAGGTCGTCGAGCTGACGTGCGGCACGGTGCGAGCCCATGGCCTCGCGGGCCTGGAACTTTCCGAGGTCGATGTTCTTCTGTGGCCTCTATCGCTCCTCCCCCGCCGTGTCGGTCCCCGCGGTGTAGAAGTCTTTGACCTTGACCTCGGTGACCCCACGGCCTTCGGGGAAGACACGGCGCCAGTCGCCGATGACATGGAGTTCGTCGGTGCCCATCACCCGTACGACCGCGAGGCCTTCGTCATGGGCCTTGAACGCCTTCATCCAGAGGTTGGCGAAGGCCTGCGAGCGGATGATGTGCATCCAGTCCGGGCGGTAGAGCTCCCTGTTGTAGTTCGACTCCCCCATGGTGGAGACGAACTTCGAGTACATGGCCTTCACGTACTCCAGGGTGACTTCGTCGCCGGTGGCGATGGCGGTGTCGCGGGCGTCCTTGAGGGCGATCCGGAATTTCTCCAGCAGGTTCTCCGAGGCTCCGGAGGTGTAGGACTCGTGGATCTTAGGAGCCTCGCACAGCCCGTACTTCGGGCTGGACAGGCGCAGCAGGAGACGCAGGGTGGGTTCGGTGACCCACAGGGGCCCGGGTTCGTCGCGCTGGCCGATCGGGTTCGGCAGGCAGGAGTCGTGCTCCCAGTCGGGCGGGGTGATCAGATGGACTCCGGCGCGGCGGCGGTCGTGGGGCAGCCCAGTGGAGTGTTCGAGCCGGCCGAGCGGCAGATGGGTCTTCAGGGCGGACAGGTAAGCGCCGTTGATGTCGAGCGCAGTCACCTCGTGGAGGCCGGGGGGCAGCCGTGTACGGGTCCATTTCGGACGGGCTTCCCAGATCTGGTCCGCGCCCCGGGATGTCTGCTTCTTCAGGATGTCCGGGATCCAGGGGTGGGCGACCACGTCGTAGCGGGCACCTCTGCGGGTGTCGTCCAGCAGCCGCATCGCGTCCGGGATCGCTCTTTTCAGCAACGCCGCGGCAGCGCCTTCCACATCGCCGTGGTGCGCGGCGAGTGCGCCCTCCACCGCCTCGTGAATCAGGTCCGTGGGACCTGAAAGGTCCTGGAACGCCCTGCGGGCCGGGCTCTTGGCACGCACCGCCTCACTCTGCGACGGCTTCGGATCCGGGGTGGGACGCGCGGTGACCGGGGCCGGCGGCTCCTTGGCCGTGGTGTCCTGGCAGTCCGCTGGATCCAGGTGCTGGGCGAAGCCCGCGACCCGCTGCCCGGCCGGGCGGCCGCACAGCACACACGGCTCAGGCACGGCGAGCGACTCCACCTCATCGCCGCCCCCGGGCCCGTGGAAGGCCACATCCGCTGCCGTATCCGTGTGAAGTGCCGTCGGCGCGGCCGCGTCGGCCTCTTCTGCGCGTTCCAGCACGGTGTCGGTGTCGGTGTCGGTGGTGAGTTTGGCGTTCAGTCCGTCCAGAAGGTAGGCGTACTTGTTACGGACTTCACCGGCCGGGTTCCGGCCCGCTTCCCAGCCGCTGACCGTGGAGGGGCTCACTCCGAGCGCGCGGGCCACCTGCGCCTTGGACAGCTGGGCCCGTTCGCGCAGCGCGCGGCGTACCTCGGGGGCAGGGAGGTCCACCTGCGGGCCGATGGAGGCGAGGAGCGAGTCGATGGCTTCGAAGTCACCCACCGGGCCACCCCCTTCTCAGATGTAGGTGACGGGATTACGGGAGAGGTGAGGGCTCTTGGTGGCGTGACCGACCCGGCCGTCGCCCCGCAGCAGTTCACCCAAGAGGGCGTAGCGGTTACCGCGCTTGGAGATCCCGGTGATCTTCGCGATGGCGAGGACGATGCCCTCGGTGTTGATGATCTGCGCCTCGTCCTGGGACAGGGCACGGTCGGCATTGAACTTCCAGATGCCTCGGCCTGCCTCCCAGGCCTCGTCCTCGCTCATTCCGGGGCGCCAGCCGGTGGTCGACCGTCCGAGCCCGTCGTCCGGGCCCGCCTCGCGCTCAGGCCCGATCCGGATCTGCAGCACTCGCCCCACCTCCCGGAAACCGGACTCCACGACTTGCTGTCACACCACCACTCAAGCGTTTAACTTTACAACAAGTTAGAGAGTATCTGACCCGGTTGACTCCGACACAACTTCGACACCGCCCTGAGTCGTCCGAACGTCGCCCGCATCGCCCATCTCCTGGCAGACAGGAACCTGCGCGCGAAGACGGGCACGTCAGTCGGTGCACCAGAACCCACCCGTCCCGGCCACGGTCACCCGGTCGGCTCGAAGAACCGACAGCCCGCCACCCGATATGACGTCGGACGCGTCCTCGCCACCGGCGCGCCCTGCATCCGGGCCGCCCACCACAAGGTCGGCACGGAACCCGGGCTCGCCGGATAGGCCATGTCAGGGCGGCCCTGCCCTGCAGCTATCCCGAAGGTCGGACTGAGCAACGACACCGAGGAGACCCTGGGGATCTGGGTTGAACCATGAGGTGAGGACTACTGGATGAAACCCCAGGAGAAACTCACGATCGTCACGGACACCCCCAAGGGCGCCGACCCCGACGAAGCACCGTTCGAGGTCGTCTTCCACGACCAAGGCGCCGGCGTGTGGGGGAACACCGGCTACGGGTCGACCGTCCACGACCATTCGGGGAACGAGGTCGGCTGCGGGCATCAGCGTCCCATCGAAATCCTGCGTGCCTGGGCCGAAGCCTCCGGGGCTGCCTCTTACGGAGGCGGTCAGCGGAGGAGGGTGAGGGCGGGGCGGTCGGGTGCTGTCGTTTCGGGGCGGGGGGATCGTGCGGTGAGAAGGGCCGCGGGCCAGCTCAGGAGGACCGCGGTCATCACGCCGACGATGAACCAGCCGTCGGCGTCGTGCTCGGCCGCGTAGGCGGCGAGGGCGGGGCCCGCTCCACCCAGGACGGCTCCGGTGACCGCGTGGGGGAGGCCCACGCCCAGGGCGCGTACCTCCGGCGGAAAGATGTCCGTGAGCAGTCCGGGCAGGACGGTCGTGACGCAGACGAGGTAGACGACGCCGGAGCCGTAGGTGAACAGCAGGCTCGCGAAGCCGCCGGTCATCGTGAGGTACGAGACGGATCCGGTGACGGTGAAGAGAACCCCGGCCGCGAGCAGCAGACGGACGGGGCCCATCCGGTCGGCGAGCAGGCCGATCGGGACGTTGAGCAGCAGCATGGTGGCGGTGGCGGTCATCACCGCCCAGAACATGGTGCCGGGCGGGGCGAGTCGGCTTCCCAGGGCGGGGACGACCGAGGTCCAGGTGCCGCCGACTGCGGCGCTGCCCGCGACGAACAGGACGGCCAGCAGGACACCGCGCCGGTGGACGCCGAGGATCTGCCGCAGGGAGCCGCGGTCACGGCGGGCGCGGACCTCCTGCTGGAAGACCTCGGTCTCGGCCAGGCGGGTGCGCAGGACCAGCAGGGCCAGACCGAGAATGCCTCCGATCAGGAACGGTACGCGCCAGCCCCAGGCGTTCATCGCGGCGGGGCCGAGGGCGGCGGTCAGACCGCCGCCGAGGAGCGAGGCGGTGAAGGCACCGGCGCACGTGGTGAGCGAGAACAGGCTGCCGTAGGTGGCCTTGCGCTTCTCGGGGGCGACTTCCATCAGATAGGTCGTCGCGGCGGGCCATTCACCGCCGTGGGAGATGCCCTGGGCCATGCGTGCCAGGAGCAGGAGGACGGGAGCGAACAGTCCGATGTGCGCGTGGCCGGGGGTGACACCGATCAGGAGGGAGCCGCCCGCCATGAGGGAGACGGCCAGCAGCAGGGCGGGACGGCGCCCGCGCCGGTCGGCGTAGCGGCCCAGGAGGATGCCGCCGAGGGGACGCATGAGGACGCCGGCGCCCAGGACGGCGAGGACGCCGAGGAGCGAGGTGAGGGAATCGTGGGAGGGGAAGAACTGGGCGGCGAACAGGGGAGCGAAGAGCCCGTAGGCGAGCCAGTCGAAGGACTCGATGAAGTTGCCGACGACGGTGGCGGTGACCGCTCTTCGGTGGACCTTCTTCGGGGAGTGCGCAGGCATGGTGGCCGTCTCCCCTTCATAAGGAGGCGGTGTAGCCGTGGGCGGTGATCCGTCGGCCCGCCTCCTCGTAGTAGGCGGGCTCGGCGGGCAGCGCGGTGGCCAGGCCGCTGACGTAACGGTTGTACATGGAGAAGGCGGCCGCGATGAGGACGGTGTCGTGGATGTGGGTGTCGGTGGCGCCCTCGGCGCGGGCGGCGGCGACGGTCTCGTCACGGACGGGGGCGGCCAGCGCCTGGACCTCGGCGGCGATCCGCAGGAGGGAACGCAGCAGGGGTGTGACGGGGGCGGTGGTGGCGTCGTGCTGGACGGCCTTGACCAGGTCGGCGCCGCCGTCGAGTTGAGCCGCGGCCGCCGCGCCGTGGGTGTCGGCGCAGAAAGGGGTGGCGTTCAGCTCCGACACGTACGCGGCGATCAGTTCGCGTTCGCCCCGGGACAGGGGCGAGTCGCCGCGCAGCAGGGCGTCGGCGAGGGCGTTGAGGGGGGCGGCCGTGTCGGGGCGGTAGGTCATCAGGCCCCTGATGCCGGGCAGGTCATTGGAGATCTGGATGTGCGGCACTGGTCGTCCCCTCGGTCGGGAGAGATGTCGTTTCCTCATTGTTGGCATCCGCGAGGCGGGGGCCAACTCCTCGCGTGCGGAGCTGTATCGGCGGTCAGTGGCGGAGAGTGGGGCTGGTGGGGCGGAGCTGCCACCGGTGGACGTCCGCCGACGGCGTTTACGCGCGCCCTCTCGGCGAAGGCTTCCCGGTCGGCGTTGAACTCGTTCCTCTCCCGGAGCAGGAACGGGCGCACCGAACTCGTCACCGGCGGGCCCGGCGAACGAAACGGCCGGGATCCCGTGCGAGACCCCGGCCGTGGCGCAGGAGAGGGGAACGGAAGTTACGGCTTGGGCAGTGTGCAGCCCGCGCGGTTCAGGTCGATGACGTTCCCGGGCGCGATGCACGGGACGATCGTGTAGGTGTGCTGGGCGTAGTTGATGCCCTGGCGGACCGTGACGGCACCGTTCTGGTCGACCTCGCACGGGTTGTTCAGGGTGCAGCTTCCACCGCTCTCGTTCCCCGTGTTGTTGACGGCGACCACCTTGCCGGTGGTGGTGTCGATCACCGGCGAGCCGGAGGTGCCGCCGATGGTGTTGCAGGACGAGGTGTAGCGGACCGAGTCCTTCCAGGTCCACTCGCCCTCCTTGAGGCGGTAGGCGAACCCGTCGACGTTGCAGCTGTAGGTGCGCTTCCAGTATCCGGAGACCACCGTGATCGCCGAACCCTGCGTCGGGCGGACGTCGTTGAGGGTGAGCGCGCCGATCCCGTACTGGCTCTGGATCTGCTGGTACGTCTTGGTCAGCCGGTAGATCGATATGTCGGTGTCGGTCATCGTGGCGTACGCGATCCGGTTGGCCTGGAGCGTGCCGACCTTCGTGGCGGCCGAGTTGAGCAGGGAGAAGGTGCGGCTGGACGCCCGGTCCTTGATGACCTGTCCGGCAGTGGGCATACCGGTCTCCAGGCAGTGCCCGTTGGAGAGAACGAGCGCGGGGTCGGTCGGCAGGGAGCTGGGCGCGCGGACGACGGATCCTGAACAGTTGCTGAGCGCGACCGTCCCGGCGAAGTCGACGGCGGTGGGCGCCACCGCCTTGGCGGGCGCTTCCTGGGGTGCGGAGGCCAGGGCCGGTGCGGCGGACATTCCCGCCAGGGACAGTCCGAGCAGGATGCCGACGAAAGGCTTCTTCATGTGGGGGGTCCCCTCTTGATTCTCTCTGCCGAAGGCGCGACAAGAGATCCTATTTTTGTCATGCACATTCTCGAAATATCTTGTGCGGCTGGCAAGAGGGCGTCCTGGACCGCACTGGCCGTGGATGGCGTGTCACCGTCCTCGAACGGACCTCCGCGCTCACGGGCATCGGTGCAGGAGCGTGGACGAGCGCGGGACGCCGTGACCGTGCGCACTTCGGCGGGTGGTCTGCGCGCCGACGCCGTACTGGCTGCGGACGGCATCCGCAGCGCGTTCCGAGGGGCGGTTCTTCCCCGGTCGTCGCGGGTTGGGCCACGCCGGGGAGAGCGTTCGGCGCGCGGTCCTGCCGGGGACGGGTCCGCCGCCCCGGCGGGCTTGCCGGGACCTGGGGCGGGGCGAGCGGTTCGGCATCACCATGGGGGCTCTTCTTCATCGCCTGCGGCCTCCTGATCCTCACAGCGGTCCGCCACTCCCCCGGTCTCGTGCGGCAGCGCACCGTCTCCGGACGGATCGCCCGCCGTCCTGGCGGCATCGGCCCTCCTGCTGCCCCTCCACCAGTTGTGCCTTCGCCTTTTCCCTTCGCGGGGCGGTCTCCGCCGCTCGCACGAGCCCGTGACGGCAGAGGGGTCGTCACGGGCGTCGGACGGTTCATGGGTCAAGCGGCATGAGGATCAGAAGATTAATCCGAGCGCCCACCGCCGCCCGGCGCCTACGCTCACCGACCATGCCCACCAACGCAGAGACCATCAGCCTCGCCCTGGACCGGATCACGGCCGGATACGTCTTCCCCCAGCGCGCGACGGAGATCGACAGCGCGATCCGCGGCCGCCTCGCCAGCGGGGTGTACGACACACTGAGCGGGCCCGCGCTCTGCGAAGCCGTGACCGGACACCTCCAGGAGGTCTGCCCGGACAAGCATCTGCGGCTGCTCTGGCGGGACGAGCCGCAGTCCACGGACCCGGTCGACGAGGACGGGGGCCGGGCGGCCTTCCTCGCCACCCTGAGGACCGAGAACCAGGGCGTCCGCCGCTTCGAGCACCTTGAGGGGAACATCGGCCTTCTCGACATCCGGCGGATCGCCGACGCGGGCGAGGGTGCCCGCGCGATCGGCGCGGCCATGGAACTGGTCGCCCACACCCGTGCGCTCGTCCTCGATCTCCGGAAGTGCCGGGGCGGCTCGCCCGAGGGCGCCGCCATGTGGTGCAGCTACTTCTTCCCCGACGACCAGGTGCACCTCAACGACATCTACGAGCGCTCCACCGGGGCCACCCGCCAGTACTGGACCGCGTCGCACCTGCCCGCGCCGCGCTATCTCGACCGCCCGGTGTACGTACTGACCAGTGCCGTCACCTTCTCGGGCGGCGAGGACGTGGCGTACACGCTTCAGGCGCACGGGCGTGCCGTTCTCGTCGGTGAGACGACCCGTGGCGGCGCCCACCCGACCGCCCGGCACCCGGTGACGGAACACATCACCGTCACCGTGCCGACCGCCCGGACGATCAACACCGTCACCGGGACCAACTGGGAAGGGGTCGGCGTCGTGCCGGACCTCGCCACGACGGCGGACCTGGCGCTCGACGTGGCGCACAAGGACGCGCTGGGACACCCTGCGTAGAGACCCTTGTCCTCCGGGGACCGCCGTTGCGCGCGGATCCGGGCGCGGTGGCCGACGCCGAGCCGGGCGGGCCGTACGACACGCCGATGTGGCGGAGCCGATGTGGCGGAGCCGATGTGGCGGAAAGGAAGACCGGCCATGATCCTCCCGAAGGTCAGGGACCCCCGGTTCGTGACGATCCGCCGTGGCGGGACCCTCACGGATCCGGACCATCACCTCCTCTCGCTCTGGGCGGCGGCTTGCGCGGAGCATGTGCTCGATCTCTTCGAGACTGTCAGGCCCGAGGACCCGCGCCCGCGTCAGGCGATCGAAGGCGCCCGTGCCTGGGCACATGGCGAAATCAGGATGATGGAGGCCCGCGCGGCAGGCGGCCACGCCATGGGCGCGGCCCGTGATCTGCGGGGCGCGGCCCGGCACGCGGCTTACGCCGCAGGTCAGGCCGGGGTCGTCGCGCATGTCGCGGCGCACGAACTCGGTGCGGCCGCCTACGCGATCAAGGCCGTACGCGCTGCCGCTCCGGCGGAGGCGAGCGAGGCCGCGGGGCGCGCCGAGTGCCGGTGGCAGCGGGACCGGCTCCCGGAGGAGATCCGCGAGCTGGTCCTCGACGACCAGCGGCTGCGGAACGACGTCTGCTGGTCGGTGTTCGACTGCTGAGTACGGGGCGGGCGGGCGCCGAACCGTACGGGACTGGTCTCCGGCGGCGGCCCCGACCGGGTCGGCCGTGCGGGTGTCGTGGCCGGAAATCATCGGAATTGTGGGCGCCGCGCTTGTCGGCGTGCTCGACGCCGTGGGTCGCACCCGCTCGCGGGAGCGCGTCCGGCGCGTTCATGATCCCGCGCCCCGCCGCGCACTTCCGCGCGCCTGATCACCAGCCCTCCCCCTCGCTCCGTGTCTGCCGCGACGCTGGCCGTGTCGTACGAGAACTCACCCTCTCCAGGAGGCAGTCATGGCAGTCTCTCGTTCCTCGCTCGTCGCCGCGGTCACCACGGCGCTCCTCGCGGCCGGTTCGGTCGTGGTCATGGCGACCCCGTCGGCGGCTGCGGTGAGCCGCTTCGACGACGGCAGTTTCGAGTACCCCACGGCTCCCGCGAACGCGTTCTCCACTGTCGTCGCGGGGCAGTCGATCGGACCGTGGAAGGTCGTCTCCGGGTCGGTGGACCTGATCGGCGCCGGGTTCTGGCAGGCGGCCGAGGGCGACCAGTCCGTCGACCTCAACGGCACCCAGGCGGGCGCGGTGTCCCAGACCTTCTCCACGGTCGCGGGGCGGACGTACACGGTGACGTACGCGCTGGCATCCAACACGGCGGGCGGACCCACGGTGAAGACCGGGAAGGTCCTGGTCGACGGGCAGAACTTCCAGGACTTCTCCTTCGACTCCACCGGCAGGACGCCCGCCGCCATGGGTTACGTGCAGCGGCAGCTGACGTTCGTGGCCAACGCGGCGACGACGACCCTCGGGTTCGCCAGCACGGTGCCCGGGGCCATGGGTCCTGTCGTCGACGACGTCCGCGTCACCCTGTGCCCGCCGTGTTCCTGCGCCGAGTGACGCCCCGGCGGATCTGAACGGGGCCGGTGTCCCCTCCGCGCCGGTCCGTCGCCTCGGTGGTCGTCCGACCCGGCCACCGAGGCGGTTCCGATTCCTCCTCCTCGGGAGAAGCCGAGGCCCTCGGTCCGCTCGTCCGTGAGGTGTCGTCCAGGCGGTGCGGTCAGGTCCGGGCGCGGCATCTCGTCGGTCCGGCCGCTGTCAGTCCCACCAGCCGTCGCCGAGGCTCCGGTACGGCTCCGGGAGCACGACGCCGTTCTCGGCCTCCCCCGCCGAGACGGCGTCGTAGCCGAGAACGGCTCCCGCCATTCGGGCGCGGAACGCCGATCGCAGGGGTTCCAGAGTGGCCTCGTCGGGCTGCGCTGAGTCCACTTCCGCGGCTCGGGGCCGGGGTTCTCGCCGCGAACGGCTTCCGTGGCGGAAGGCTCCGGCCGACGCGGGCGGGCCGTGCTCGACGGCCTCTCCCGAGGTGTCGAGCACGGCCCGAAGGGGTGCGGGACCCCCCGCTTCCGGCACCGTTCTCAGGCCGCGGCCCCGGAGCCCTTCAGGGAGCGGATGACCCTCAGGGCCAGCTCGATGTCCTCCGGGGAGTTGACGATGCCCGCCGACAGCCGCACGTGGGGAACTCCGTACGGCGTGCTGTTGGCGATGACCCGGTTGTCGCGGAGGATCCTCGCCACGTCCTGCGGGTCGTAGCCCTCCACGTCGAAGGTGACGATGCCCGCGGACACCTCGGGGTCGAGCGGTGTGTGCAGCGTGACGTGGCCCATCTCCTCCAGACCTTCCTTGATCTGGCTGTTCAGCTCCGCGATCCGGTCCTGGATCCGCTTGCGGCCGATCTGCCGGACGAAACGGAACGCCTCGGCGGCGGCCCACTGGTGCTCGTACGAGAAGAATCCGCCGGGACTGACCCATGCGGCCTCGGTGGGGCCGGAGGGACGGCGGTCCTGCCGCCAGGCGGCGGACGTCTCCTTGCTCATCAGGCTGGGGATGGTCGGCTGGAGGAGCGCCCAGTTCTCCGCCTTCGCCCACATGATTCCCGTGCCGCGCGGTCCGAGGATCCACTTGTGGGTGCCCGCGGAGAAGAAGTCGACGCCCATGCCCGCGACGTCCTCGTCCGCGACGCCGAAGCCGTGCACGCCGTCGACGACCAGCAGGATGCGGTCCTCCTCGTCGCGGTCCCGGTTCAGGTCCGCGATGGCGTCCGCGACCCTGGACATCGACAGCCGCACACCGGTGTTGGAGTGGACCCAGGCGACGCCGAACACCCGGGTGTGGGGGCGGACGGCGGCGCGGATGCGGGCGATGGCCTCGTCGGTGGAGAAGTCGCGCGAGGACTCGTAGAGCGAGATGGCGCGCATCGACGCGCCCCATTTCTCCGTGGCGAGGCGGATCGACTCGTGGTGCGGATAGAACTCGTGCGTGGTGGTCAGCACCTCCTGGCCCGGCTTCAGCCGCAGGCCGTTGTAGGTCAGCGCGAGACCCATGGTGGTGCTGCTGGTGAGGGCGATCTCGTGGGGCTGTCCGCCGACGTATTCGGCGGCTTCGGCGCACACCGCACGCCACAGTTTGTCCTCGTCGCGGCCGAACATGTTGTCGTCGAGGAAGCTGTGCGGATTCTCGTCGAAAGCCCGCCGGTAGTTCGTGATGGCGTCACGGACGGGAGTCGGGTTCGAGGCGAGATAGAAATTCGAGAGATGGACGAGATCGGGCGAGAGGAGGAACTGTGCGCGGACGGACTTCCAGTCCTGCGGGTCGAACGGCTGGGGCGCGGTCTGCCGCGCGGCGTACGAGGAGTCCTCGACGCCGGAGTCGGCCGGGCCTGCGGGGTACGAAAGAGACACAGTTGCTCCTCGGGTGCGCGGTCTGGAGTTGCCTTTGTTCCATCGGGTGGAGCCGCGGGAAAGCTCTTCTGCTGTTCTTCGCTGCTTCTACGATTGCTTTTGCGGTTGCTTTTGCGGTTGCTTTTGGAGCTGTTTTTTGGGCTGTTTTCCCTGCCGCTTTTGCGGTTGCTTTTACTGAGGACCTTCGCGGCTCCTCAGCGAGATTATGTTGCACTCGTTCGAGCGTCAAGGCGTTCATTCGGAACTCGGAATTCAATTCGCCGACTTCGTTTCGTCCGCTTTCCGGGCGCGCCGAAAAAGCCCTTTCGGGCTCCGGGCCGCGCGGGCCGACCGGGGTCCGAGAGTTCGCGGGGAACTCCCGGACCGTTCGCCGGACGGTCGGTCTAGACGGTTTCCGCCTTCTGCCGCTCCCCCTGGCCACGGCGTGCGCCGGACGCATCGGAGCGGGAGCCCGGGGACCTGGAGGCCCGGCCGCCGTCGACGGCCCAGACGATCAGCGCGCAGGCCGCGAATCCGGCACCGAGCAGACTCGAAGCGCCCCATCCGTAGGAGGTGAAGACGGAGGTGGTGGCCGCGGCGCCGAGGGCGGAGCCGAGCGAGTAGAAGACCATGTAGCCGCCGATGACGCTGCTGGTCCGCTCCGTGTGCGCGCTGGTGAGCAGGTGCTGGTTGCTCACGTGCACGACCTGGACCGCGAAGTCGAGCACCACGATGCCGACGATGAGCAGCCACAGGGACCAGGGCAGTTGCGCGATCGCGGCCCAGGAGACGATGAGCAGGGCGAGCCCGAAGCCCGCGATCGGCACCGCCCGTCCCGCGTCCGCCCACCGTCCGGCGCGGGCTGCGCCCAGCGCCCCGGCGAGCCCGGCGACGCCGAACAGTCCGATCTGGCTCTCGCTCAGATGCCACGGCCCGTCCGTCAGCGGCAGGGAGAGGCCGCTCCACAGGGTGCCGAACGACGCGAACAGGAAGAACGCGATGAGGCCGCGCGTCAGGAAGAGCCGGTCCCCGAACAGTCCGCCGAACGCGACGACGGCCTGCCGGTATCCCGCGGGCCGGTGCGAACGCTCGTCGGACGGCAGGACGCGCAGAACGACGGCCGCGAGCCCGAGCGCCAGCACCCCGAGCACGAGGTAGATGCTGCGCCAGCCCCACTGCTCGGCGAGCAGCCCGGTGACGACCCGCGCGCCCAGGATGCCCACCACCACGCCCGAGGTCACCACCCCGATGTTCCGCCCGCGCTCGGCGGGCGGTGAGACCGAGGCGGCGTAGGCGACCGTGGTCTGCACCACGACCGCGAACATCCCGGCCAGCGCGAGCCCCGCGAAGGCCATCCACGCGGCCGAAGCGGCGGCCGTGAGCACCAGGCCGGCCGCGGTGATCACCAGGTGCACCGCGATGAGCCGCCGCCTGTTGGCGACCACGTCGCCGAGCGGCACCAGCAGCACCAGGCCCACCAGATAGCCGAACTGCCCGATCGAGACGATCCACCCCAGGTGTCCCGCCGACAGGCCGAGGCTCTCGCCCATCGGCGCCAGCACCGGCTGTGCGGCGTAGACGCTCGCCACCGCCACACCACACACGATCGCCAGCAGTAACCGTCGCCAGACGTCCATCGCACTCCCATCAAAAAATGAGTAGCAAAGTGAAACTGATTCGACCGTAGGGCATGATGGTCTCAAATCGCAACTCATCACAGGAGGTGTCATGCCGCGCTCCTCCACGGGCGCCCCGAGCCCCGCCTGGACCGATCCCGACTGCCCTGTAGCCCGCACCCTCGATCTCGTAGGCGACCGGTGGAGCCTCCTGGTCATCCGGGACGCGATGGACGGGGCACGCTCCTTCACCGAGTTCCAGCGGCGCACCGGCATCGCGCGCAACATCCTCAGCGACCGTCTCCGCAAGCTGGGCGCCCACGGGCTCCTCGCCCAGCGGACCGCCTCCACGGGCCGCCGCCTGGAGTACGTGCTCACCGACAGCGGGCGCGACCTCTTCCCCGTGCTCCTCGCGCTGCGCCAGTGGGGAGAGCACCACGCCTTCGATCCCGGCGAGCCCCGCTCCACCCTGGTCGACGAGCGGGGCGTCCGCGTGCCGGACATCGCGCCGACCGGCGCCGACGGTGCCCCCCTCACCGCCGACACCACCCATGTGCGCAAGACCGGCGGCGACCGATGAGGGGTTCGCCGGGGCGGTCGCCGAGGTGGACGCCCGGATGACCGCCTGGACGACCGTCAGCGTCCGGGGGCCCGCGCGCTGAGCGACAGGGCGGGACCGGCGTGCTCGCGGGCCGCGCCCGCGGGCCAGACGACCTCCACCGGGATGCCCCGGGCGCGGGCGTACGCCACCATGTGGGCGGTGGCGTCCCGGCCGCTGGACGGCGAGCCGTCCCAGACGGCCAGCAGCCTGCCGCAGCCGCTGACGAGCTGTTCGTCCGCGCTCACACAGGCGTCCCGGTCCAGCGGGTCGAAGGGCAGCATCCGGATCCCCTCGGCCAGGGCCAGCAGCTCCCGGTGGGCCGCCCGGTCGCGGGGCGGAACCCCCGCGAAGACCCCGGAACGCTCCGGGAGCAGCACCACCAGACGCTGTCCCGCCTCCCGGATCACCCGTCCGAACAGCAGGGGCAGTCCGGCACCGGCGCGTACGAGTCCCGTCGTGTCGTCCGGCAGTCCCTCCAGGGACTTCCGCAGCTCGGCCCGTACCAGCTCCCAGGTGTCCGCCGTCAGGTCGGTGTGTCCCAGTGCCGTGATCATCGGTTCGCTCGCCTCCCCGGCCCGTGGTGCGTTCCGCCCGTGTCCGTCCGGTCCACCGGCCGCGCGGTCACCCCGCACGGTCCGTACGCGTGAGCTCGGCGCGCAGCAGGTCCAGGCCCATCGGCCCCAGGTCCAGGGCGTGCTGGTGGAACCGCTTGAGGTCGAAGTCGGCGCCGTCGCGGCGGCGGGCCGCTTCCCGCGACTCCAGCCACACCTTCTCCCCCAGCTTGTAGGCGAGGGCCTGGCCGGGGCGTCCCAGGTACCGGTCGATCTCGAACGCGACGAAACCCGCCGGGCCGAGCCCACAGTGCTCGGCGAGGAACGCGCGGGCGAGGCCCGGTGTCCACCGCTCCCCCTCGTGGAAGCCGGTTCCGGCCGGGATGCGGAGCCGCAGGTGCAGTCCGATGTCCAGGACGACGCGTGCCGCGCGCAGCAGCTGTCCGGTGGCGAGCAGGCCCAGCCGGTGGGCCGGGTCGGCGAAGTACCCCAGCTCCTCCATCAGCCGTTCGGCGTACAGGCCCCATCCCTCGCAGTGCCCCGGGTGCAGTTCGCACGACAGGCGCTGGAAGCGGTTGAGGGTGGTGGTGTTGAGGGTCGTCGTGCCCAGTTGCAGGTGGTGGCCCGGGACCCCCTCGTGGAACATCGTGCCCGGCACCGTCCATGTCGGGACCGGCCCGTCCGGGTCGGTGCGCGTCCACCAGATCGTTCCGGGGCGCGACAGGTCCTCGCTCGGTGCCAGATAGACGGCGGGCCCGTCGCTGAGGGAGATCCGGCAGTCGATCCGCCGCAGGGGCCCGGGGATCGTGAAGTGGGTCCCGTCGAGGTCGGCGACGGCACCGTCGGCGAGCTCCTGGAGCCAGTCGCGGAACGCCGCCGCGCCCCTGATCTGGTGGCGCGGGTCCCTGTCGAGCGCGGCGAGGACGGCCGGGACCGGCTCGCCCGGGGCGATCCGCGCAGCGGTCTCGGCCATCTCCCGCTGTATCCGGCCGAGTTCGTCCCAGCCCCAGGCGTAGGTGTCCCGCAGGTCCAGGCGGGTGCCGAGGAACTCCCGTACGCCCAGTTGGTAGCGGTCCTCGCCCAGCGCGTCCGTCTCAGGCGCGTCCGGCGCGAGTTCCTCCGTCAGATACCCCGCGAACCGTGTCAGCGCCTCGTTCGCGGTGGCCGCGGCCCGGTCCAGGGCGCCCCGCAGGGCGCCGTCGCCGTGGCCGGTGGGCAGGCCCGCCAGATAGGGCCGCGTGTCCCGGCACTCCCGGGCGTTGCGGATGACTTGACGGTACGGGGCGACCCTGCCGTCCCGCCGGGCGGCCTCCAGCCCTTCGTACAGGCTCGTCAGCGCGCCCGGGACCGCTCGCAGCCGTGCCAGCAGGGTGTCCCAGACGGTGTCGCGGCCCTGGTCGAGCAACCCCACGGCCTGCCGGACGCGCTGGACCGGCCCGTCGAGGGTGTCGAGGAGCGTGCCGTACGCGTCGGCGTCGGCCAGCGCCACCTCGGTGGCCAGCCGCTCGCCGAGCACGGCCGCCGCGACGCGCTCCGCGTCTCCCGACACCGGTGTGCCGGCGACCGTCTTCAGCGTGCGGCGGGCCAGCTCCGCCCGCTCCCACGCCGCTCGTGGGCCGAAGTCGGTCAGCCGCTCCTCCTGCCCGGCGACCCCCATCGCGGAGGCCAGGCAGGGATCCAGCGCGGCCGACTCGTCCACGTACCGGTCGGCGAGGTCGTTCAGCGCCGTCATGACCGGGGCCGGTTCGCGGACGGGGCCGCCGTGGAAGGGAGGGGACGGTTCTTCATACCAGGACCTGTTCCGATGTCGTCGGGGCGGCCGGGCGGGTGTGGACCGAGAGGGAGTCGAACAGGCCGACGATCCAGTCCCGGCTGTCCTCGGGGGTGTCGGCCGCGACGATGCCCGCGAGGACGGTCTCTCCCGCCTGGTAGGTGATGTGGTCGGGCAGCGGGGCGCCGGGCGGGAGCTCGTTCCAGGCGACCACCGACGGGGTGTCCCGGAAGCCGGCCACCCCGTCGAGGCCCCGGAACTCCCGTCCGGCCAGGTGGTGGCCGGGGCAGACGAACCAGCCGTAGCGGCGCGGCTGGGCGGGCGGCTCGGGGAGCGTCCCGGCCACGGGCTCGCCGAGCAGGGCGCGCAGCTCGTACGAGGGCAGGTGGACGCCGGTGGCCAGCTCGACGGTCGCCACCACGTCGGCGCCGCCCACCCGGTTGCCGACCTCCAGGAAGACCAGCTCTCCGTCCTGGACGATCGCCTCCAGGTGGAAGCTGCCGTCCTCGATCCGCACCGCGGCCAGGGCGTGCGACACCCAGGTGCGCGTCTCCTCGGAGAACCCGGTCTGGAACGATCCGAGCGGCCGTCCCTCGGCGTACTCCAGGCAGGTGCCGACGTACTCGCTCGCGCTGAGGAGCAGGACCTGGCCGCCCTGCACCAGGCCGTCGAAGTGCCTGATCGGCCCGGAGACGAACTCCTCGACCTCGAAGTCCGCCAGGTCGCGGCCCGCGTCGAGCCGGGTGATGCCGGTGCGGCCCCGGCCGATCGCCTCGGCGGCCCGGCCCGGGGTGTCGAAGACGAGCACGTCCTCGCTGGACGCGCCGCGATGCGGTTTGAGGACGGTCCTGCCGTGCCAGGGGGCCTTGCCGTCCAGCGCGAGGAACTCCGGCAGTGCGAGGAAGCGCGGCACCCGCAGCCCGGCCTCCTCGACCGCCTGCTTCATCAGGACCTTGTCCCGGGCGAGCGCCACCTGGTCGGCGGGTGCGCCGGGGACGCCGAGGTGCTCGCGGAGCAGGGCGGCGTCGAGGAGTTCGTACTCCGACACCGAGATGACCCGGTCGAAGTCGCGGGGCCGGTGGGACAGCCAGTCCCTGGCCTCCTCGAAGGCCGGTCGGTCGCCCGGCCTGCTCACCCGTTCGCAGCGCAGGTCGGGGGGCAGGGTGTCCAGTGCCTGGTCGGTGCCGAAGTAGGTGACCTCGTGCCGGTCGTGGGAGATCCCCCGGTGGTATTCGATCTTGAAGTAGGGCACGCGGTGCAGGATGAGGATCTTCATCGGGCCTTCCTGACGGGAGTGGGGACGGCGAGGGCCCGGTCCAGGGCGTCCAGCCAGGCCTCGCGCAGCGCGTGCACGACGGTGCGGATGTCGGTGCGGTCGCCGCGCAGGACGACGCAGCCCTGCGCGGCGAAGTCCGCGTTGTCGCGGGCGACGGCGTGCAGATCGCGGCGCTCGTCCGACAGCCAGGAGAACTCCGTGACGGTCAGTTCGCCGTCGGCCAGGCCGAAGCGTTCGGCGGTGGCCCGGACGGCGTCCGGGAAGGGGGCCGCGTCGGGCAGGACGTCGGCCGGGGAGAACGCGCGGTCGGTGCCGACGCCGAGGAGCACCGTCGCCGCCGAGCAGCCCGGGACGAGCCGCTCCACTCCGGCGGCCGTGCCGAAGGCCGTGTCGATCCAGCGGTGGTGCAGGTCGATCCCGTAGACCCAGCGGGCGAGCGACCAGATCTTCATGCCGCCCGGCCTGCGGTTGGGCTCCACCACGGCGGCGCGCAACCCGTCGTCGCTCAGCTTGATCTCGTTGTGGAACGGTCCGTCGCACTGGCCGACCAGGACGTTGGCCTGCCGTCCCGTCCGTTCCAGCGTCGCCCGCTCGTGCTCGTCGAGGCGGGCGGGCAGGACCTGGGCGACCTCGACCGGGTAGCGGCCGGTCGCGCTGATCTTCTCGGTGAGGAACTCCAGGGAGCCGAGGCCGTCGAAGGAGTACTCGCGCCGGTACGGGATGAGTTCCTCGCAGATCACCCCGCCCTCCAGATAGGGCAGGACCTCGGCGAACACCGCCGTCAGGTCGTCGCCCGCGCGGACCACGACGACGCCCCGGTTGTTGCCCTCCGCCGCGGGCTTGACGACGAAGCCGCCGGGGTGTTCGCGGGCGAAGGCCCGCAGCTGGTCGAGGGAGGCGATCTCGGCGAACGCGGGCACCATGATCCGCTGGGTTTCGAGGAGGTCGGCGACGCGTGCCTCGGTGAGCCGGTAGCGGTACTTGGAGAACGCCCCGTCGGCCAGTCGTGGCGAGTCGACCGGGACTCCCAGTCGTTCCAGCAGTTCGGCGCCGCTGTGCACGGCGTTGTCGGAGAAGACGATGCCCGCCCTGATCCGTTCGCGCCGGTCGCCGAGCAGCTTCTCGCCCATCTCGGCGAAGTCGTCGCGCAGCGGATCGAGGTCGAGCACCTCGTCGACGATGGAGCGGTCCGCCTCGGTGGGGTCGGCGCGGATGAGGACCACCGTGGCGCCGTGGTGGTCGCGCGCGTGGTCCCGCAGATGGCGGACCTCGTCGATCCGGCTCAGGTTGTAGTCGACGATGAGGAGGATCGGCCTGGTCATCCGTGCTCCTTCTCGTACACGATCTCGATGGCGCGCTCGGAGGCGGGCACGAGTCCGGGGAGGATCTCCTCGCGGTCGGCTCGTTCCATGCTCCAGAGCACCTGGCCGAGGAACACCTCGCGCGCGGACCGCGGCACGACGTCGCCGGGCTCGAGCAGGATGTGCGAGAGGACCGGTGGGAGGGGGAGGTCGTCGTTCAGGCCCACCTCGCGGATGGTGCCGGGGTCGGCGAAGAAGACACGGAAGAAGGTCGCGTGCCGTCCCTGCGGGGCGCCGTCCGCCGTGTACGACAGTCGCTTCAGTTCCGTACGGAATCCGGCCGGCCGACGGGCGGTGAGCAGGGAGTCCAGCCAGAGGTCGAGCAGACCGGGGCCGCCGGTCAGTGCCGCCACGCTGGGCGAGATCAGACTGCCGCCGACCCGTGGGTTGACCTCGATCAGGTCCCAGCCGGACGGGGAGTGCCGTGCCTCGACGTGGAAGCAGCCCCATGCGAGGTCGAGGACGTCCAGCACGTCCCGCACCCAGCGCATCCCGGCGGCGGTCTCGTCCCGCGACAGGCTCGTGGGCGGGCTGACGCAGGCGTCTTCGAGGACGGTGTCCGCCGTCTCGGTCACCTCGCACTTCTCGTGCACGGCCACCACGTGCGGCTCGCCGTCGACGACGACCACCTCGAAGCTGAACTCGCGCCCCTGTACGTAGTCCTCGACGAGGAACTCCACCCCGGGGGTGACGACTTGATCCGTGTACGTCTCCGGGACCGTGGCCGGGTCGGGGATCGTGGCCGGGTCGGACAGCGGGTCCTGGTCCGTCGTGCCGGGGCCCGGTCGGGTGGTGAAGACGCTGGAGTAGACCGTGTCGGACCGGGCTTCGGCGGCGATGCGTTCCAGATCGGCCCAGGTCGTGTCGGCGGTGAGGGGGAACGTTCCGAAGGAGGCGATGCCGCTCACCGGCTTCACGAAGTAGCGGCCGCCGTCGCGCCTTCGTTCGTCGAGCGTCTCGGCGGTGAGCGCGGACGCCCGGCCCCGGCTGAGGCCGGCGTCGGCGAGGCGGTTGCGCAGGGTCAGCTTGTCGCGCAGTTCCAGGACCTGCTTCTCGTCCAGGTCCGGCACTCCCAGGCGGGCGTTGGCCAGCGCCATCAGGTGCCGGTAGCCCTCCCATACGGTGAGGCAGCACCGCACTTCAGTGCCCGTGGCCCGCAGCCGGTCGAGGTGCTCCTCGACGTCGTGCGGGGTCAGGACGTGCCCGGTCGTCACATGGACGTCGGTGGCGAGGTCGGCCAGCGCCGCCGGCCGGGACCCCTGGTGCTGCGGCTCGGGCAGCGAGCTGAGCACGTAGCACTCCAGCCCCCGTGCCGCGACCGTGCCGACGAGGTCCTCCATGAACGAGAACCCGACGTGGCTGAGCAGCAGCACCCCTCTGGCATTTCCGGTACTCAATCCGGCCTCCTCACCGGCGGGGGGGGGGGGGGGGGGGGCGCCCCCCCCCCCCCCCCCCCGCTGGAACAGGGATCAGGCCGGCTGCTGTTCGGCCTTGGCGACGGTGTCCAGGTAGAGCTCCTCGAAGTACTGCGCCAGGATCGTCTGGTGCTCGCGGAGGTACCGCTTGAACGAGGCGATGTCCTCGTCGCTGCGCAGCAGGTGCCGGACGGCCGCCCAGACCTCGCCGGGGTGGTCGTCGTTGATGTCGGTGTGCGAGTGGTTGATCTGGCCGCCGATGTTGCCCTCGCCGACCGACTCCTTCAGCGCCTCCAGCTTCCTGGGCTCCAGCTTCACGTTGACGTACTCGACGAGGTAGGAGTACGCGACGACGCCGAGCGGGCCCTCGTGGTCCAGGAGGTAGGAGAAGTAGCCGGTCAGCAGCTTGGTGGACAGGTAGGGCTCGGTGGCCAGGAACTGCTCGCGCGTGACGCCGACCTTCTCCAGGTCGGTGATGAAGAGTTCGTCGTGGAGCATCTCCTCCTGCTCGTAGTTGGCCCAGACCTGAGCGGCCTCGGGGCTGCGCTTGGCTATCTCCACCAGCGCCTTGGCCTCGGAGACGCGCAGCAGCCGGATGCGCCAGGCGGTCTCGATCAGGTTCCGCTTGTAGTACTCGGAGTCGACGTTCTTGCCCTCGAGGTGTGCGGCCTCGGGAACGTTGGCGTACCACTCGAGGACCTGCTGGTCGAGCTGCTCGTCGATCTCGGCGCGGAGCTGCGCCGAGGCGGTCGAGCTGAGGAACCGGGTGCGGTCCCCGTAACCGGCGTTGGTCACGCGGTTCGGCATGGTCAACCTTTCTTTTGGGACGCTCGGACGTTCGGTGCGAGCGGTTCTCAGGGGGTGTCGGTGACGCGAACGGTCGCGTCGCCCCGTAGTCGGCACTGGCAGGCGAGTCGGTGGGAGCCGCCGGTCCGGCCGAGGTCTTCCAGGAAGTCGAGTTCGTCGTGGTCGGGTTCACCGAGGTTGCCGAAGCCCTCCAGCACCTCGATGACACACGCGCCGCACGATCCCGAGCGGCATCCGAACGGGATGAGCCGCTGGGAGGTCTCGTACTCGACTTCGGTGAGGAGGGAGCCCGAGGGCAGCAGGATCTCGGTGCCCGTCGGAAGGATCGTCAGTTTTTTCATGGTCATGACAGCAGTGCGCCGTCCGTGTCGGTGGAGTGCTCCGGCGCGAGACGGGAGCCGGGGCGCAGTTCGACCGCCGCGTGGTTGGCCGCGGTCGCCGCTTCCCCGAAGCCCACCGAGATGAGCGGAACGCGGCCCTCGTAGGAACAGATGTCGCCGACCGCGTAAACTCCCGGAAGATTCGTCCGCATCGCCGTGTCCACCATGATCTGGCGATTTTCCATCCGGAGTCCCCAATCGGCGATCGGGCCCAGGTTGGTGATGAATCCCAGGGCCGCGACAAGGGCCTGTGCGGGAAATGTCAATTCCTCCGCAGCGGTATGGACGCGCACTTCTTCGAGGCTTTCGGCACCATGACAGGCGGTCACCTGCGCATCGGTCAGGACCCGTACGCCGGTGGCGTACATCTGCTTGACGCCGTGCTCATGGGCACGGAAGGCCGAGCGCCGGTGGACGACGGTGACGGACCGGGCGATCGGCGCGAGGGCGAGGGCCCAGTCGACCGCGCTGTCGCCGCCGCCCACGATCATCACGTCGCGGTCCCGGTGCTCGTCGAGCCGTGGCACGTGATGTGCCACGCCGCGCCCCTGATAGGGCCCCAGGCAGGGCAGGGTGCGGGGGACCGAGCGGCCGAGTCCCGCCGCGATCACGACGGCCCCCGCCCGTACCCTCGCACCGTCCTCCAACTGGATGGTCCAGCCCCTGACCTGGTCAGGTGTCAGGGAGACCGCTGTCCTGCCGAGCAGATAGCGGGGCTGGAACGGTGCCACCTGGGCGACGAGGCCGTCCACCAGTTCCCGGCCCCGCACGGCGGGGTGCCCCGCGACGTCGTAGATCTTCTTCTCCGGGTACAGGGCCGCGATCTGGCCGCCCGGCTCCGGCAGCGCGTCGACCAGCACGCTGGAAAGCCCTCGGAAGCCCGCGCAGTAGGCGGCGTACAGGCCGGCCGGGCCCGCTCCGACCACAGCCACGTCCGCGCTCGTCCCGGCGCCGACCACGGTCTTCTCCACTCGAACTCCCGCTTGGTCCATCCTGAACTCCAGGCCTTTCTGGCGTTAGGTCGAACAGCTCGGCTGCCTCGACGGCGCGGCCGGGTCATCCTCTTGACGATCGGAAATCATTTCCTCCTGCCGTTCGGCATTCTCACGCCCGGAGCAAGAGCCCTGAACAAGAGCCCTTCGGTGATTTTCTGCCGGATCCGGTCCGGCTCACCACCGAGCGCCATTTCATAATTCAGGGGCCCGCCCACGCCGTCAAGAAAAGGCCTCGGAACTCCGTCCGTACCGTTGATCGGGCGGAATCGGGAAGCGATTCCGGGGGTCGAGCGGGGGCATGGGCGGGGCGTCGCGCCGGGAGGCGGCTCCCAGACCCGAGCAGGGTGCGGGCGGGCCGCCGCACCGGAAAGCGACCTCAGTCCCGAGCAGGCGCGCGGGCGGCCCCGTGTCCGTCGGGAGCCGTCGCGTCACCGCCTTCGGCGTCGCGGTTCCCGTGCGCTCTCCTACTCGGACGCGTCGCCCACGGCCCGGTCCAGAGCGGTGGCGAACCGCTGCCATTCGAGGGCGTAGGAGTTGGCCAGGTCCGCGACAGCGACAGCGCAGTGCGGCGGCACCGCGGCCATCAGCTGCCGCCCCACTTCGAGGTCCGGCGCGCGTTCGTTCAGCCAGCGCAGCAGGGCGCGCCCCGACTCGGTGAGCCTGAGGGACGGGTCCTTCGCCAGGGTCTCGGCCCGCCGCGCGCGACCGCGCTCAGCGCACCGGTCGCCCGCCGGATTCCCGCCGCCGCCCCTCGTGTCGCGGTTCCGGACCTCGCGCGCGGCAGCCGGTCGTGGCGGCGCTTCCTCCTCGTCGCGCCGCATACGCTGCCGGACCTCGCACGCGGTGCTGACCGACACTCCCGCGCTGGCGGCGGTCTCGTGGAGCGTGGCGCCGGGATGTTCGGCGAGGAACGCGCGTGCGGCCTCACGGCGTTGCGCCGCGTCGAGCGGACGGGTGCGGCCGTCCTCGCCGACCCGGACCTTCGACTGAGGAACTTCCTCAGTCGAAGTCCGCCGGACGGCGCCCACCGTCTTGGGGGACAGCCGGGTGATGCGGGCGATCGCCCGGTCCGACAGATCCGGGTGGGAGGTGAGGATGCGCCTGGTCGCGGCCCTTCTGTCGGCCAGCGTCAGCGGCAGACCGTGGCTGACGTTGGCCGCCACAGAGTGCAGGAACACCTCGCTGACCGGCCCGTCCAGGTAGCGGACCGGGATCGTCTCCTCGCCCTGGAGCCTGGCGGCCTGGAGCCGGTGCATCCCGTCGACCACGCGACGGGTGGCCCGGTGCACCAGGATCGGCTGGATGTCACCCTGCGCGAGGACCTCCACGTGATCCGGGCTCGTCCCGCCCAGGCGTGGCGAGTCCGCGGCCACCAGGGAGGACAGCGCCACCAGGTCGATTCCCGAACACTCGTCCCCCCTCGTGTTCCCGAGATCCTGAACTGTCGCCTTCAGTCGGTCCGCCAGGCGGGTGGGGGGTGGAGTGTCCGCAAGATCTAAAGGCACCGCAGGTCTACTTTCTGTCCGGTCTTCCGCAGGTTGAGGTCACAGGTGCCGGGAGACGCGCCGACGGCTCCGGTCGACGTGGTCTCCGGCTCATGGGGGGGGGTGCCGTGCAGGTGACGCAGAGGAAGTGGTCACGCCGGGGTGGGGACGCGATGACGTCCCTCCTCCGCACGGTGCGGAGGAGGGACGGGAGGTCGTGCCCGGCATCGCCGGGCGGACGCTCCGGGCGGTGGTCCCGACCGTGCGCTGCGCTGAACCGGGGCGTGCCGGGCGGCCGGGCCGCGATCGGGGATCCACGGACGGCGGTGTACGCGCCCGGCCCGCATTCGGACGGACGGCGGCTCCCCGTCCGCAGCGCCATGGGGAGCGGGGGGCTCCGGCCGTCGGCTACGAGGTGGGGCGCGGGGGCGGGGAAGCGGTCAGGGCCTGCCGTCCGGCGCGCGCGGTGGCGCTTCGGCGCGCGGGGTGGCCCCGGCGCGCCGCTCCACCCCGGGCGGACAGGAGAAGAGGGTGTCGGTGAAGGGTGGGAGTGAGGTGGTGTGCGGGGTTTCGGTGGGTGTGGTGGGTGTGGGGTGGTGCAGCAGTGTCATCGGGCGTTCCCTCCCATGCGATGTACCGCTGTCCCCGTGTGGTGTGCGGGTGGTTCGGCCTCCGGGGACGGGGGATTCCCCGGAGGCCCAGCAGAGCCAAGCATAAAGAGCGCTATTTATGCTTGGGGCGACGACAGGCGTGTCACGACTTGACCAACTTCGTCAGCGCGAACCGCCTCGGCGCCGCGAGCGGCCGACCACAGCCGACGAGGCGTACGTGCGCCATCGCGGCGGAGGGCCACGAGCCTCGGACCGGCGGCTACGGACGGAGAGAGCCCCGAGCGCGCCGAGGGAGGCGACCGCCTCGCGCGGGCCCCACGCGCACCCCCAGCCCTGCCGGTCCACGCCGAACCGCCGGGGGGGGCGGAGCATGTCGATTTCGGCCGCCGACCCGACCGGAAGGCGCCAGACGGCGCGCACCCGGCGGCGCAAGCGGGGCAACTCCGCCCTCCCGCGCGGCAGGCAAGGCGATTCCGTCCGTCCGGCACTGTACGCGAGGCGACTCCGCCTTCGAGTTGCGGCAGCGGCGCGAGGAAGCAGAACACGGCCTGACCTCCGCCGTACTCCACCTCAGAGGTCGACCCACCCCCAGGCTGCGGAGGCCGGCCCTGCCACACGGGGAGGGCAAGGTGCCGCACTCACGGGCTTCACGGGAGACCGGTCCCCTTCCGTACGCGAAAGAAGTCGGGGCCTACGCCACCGCCACCGCCATGCCCCCAACCCGGTCGCCCGCGAACGGACTTGGCCAAGTCGCCCCGCAGCCCACCCCTCCTAGCCGAACATAAATAGCGCTCTTTATGCTTGGCTCTGCTGGGCCTCCGGGGAATCCCCCGTCCCCGGAGGCCGAACCACCCGCACACCACACGGGGACAGCGGTACATCGCATGGGAGGGAACGCCCGATGACACTGCTGCACCACCCCACACCCACCACACCCACCGAAACCCCGCACACCACCCCACTCCCACCCTTCACCGACACCCTCTTCCGCTGTCTCCCCCGGGCGGACCAGCGCAAATGGGCGCACCTCTACGTCGAGGCACTGCTGCGGACACCGGGGAAGAAGTCGCCGCGGCGGCTGGCGGAATCCGTCAGCGACTCCCCGACGGCCTCGCAGGCGCTGCACCAGTTCGTGAACGCCAGCCCCTGGGACTGGATGGCGACACGTCAGGCGCTGCTCCGACGGATCGCGCGGACCGGCGCGGCGGTGACGTCCTGGACCTTGGCCCCCGCCTTCATCCCGAAGCGCGGCGACCATTCCGCCGGAGTCCACCGCAGGTTCGACCCCCTGCTGGGCCGGCTGTCGAACGGTCAGCTCGGCCTGGTCGTCCTGGCCATGGGCGAGCACGGCCCGCTGCCCGTCGACTGGAACCTGTACATCCCGCGCGGGTGGACGAGGGCGCGGCGGTCCAAGGCCCGGGTACCGGACGACATCTCCGGGCCCCTGTGGTCACAGGCCTCGGAACTCCTCGGGCGAGCGCCCCTGTGGCATCCTGGCGCACATGCCCCCGTCACGGCCGAACTGTCGTGGTTACCGGACCGCGAGGCCTTCCTCGCCCAGTTGGTGCGGAGCGAGCGGCCCTTCGTGGTGGAGGTCCCCGACACCGTGCGTGTCCTGCCCGGGGCCGTCCCGTCCGTCAACTGGCCGACGCTCACCGTCCGGCAGATCCTCATGGGCCCGACCGCCGCCGGGGAGGACCGGCAGCACGTCCTCTCCCTCCCGGTGTCCCTCCCCGGCCCCTCGTCGGGACACGTCCGGCTGCGGTTGCTCGTCCGGCGTCGGCCGTGCGGCTCGACACGGACGTGGCTGACGAACATGGTCGACCGGCGGCTGCCCGAACTGCTGCCCCTGATGCGACAGCCGAGGCTCGCCGCGAACGTCGTCGACACCCTGAACGGCGACTTCGGGCTCCAGGACTTCGAGGGCCGGTCGTACCCGGGATGGCACCACCACACCACACTGGTGTCCGCCGCCTTCGCGTACTCCCGGCTCCGTGACCGCCCCTTCCCGGACGGCGACGGACTCCGTGACTGAGTGACGAGCACCCCGGTCGTTCGCGGCACGGCCGCCCGGTCCCACGGGAGGCCGCAGCTTCGGGCGGATCGTCGTGCGCCCGGGTGACGCCCGCCCGATCCGCGGCCGGGCGTCCGGCGACGGCCGTGTGCTCAGCGCGGGTCCGCGGCCAGGCCGCCGAGTGCGGCGCGCCAGACCTCGGCGAAGTCGGAGTCCGTCGAGACCCCTTCGGCAGCGGCCCTCCGGGCCTCCGTCGCGGCGCCCTCCACCACGTACATGATGAGGCGCACGGCGGTGGTCAGGCGTACCTCGGCGGCCAGGGCACCGGTGGCGGAGGCTCTTTCGAGGAGCCTCAGGACGTCCGCGCGGAAGACTCCGAGCCAGCCGGAGGCGACCTGCCCCTCCTGGACCAGGCGTACGGCGGCCCGGGTGAGGGCGCTGTCCCGCAGGGCCGTCGCCACCTGGAGCACGAGGAGGGAGAGTTCGGGCAGGGGCCCGGCGGTGTCGGAGCGGGCGGTGCTGACGCGTCGCAGTTCGCCCATGCCCTCGTCCACCACTTCCGACGCGAGTATCGCCTTGCACCGGAAGTGGAAGGTGAGGGCCCCGAGCGTGACGTTCGCCTCCGCGCAGACGCTGTTGAGCGTCGTGCCGTCGTAGCCGTGCTGGTCGAAGTGGTGTGCTGCCGCCAGGACGAGGTTCGCACGGGTGCTCGCGGCTCGTTCGCTGTTCTTCATGAGGGGGCCTCGGGGATCGCGACGACAATGAGGGCACGGGCCGACCCGCCGGGAACGGGATCCGGATGGGCCGCTCGGGCCGCATCGGGTTCCTTCAGTAGCCGGGCCGGATCAGGGAGCGCTGTCTGCTGCCGTGCGTCGCGGGGCGGGGCGGCGAACCGGTGCCGACCGAGCCCGCGAGGCGGAGGGGCGGCAGCGGGCCGCATCCCGCCGGGGCCACGGGGAAGAGTCCGTCGCCCTTCATCAAGCGCTCTCCGAATGTCTTCTCCAAGGTGGCGGGGGCCCCGGCGCCGCCATGGGGCCGCCGTGACTCTGGCGTGAGGGCGGAGGGCGGGCGCCGATCCACCGGACGGTCACTTCGCGTTCGACGCCGGTCCCGCCGGACCGGGTGGCGTCTCCTCGGGGACGGGCCTACCGCCCCGGGCGGTGCGGGCGGACCCGGCGGTGAGTGCGGACCGGGCCGGGTACGGGAGCACCCGGCGTCAGCCACGCCACCCGGTCCCCCCTGGCGGCGGGGCGGACCGGATCGCGCGTCGAGCCCGACCGCCTTCGGCCCCGCACCGGCCCCGCGCCCGGGGGCGGGGCTGCCGAACCGGCCGGGTCTTCCCCGGTCCCCCACCACACCTCGGCTGCCGCTTGTCGAGACGAGGCCAGTCAGGTCCCTCACGTACCGTCCCCAGGTGTTACTGCCCGCGGCCGCGGGCGGCGCGGTCCCGCGGCGGCGGCTCGACGGGCGGTCCGACCATATGGTGAGCATCGGGTGATGAGCACGAGAACGCGGGAAACCCGAGACGTTCTGGGCAAGTCCGCTGGTGCGGTGGGTTACCGGGCGGTCCATCCTCCGTCGACCGGGATGACGGCGCCCGTGGTGAACGACGAGCGGTCCGAGCAGAGCCACGCGGCCGTCTGCGCGATCTCGACGGGGTCCGCCAGCCGCTGTTGGATGGAGCGCTCGGTGAAGGGGGCGAGGAGCGCGGGCGTGTCGGAGAGCACCTGGTCCATCAGCTCGGTCCGGGTACTGCCGACGGCGAGCGCGTTGACTCGGATGCGGTGCCGTACGTATTCGTCGGCGGCGGCCCTGCTCAGGCCGATGACGGCGTGTTTGGCCGCGATGTAGGGGGACGAGGCCCCGGTCGCGCGGACTCCGGCGACGCTCGACGTGTTCACGATCGAACCACCGTGTTCGAGCATCACGGCGATCTGTGCCCGCATCGCGTTCCATACTCCCCGGGCGTTGACGTCCATGATGCGGTCGTACTCGTCGTCGCGCATGAGATGCATCGGCGTACCCGTGGAGGTCCATCCCGCGTTGTTGAAGGCGGCGTCGAGGCCGCCGAAGGTCTCGACCGCCGTCCGTACGGCGGCGCGCATGTCCTCGGCGCGGGTCACGTCGGCCACCACCGCGACGGCCCGCCCGCCCGCCTTCTCGATCCTGGCCACGGCTGCCAGCAGCCGGTCCTCACGGCGGGCCGTCAGGACCACGCGGGCCCCCTCCCCCGCGAAGAGCTCCGCCGCCGCGGCCCCGATCCCGCTGCTCGCTCCGGTGATCATGACCGTCTTGCCGTGCAACAGACCCTGTGCGGACAGGGGGCTCGCCGAGATGTGCATCATGCCTCGTTCTCCTTGGGTACGACCGCTCGAAAGATCGTCGCCCTGGGGGAGTTCGGCTCGCAAGCCCGCTGGTTCCCGGTCCCCGGCCCGCCGGGAACGCGGTCGGAACCCATTCGCCGACAGGTGTCGCGCACGGCTCCGGCGTCCGGTCTCCGCGGTCTCACGCGAAACGCTCCCGGTGGTCGGCAGCCCACCGGGCGAAGGTGGTGGCGGGCCTTCCGGTGAGTCGCTCGACGGTGTCCGTGGTGTGGGCCTTGGCACCGGCGAGCTGCCGTCCGGCGCTCGCGATCAGGGCGTCGGCCATCGCCGGTGAGTACCGGCGCGCGTAGCGCGCGTGCGCTTCCTCGGGGGTGAGTTCCCGGCAGACGAGGGGGCGTCCCAGCACTTGGGACAGCACTGCCGACTGCTCGTGGGCCGAGAGCGGCTGGGGGCCGGTGAGCTGGTACGACCGGAAGTGGTGCCCGGTGTCGCCCAGGAGCCGGGCGGACACCTCCGCGATGTCCTCGGGCGCGACGCACGCGTTGCGGCTGTGGGGGTGTAAGGCGTAGGTGGTGCCGCCGCTGCGGATGCCCGGTGCCCAGCCCAGGGCGTGGGACATGAAGGAGCGCGGCCGGATCATGGTCCAGGGGATGCCGCTCGCCCTGATGCGCTCCTCGTTGCCGCGCTGCCACTCGGTGATCAGGTCGTGGGCCGCGCTGTCGAGCACCGCGGCCGCGGAGAGTTTGACGATGTGCCCCACCGATGCCTCGACGGCCGCTCGCACCACGTTCCGGTCGTGTTCGGGGCGGGTGGGGTCGTTGGTCACGACGAAGAGGGCGTCGGCGCCGCGGAACGCGTCGACGAGGCTCTCGTAGACGTCGTAGTCGCAGGTGACGTGCGTGAGCCCGGGGCGCCGCGCCCCGGGCCGCGCCGTACGGCTGGTGAGGATGACCCGGTGACGGGGCGCCAGGTACCGGGCCATCAGCGAGGCGATCTGCCCGGTGGCCCCGGTGAGGACGATGCGCCGGGCCGCGGGCGCCGTCACGATCTCGGTGTGGGAATGCGCGTGGGGCCGACATGGATGTCGTGCACCACCGACTCGGAAGCGACGCTGGGCAACAGCAGATCCCACATGTCGCAGACCCGTTCCGTGAGGTCGACGCGCTTGGTGGCGAGATTCGAGTAGACCTGCATACCGGTGCAGGCACCGACGACGAAGCGGGCCAGGCGTTCGGGACAAGTGCCCTCGCGGAGTTCGCCGTTACATCGCGCCTCGTCGAGATGGCCGCACATGAGCACCCGCCACTCCTCGAAGGAGGTGGCGTCGTTCATGCCGTGGCTGCCCTGCTCTATGGCCAGCCGGACTCCCGCGCGCAGGATCGGATCGCGCTTCATGCGGTCCGCCCACACCAGGGTGATGTCCACCAGGCGCTGGAGTCCGGTCGATTCGAGGTGGGGCTCTATCGTCGTCGGCTGAGCGTTCATCAGGGCTTCGGCCAGCCCCTGCTTCGAGCCGAAGTGGAAGTAGAGCGCGCCGAGGGTGAGCCCCGCCCGCTCCACGATCTGGGTCACCGCCGCCCGCTCGTATCCGGCCTCGTCGAAGACCTCGGCCGCCGCCAGCAGGACCTTCTGCCGCGTCCGAGTAGCCCGCTCCGCCTTGACAGATGACACTCTGCATCACTCCTCGACAGACATAGATAACGTACTTTATGTTAGCCGGACCGCCGCTACGCAGGCCATCGATCCAGGGGGAAAGCGCCGGCATGTCCAACGTTCAAGGCTCAGGACACGACAGATCGCGGGTCGCCGGGAAGGTTCCCCAGGAACTCGTCCACAAGCGCGCGTCCACCGAGGTGCTCCTCACCGGTTGGGCCACGCACGGCGGCGACCGGCACACCGTCCACGCCCGGTGGCCCCGCTGCCACACCTTCTACCGGCCCCGCAACCAGCGCTTCGACTCCCTGCTCTTCGTCGAGACGGTGCGTCAGACGTTCCCGCTGCTGTCCCATGCCGCGTACGGCGTGCCCTTCGGCAGCCATCTGGTCTGGGACGACTTCAGTTTCGAGGTCGACCCGCAGGCCATGCTCCTCTCGCAGGCCCAGGCCGATGTGGTCCTGGACATCACGTGCGGCGACGTCCGGCTCAGGAGGGGCTGCCTGGTCTCGATGACCATGCACGCGGACGTCAGCCTGAACGGACGTCGGGTCGGGCGGGCCAGTACCCGGTTCACCAACCACTCCCCCGCCGTCTACCGCCGATTACGCGGCGAGCACGACCTCGCCGAAGTGCGCCGCCGTGCCTTGCCGCCGCTGCCTCCCCTGCCGCCCGCCAGCGTCGGGCACTGGCGGTCCGAGAACGTGGTGCTCGCCGGTACCGGACGCCCCGACCGCTGGCAGTTGCGCGTCGACCTGGACCACACCGTCCTGTTCGACCACCCGGTCGACCACGCTCCCGGAATGCTCCTCCTCGAAGCCCTGCGCCAGGCCGCCCACGTGGCCCTGCCCGCCACGGACACCATGGTGACGGGCATGTCCGTGTCCTTCGAAGGCTGGGTGGAACTGGACACCGCGGCCTGGATCTCCGTCGCACCGCTGCGTCACGGCGTGCTGAAGGCCGTCATAGAACAGGACCACGGCCCCTGTCTCACCGCCGAGGTCACGGTCGGCACCGTGCCGCTCCCGACGGGCCGCCCGCACGGTTCGGACCCCTCCGCCCTCGAACTGGCGTCGACCGGTCCGGCCCCTCGCCCGGACCGAGCGTTCCCGCTCGGCTGACGAGCAGGCCCGTCACGCTGACGGCCGCGCTGCGGCGCGCGGCCGTGGGCCCGGCGCCCGAGCGCGTACCCCTCCGAGGGTCACCGCCCGCACGGTCTCTCCCGAAGAGGACAGCGGTCCGGGACGAACCGGGACGGACGCGCGGCGCGATCTGACGCGCCGGGTGGCGCGCACATGACCGCGGCCTCCCCCACGTGTGCTGTGGGAGAGGCCGCGGGCCGTGAGCGGGTAGTGCCGCCCGGGGCTCTCAGCCCTTCTCGGCGGACACGGCCGGAGTTACGGCCGTGGCCGGGGATGCCCCGGCCGGGTCCGCGTGCCCGGCCGCGCCGGACTCCTCGGCGAGGCGTTCCATGCCGCTGGTGGTCTTCAGCGGCTTCTCCTTGACGAACAGGACCGCGATCACCGCCAGGAGCGCGAAGGGGGTGGCGACGAGGAAGAGTTCGCCGGTGGCGACGCCGTAGGCGTGCTCGACGATCTCCCGGATCGGCGCGGGCAGGGTCGTCATGTCCGGCATCGCACCGTGCCCGGCCGCGCCCGAGGCGGCGGGGACGCCCGCCTCCTGGAGGCCCTCGCTCATCTCCGCGGCCACCCGGCTGGCGAGGATCGCGCCGAGGACGCTGGTGCCGATGGTGCCGCCGAGGCTGCGGAAGAAGGAGAGGACGGAGGTGGCCGCGCCGAGTTCGGCGGCGGGCACGTCGTTCTGCGCGGCCAGGACCAGGTTCTGCATCAACATGCCGACGCCGACGCCCATGATCGCCATGTAGCAGCTGAGCAGGCCGAAGTGGGTGTCGGCGCCGATCGTGGCGAGGAGACCGAGACCGGCGGTCATCAGGACGCCGCCGGTGACGAGGTAGACCTTCCAGCGGCCGGTCCTGCTGATGAGCTGTCCGGCGACGGTGGAGGAGACCAGCAGGCCGAGGATCATGGGCAGGCTCATCAGGCCCGCGACCGTCGGGGACTTGCCGAGCGAGATCTGGAAGTACTGGGAGAGGAAGACGGTGCCGCCGAACATGGCGAGACCGACGAAGAAGCTGGCGACGGTGGTGAGCGTCACCGTGCGGTTGCGGAAGATGCCGAGCGGGATGATCGGCTCGGACACCCGGGACTCGACGAACACGGCGGCGGCGAGCAGGACCGCTCCGCCGCCGGTCAGGGCCGCGGTCTGCCAGGAGGCCCAGTCGAAGCTGTTGCCCGCCAGCGTGACCCAGACGAGGAGCGCGCAGACACCGGCGACGAGGAGGAAGGCGCCCAGGTAGTCGATCTTCACCTCGCGGTTGCGGACCTCGGGCAGCTTCAGGGTGCGCTGGAGCAGCGCGATGGCGAAGAGCGCGAAGGGGACGCCGATGAAGAAGCACCAGCGCCAGCCGAGCCAGGAGGTGTCGACGAGGACGCCGCCGATGAGCGGTCCCGCGACGGTGCCGACGGCGAAGACGGCGCCGAACATTCCGGCGTACTTGCCGAGCCTGCGGGGCGGGATGATCGCCGCCATCACGACCTGGGCGAGGGCGGTCAGACCGCCCGCGCCGATGCCCTGGACGACCCGGCTGAAGATCAGCAGGTCGACGTCGTGGGAGAACCCCGCCAGCAGCGAGCCCACCACGAACAGACCGAGGGAGATCTGCAGGAGCAGCTTCTGGTTGTAGAGGTCGGCCAGCTTGCCCCACAGCGGCACCGTCGCGGTCATGGCGAGCAGTTCGGCGGTGACGACCCAGGTGTACGAGGACTGGCTGGCGCCGAGGTCGGCCATGATCCGGGGCAGGGCGTTGGCGACCACGGTTCCGGCCAGGATGGACACGAACATGCCCGCCATCAGGCCGGACATGGCCTGGAGTATCTGCCGGTCCGACATGGAGGTCGGGGACGCCTGGACCGGCGCCGCTGTTGAGTTCACAGCTTCCTTCTCGGTTGTTTCGTTCGGTCGGAGGGCCGCCCGCGCGCGGGCGGGTGGGGCGGCTCCGGGGGATCCGTTCAGCGGGCGGGCCGGACGTGGTCGTCCGGTGAGGGGTCCGCCGGTCCGGACGGGGGTTCGGGGAAGGCGGCGGCGAGCTGTTCGAACGTCTCGCGGAAGACGTCGGCGAAGGCGGCCTCGGTCTGGCGTACGGACCAGTGCTCCACCGCGACGCGGACGGCGGTGCCGCCGACGGCGGCCAGGAGCCTGGGGTACAGGGTCAGGGCGCGCCTGCGGTCGTGTTCCGCCGGGGAGCCCTGGGCGGGGCGGTCCTGGGTGAAGAGGGGTGAGCCCGCGCCGACGCGTTCGGCGAGCGTCTCGGCGAGGAGGAGTTCGTCGCTCATGTGGGCCCCGAGGGTCCGGGCGAGCAGTCGGGGGTTCTTGCCGAGGACCTCCGCGTGCAGTCGCCACAGCTCCTGCTGCTGTTCGAACTCCTGCAGTTCGGCGGCCAGGGCCTCGCGCAGTGCTTCCAGGGGGGACAGCTCGGCGGGGGCCGCGAGGACGGCGTGACGGACGCGGACGCCGGAGTCCGCGCCGATCATCACGAAGACCTCGTCCCGGGAGTCGAAGTAGTTGAAGAAGGTCCGTGTGGACACCCCGGCCGCCGCGCTGACCGCGTCGACGGTGACGTTCTCGACTCCTTGCTCGGCCGCCAGGCGTACGGCGGCTTCCACCAGAGCGGAACGGGTCGCCTTCTTCTTGCGTTCTCTGAGCCCGCCGCGAGCGGGCACCCCCTCTGCCATGTGTGCATGGTACGCAAAAATGCAGAGTCTGCAAAAAGCATGGGGCCGCGCCGCGGTCCTCGGGGCGGGGCCGGGCCGTCGAACCTACGATGGAGCTGAGCCGGTGGGCAGCTCGCCGGGCCGGCCGTCCGGAGCGCACAGGGCGGAGCACGCATGGCACAGGCCACCGACGCAGCCCGTACCGTCATCCTGACCGTGGACGACGACCCGGGAGTCTCCCGCTCCATCGCCCGTGACCTGCGGCGTCACTACGGCGGCGACTACCGGATCGTGCGCGCGGAGTCCGGCGAGTCCGCTCTCGACGCGCTGCGGGAGCTGAAGCTGCGGGGCGATCTGGTGGCCGTGATCCTGGCCGACTACCGGATGCCCCGGATGAACGGCATCGAGTTCCTGGAGGAGGCGATCGGTTTCTATCCGGGGGCCCGCCGGGTACTCCTGACGGCGTACGCCGACACCGACGCGGCGATCGACGCGATCAACGTCGTCGACCTCGACCACTATCTGCTCAAACCGTGGGACCCGCCGGAGGAGAAGCTCTACCCGGTCCTCGACGGCCTGCTCAGCGTCTGGCGCTCCAGCGACTACCGGCCGGTTCCGGCCACCAAGATGGTGGGGCACCGCTGGTCGGCGCACTCCTCGCGGGTACGGGAGTTCCTGGCCCGCAACCAGGTGCCGTACCGCTGGTACGCGTCCGACGAGCCGGAGGGGCGGCGGCTCCTGGAGGCCGCCGGGGCCGACGGTCACCGGCTGCCCCTGGTGCTGGCCCCGGACGGCGCGGTCCTGATCGAGCCGGAGGCGCCGGAGCTGGCCGCCCATGTGGGGCTCGCGACGACTCCGGCCGCCGCGTTCTACGACCTGGTCGTCGTCGGCGGTGGCCCGGCGGGGCTCGGCGCCGCCGTGTACGGGGCGTCCGAGGGGCTTCGTACGGTGCTGGTGGAGCGGTCGGCGACCGGCGGGCAGGCCGGGCAGAGCTCCCGGATCGAGAACTACCTGGGTTTCCCGGACGGCGTCTCGGGGGCGCAGCTGACCGATCGCGCCCGCCGTCAGGCGAACCGTTTCGGCGCGGAGATCCTCACCGCCCGGGAGGTCAACGGTCTCGACGCGAGCGGCGCGGCGCGGATCGTGCGGTTCTCCGACGGTTCCGAGGTCGCCGCGCACAGCGTCATCCTGGCCACCGGGGTGTCGTACCGGCAGCTCGCGGCGCCGGGCTGCGAGGACCTGACCGGGCGGGGTGTGTACTACGGCTCTTCGCTCGCCGAGGCGACCTCCTGCGAGGGGCAGGACGTGTACGTCGTCGGCGGGGCGAATTCGGCCGGGCAGGCGGCGGTGTTCCTGGCCCGGGGTGCGAAGTCGGTGACGCTCCTCGTGCGCGGGGAGTCGCTGGCGGCGTCGATGTCGTACTACCTCGTCCAGCAGATCGAGGAGGCGCCGAACATCACCGTGCGGCCCCGGACCGTCGTGGAGGCGGCGCACGGCGAGGAGCACCTGGAGCGGCTGACGCTGCGGGACGCGGCCTCCGGCGGGAGCGAGACGGTCGACGCCCAGTGGATGTTCGTCTTCATCGGCGCCGCCCCGCTGACCGGGTGGCTCGACGGGACGGTGCTCCGCGACGAGCACGGGTTCATCCTGGCCGGGCCCGACCTGACGCCGGACGGGCGACCGCCGGGCGAATGGGAACTCGACCGGCCGCCGTACCACCTGGAGACCAGTGTTCCGGGGGTGTTCGTGGCCGGGGACGCGCGCTCGCAGTCGGCGAAGCGGGTGGCCTCGGCCGTGGGAGAGGGAGCCATGGCCGTGATGCTCGTCCACCGCTATCTGGAGCAGTCGTGAGTGCCCGGGAGATGCCCTGCGACCCCTGTGAGATCGGCTCGCTGTTCCTGTTCGAGAAGCTCTCCCCCGAGCAGCTCGGCCGGTTGTGCGCGGAGGGGCGGATGGAGCGGTTCGAGCCGGGTCCGGTGTACGCCGAAGGTGATCCGGCCACGTGCTTCTACGTGATGGTCGAGGGGACCGTCGTGCTGTCCCGGCGGGTCGGCGGCGACGACGTGGAGGTCGGCCGCACCTCGCAGCGGGGCGTGTACGCGGGGGCGATGCAGGCCTATCTGGGCGACCAGGTGCCGCAGACGTACACCAATTCGATGCGGGTGACGGAGCCGACGCGGTTCTTCGTCCTGCCCGCGGAGTCGTTCGCGGCCGTCATGCGGGAGTGGTTCCCGATGGCGGCGCACCTCCTGGAGGGGCTGTTCTTCGGCTCCAAGAACATCCAGCGGGCCGTGGGCCAGCGCGAACGCCTGCTCGCGCTCGGTTCGCTGGCCGCCGGACTCACCCATGAGCTGAACAATCCGGCGGCGGCGGCCGTGCGCGCCACGGCGACCCTGCGCGAGCGGGTCGGCAAGATGCGGCACAAGCTGGCGGTCATCGCCCAGGGTCCCTACTCGCGCGAGGCCCTCGCCGGGCTCATCGAGATCCAGGAGCGGACCGCCGAGCGGGTCGCCAAGGCGTCGGCGCTGACTCCGCTGGAGACCGCCGACCGGGAGGACGAGCTGGCCGACTGGCTCGACGAGCACGGCATCCGGGAGGGCTGGCGGATCGCGCCGACCTTCGTGCAGGCCGGGCTGGACACGGAGTGGCTGGAGCAGGTCGCGGCGACGGTCGACGAGGACATCCTGCCGGGGGCCGTCGGCTGGCTGAACTACACGGTCGAGACCGAGCTGTTGATGGACGAGATCGACGACTCCACCGGCCGCATCTCCCATCTGGTGGACGCGGCGAAGCAGTACGCGCAGCTCGACCGTGCTCCGCACCGTGAGGTCGACGTCCATGAACTCCTCGACAGCACGCTGCTGATGCTGTCCGCGAAGATCGGTCCACGTGTGCGCGTGGTCAAGGAGTACGACCGTTCCCTGCCGGAGGTGCCCGCCTATCCGGCGGAGCTGAACCAGGTGTGGACGAACCTCATCGACAACGCGGTGGCGGCGATCGGCAGCGGTGGCGGGGAGGGGGAGGGGACCCTGACGGTCCGTACGGCCCGGGAGGGCGACCGGCTGCTGGTGGAGTTCCGGGACACCGGCCCCGGTGTCCCGGAGGAGATCCGGGACCGCGTCTTCGACCCCTTCTTCACGACCAAGCCGGTCGGGGAGGGCACCGGTCTCGGTCTCGACATCTCCTGGCGGATCGTCGTCGACAAGCACCACGGGAGCCTCCGGGTCGAGTCCGTCCCGGGCGACACCCGTTTCCAGGTGCTGCTGCCGCTGGCCGCGCCGGAGCCCGACACCGAGAGCGACACCCCTACGGCCGAGGAGCCCGCATGACCGAGATCGAGGGAATCGACCCGAACGTCCCGCCGAGCGGCGCCGGCTGCGTCGAGTGCGACGAACTGGGCGGCTGGTGGTTCCATCTGCGGCGCTGCGCCCAGTGCGGCCACATCGGCTGCTGCGACTCGTCGCCGGGGCAGCACGCCACCGGCCACTGGAAGTCCACCGGACATCCGCTCGTCCAGAGCTTCGAGCCGGGCGAGGCGTGGTTCTGGAACTACGCCACGAACGGTCTGTACGACTCCGGGCCCGCGCTGGCGGCTCCCGGCGACCACCCGGCCGACCAGTCGGTGCCCGGACCTGCCGACCGCGTTCCGGGGGACTGGCAGACCCGGCTCCACCCCTGACTCCCGGCCTCCGAGCCCGAGCGGCTCCCCCGCACACGCCGAGGCCCGGCGGGAAGCGATCCCGCCGGGCCTCGGCGTCGCCGTGTCCCGCCGCACTGCCGGGAAGCGGTGCCCGGCTGCGGTCGACCGCCCGGAAGAGCGCCACCCCTCATCCCAACCCGAAGCGATTTCAATCAAGTTGATCTCATCATCTGTCAAAACCTCCACAGGTTGAGTAGGTTCTGCGTAACCCATAGGTCTATACCTATGGGTTGTCTGCTCGCTCCCGTACCACCGTTCACCGCACAGGACTACCGTTCAGGAGAGACAGCACCATGCGAAGAACCCCCCACCAGCGGCTGCGCAACGCCACCGCAGGAATCCTCGCCACCGGGCTCGCCGCGCTCGGTCTCGCGGCCCTCCCCGCCGCCGCGAACGCCGCCGCGGACACCGCCGCCCCGGTGCTCACCGTGCAGTACCGCACCGGCGTCACCGGTGCCACCGCCGGTCAGACCGCGCCCTGGCTCACCGTCCGCAACACCGGCTCCGCCCCGGTCCGGCTCGCCGACGTGAAACTCCGCTACTACTTCAGCGCCGACGCCCCGGGCGCCGCGTACCGCTTCTCCTGCGACTGGGCCGTACGCGGCTGCGCCAACGTCACCGGGACCTTCGGGACGCTCGTCCCCGGCACGCCCACCGCCGACCGCTATCTGGAGATCGGCTTCACCACCGCCGCCGGGTCCCTCGCGCCCGGCGCGACCAGTGGTGACCTGCAACTCCGCTTCCACCGCGCCGACTGGAGCCAGCTGCGGCAGAGCGACGACCACTCCTTCGGCCCGGACCGCACCTCGTACGCGGACTGGACCAAGGTCACCGCCCACCTCGCGGGCGGCCTCGTCTGGGGCACCGCGCCCGGCGGCCCGGTCGTGGACCCGCCGCCCACCCGGGCCCTCTTCGACGACTTCGTCTACACCGCCCACGACGACCCCAAGCTCGGCGCCAACGGCTGGATGGTGCGCAGCTGGGGCGGCGGCCCGGGTGTCCCGGGCGCGACCTGGGCGCCGGGGAACGTCACCTTCGGCACGGACGGCGGAGCCTCGGTGCTGAAGCTGCGCACCGAGACGACGGGCACCGCCGCGACCACCCGTCAGGCGGAGATCTCCACCACGACGATGAAGTTCCGCAAGGGCACCTACGCGGCCCGGGTGAAGTTCAGCGACGCGCCCGTGCAGGGCCCCGACGGCGACCACGTCATCCAGACCTTCTTCGCCATCAACGACCTCAAGGCCCCCATGGCGGACGACTACGCCGAGTACGACTTCGAGTACCTGCCCAACGGCGGCTGGGGCGAGACCGGAAACACGCTCTTCACCACCTCCTGGGACACCTACGACTCCACCGGGGTCCAGCCGCCGGTGAACACCCACACCGCCGACCGGGCGGGCTACGCGGGCTGGCACGACCTCGTCCTCACCATCGACGACACCGACATCCGCTACTACGTCGACGGCCGCCTCTTCGCCACCCACAGCGCGGCCTACCTGCCCGAACGCGGAATGCTGATCGCCTTCAACCAGTGGCTCACCAGCCTCACCGGTCAGCCCGACACCACCACCGCCCGCACCTACGAGCAGGCCGTGGACTACGTCCTGCACGTCCAGGACCAGGTCCTGACCCCGGCCCAGGTCAACGAACGGGTCATCGCGTACCGCACGGCGGGCCGGACCTTCGAGGACACCGTCCCGGCGTCCTGACGCACCACCGCTCCCCCGCCTGGGGGGCGGCTGCGGCCGGAGCCCCCCAGGCGGACGAGAGCGACGGCGAGCGGGAACAGACCCGCCGTCCGGCCCGGCGGCGGGGCCGTCAGGCGCCCGCCGGTACCGGGCCGCACAGGTGGTTGCCCGGTTCGGCCGGATCGTCGCTGATCCAGAACTGGGTCCACAGGCTGGTGAACTCCGCGCGGTCGAGGTAGCCGTCGCCGTCCTGGTCCAGCCGGCCGAAGACTCCGGCGGTGTCCACGCTCCCACCGTGCCAGGTGTCGACCAGGCGCTGGTGTTCGGCCGGGGAGATACGGCCGTCGCCGTTCTCGTCGACGGCGTCGAAAACGGTCTCGGCGGTGGCGGCGACGACTTCGCGCATCGCGGGCAGCCGGTCCACCATGGCGAGGATCTCGTCGAAGTCGACCCTGCCGTCCCCGTCCGTGTCCACATGGGCCGCCAGATGGTCCCACCAGCCGAGCATGACCCGCTCCACGCGGTCGGCCAGTTCCGATCCGGGCCGTACGCGCGGCAGGTCCTTCCAGCGTTCCGCGAGGGCCCGGAAGTCACGCTGGTCCAGATAGCCGTTCCCGTCGGCGTCGAAGGCGTGGAACATGTGGGACAGCTTGACGCGCTGGAAGTCACTCGCCATGGTCGGCCCTTCTGTCGGGTGCCCCGCGATCCTGCCCGCGAGCGGTCCCGCGCCAACGGCGCCCGGTGGCGCGAGGGGGCGCGCCCGACCCCCGCGCGCCCCTTCCCGCGCCCGCCCTCCCCCGCGCCCCACCCCCGTACACCCGTCCGGCCCGCCCCGCGCGCCCCGTTCGACCGACCTGCCGCACCCCGCACGTGCGAGACGCCCCGGCAGGACCGGGAGGGCTTCGACGGCGGCCGAGTCCGCCGGGCGGTCTTCCCACGACGCCCGCCGGAGCGCACAATTCGTGGCAGTGCGTGGCTTCCCTTGACAGAACGAGGCCGGTCGCCTCGGCGGGAAGCCCTTCGTGGTTTCTCCAGTGAGGGGAGCACCGCCATGCCGTCTTCATCCGTTCCCGGGCCGCGTTGCCCGATGCTCGATCCCACCGGCAGCGCGCTGCACGCGGAGGCAGCCGTGTTGCGCGCGCGGGCCCCCGCGGTGCGCGTCGAGCTTCCGGGGGGCGTGATCGCGTGGTCCGTGACGCGGCGCGGCGTCATCCAGGCCCTGACCACCGATCCGCGCGTGTCGCGGGACTTCCGCAAGCACTGGCCGGGTGCCGCCGACGCTCCCGAGGGGTGGGCCCTGGCCCCCCTCACCTTCCAGGACAGCTTCTTCAACATGTACGGGGCGGACCACCGCAAGTCCCGGGGGCGGATCGCCCCGACGTTCTCGCCCCGGCGGGTCGACCGGATGCGTCCTGGGGTGCAGGCGACCGCGGACCGTCTCGTGGCGGCGCTCGGCGCGCTTCCGCCGGGAGAGAGCGTGGATCTGCGGCAGGCCCTTTCGCTGCCGCTCACGATGACGGTCATCTGCGATCTGGTCGGGGTGCCCGCCCATCTGCGGGCGGGGATGGGCCGGGTGATGGACGCCACGCTCGACTCCACGCTCGACCCGGAGAGCGCGCTGGCCGCGGGGAACGAACTCGTCGAGCGCGTCTCGGAGTTCATCGCCTACAAGCGGGCCCACCCGGCGTCCGACCTGACCACGGACCTCCTGCTGTCCGACGTTCCGGGCCAGGAGCCGCTGTCCGACTCCGTGCTGGTCGGCACGTTGTTCGCGATGATCAGCGCGGGCTACGAGACCGCCGTCAACCTGATCACCAGCGCCGTCCAGGCCGTGCTGGCCCACCCCGAGCACCTCGCCCGTGTCCGCGAGGGCACGATCGGCTGGGACGACGTGGTCGAGGAGACGCTGCGGTTCGAGGGCCCTGTCATGCACCTTCCGCTGCGGTACGCGATCGAGGACATCGACCTCGGTGAAGGCGTCGTGATCGAGAAGGGCGAGGCGATCATCATCGGTTTCGCCGCGGCCGGGCGGGACCCGGAGGTCCACCCGGACGACCCCGACGCGTTCGACCCCACGCGTACGGACAAGGCGCACCTCGCGTTCGGCTTCGGGCCCCACTTCTGCATCGGGGCGCATCTCGCGCGCCTGGAGGCGGACGTGGCCCTGACCACGCTCTTCACCCGGTTGCCCGCGCTCTCCCTCGCCGATCCCGACCGGCGGCCGGCCCGTCTCCCCTCGATGATCGTCAACGGTCCCGCGCGGCTCGACGTCGTTCCCCGGCCGAAGACCGGCACGGACTGAGCCCGCCCCGGGTGGCCGGTCGGTGACCGTGCCGCTCGGACATCGGCCGGGCTTCGCCGCTCCCCCGCCGCCCGGGGCATCGGCCGGTTCCGTCCGCCGGTCCCCTATCGCGTGAGGACCGGCGGGGCGTCTCGGGTGACGCCCCCGTACGTCCGGCAGTCACCCGGACCGGGCCGTCGCTCGCCGGTACGGGGGGCGCACCCTGCCGGGGGTGGTCGGCGGAACGCGGGGGCGTTCTCCTCGGCCCACTGACGGAACGTCCGGGCCGGGGCTCCGGTGACCCGGGTGACCGTGTCGCGCACGGTCAGCGGTTCGTCGTTGACGTCCCCGCCCGTGAGGTCCGGCACCGCGTCCGCGGCTTCGGGCCCGAAGACCGCGACCCTCCGCGCGCGAGCCCGCTCGCGGCTGATCTCGGCGAACGGGATCTCCCGGCCGAGCGCCTGCGCGAGAGCCGCGACCTGCTGTCGGGGGCTCACCCGCTCCGGTCCCGTCAAGGTGTGGACACGGCCGTGGTGACCGGGCTCGGTCAGAGCCGCCCCGGCCACCGACGCGATGTCCGCCGGGTGGATCGTGAGCGGCGCGGCGTCCGCGTACGGGGCTTCGACGGTCCCGTGCCCGCGGACGGCCGACGCCCACATCGGGGTGTTCGAGGCGAACTGGGTCGGCCGCAGACCGTCCAGGCCATGCCGGTGTCCTCGAGCAGTTCCTCGACCGCCAGGTTCCCTGCGGCGGAACCCGGGTGAGGATGCGTCTGGACGGTGATGGAGGACACCAGCACCACATGTGCGACACCCGTCGGCGGGAGCGGTCGTCGCCCCGGCCGGGCAACCGGAAGGATCATGTGGTCGTCCTCGACGACGGGTCGTCTCAGGGAGGTCATGCGGTGGGTCCGCACGCCGACATCGTCAAGCCGCTGCCGGAACTGCTCGGGGAGCACTCCCGTCGTCTCGGGGACAAGGTCTGTTTCGAGGACCGGTCCCGGCGGGTCACCTACCGGGAACTGGAACGCGGGACCGCTCGACTGGCCGGTCATCTGGTGGACCTGGGTGTGGCGCGCGGCGACCGGGTGGCGGTGCTGCTCGGCAACCGCGTCGAGACCGTCGAGAGCCTGCTCGCCGTCACGCGCGCGAGCGGCGTGGGCGTCCCCCTGGACCCCGGCGCTCCCGAGGAGGAGCTGGCCCGTCTGCTCGACGACAGCGGGGCCCGGGTGCTCGTCACCGACGAGGCCCGTCTCGCGCGGCGGCGGACGCTGTCCGCGCGGCCCGGTCTGATCCTGATCGTGGCCGGGGGCGGTGACGAGGACGCCGCCCCGGACGGTACGGCCCCGCCGGGCGCCGCCGGGGGCCGGTCTTCGTCCGGGCCCGGCACCGTACTGCGGTACGAGGAACTGGCCGGTACGGAGCCCGGGGCGCGGGCCCGGGACGATCTGGCGCTGGACGAAGCCGCCTGGCTGCTCTACACCTCGGGTTCCTCCGGCGTGCCCAAGGGTGTCCTGTCGACCCAGCGCAACCGTCTCTCGCCGGTGGCGACGGGTCTCGTCGGTGTTCTCGGGCTGTCCGAACGGGACCGTGTGCTCTGGCCGTTGCCCCTCCATCACGCGATGAGCCAGATCGTGTGCTTCCTCGGTGTGACCGCCGTGGGGGCGAGCGCGATGCTGCCGCCCCGCTTCTCGGTGGCGGGCGTGCTGGGCGAACTGCGGCGCGAGGGCGCCTCGTTCACGCTGCTCGGCGGGGTCCCGACGACCTATACGGCGCTGCTCGACACGGTCCGGGGCGAGCAGGGTGACGCCGGGCTCGGCGGTCCCTCGCTGCGGGGCTGTGTCAGCGGGGGCGCCGCCGCCGGGCCCGGGTTCCGCGCGTCCTTCGAGGCGGTGTGCCGTGTCCCGTACCTGGAGCACTACGGCAGCACGGAGGCGGGTCCGGTCACCATGGCGGGGCCGGGCGGGGCGGGGACGCCCGGCGGGTGCGGCCGGGTGCTGCCCGGGACCCGTGTCCGGCTCGGCGGCCCCGAGGGCCCCGCCACCGGCGAGGGCGAGCTCTGGGTCGAAGGCCCGGGAATCATGGCCGGTTACCACGGCAGGCCGGAGGCCACCGCGGAGGTGCTGCGCGACGGCTGGTTCCGTACGGGCGATCTGGTCAGGGTCGACGCCTCCGGGGAACTGACCGTCACGGGCCGGGCGAACGACCTGATCGTGCGGGGCGGGGCCAACGTCCATCCCGCTGAGGTGGAGGCCGTCCTGCGGCGGATCCCGGGGGTGGCGGACGCCGCCGTGACCGGACGCCCGCACCCCGTCTTCGGCGAGGTGCCGGTGGCCTTCCTGGTCGCCGCGCCCGGGGGCGGCCCGCTGGACCGGGGGCGCGTCCTGGCCGCCTGCCGGGAGGAGCTGTCGGCCGCCAAGGTGCCTGTCGAACTGTTCGAGGTGGCGGAGATCCCCCGTACCGTCTCCGGGAAGGTCGTCCGCCGGGACCTCGCCGCCCTGCCCGCACGGGCCCTGGAGGCACCGACTCCGGACGCGCGGACCCCCGAAGGAGAAGCCCCGGACGCCCGGACCGTGGGCGTACGGCCCCCGGACGTCCGGGGGCCCGGAAAGGCGTACGGAGACCTGCTGGCCCTGGTGCGGGGCGAGGTCGCGGCGGTGCTCGGCCGGGAGCCCCGGGAGGTGGAGCCGGGCACCGCCCTGCGGGACCTGGGCATGGACTCCCTGACGGCGACGGTGCTGCGCGAGCGGCTGTCGGCCGTGACGGGCCTGTCGCTCTCCGAGGCCGTGGCCTTCGACTTCCCCACGGCCGCCGCGCTCGCCGCCCACCTCGGGGAGCGGGACGCCGTCGCGGCGGCGGGTGCCGGGTCCGTGGACCGGGCAACGGCCCGTCCTGACGACGATCCCGTGGTGATCGTGGGGATGGCGTGCCGCTATCCCGGAGACGTGGCCTCGCCCGAGGACCTGTGGCGGCTGGTGGCCGAAGGCCGGGACGCCATCGGGCCGTTCCCCACCGACCGGGGCTGGGACACCGAGGCGCTGTACGACCCGGACCCCGGGCGCCCCGGCCGGACGTATGTGCGCGAGGGCGGTTTCCTCTCCGGTGTGGACCGCTTCGATCCCGGGTTCTTCGGCATCTCCCCCCGCGAGGCGCTGGCCATGGATCCACAGCACCGGCTGCTCCTGGAAGTGGCGTGGGAGGCGTTCGAGCACGCCGGGCTCGTCCCCGGGGCGCTGCGCGGCTCGGCGACGGGCGTGTACGTCGGCCTGATGTACAGCGACTACGCCCGTGGGCTGACGCGGACGCCCGAGCAGGTCGAGGGGTACCTGGGGCTCGGCAACGCCGGAAGCGTCGCCTCGGGCCGCATCGCGTACACCTTCGGCTTCGAGGGACCGGCGCTCACCGTGGACACGGCGTGCTCCTCCTCGCTGGTGGCCCTGCACCTGGCGGCGCAGGCGCTGCGCCGGGGCGAGTGCGCCTTCGCGCTCGCGGGCGGGGCGACGGTGATGTCGGGCCCGTCGTCGTTCGTGGAGTTCAGCCGTCAGCGGGCGCTGTCCCCGGACGGCCGCTGCAAGGCGTTCGGTGCGTCCGCCGACGGTACGGGGTGGGCCGAGGGCGCCGGGATGCTGCTGCTGAGCAGGCTGTCCGAGGCGCGTCGCACGGGGCTCCCGGTGCTCGCCGTGGTGCGCGGCTCGGCGGTGAACCAGGACGGGGCCAGCAACGGTCTGACCGCGCCGCACGGCCCCGCGCAGCAGCGGGTGATCCGGCGGGCGCTCGCGGACGCGGGTCTGGGCACCTCGGACGTCGACGCGGTCGAGGCGCACGGCACCGGGACCCGGCTGGGCGATGTCATCGAGGCGGAGGCGTTCCTCGCGACGTACGGGAGCGGGGAGCGGCGGCGGCCGCTGCGGCTGGGCTCGGTGAAGTCGAACATCGGTCACACGCAGGCCGCCGCCGGGGTCGCCGGGATCATCAAGATGGTGCAGGCGATGCGGTACGGCGTGCTGCCGCGCACTCTGCACGCCGAGGAGCCGACGCCCCGGGTCGACTGGTCGGCCGGGCGGATCGAGCTGCTGTCGGAGGCGCTGGAGTGGCCCGCTTCGGAGGTGCCGCGCCGGGCGGGCGTGTCGTCGTTCGGGATCAGCGGCACCAACGCCCATGTCGTACTGGAGGAGGCTCCGGCGGGCGCGGGCGGCCACGGGTGGCACGGTGAGCGGACCGAAGACGGTGACGGTGACGGCGCCGGGACGGTGTCCGGTACCGGCGCCCGTCCGGAGTCCGCGCCCTCGGTCTTCCCCCTGTCGGCGAGGAGCGGGCCGGGGCTGCGGGCGCAGGCCCGGCGGCTGTACGAGCGGGTGTCCGCCTCGCCGGGGATTCCCCTGGTGGACCTCGGGTACGCGCTGGCCGCCACGCGGACGGCACTGGAGCACCGGGCGGTGGTGGTGGCCGGGGACAGGGCCGGGCTCCTCCGCTCGCTGCGGGCCGTGGCGGAGGGCGGCGAGGGGCCGGGGGTGCGTACGGGTGTCGCGCGCGGTCACGGGCCTTCGGCGCTGCTGTTCACCGGCCAGGGCAGTCAGCGCCCCGGCATGGGACGTGCGTTGTACGGGGCGCGGGACCGGTATCCGGTCTTCGCCGCCGCGCTGGACGAGTGCCGCGCCCTGCTCGATCCGCTGCTGCCGGTGCCGCTGCGGGACGTGATGTTCGCCGGGCCGGGTGACGGGGCGGCCGAGTCGCTGCGGGCGACCCGGTTCGCGCAGCCCGCGCTGTTCGCCCTGGAGACGGCGCTGTTCCGGCAGTTCGAGGCGTGGGGGGTGCGGCCCGGCGCGGTGGCCGGGCATTCCGTGGGTGAGGTGACGGCGGCACATGTGGCGGGGGTGCTGTCCCTGGCGGACGCGTGCGTGCTCGTGGCGGCCCGGGGCAGGCTGATGGACGCGCTGCCCCCGGGCGGGGCGATGGCGGCGGTGGCCGCCGGGGAGGACGAGGTGGCCGCCCGGCTCGCGGCGGCCGGGGGTGTGGTCGGGATCGCCGCCGTCAACGGGCCGGAGGCGGTGGTCGTCTCCGGCGAGGGGGCGGCGGTGCGGGAGGTGGCCGCGTACTTCCGTGAGCGGGGCCGGTCGGTACGGGAGCTGCGGGTCGGTCACGCCTTCCACTCCGCGCTGATGGAACCGGTCCTCGGCGAGTTCGCGGAGGTGGTCCGGGGGCTGTCGTTCGCGGCGCCCCGGCTGCCGCTGGTCTCCGCCGTGTCCGGCCGGGCGGCCACCGTCGAGGAGGTGTGCTCGCCGGAGTTCTGGGTGGATCACGTCCGCCGTCCGGTGCGTTTCGCCGACACGGTGGCGTACTTGGCGGGGCGGGGGGTGACGCAGTTCGTGGAACTGGGGCCGGACGGGGTGCTGACCGGTCTGGTCCGTGACTGTCTGGTGCCGTCCGGGTCCGAGGACGGCCCCGGCGCGGGCGAGGCGGTCGCGGGCGCCCCGGGCACGGGCGGGACGGTCGGTGGCGGGCGGGGCCCGGTACCGCTGGCCCTGCCGACGCTGCGGAGGTCGCGGCCGGAGCCGGAGGCCCTGCTCGACACGGTGGCGGCGCTGCACGCGCACGGGGTGCCCGTCGACTGGTCCGCCGTCTTCGCCGGGCGCGCGGGGCGGCGGGTCGCGCTGCCCACGTACGCCTTCCAGCGCCGCCGGTTCTGGCTGGAGAGCGCCCCGGAGGAGCGGGCCCCGGCCGTGGTGGCGGAGGGGGCCCATCCGTTCCTGCGGTCGTGCACGCGGACGGCGGACGACGACGGTCTGCTGCTGAGCGGGGTGCTCGCGGTGCGGGACCAGCCGTGGCTCGCCGACCACGTGGTGGCCGGTCGCGTCCTGCTTCCGGGGACCGCCTTCGTCGACATGGCCCTGCACGCGGGTGGGTCGGTGGGTGCGGACGTCCTGGACGAGCTGGTCCTGACGGCGCCGCTGCCGTTGCCCCCGGACGGCGCCGTCGACGTTCAGCTGCGGGTGACGGGTGCGGACGGCGCCGGACGGCGTGCGGTGCTCTTCCATTCCCGGCCGCGCACCACGGCGGGTGGCGCGCCCTGGACGCGGAACGCCACCGGGACGCTCGTGGCGGCCTCGGCGGCCGCTCGGGGCGGGCGCCCGGCCGGGGGGTCCGGCCCTGACGCCCTCCGGCCTCCGGCCGGGGCGGTCCCGCTGAAGGCCCGGGGTGCCGGGACGTACGAGCGGCTGGCGGCCGGCGGGCTGGAGTACGGGCCCGCCTTCCAGGGGCTGCGGGCCGCCTGGCGGGCCGGGGAGGAGCTGTACGCGGAGGTCGAGCTGCCGGAGCTCGCGCGGACCCCGGGCTTCGTGCTGCATCCCGCGCTGCTCGACGCGGCGCTGCGCGCCCTGGCCCTGGACGGCGTCTGCTCCGGCGGTTCCGGGAGGGACGGCGGGCTCTCGCTGCCGTTCGCCTTCGCGGGGGTACGGGCGCACGGGTCGTCCGGTGCGGGGCGGCTGCGGGTCCGGGTGACCCCCGGGCCCGACGGAGGGTCCCGGGTGGAGCTGGCCGACGGGACGGGGGCGCCGGTGGCGACGGTCCGTTCCCTGACGCTCAGGCCGCTGCCGCCCTCGCTCACCCGGGCCGGGACGGGGTCCGTCGCCGGGGCCGGGGACGGCGGCGGGGGCGGCGGGGGCGGCGGCGGGACTGTGGCCGAGGCGACGGCTCCCGCCCTCCACCGGACGGAGTGGGTGCCCCTGCCCGAGCCGTCCGCGCCCCAGGCGCCGCCCCGTTGGGGGGTGCTGAGCGCGCCGGGGACACCCCTCGTGGACGCGCTCGCGCCGCCCGGTTCCGGCGTCCCGGTGTATCCGGACGTGGCCTCCTGCGACCCGGCGGCGGCCGTCGTCGTCGTGCCCTGCCCGCTGCCGGGAGCGGCCGCCGAGGGCGAGGCCCCCGCCGCCGGACCGCTGCGGGCGGCGGAGCGGGCGCTGGGACTCGTACGGGACTGGCTCGCCCGGCCGGGCCCGTCCGGCTCCCGGCTGGTCGTGGTGACGTCCGGTGCCGTGGCGCCGGACGAGGACGGCTCGCCCCCGGACCGCGCGACCGGCCGGATCTCCGGAGCCGTCGCCACCGGCCCGCGTACGGACGGCGGGTCCCCGCCCGTGGCGCCGCACGCGCCGGTGTGGGGCCTGGTCCGCTCCGCCGCGCGGGAGCACCCGGGCCGCTTCGCCCTGGTCGACGTGGACGGGCACCCCGAGTCCTGGCGCGCCCTGCCCGCCCTGCTGACCGGCCCCGTGCGGGAGGCCGCGGTACGGCGGGGCACGGTGTACGTGCCGAGGCTGGTACCGGCGACGGGGACGACGGCCCCGGGGGCGCGGGCGCTCGACCCGGAGGGCACGGTCCTGGTCACCGGCGGGACCGGTTCCCTGGGCGCCCTGGTGGCCCGGCACCTGGTCGCCGCCCACGGGGTCCGGCACCTGTTGCTCGTCGGCCGTCGCGGGCCGGACGCCCCGGGGGTGCGGGAACTGGTCGCGGAACTGCGCGGGGCGGGCGCCGAGGTGACCGTCCGGGCGTGCGACGTCGCGGACCGGGCCGCGCTCGGCGCGCTGCTCGACGGCGTACCGGCGGCCCACCCGCTGACCGGTGTCGTGCACACCGCGGGGGTGCTGGACGACGGTGTCGTCACGGCGCTCACCGCCGCCCGGCTGGCGCGGGTGCTGCGGCCGAAGGCGGACGCGGCCCTCGCCCTGCACGAGCTGACCCTCGGCCGGGATCTGGCGCTGTTCGCGCTGTTCTCCTCGGTGGCGGGCACGTTCGGCTCCGCCGGGCAGGCCAACTACGCCGCCGCGAACTGCGCGCTGGACGCCCTGGCCCGCCACCGTGCACGGCTCGGTCTGGCCGGTACGTCGCTGGTCTGGGGTCCCTGGCGGCAGGACGACGGCATGACGGCGCACCTCGGTGACGCGGAGCTGCGGCGGATGGCCCGCTCCGGGTTCGGGCCGCTCGCCCCCGAGGAGGGGCTGGCGCTCTTCGACGCGGCGGTGGCCGGGGACGAGCCCGTGGTGGTGGCGGCCCGGCTCGGTCCGGCGGCCCTCCGGGACGTGGAGGGCACGGCCTGGTCGCGGACTCCCGTGAACGGTCCGGAGGCCGCTCCGGGCGGCAGCCGGTCCGGTGGGGCGTCCGTCCTCGGGGAAACTTCCCCCTTCGGTGGCGCTCCCTTCTTCGGTGGCGCGCCCGGCGCGGTGCTGGCCGGGGTGCGGGCGCTCGCGGCCCGGGTGCTGGGCCATCAGGAGGAGTCCGAGATCGAGGAGGACGTCCTCCTCGCGGACCTGGGCCTGGACTCGCTGGCGGCGGTCGAGCTGCGCAACGAGCTCGTCGCGCAGACGGGCCTCGCGCTGCCGTCCACCCTGCTGTTCGACTTCCCGACGCCCCGGGCCCTCGCAGAGGAACTGACCCGGCGGTCCGCCACCCGGACGCCCCCGGTGAAGGCCGACGAGCGGCACGGCCCCGGAAGCGGCCCGGACGCGGGGACGGGCGGTGACGCCCCCGGGGCCGTATCCGCCGACCGGCGCCGGGAAGCCGAGGTGCCGACCGCCGGAGCGTCCCCCGACTCCCTGCGCGCGCTCTTCCGCACCGCCTGCGCCCGGGGCCGTACGTGGGACGGCATGGTGCTCCTCACCGTCGCCGCACGGCTGCGCCCGGCCTTCGAGGGCGCGGAGGCGGCCGGTGCGGCGCACCCGCCGGTGGTGCTCGCGGCGGGCGGCGCGGGGCCCCGGCTGATCTGCGCCCCCGCGCTCAGTTCGGTCTCGGGACCTCAGGAGTACGCGCGCCTCGGCGCCGGACTGCGCGGGGCACGGCCGGTGTCCGCGCTGCGGCACCCCGGGTTCGGGGACGGCGAGAGGCTGCCTTCGGACCTCGAAGCCCTGGTCACCGCCCAGACCGTCGCCGTCCGTGCCGCCTGGGCCGACGGCCCGCCGGTCCTGCTCGGACGGTCGGCGGGCGGCTGGGTGGCCCACGCCGTGGCCGAACGCCTTGAGGCCGAGGGCACGCCCCCGGCTGCCGTCGTCCTCCTGGACACCTACCCGCCGGGGCACGGCGACCGGGGGGAGCGGCTCTCCGCGATGACCTCGGACATGCTGCGCCGGGCGGCGGACTTCGCCTCCGACAGCACCGGCAGGCTCACCGCCATGGCCGGATACTTCGAGCTGTTCGGTGGCTGGCGGCCCGCGCGGCTCACCTGTCCGACCCTGTACGTACGGGCCCGGGACCCGCTGCCGGGCACCGGTCCCGCCCCGGCCTGGGTCCTGCCGCACACCGAGGTCACCGTGCCGGGGGACCACTTCACCCTGCTGGAGGAGCACGCCCGTACGACCGCCCTCGCCGTCCATGGGTGGCTCACCGCACCGGCCTGAGGACTCCCGGGGAGGGGCGGCGGGACAAGGAGGCGTGGAAGTCCCTTGTGCCGCGTGCTCCTCCTCCGGTGGGCTTGTCCCCATGATGAAGAGAAGCGTCGCCGCGCTGACCGTGGCCCTGGCCCTCGCTCCCCTCCTGGTGGCGGGTGTGCCGGGGCGGCGGGCGGTGGCCGCCGCGTCCTCGCCCGCCGCCGGTCCGGTGCTCCTACGCGGAGTGGACCTGGACACGGTGACGATCCCCGAGTTGCAGGACCGTATGGGACGGGGGTCCCTGACCTCGTCGGCGCTGACGCTGGCGTACCTGCGGCGGATCGAGGCGGTCGATCCGAGGATCGGCGCGGTGCTGCGCACCAGCCCGACGGCCCTGCGCCAGGCTGCCGCCAGTGACGTACGGCACCGTCTCGGGAAGGCCCTCGGTCCTCTCGACGGCATTCCGGTCCTGCTGAAGGACAACGTGGACACCCGTGACATGCCGACGACCGCCGGGTCGCTCGCACTGGCCGGACGACCGCCGGAGAAGGACGCGGAGCTGGTCCGGAGGCTGCGCGCGGCCGGTGCGGTGGTCCTCGGCAAGACCAATCTGTCCGAGTGGGCCAACTTCCGTGCGGCGAGGCCGACGTCGGGCTGGTCGGCGGTGGGCGGGCAGACCCGCAATCCGTACGTCCTGGACCGCAACCCCTGTGGTTCGTCGTCCGGTTCGGCCGCCGCGCTCGCCGCGTCCCTGGCGCAGGTGGCGATCGGCACCGAGACGGACGGCTCCATCGTGTGTCCCGCCGGGATGAACGGGGTCGTCGGCCACAAGCCCAGTCTCGGTCTGGTCAGCTCCTCCGGCGTCGTCCCCATCTCCGCCGAGCAGGACACGGCGGGCCCCATGGCACGGAACGTCGTCGACACCGCGCTCACCCTCGCGGTGCTCGGCGGCCACGGCGACGCGGGCCCCGACGGCGCCTTCGGCACCACGGCGGCCACCCGCCCGGGTGCCCTGCGCGGGAAGCGGATCGGTCTGTGGCGGCTGCCGTCGCTCGGCGCCGGGGTGGACGCGCTGATGACCCGGACGGCGGCCCGGCTGCGGGCGGCGGGGGCCCGGGTCGTGGAGGTGACACCGCCGTACCAGGACAGGCTGGCCGCGCTGGAGTTCCCGGCGCTGCTGAGCGAGTTCCACTGGGACATCGACGCCTATCTGGCCACCCGTCACGGGCCGCGTGACCTCGCCGGTCTGATCGCGTTCAACCGGACGCATCCGGCCGAGCGGTCGTGCTTCGCCGGGCAGGAGCTGTTCGAGCAGGCGCTGGCCGCGCCGCCGACCACCGATCCCGGCTACCTGGCGATGCGCGCCGAACTGAAGGACCTGTCCCGGAGGTCCATCGACGGGACCATGGCCGCCCATGACCTGGACGCCCTCGCCGCCCCGGCGAACCCGCCCGCCTGGACGACCGACTGCGCCCGGGGCGACAACGACGTGATCCCGTCCTCCACCCCGGCGGCCGTCGCCGGGTATCCCTCGCTGTCCGTGCCCGCCGGGTTCGTCGGCGAACTCCCGGTCGGCCTCCTCCTGATGGCCGGGAACCGGCAGGACGCGGCCCTGCTGTCGCTGGGCGCGGCGGTGGAGCGGCGGCTCGACGCCCGGCGCGCTCCCCGGTACCTGCCGACGGTGCCGTCCGGGAGCGCGGGGTAGGCGTACGGCGGGGTTCCGTGGGCCGGGGACGAGTGGCTTGTGCCGGGCGTGGCGTCGTCGGGCACGGGCGTACGGGCGCGGGGGCGTCAGGCACGGCGGTCCGGGCGGTGGTCCGGAGGACCCAGAGGCCCCGGAGGCCCCGGGGTGGCCCGGGGTGGCCCGATCTCCGTCCCCAGGGGCGCGGCCAGGCCCGCCGGGTGCGTGCTCGTACGGCGCGACGCGGAGACACCCGCCGGGCTCGTACGGTACGACGGGGAGGGTCCGGGTGCTCCCGGCCGGGCGCCCGGGGATCGCGCCGGGCTCGCAGATCCACCGCAGCCCGTACGCGCTCCACCGGCCCCCGCCCTGGCGTGTTCGGCCCCGACCGCTCGGGCCCGGACGACACCCCTTCGGCGTGTCGCCGGAGCCCCTCGGCCGGTGCGCCGGAAATCCGGCGCGATTGTCGGACCCCGCCCGTACGGTGTTCCCATGCACACCATCGTCGGTCTCCCCCGTCACGCGCCTGCGGCATCCTGGGTCAACACCCGGATCAGGGAGCTGATGGACGAGCCGCGCAGCGAGTACCGCACGACCGAGTACCGGCGTCTGCTGGCGCTGTGGGCCGAAGCGGTCGAAGGGGCCCCCGCCGGGCGCGCCCCGGAATTCGTGACCGCGGCCTGAGACGGCTCCTGACCGTTCGCCGGACGGACGGTCCTCCTCAGCAGTCCCGGCCCGAGCAGGGGCCCGACCGTCCGGACGGATCCCGGTCGGCCACCAGCGGCAGGGCCACCGCGTCCTCCCAGACCGACAGTTGTCCGGCGTCCACCGGCCGCATCTCCCCCTTGAAGAGCTGCGCGTGCCCGTCCCCGGCCACGTCCGTCCACGCGTGGGTCGCGAACACGTACGTCCCGCCCGCCTCCAGCCACTCCGGTCCCACGTCCTCCGGGGCGTACGTCACCCGTACCGTGCCGTGCAGGCTCCCGCGCAACGCCGAGACGACCTCGACCAGGTAGACGCCCTGCTCCCATCCCTCGATCTCCCGCAGTTCCTCGAACGCCCGCACGGTGCCGGTGAAGACGTTCTCGGCCTGTGGAGCCGTGCTCGCCGGGTCCGTCGCGTCGTACCCGCGCAGCGCCTCGGGGCGGGTCCGGGGCTCGGTGTACTCCTGGAGGCCGATCCAACCGCCCACCGTGACCACGGCGGCCGTCAGTCCGCCGACGAGCACTCCCACGGTCCTGTTCATCGTGACCTGCCCCAGAGCGCGTGGTAGTTGCCGATGTCCCGCGGAGTCGGTGCGTCGATCCGGTCCGCCGCGAGGTCGTCGTAGTCCGACCACATCAGGGACCGGTAGGACAGCGGTTTGTGGCAGAAGCCGAGGGCATGGCCCATCTCGTGCGCGGCGACCCTCCGCCGGTGTTCCGCCCTGCCCAACGGTCTCCCCTCCCCCAGATAGGCGGCGTTGAGTTCGATCGTGTCCGTGCCGCTCCGCCCGGCCCACCGTCCGTAGACGTTCTTCCACTCGCCCGAGGTGCTGTCGGCGTCCCGCCACACCAGGTCGGCCCACGTCGTGGCGTCGTCCGGCCGGATCTTCACCCGGGTGAGCGAGCCCGCCGACCAGAGGCGGTGGGCGGTTCTCCGTGCGTCGTCGAACCGGGTCTCGTCGTCCCAGGCGATCTCGGTGCCGTCCACCGACGAGCGGCCCCGCGCGTCGCTGCGGCCGTCCTTGCACGTCGCGGGGGTGGCGGCCTGGGCCGGGAGGGAGGCCGCGCGGACCGGGGCGGGCAGCGCGAGCAGTACGGCCGCGGCCGACGCGGCGGTCAGAGCTAAGGCGTTCGTCCTCATGGTCAGCAGACCATAGCGGCCCGTAGGCCTACTTATGGGACATCCCGTGCGGGCCGGACCCGGGGCGACGATCTGCGGGCCCCGGGCGGAACCCGGCCGTCCCGACCGGCGTTCAGCGCGCGGAACCCGGTGGGGCCGGGTCCGTACGCCCCACGGGACGCACGGTTGAGGGACCGGACTGACGGGACCGGACTGACGGGACCGGTCTCGGGTCAGCCGGGGGCCGGGGGCGCCGGTCGTCGGGAGAGGAACAGTCTGCGCCGCTCACGGTCGATCCCGGTGATGACGACCGCGATCTCGTCGCCGATCCGCACGGACGCCCCCGGAGCCCTTCCGGATGTCCCGGTGCCGTTCCGGTCCTCGATCAACCCCTCTGTGCCGTCGCCCACTTGGACGAAGACACCGAACGGGACCAGTCCGGTGACCCGGCCCCGCATTTCGTCGCCCACCGAGGCGTTGTCGGCGAAGGTCTGGAACGGGTCGGGCCGCGTGGCGCGCAGCGACAGTCTGGCCTCTCCGTTCGTCGTGTCGAAGGAGAGGAACGCGCAGGTGACGTGCTCCCCCACCCGGACGACGTCCGTCGCCGCCTCGAAGCGCCGCCAGGACAAGTCCGGCAGGGCGATGAGCCCGACGCCGGGGAGGACCGGATGGCTCGGGCCTTCGTCGAGCGCCACGAGGACGCCGAACCGTTCGATCGACGCGATCCGTCCCGAGAGGAGGTCCCCGGCGCGGAGGGAGTCGAGGAACGCCCAGAGTTCGGGGCTCTCCGTGGCGGTCGTGGCCAGCCACACGCGCTCCTGGTCCAGGTCGACGCCGATCACCCGCGCGGTGATCCGTTCCCCCACACGTGCCGACGCTCGGGCGGACCCGGCCCAGGAGAGATTCAGCGACCCCACGAACCCCAGCGGGCGGGCGGCGAATCCGTCCAGGGTCACCGCCACGCCGTGCCGGGTCACCTCTGCCACGGTCCCCTCGCGGAGATCGCCGACGCGCATCGCGGCCAGGAAGCCCCGGGAGAGCTCTTCGTCCGACGACCCACTCATGGCGCCCCCTCTCACGGGCCCCGCCCCGAACCCCGGGAAGGGGATCGCGGGGCGGTGGCCGGTCCTGCCACGGAGCGGAGCGCATCGTCGTGTGCCAGGACACGCGGCCGCCGGGTGGTCGAGCGGGACGGGGTCGACCGGATTCGAACCGGCGTCTTCCCACATGAGGTGAAGGCGCGACGACCACTGCGCTACGAACCCCGTCCCACCAGTGATCGTAGAGACCCCCACCCCCGCTGTCTCCCCGAATACGGCCCGACCCCCGTCGCCATGGGCGGGCGGCCGGACGGTCGGCCACGACGGGCCGCCCCCGGCCCGGGGTGGGGTCGGGGGCGGGACGGGCCGGGCCGGGCCGGGCCGGGCCGGGCGGGACGTGGAAGGCTGTCCGGAGCGGGTCCGTCAACAGGGACGGATGTGGTAGACGGGGCTCCAGGAGGCGGTGCCGGTGGACTTGGCGACGTTCGACCAGCGTTCGCTGCCGTCCTGGTTGTAGAAGCGGGCGCGGGTGCCGGGGGTCTGGTTGTTGTTGAAGGTGCCGTCGCCGATGCCGTCGAAGTCGTAGTAGCCACAGCGGTAGTAGTCGTAGATGTAGCCGCGTCCGTCCTGGACGCACAGGTGTCCGTCGGCGCAGGACGGGGCCGCCGCGGGCGCGGCCAGGTCGCGGGTCTCGGAGCGGCCGGGCACGGCGACGGTGACCGTACCGCCCTCGGTGGTGAGGGTGTTCGCCGAGATCTGGCGGGCCCTCGGGTCCTGCGCGAGGACGGCGTCGACCCGGTCCCGCAGCTCCGCGGCCTGCCGGTCGGTGAGTCCGGCGGCGCGGGTCTGCCCGGCGTGGGCGGAGCCGGTCGGAACGGTGGTCGATGCCTGGGCCGACAGGACGGGCCCTGCGATCAGTGCCGCCACGGCGGTCATGATCGCCAGGGTCTTGCGCGCTGACATGGTGGTTCCCCTCTGTTTCTGCGACCGGAGGGCTGCCCGGCTTCACGGCGGGCAGCCCGGTTCGTGCCCACACTTTCACCGCCGAGGGCGTCGACTGAAGAGGGTAATCAGTCGCTGACCTGCTGTTTCGTCCTCTCACTCCCTCACCGGGCGGCGCCCTGTCCCCCGTTCGTCTCGCACGGCCGTTCGCGCTCCTCGGTGCAAGGGGCAACGATTCTTCCGTCCTGGCGTGCGCGTTCCCCCGGCGGGCGGTCCCGGCGCCGCCCGCCCACCGGGGTGGCCGGAAACGGAACATCCGCTTCGACTTCGGGGGCTCCTCCCGGCGAGGGTCACCCCCTGCGCGAAGGCCCCCGGCCGGTACCCGTGTGTCACGGGTACCGGCCGGGGGTGTGGGGTCGCGTTCGGCGACCGGTCGGGCCGTCAGGCCCTCAGACGTTCGGGCCGTCAGACCTCAGGGCCTCGGCTCGTCAGCCCTCAGAGGCGCTGCCAGAGGGCGGGGACGTTCGGGGGCTCCCAGCCCTGGTAGGCCGTGTGCCCCTGGACGCACCGGTAACGGACGCCGTCGTAGGTGACGATGTCGCCGGCCGCGTAGGTGCCGCCGAGCCGCCAGGTGGTCTCGCCGCCGCCACCGCCGGAGACGGTGAGGGTGTACGTGGTCTGGTGGCTGACCTCGCCCGCACCGGAGAGGGTGAGGGTGTACGTCCCCGGGGCGGTGCCGGTGGCGACCGCGACGGTGGCCGTCGAGGACTGTCCGGAGGTGACCGAGGCGGGGCTGAACGACACGGTCACGCCGGTCGGCTGGCCCGAGGCCGTGAGCTGGACGTTCTGCGCGTTGCCGCTGGTGGTCGCCGTCGACACGGTGACCGTGGCGGAAGCGCCGGGGGCGACGGTGCCCGCGGCGGGCGACGCGGAGATCGAGAAGTCGTTCACCGGGGTCGTGGTCTCCCCGACGGCGGTCTTCCACAGGGTGTAGGCGATGCCGTCCGCGCTGCGGTTGAGGGCGGTGGCGTTGATGTTGGCGGTGGTGTCACAGGCGGAGTGGTAGCAGGGGTCGTACGCCCGGCCCGCGGTGCCGCCCCACTTGGCCGCCTCCGAGGAGGACTTGGTCGCCGAGGCACCCGTGGCGTAGCCGGAGGTGGGGATGCCGATCTGCTGGAAGGAGTAGTCGTCGGAACGGCCCTGGCCCTCGACGTTCTCCTGCGGGGCCAGGCCGAGGGAGTCCCAGTAGGCCTTCATCGGCGCGGACGCGGAGGAGTTCAGGTTGTTGATGAAGTAGCCGCCGTTGACGGAGGCGACCATGTCGAAGTTGTAGTACGCCTTGATCCTGGACCGCTCGGTGGTGGCGAGCGTCCGGGCGTAGAAGGAGGAGCCGTTGAGGCCCTGCTCCTCGTCGGTCCACCAGGCGAAGCGGACCCGGTTCTTCATGGCCGGGTCGGTCTTCGCGAGGGTGAGGGCCGCCTCCAGGAGCGCGGCGGAACCGGAGCCGTTGTCGTTGATGCCCGCGCCCGCGGACACGCCGTCGAGGTGCGCGCCGAACATGTACACGCTGGCCGCGTCGCCCTTGGGCCATTCGGCGATCAGGTTGTTGCCCGCACCGGCCGTGCAGCCGGAGGTGCAGGTCTGCTCGGTCACCGTGTAACCGGCGGCCTGGAGCTTGCCCTTCGCATAGGCGAGGGACGAGCGGTAACCGGCCGTGGTGGAGCGGCGGTTGCCGCCGTTCTGCGACGCGATGGCGGACAGCTGCGCCAGGTGGGCCTGGACGGCTGCCACATCGACGTCCGGCGGGGTGTTCGGGGTACCGCCCCCGCCGACCCGCAGGGTGTACTGCGCGGTGTGGGAGTTGCTTCCGCTGCGGCCCGTGACGGTGATCGGGTAGGTGCCCGCGGTGGTGCCGGAGGTCGTCGCGACGGTCATCGTGGCGGAGCTGCCGGAGGTGACCGTGGACGGGCTGAAGGAGACGGTGACCCCGGTGGGTGCGCCGGTGGCGGTGAGGGCCACCTGCTGGGCGCTGCCGGACACGGTGGTGGTGTTGACCGTGGCGGTGGCGGAGGAACCCGGCTGGACGTCGCCGGAGCCGGGTGCCAGCGCCAGGGAGAAGTCGGTCTGCTGCGAGGCGCAGGCCGGGTCGCCGGTCTGCGCGGGCACGCTGATGGCGTCCCAGGCGGCCTTGGTGGTGGCGAAGAGGCCGCAGCTCGGGTCGAGGTTCTTCGCGGCGGTCAGGGTGGCGGTGCGGTAGCGCTTGTAGGTCATGCCGCTGGTCTTGAGCAGCATGGCGCCGTAGAAGATCCGGCCCGCGTCCTTGACGCCGATCCCGGTGATGGTGGAGTTGTTGCAGGTGGAGCTGGAGGGCTTGCCGCCGCCGGGGTTCGAGCCTTCGGCCAGCAGGTAGAACCAGTGGTTGAGCGGACCGGCGGCGGCGTGCTCCTCGGTGGTGGGGATCGACGCCGAGTAACAGGCCGGGTCGCCGAGGGCGGCCGGGTTGTACATGTTGCGGATCGGGCCGCGGCCCTGGAGGTTGATCATCTCGCCGACGGTGTAGTCGGGGGTGTCGAACGGCGCGGGCTGGTTGGCGTACGCCTCGGTGAGCGCGCCCATGATGTCGCCGGTGGCCTCGCCGAGTCCGCTCTCGTTGTTGGCGCCGCCGGGCGTGTTGGAGTCCAGGCCGTGACCGTACTCGTGGGCGACGACGTCCACACCGGCGATCCACTTGTTCGCGCTGTTGTGGCCGATGGTGATGGTGGAGCCGTCCCAGTAGGCGTTCAGCTCGTTGAGGCCGACGCGCGTCGGCCAGCTGCCGCCGTTGCCGTTGTGCCCGTTGCGGCCGAGCCACTCCTTGAGCATGTCCGACTGCTTCTGCGCCGCGTACATGACGTCGACGCAGCCGGTCTCGCGGCTGGTGGCGTTGCCCGTGCCCCAGTCGTCGGTGGCCTTGGTGAACAGGCCGCCGCTGTAGTCGGAGCACTGGAGGCCGGGGCGGGTGGTGTCGCGCAGGACGTACTGGGTGCCCGAGCGGGAGGTGTCGATGGTGAGCGGGCTGGGCCCGTTCCACTCGCTGCGGCCGGTCCCGGCCCGGACGTCGTCGTAGGAGTCCACGACGTCACCGCTGCGGGCGTCGACGAAGACGTGCAGCTTGCTGGGCGCGCCCTCGGCCGTGCGGCCGGTGAGCACGGTCTCCCAGGCGAGGGTGGCGTGGTCGTCCTTGACCCGGACCACGAGGCGCGCCGCCTCGGCCTTCCGGACCTCGGCGAGTCGCTTGCGGCTGGTCCGTTCGGCCTTGGCGGCGGTGACCTTGGCGGTGGTGGGCACCGAGACGGCGTTCTCCGTGGCGGAGTGGACCGAGCGGACCTTGCCCTCTCCGTCGGCGAGGACCACCGCGTCGCCGCCCACGACGGGCAGGCCCCGGTAGGTGCGCTCGTAGGCGACGGCGTACAGGCCCTGGGTCCAGGGGATGACCTGGTGCCGGTCGTACTGCTCGTCGGGGCCCTTGGCGAGCGCGTCGAGACCGCTGAGCGCCGCCAGATCGGCGGCGGCGACGGCCCTCGCCGCCGAGGGCGGTTGCGGCTTGCTCGTGGGGGGTGCGGCGACCGGCGCGGCTGCCGCGACCGAGGTCGGCACCACCACTCCGAGTGTCACGACCAGGGATATCCCGGCCACCGCCATCTTTCTCAGCATCATGGCTCCTTGTGAGAGGTGATGAGCCACCCGGCCGGTGTCGTGGCTATGACAAAGCAACGATCCGGGTACGGGTGCTCCCGTCGAGGAACACCGGTACGTCCGACGCGTCGCGTCGGCGGGCTGGCCGCACCCTCACATCCGTCCGCGCCCGGGTCAACGCGTCCGGGCGTGCGGTGCGCGGCTGGCAAATTCCGGCAAGCCGCGCACCGCGCTCCGCACCCCCAGATCGGCCAACTGGTCCCGGTATCCGGTGACTTCGGGGACACCGGACCAGTCCCGGGAGAGCCTGGTGTGGAGTCCGTCCAGCTCCGCGCGGACGAGGAGTTCGTCGGTGCCCGCCGCCATGTCGAGCACCGGCGCGGCGAGCGCGACCGCCGCCTCCGGGTCACCCGCGCAGGCCCAGCCGTCGGCGAGCCGGAGGGTGAGCAGCAGATGCGTGTCCCGCATGAGGGGCGAGAGCCGGGCCCGGGAGCGGGCGACGGCCTCGACGGCACGCCGGGCGGTCGTACGGTCCCCGGTGGCCGCCGCGAGGTCGCGCAGCGCCCCGCCGATCGCCGAGTCCAGTCGCATCTCTCCCTCGGCGCCGGTGAGCCAGGGGGCCTCCAGGTCGTCGTCCCGGCCGAGCCTGTCGAACGCCCGGCGGGCGGCGGCGATGTGGCGGCGGCACTCGGCGGCGTCCTGGCGGAGCGCGTGCCCCCGTGCCTGGTAGAGGTGGGAGAGGGTGGAGATCCAGCGTCGTCGGCCGTCGACGGCTCCGATGGCCTCGGCGTATCCGAGCGTGGGACCGGGGTCGTCGTCCAGTCTGACCAGGGCGCAGATGTCGCTGAGCAGTGTGGCGCGCGCCGGTATGTCGTGGACGGCGTCCGCCCAGCGCAGTCCGTGGCCGAACCAGGCCATGCCGATGCTGCTCTGGCCGCGCCGCATCCGCAGCCGTCCCGCGACCTGGGCGTACTGAGCGGCGATCCGCAGCTGGCCGTGGGGGGTGCGGCCGGTCGTGTTGACCGCGTCGGCCCAGCGGATCACCCCGCGCAGCAGCCGTTCCGTCGTGGCCGTGCCGTCCAGGGAGGTCAGTTGCAGCGCGCCCCGGATCACACAGGCGAGGAATCCGGTGAGGGCGTGCAGCACCTCCGTTTCCATGGCGGTCAGTTCGTCGAAGCGGGGGTCGCCCGCCGCCAGCCGTGCGAGGAGTTCCGGGGCGGCGGCGCGGTCCGGGGTGAGGCATCCGGCGCTGCCGTGGAGGGGGCACACGAGCCCTTCGGCCGGAAGTGCGGCGGGCCACGGGAGGCCGTCCCAGTCGGCTGCGGCGCCGCCGGGCTCCGCGCCGGGCGGTGTGGTGAACAGACCCGTCTCGGCCGGTAGTCGCCGTCGGTCGTGCGGCGAGTCGTGGGAGGCGGCGGCCAGCGTCGCCAGTGCGCCGTCCGCGCCGAGTGCCGTGTCGAGTCGGTGGACCAGACCGGGCGGCGGCTCGCGCAGCCCCGCTTCGAGGCGGCTGATCTGGCTGTGGTGGTACCCGACGAGCTGGCCCAGCTGGCGCTGGGTGAGGCCGGATCGGCGACGCCAGGACTTCAGGGCGCGCCCGAAGTCCTCCCAGGGCGCTCCGGACCGTGCTGAACTGCTCATGACACCCCTCCTGGCGGAGGCCGGCGCCTCCAGCGGCGTGACGCCCGGACCTTGCCCCAGACTGTCCGTCAGGACAGGGCAGGGGCCGCCGCCCTGTCAATTCACGTGGCTGAAAAATCGCCAAAATGGTCTGAACCATGGACTGTGGACAACTCGTCCTGTGGTGACCAGCCGGGTGTACGGAACCGGGGTACGGGTCGCGGCACCTCGCCCCGTGACCGAAACCCGCGCACGGCCGAGAGGCGGGCCTCGCCGGGGCGGGGGCGGGCGCCGGGACGGGGGACGGGGGCGGGCGCCGGGACGGGCGGGCGCGACGGGAGGTCCCGGGCCCCCGCGGACCGAAGGGTCCGGCGGGAGCGGACGACCGAGGGCGGGGCGAGGGGGCGAGCGGCCCCTCGCCGGGAGAGGCCACCGGGGCGGTCGCGGGATGCGCCGCGGATCCTTCACACCGACAGCCGGTCACCCTCCTGTACGGGAAGGTGACCGGCTGTCGGCGCAAAGGCAACGGCAACGGCGGCTGTGCTTACGGGAACGGTCGGGATTTCTTGTGACGACGCCCCGGAGACATCCGTCCGTGCGCGGCTCAAGAAACGAGGAAGTACATCCGGACGGAGAGAGTGGAGTCCCAGTCCACTTCTCCCCGGACGTGCACCTGACCGTTGTCGGGTGCGACATTGTGGACCGTCATCGTCGCGTCTCCGATGAACGGAGTGCGGGACTGTCCGCCCAATTCGCACATCGACACCATGACCACACTGTTCGGGGTCACCCCGGGAACACTGAGCCTCTTCAGCGTTGCCGCTCCAGGGTGAGATGGCTTTGGCGATTGACGTCATGCGGTTGGGGCTGCAGCGGGACCTGCGGAAGATCCGCCAGGACTTCAGGCAGGCCACGCCGCGCTCAACCGG
>NZ_JBIUZD010000026.1:0-57406 GCF_044744885.1 Streptomyces sp. NPDC087215
GCCCGGTTACATTCCGAACCCGGAAGCTAAGCCTTTCAGCGCCGATGGTACTGCAGGGGGGACCCTGTGGGAGAGTAGGACACCGCCGAACAATTTTTAGCCTCAACCCCCGGACTCTGTCCGGGGGTTGAGGCATTTTGCGTTCCGGGCGTGCCTGGTGCCCCCTGTGCGCGGAGGTGTCGTGGCTGAGGGTAGGGTCAGGGGGCATCGTCCGTACGTTCCCAGCAGGAGGCCCCCGGGTGGAGGTCCAGGAGACCCGCGTTCAGACCGACCGGGTCCTCACCATCCCCAACATTCTCAGCATGGCGCGTCTCGTCGGCGTACCGCTGTTTCTGTGGCTGATTCTCCGTCCGGAGTTCGGCGGTCCGAAGAGCGACGGCTGGGCACTGCTCGTGCTGGCGTTCAGCGGTGTCAGCGACTACCTCGACGGCAAACTGGCCCGGCGCTGGAACCAGATCAGCAACCTCGGCCGGCTGCTCGACCCGGCCGCTGACCGGCTGTACATCCTGTCGACCCTCGTCGGGCTCACCTGGCGCGAGATCCTGCCGTTGTGGCTGACAGCCGCCCTGCTGGCGCGTGAGGTCATGCTGCTGGTCATGGTGGGAATCCTTCGCAAGCACGGTTACCCGCCGCCGCAGGTGAACTTCCTCGGCAAAGCTGCGACTTTCAACTTGATGTACGCCTTCCCGTTGCTGCTTCTCAGTGACGGAACGGGCTGGCTTTCGTCACTCGCTGAAGTTTTCGGGTGGGCCTTCGCCGGATGGGGTACAACTCTGTATTGGTGGGCAGGGATCCTCTACGTGGTCCAGGTCCGTCGACTAGTGAAGGCGGATACCGAGGCCGATTGAGCCCGTTCCTCCTGTGCCGAGCAGTGTCGCCGGCAACGACGAGGATGTCCGAGGGCCTCTAGCGGACAGGTGAAGTCGGCAGGACCGTCGTCTCTTCAAGGAGGACGCTTCCGACATGAAGGCCGTCGTGATGGCCGGTGGCGAAGGAACCCGACTTCGCCCCATGACTTCGAGTATGCCCAAGCCTCTGCTGCCGGTCGTGAACCGACCGATCATGGAGCACGTCCTACGACTGCTCAAGAGGCACGGTCTCAACGAGACCGTCGTCACCGTGCAGTTTCTCGCCTCCCTCGTCAGGAACTACTTCGGCGACGGCGAGGAGCTCGGCATGGAGCTCACATATGCCAACGAGGAAAAGCCACTCGGTACCGCGGGAAGTGTGAAGAACGCCGAGGAGGCGCTGAAGGACGACGCCTTTCTCGTCATCTCGGGGGACGCGCTCACCGATTTCGATCTCACCGATCTGATCGCTTTCCACAAGGAGAAGGGCGCCCTCGTCACGGTCTGTCTGGCCAGGGTCCCGAATCCACTGGAATTCGGGATCACGATCGTCGACGAAGAGGGAAAGGTCGAGCGGTTCCTGGAGAAGCCGACCTGGGGGCAGGTCTTCTCGGACACGGTCAACACGGGCATCTACGTGATGGAGCCCGAGGTCTTCGACTATGTCCAGGCGGACACCTCCGTCGACTGGTCGGGAGATGTCTTCCCCCAGTTGATGAAGGAGGGCAAGCCGATCTACGGCTATGTCGCCGAGGGCTACTGGGAGGACGTCGGCACTCATGAGAGCTATGTGAAGGCACAGGCCGACGTCCTGGAAGGCAAGGTCCAGGTCGACATCGACGGCTTCGAGATCTCACCGGGCGTGTGGGTCGCGGAAGGCGCCGAGGTACACCGTGACGCCGTGCTGCGCGGACCGCTCTACATCGGTGACTACGCCAAGGTCGAGGCGGACGCCGAGATCCGCGAGCACACGGTCATCGGTTCCAACGTCGTGGTCAAGAGCGGAGCCTTCCTGCACAAGGCCGTCGTCCACGACAACGTCTACATCGGTGAGCAGAGCAATCTGCGCGGCTGTGTGATCGGGAAGAACACCGATGTCATGCGGGCGGCCCGGATCGAGGACGGTGCCGTCATCGGGGACGAGTGCCTCATCGGTGAGGAGTCGATCGTCCAGGGCAACGTCCGTGTCTACCCCTTCAAGACGATCGAGGCGGGCGCCTTCGTCAACACCTCGGTCATCTGGGAGTCCCGGGGGCAGGCGCACCTCTTCGGGGCCCGGGGCGTGTCCGGCATCCTCAATGTGGAGATCACCCCCGAGCTGGCGGTCCGGCTCGCGGGGGCGTACGCCACGACTCTGAAGAAGGGGTCGACCGTCACCACGGCCCGGGACCACTCCCGGGGTGCGCGGGCACTGAAGCGGGCGGTGATCTCGGCGTTGCAGGCCAGCGCCATCGACGTAAGGGATCTGGAGAACGTTCCGCTGCCGGTGGCGCGGCAGCAGACCGCGCGGGGGAGTGCCGGTGGCATCATGCTGCGGACCTCGCCCGGTGTGCCGGACTCCGTGGACATCATGTTCTTCGACGAGCGCGGGGCCGACCTCTCGCAGGGCGGGCAGCGCAAGCTGGACCGGGTGTTCGCGCGGCAGGAGTACCGGCGGGCGTTCCCCGGGGAGATCGGCGACCTGTCCTTCCCGGCCAGCGTGTTCGATTCGTACACCGGTTCTCTGCTGCGGAACGTGGACACCTCCGGTATCGCGGAAGCCGGGCTGAAGGTCGTCGTGGACGCGTCCAACGGCAGTGCCGGTCTCGTCCTGCCCAGTCTGCTCGGGCGGCTCCAGGTCGATTCGCTGACGATCAACCCCGGTCTCGACGAGTCGAGACCCACCGAGTCGGCCGAGAGCCGGCGGGCGGGGCTCGTACGGCTGGGGGAGATCGTGGCGTCGGCGCGGGCCGCGTTCGGTGTCCGTTTCGACCCGGTGGGGGAGCGGCTCTCGCTGGTGGACGAGCGGGGGCGGATCATCGAGGACGACCGGGCGCTCCTGGTGATGCTGGACCTGGTGGCGGCCGAGCGGCGGTCGGGGCGGGTCGCGCTGCCCGTGACGACGACCCGGATCGCCGAGCAGGTGGCCGCTTACCACGGCACCCAGGTGGAGTGGACGACGACGTCGCCCGACGACCTCACGAGGGTCGGTCGTGAGGAGTCGACGATCTTCGGTGGTGACGGTCGGGGCGGGTTCATCGTGCCCGAGTTCAGCAGTGTCTTCGACGGCGCCGCCGCTTTCGTGCGGCTGATCGGGCTCGTGGCACGGACCCAGCTCACGCTCAGCCAGATCGACGCCCGGATTCCCCGGGCACACGTCCTCAAGAAGGACGTCCCGACGCCATGGGCGGTGAAGGGGCTGGTGATGCGCCGGGTGGTGGAGGCCGCGGGCAGCCGTTCCGTCGACACCACGGACGGGGTGCGGGTGGTCGAGGCCGACGGCCGGTGGGTGATGGTGCTGCCGGACCCCGCCGAGGCCGTCACCCATCTGTGGGCGGAGGGGCCCGACGACGCCTCCGCCCAGGCACTGCTCGACGAGTGGGCCGAGGTGGTCGACAGCGCAGGTCGCTGACCTGAGGACACGGTCGTGCGGGGAGGTGCCCTGGGGGTGCCTCCCCGCACGGTGGTGGGGCCATTCGGCGGTAGGCCGTACGACGTGCGACGATGTGCGGCATGTCGCAGCAGTCCCCCGTTCGGAGCACCGGATCACCGCCGTCGCGTCCGGACGCGTCGATGTCGCTGCTGAACAACGTGATCGACCACGCGCTGGACGACGGGTACGCCGAGGCGACCGCCCGGCGGGCGGCCGAGGGCGGTGGGCTGCCCCGTGGTCTGCGGGCCCGGCTCGGTGTCGCCGCGGGTCTGGTGCTGGCCGCCGCCGTGGTGACCGTGGGCGCGGCCGAGGCGCGGATCTCCGCGCCGGTCGTCGCCAAGGAACGACAGGACCTGATCGACCGGATCGAGGCGGAGACGACCGCGGCCGACGGCCTTGAGCAGGACGTCGAGCGGATCCGGGACGAGGTCGGGGAGCGGCAGCGGCAGGCATTGCAGCAGCACGGCGGCGACCAGGGCGGTCTGGTGGCCCTGCTCTCGGGTGCGACGCCGGTGCACGGTCCCGGGGTGAAGCTCGTCATCGACGACGCCAAGGGCACCGACTCCGGTGGTGGGGGGCCGCGCGAGAGCAGTGGCTTCACCGACACGGGCCGGGTGCGCGACCGGGACATGCAGCGGATCGTCAACGGGCTGTGGGAGTCGGGCGCCGAGGCGGTCGCGATCAACGGGCAGCGGCTGACCTCGCTGTCCGCGATCCGGGCCGCCGGTGACGCGGTGCTCGTGGACAACAAGCCGCTGGTGCCGCCGTACACCGTCCTCGCCGTCGGCGACGGGCGGAAGCTGAGCACCACGTTCCAGGACAGCGCGGACGGTCAGTACCTGCACGCGCTGGTGGAGAACTTCGGGATCAGGAGCAGCATCTCGGCCGAGGGCGACGTACGCCTGCCGGCCGCGCCGAGCCTGACCGTACGTACCGCAGAGCCGAGGGGGACCGGGGCGGCGACGCCGTCCGGCCGGGCCACGGCCGACACAGGGAAGGGCACATCGTGATCGCCGTACTTGGCCTGATCGTCGGAGTCGTGGTCGGGCTGTTGGTCCGTCCCGAGGTTCCGGCGGTGGTCGAGCCCTATCTTCCGATCGCCGTGGTCGCCGCCCTCGACGCGGTCTTCGGGGGTCTGCGGGCCATGCTCGACGGCATCTTCGTCGACAAGGTCTTCGTGGTCTCGTTCCTGTCCAACGTGGTCGTGGCCGCGCTGATCGTCTTCCTCGGCGACAAGCTGGGCGTGGGCTCGCAGCTGTCGACCGGTGTGGTGGTCGTGCTCGGCATCCGGATCTTCTCCAACGCGGCTGCCATCCGGCGCCATGTCTTCCGGGCGTGAGGCCGATGAGCGACGGATTCCAGAAGCCGCGGGAGCCCGAGGGCCCCGGAGGGCGTGAGGGTGCGGGCGGGCCGCAGGGACCGGAGAGGCCCGGGGACGGTGCCGGGCCCGGGGAGCCGGAGGAGGTCCGGGAGTCCGTCTACGGCGGGACCGCGGACCATGACGTCCGGGTGGCCGTGCCGCCGCCGGATGAGCCGAGCGGGCGACGGAGGCTGGCCTCCGCGCTGTGGCCGCCGCGGGTGACGCGGGCTCAGCTCATCGTCGCGCTGCTGCTGTTCGGTCTCGGTCTGGGGCTCGCCATCCAGGTGTCCTCGACGAGCGATAACAGCGCGTTGCGCGGGGCGCGCCAGGAGGACCTGGTCCGTATCCTCGATGAACTCGACGACCGCACCCAGCGTCTTGAGGACGAGAAGGCGCGTCTTGAGAAGCAGCGTTCCGAGCTGGAGTCCAGTTCGGACCAGGCGGAGGAAGCCCGGAAGCAGACCCAGGAGAAGGAGCGGCAGCTGGGCATCCTGGCCGGTACCGTGGCCGCGGAGGGGCCCGGCATCACGTTGACGGTCGGTGATCCCAGCGGCGCCGTGGAGTCCGACATGCTGCTCGACGCGATCCAGGAGCTGCGGGCGGCGGGCGCGGAGGCGATCCAGGTGGACGGTGTCCGGGTCGTCGCGGACAGTTATTTCACCGGTAGTGGTGATGACATGCGGATCGATGGAACGAAGGTGACCGCTCCGTACGTCTTCAAGGTCATCGGCAAGCCGGAGGATCTCGAGCCCGCGCTCAACATTCCCGGCGGTGTCGTGCAGACCCTGGAGAAGGAGCAGGCCACGGCCACGGTGGAGCGGTCGGCGAAGATCGTCGTCGATGCCTTGCGACCCGCGAAGCGGCCTGACTACGCTCAGTCGTCCTCGCAGTGAGAGGGGGACAACGGGGGCCCCGCGACAAGCGCACGGCGTTGCGGGGGGTCGGCGCACCACAACGGTGGTGCGTGGTGGAAACTGTCCGGAGGATACGGACGTTGTGAAGGTGTCCGGGTCGGCAGGTGTGATGGATCTCGGTTCGTCCTGCCCCACGGGCGGGTCTGTTTCGGTCAAGGGGAATCGCCCGTGAAGTTGTTTGCGAAGTTGTTCGGCAAGAGCGCGCGTGAGGACGGCGGCAGCGCCAGGCACCGTGCGTCGCGCCATGCCCAGAGCGAGGAGCAGGGCGGCGAGCGTCCGCTCTTCCGCGACCAGGTCGGCGGTCAGGGCGGTGACATTCCGGGCAATCCGGGCGCGTCTTCTGTTGACCCGGCCGGGGCCGCCCGCATAGGTTTCGGAGAACCATCAACCTCAGGTACGGGTGGAGGGTTCACCCCGGATCCGTACGCGACACAGACCTCGGCGGGTCAGCCGCGGCAGGAGGATGCGTCCATGCCGGTGTGCACGAGGTGCGGTCACCGCAACACGGCCGACAGTCGCTTCTGCTCGCAGTGCGGTACGCCGCTGCGGGGCGGGGCGGTCGCCGAGCGCGCTTCGGAGACGACGTCGACGATCTCGATCTCGGGTCTTGAGGCCTACGAGGCGGAGATCACCGGCCAGACGCAGCTGCCCTCGCTCTCCCCGGAGGCGCTGGCCGCCGTGGAGGCGCTGCCCACCGGTTCCGCCCTTCTCGTGGTGCGCAGGGGTCCCAACTCCGGCAGCCGGTTCCTGCTCGACGGCGAGCTGACCACGGCCGGCCGTCACCCGCAGAGCGACATCTTCCTGGACGACTTCACGGTCTCCCGGCGGCACGTCGAGTTCCGGCGGGGTCACGACGGCGGTTTCACCGTCTCCGACGTCGGCAGTCTCAACGGCACGTACGTCAACCGCGAGCCGATCGACTCGGCCGTCCTGTCCAACGGCGACGAGGTGCAGATCGGCAAGTACCGGCTGGTCTTCTACTCGAACCGGCGGGGCGTGTAACGCCTCGGAGAAGCCTTCAGGGAAGGTCCATGCTGCGAACACCGACGGGCGGTGCCGGGTCCGGCACCGCCTCCGCGGGCGACCGGCTGGTCAGCATCGGCACGGTGCTGAACCAGCTGCGCGACGAATTTCCCGAAGTGACCATCTCCAAGATCCGGTTCCTGGAGGCCGAGGGGCTCGTGGAGCCCCGCCGGACGGCCTCCGGGTACCGGAAGTTCAGCCCGCAGGACGTGGAGCGGCTCGCTCTGATCCTGCGGATGCAGCGGGACCACTACCTTCCGCTGAAGGTCATCCGCGAGCACCTCGACGCCCTCGCCCGGGGCGAGCAGGTCGAGCTTCCGGCCCCCGGGCGCCGGAAGGACCTCGTCGAGGGGGCCTGGGAGCCCGGGGCGGAGCAGCCCACCGCCGGCCGGCTCGGCCGGGCCGAGCTCCTGGCCGCCGCCGAGGCCACCGAGACGGAACTCGTCGAGTGGGAGTCGTACGGCCTGGTCTCCGAGACGGCGGGCGGCGGGTACGACGCCGAGACCGTCACGGTCGCCCGGCTCGTCGCGGATCTGGGGCGCTTCGGTCTCGAACCCCGGCACCTGCGGTCCGTGAAGGCGGCCGCCGACCGGGAGGCCGGACTCATCGAACAGGTCGTCGCGCCACTGCGCCGGCACCGCAACCCGCAGACCAGAGCCCATGCGGAGGCCACCGCGCGGGAGCTCGCCGCACAGTCGGTACGGCTGCACGCGGCCCTCGTCCAGACCGCCCTGGGTGTCCGGCTCCAGTGAGCCCGGGGCGGCCGGAGCGGGGGCCCGACTATCCAAACCGGGCGGGCACGTCCTAGGGTTGCTGTGTGAACGAGCTCGACGTTGTGGGTGTCCGGGTGGAAATGCCCTCCAACCAGCCGATCGTGCTCCTGCGTGAAGTGGGAGGCGATCGGTACCTCCCCATCTGGATCGGACCGGGGGAGGCGACCGCGATCGCCTTCGCCCAGCAGGGGATGGCGCCACCGCGGCCGCTGACGCACGACCTGTTCAAGGACGTGCTGGAGGCCGTGGGGCAGGAACTCACCGAAGTGCGCATCACGGACCTGCGCGACGGTGTCTTCTACGCGGAGCTGGTCTTCGCCAGTGGAGTCGAGGTGAGCGCGCGTCCCTCCGACGCGATAGCCCTCGCCCTGAGGACCGGCACGCCGATCTTCGGCAGCGACGGTGTCCTGGACGACGCGGGCATCGCGATTCCGGACGAGCAGGAGGACGAGGTGGAGAAGTTCCGCGAGTTCCTCGACCAGATCTCACCGGAGGATTTCGGGACCAACAGTCAGTGAGGCACGGCGCCGTCACCACGGGCCGTTCGCGGGGCGCGGACAGGACATTCGAGTAGCCTTTCCCCGAAGAGAGACGCGGGAAACCACTCTCAGGGTGATTATCACTCGGCGTGCCGAGTGTGGCGATCGTTGACGCACCCCGAGTGACTGCCTACCTTCGTGTGGGCAGGTCAAGGACGGAGGGTCGGCGTGATGAGCAGCGCGGACGGTACGGCAGGGAGCTCGCCCGGACGCGTGTCCGGGGGGAGCGGTCCGTATCCGCTTCACGGCAGTGCGGGCGACTTCGGTGCGGAGAGCGACACGGGGCAGGGCCAGACGGGCGAGGCGGTCGGCTACCGCGGGCCGACGGCCTGCGCGGCGGCCGGGATCACCTACCGGCAGCTGGACTACTGGGCGCGCACCGGGCTCGTGGAGCCGAGCGTGCGGCCCGCGTACGGTTCGGGGACCCAGCGGCTCTACAGCTTCCGTGACGTCGTCGTACTGAAGATCGTCAAGCGTTTCCTCGACACCGGGGTCGCCCTCCAGAACATCCGGGCCACGGTGCAGCACCTGCGCGCGCGGGGTTTCCGGGACCTGGAGCGGATGACGCTCATGAGCGACGGCGCCACGGTGTACGAGTGCTCCTCGCCGGACGAGGTCGTCTCCCTGCTCCAGGGCGGGCAGGGCGTCTTCGGCATCGCCGTCGGTGTGGTGTGGCAGGACGTCGAGGCCGCCCTCTCGCAGCTGCACGGGGAGCGGGTCGACACGGGGGAGACCCTGGTCGGGCACAACCCGGGGGACGAGCTGGCGCGGCGCAGACGGGACAGGGCGGTCTGAGCCCCTGAGGGGGCCTGACGGCCCGCTGAGGGCCCGTCGCCGGGCCTGGCGGGTGGTTTCCCCGTCCGGCCCCGCTCTTGGCGCTGTGCCCCGGCCTCCGGCGGGTGGCGCCGTGCCGGAGCCGCGTTGTCAGTGGCGTAGGGCAGCATCGGACGTGTGAGAGCCGCGCCGACGATCCTGCATCTCGACATGGATGCGTTCTTCGCCGCCGCCGAGCAGGCGGCGAAGCCCAGCCTGCGCGGAAAGCCCGTGGTCGTGGGCGGGCTCGGGCCCAGGGGCGTGGTCGCCACCGCCTCCTACGAGGCCCGCCGCTTCGGCGTCCACTCGGCGATGCCGATGGGCCAGGCCCGGCGGCTCGCGCCGAACGCCGCCTATCTCGTGCCGCGCTTCGCCTTCTACCGGTCGATCAGCGAACAGGTCATGGAACTGCTCGGACGGCTCTCGCCGCTCGTCGAGCCGCTCAGCCTGGACGAGGCCTTCGTCGACCTGGAGGCGGGGGGCGTCGCCGACGACAGCGCGAGCGCGCGGGCGGCCGGGGAGAAGCTTCGGACCGACATCCTGGCGACGACCGGACTGGCCGGGTCCGTGGGGCTCGCCGGCTCCAAGATGATCGCGAAGATCGCCTCGGAGGAGGCCAAGCCGGACGGGCTCGTGCTGATCGAGCCCGGCACCGAGCGGGAACTGCTCGGGCCGCGTTCGGTGCGGATCCTGCCCGGAGTCGGACCGGCGACCGGGGAGCACCTCAGACGGGCCGGGATGACCACCGTGGCCGATCTCGTGGAGGCGGGCGAGGACGAGCTCGTACGGCTCCTCGGGCGGGCGCACGGGACCTCCCTGCACCGGATGGCCCGGGGGTACGACGACCGGGCCGTGGTGGCCGAGCGGGACGCCAAGTCGGTGTCCGTGGAGGACACCTTCGACGTCGACCTGCACGACCGTGTCCGCATCCGGGTCGAGGCGGAGCGGCTCGCCGAGCGGTGTGTGGGGCGGCTGCGGGCCTCGGGACACTCGGGGCGGACCATCGTCCTCAAGGTGCGGCGGTACGACTTCTCCACCCTGACCCGCTCCGAGACGCTCCGGGGGCCCACCGACGACCCGGGGGTGGTGCGCGAGGCGGTGGGACGGCTCCTCGGCGCGGTGGACACGACCGGGGGCGTACGGCTCCTCGGGGTCGGGGTCAGCGGGCTCGCGGACTTCACGCAGGAGGACCTGTTCGCCCAGGCCGAGGCGAGGGCGGAGGAGGCGGCGGAGGCCGGGGCGGTGTCCGGGGAGCCGGAGAAGGACGAGGGCGTCGAGAGCGCCGGGGGAGGCGAGCGGGGCGGGCCGGGTGCTCCGGGTGCCGGAGCGGGGGCGGTCGGTGGGGACGCCGTGGAGGCGGCTTCAGGGAGCGTGGAGCGGCACTGGGCGCCCGGTCACGACGTACGGCACACGGTGTACGGGCCCGGGTGGGTCCAGGGGAGCGGGGTCGGCCGGGTCACGGTGCGGTTCGAGGAGCCGGGTTCGGCGCCCGGCCGGGTCCGCACGTTCGCGGTGGACGATCCTGATCTGGTGCCGGGGGAGCCGCTGCCGTTGGTGGGGCGGGGGCCGGAGTGAGGGATTCGGCTCGGAGGTCTGAGGCCCTTGGAGGTCTTGGAGGTCTTGAGGGGCGGGCAGAGCAGGCCGTCGGGGTCGGTGGGGGGCCGGGGAGCGCCCGGACCGATGGTCCGGGCGGCCCCTGGGGCACTCGTACCGTCTCAGTGGGGTGTCACGGGCCGTCCCGGCCCGCCAGGCGGCCGAAGTCGGTGTCCGGGGGCGGCGGGGGGAGCGTCATGCTGTAGTGGCGGTAGAGCTGGAGCTCCTGTTCGGGGGAGAGGTGGCGGCCCACCCCGAAGTCGGGGGCGTCCTTGATGAGGGCGCGCTCGTAGGGGATGCGGAGGCCCTCCCCGGTCAGCTCGCTCGGCTCCAGCGGGACGAAGGCGTCCCGGCTGAACAGGCCGGTGCGGACCGCGGCCCATTCCGGGACGCCGGTCGCGTCGTCCAGGTACACCTCGTCCACGGTTCCGATCTTGTGTCCGTTCCGGTCGAACGCCTTGCGGCCGATCAGGCTGCGCGGATCGATGTCGGTCTGCACGGTCCCTCCAACTGGTCGCAACTGCTCTACACCCCTACGAAAGTGCACATCTGGGATGTCGGCCACTTGAGCGATGGGAGCCGCAACGGCGCTGGTAGGCTGGCCGTGGCTGTCGACCCCGTGCGGGAGAGTCCCCCGGAGAAACCTTCCGGTGGGCGCCGAAGGAGCAAATCCTCCCCGGAATCTCTCAGGCACCCGTACCGCGCGGACGAGGTCACTCTGGAAAGCAGAGCGGTGCCTGACGGCACACGCTCTCACCGACGGTGAAAGCCGGGGTGCCGCGAGGCGCGCCGGTGAAACTCTCAGGTTGACATGACAGAGGGGGAGGCCGTCCGGGTACCCGCGCCGCGGTGCCCCTCGCAGGTCGTGACGACCAGGAGGCCTCCGTACATGACCGCCAATCGCACTCCGCTCTCCGAGCTCGAACAGGGCATCCCGTTCGAGCAGCGGCACATCGGCCCCGATGCCGAGGCGCGTGCCAAGATGCTCGCCCAGGTCGGATACGGCTCGCTCGACGAGCTGACGGCCGCCGCGGTGCCGGACGTCATCAAGAACACCGAGGCGCTGAGCCTGCCGGGCGCGCGCACGGAGGCCGAGGTCCTCGCCGAGCTGCGTGACCTCGCCGACCGCAACCAGGTCCTCGCGCCGATGATCGGCCTCGGCTACTACGGCACCTTCACCCCGCCGGTGATCCTCCGCAACGTCATGGAGAACCCGGCCTGGTACACCGCGTACACGCCGTACCAGCCGGAGATCTCCCAGGGCCGCCTGGAGGCCCTGCTGAACTTCCAGACCGTCGTCGCCGACCTGACCGGCCTGCCGACCTCCGGTGCCTCCCTCCTCGACGAGGGCACCGCCGCCGCCGAGGCCATGGCCCTGTCCCGGCGCGTCGGCAAGGTCAAGAACGGCGTCTTCCTCGTCGACGCCGACGCCCTGCCCCAGACCGTCGCCGTCATCCAGACCCGCGCCGAGCCCACCGGCGTCGAGGTCGTCGTCGCCGACCTGAGCGGAGGCATCCCCGCCGAGATCGCCGAGCGCGGTGTCTTCGGCGTACTCCTCCAGTACCCGGGTGCCTCCGGCGCCGTCCGCGACATCAAGTCCGTCGTCGACCAGGCCCACGAACTCGGCGCGATCGTCACCGTCGCCGCCGACCTGCTCGCCCTCACCCTGCTCACCTCGCCGGGCGAGCTGGGCGCCGACATCGCCGTCGGCACCACCCAGCGCTTCGGCGTCCCGATGGGCTTCGGCGGCCCGCACGCCGGTTACATGGCCGTCCAGGACAAGCACGCCCGCTCCCTGCCCGGCCGTCTGGTCGGCGTCTCCGTCGACGCCGACGGCAACCGCGCCTACCGCCTCGCCCTGCAGACCCGCGAGCAGCACATCCGGCGCGAGAAGGCCACCAGCAACATCTGCACCGCCCAGGTGCTCCTCGCCGTCATGGCGGGCATGTACGCCGTCTACCACGGTCCCGAGGGCCTCCGGGGCATCGCGCGCCGCACCCACCGGTACGCCGCGATCCTCGCCGCGGGCCTCACCGCCGGTGGCGTGGAGCTCACCCAGGGCGCCTTCTTCGACACCCTCACCGCCCGGGTGCCCGGCCGGGCCGACGAGGTCGTGGCCGCCGCCCGCGAGGCCGGGGTCAACCTCCACCGCGCCGACGCCGACCACGTCTCCATGTCCTGCGACGAGACCACCGGGCGCGCCCAGCTCGCCGCCGTGTGGGGCGCGTTCGGCGTGACCGCCGACATCGAGGCCCTGGACGCCGCGACCGGGGACGCGCTGCCCGCCGGGCTGCTGCGCTCCGACGACTACCTGACCCACCCGGTCTTCCGCACGCACCGCTCCGAGACCTCGATGCTGCGCTACCTGCGCAGGCTCGCGGACCGCGACTACGCGCTGGACCGGGGCATGATCCCGCTCGGCTCCTGCACGATGAAGCTGAACGCGACGACCGAGATGGAGGCGGTGACCTGGCCCGAGTTCGGCCAGATGCACCCCTTCGCCCCGGTCGAGCAGGCGCAGGGCTACCTCACGCTCATCACCGAGCTGGAGGAGCGCCTCGCCGAGGTCACCGGCTACGACAAGGTGTCGATCCAGCCGAACGCCGGTTCCCAGGGCGAGCTGGCCGGTCTGCTGGCCGTCCGCGCCTACCACCGGGCCAACGGCGACGAGCAGCGCACCGTCTGTCTCATCCCGTCCTCCGCGCACGGCACCAACGCCGCCTCCGCGGTGATGGCCGGCATGAAGGTCGTCGTGGTGAAGACCGCCGACGACGGCGAGGTCGACGTCGAGGACCTGCGCGCCAAGATCACCCAGTACCGCGACGAGCTGTCCGTACTGATGATCACCTACCCGTCGACGCACGGCGTCTTCGAGGAGCACGTCGCCGACATCTGCGCCGAGGTGCACGACGCCGGTGGCCAGGTGTACGTGGACGGCGCCAACCTCAACGCGCTCGTCGGGCTCGCCAAGCCGGGCCACTTCGGCGGCGACGTCTCGCACCTGAACCTGCACAAGACCTTCTGCATCCCGCACGGCGGCGGCGGCCCCGGCGTCGGCCCGGTCGGCGTCCGGGCCCACCTCGCCCCGTACCTGCCGAACCACCCGCTCCAGCCCACCGCGGGCCCGGAGACCGGCGTCGGCCCGATCTCGGCCGCCCCGTGGGGCTCCGCGGGCATCCTGCCGATCTCCTGGTCGTACGTGCGCCTGATGGGCGGCGAGGGCCTCAAGCGCGCCACCCAGGTCGCGGTGCTCGCGGCGAACTACGTCGCCAAGCGCCTTGAGCCGCACTTCCCGGTGCTCTACACCGGCCCCGCCGGTCTGGTCGCCCACGAGTGCATCGTGGACCTGCGCCCGCTGTCCAAGGCGACGGGCGTCACGGTCGACGACATCGCCAAGCGTCTCATCGACTACGGCTTCCACGCCCCGACGATGTCGTTCCCGGTGGCCGGCACGCTGATGATCGAGCCGACCGAGTCCGAGGACCTCATCGAGATCGACCGCTTCTGCGACACCATGATCGCGATCCGGGCCGAGATCGAGAAGGTCGCCTCGGGCCAGTGGCCCGCCGAGGACAACCCGCTGCGCAACGCCCCGCACACCGCCGCGGCGCTGGGCGGCGAGTGGGACCACGCCTACACCCGTGACGAGGCCGTCTTCCCGGCCGGTGTCTCGGCCGCCGACAAGTACTGGCCGCCGGTGCGCCGCATCGACGGAGCGTTCGGCGACCGCAACCTGGTCTGCTCCTGCCCGCCGCTGGACGAGTACGACCACTGAGCACGACGGCGGCCGTGACCACGGCCGCCGGGCAGGACACGAGGGCCGGTCCGGAGAACTCTCCGGGCCGGCTCCGGTCTTTCCCGCCCCTTCCCCCACGACCGGGCGGTCTTCGCGCTCCTCCCGTACGGCGGGAGCCACGGGCTCAGGCGGCGGTCGTCACCCGGACCGTCGTCAGCGGCCGGTGCGGGGCGACGATCCGGCCGTCCGGCAGCAGCTCGCCGGTGTCCTCGAAGAGCAGGATGCCGTTGCACAGCAGGCTCCACCCCTGCTCCGGGTGGTGTGCCGTCAGACGGGCCGCCTCGCGGTCGGCGGACTCGGCGGTGGGACAGGCAGGCTGGTGCTGGCACATGGGTGAGCTCTCTCGCTGTGTCGTGGTGGATGTCCTGCGGCTCGTGGCGCTCATGGCCGCCCCCGTCGGTCGGTTCGGTTCCGGTCCCAGTCTTGCCCCACGGACGGACTTCCGCAGGTATTTCGCGGCAGCTCGTCCTCTCCCGTGAAGACGCGTCACCCGCAGGGGCGGTTCAGCTCAACTGCACCATCTCTTCGGGTGGTTCGGGGTGGTCCCAGTGGGCTAGTCCGTCCGGGAGATGCGTTCGGCGGGAGCGTTCGGACCGGGGATCCGGACACCAGTGCGCCCCGTGACCCGGGCGGGTCACGGGGCGCGTCGGGACGCGGGTGGGGGATCAGGCGGGTGTGGGGGAGCCCCGCAGCGGCGGCGGCGTGAGACGGGTGTTCAGGACCGGCAGGAGGTCGGCGACCTGGTAGGCGTGATGGGCCGCGATCCCCGGCGGGGCGGGGGCCAGCGGCACCAGCAGGTCGGCGGCGGCCGGGGTGGTCGCGGTGCCGTGGGTGTCGGGCCCCGCGTGCAGCCACAGGGTCAGCATGTAGAGCTGCGGCACCGAGAGCAGCCGCGGCCGGTAGGTGACCGGCAGCGCCTCCGCCTGGAGCAGGGCCTGCTCCGTGGCGGTCACGTACGGCCCTTCGAAGAAGTGGGAGAACGTCCAGCCGTCGGGGGTGAGCGTGGTGTCGGCGGCGGCGATGGCCCGGTCGCCGTGCCGGATGAGGAAGCGCCATCCGGCGAGCCGGGTGCGCGGCGGCCTGCCGGGGGCCCCGGCCGCTCCGAGGACGTGCACGGGCAGGGGGTGTTCGGGGCTCAGCGGTCCCTGGGCGTCCCGCAGCGCGGGTGTGCGTGGCTCGCGGACGGCGGTCGGCGAGCCGAGGGCCGCGAGGACACTGCGCAGGGCCGGCGCGGGGGCCGGGGAGGGTCGGAGCATGATGGGTCGCCTCTCACTCAGGAGACACGGTGACGCGTGGGCAGGTACGACGGCGCTGTCGGCGGCGGGGCCAGAGAGGGGCCATGGGTTCATGACCGGGCGCCAACACTCTGCCTCGTCCACGGAGTTTATACGACACGTGTTCACACAGTGTTTCCGCTAGACGTCGCGGGTATTCCTGGCAAGGCGTCATCTGGCCGTAGAAAAAGGGCAGGAGAAGCGGAATCCTACGCTGCCGCCCACGTCGGCCCCGGTATTCCTCACGGAGGTGGACGGCTGAATTGCGATCCCCGGTTCCAGGACAATAGGACTGTGGTACGTACCGGCTGCCCTTGCCCGGGGAATGTGCCCGTGAGCACCGCATCCAGCCTATCCTCCGACGTCTCGTCCCGCAGGCGTTGTCGATCAGTCGGCTGGGCATCATGGTCCGAGACGCGCGGCCGCCGTCGCGGCCGCCCACTCGGGGAGGGACGCTTCGATGGGCGAGAAGGTCGTGGCCGACGGGTTCGGTCCGTCCGACCGGCGGGACTACCGGAGAAAGCTTCGGCAGTGCCTCGCGGGACTGGCGAGGCTCCTCGCGGAGAAGAGGTTCGACCGGCCGCGCAATCTCATGGGAGTGGAGATCGAACTCAATCTCGCAGGACCGGACGGACTGCCCCGGATGCTGAACGGTCCTGTTCTGGAAAAGATCGCCAGTTCCGATTTCCAAACAGAACTCGGCATGTTCAACCTCGAAGTGAACATAGCGCCCCACGAGCTCGGCGGACGGGTATTCGACCGGCTCGCCGAGGAGATCGGAACCGGAATCGGATATGCCGACCGCAAAGCGGCGGAACTCGACGCGGGCGTCGTCATGATCGGCATCCTGCCCACGCTCACCCAGGACGATCTGGTCCCCGGCAACCTGTCCGCCGCCGACCGCTACACGCTCCTCAACGACCAGATCCTCGCCGCCAGGGGGGAGGACTTCACCCTCGACATCCACGGCGTCGAACGGCTGCTCTGCACCTCGGAGTCGATCGTCCCCGAGGCCGCCTGTACGTCGGTGCAACTGCACCTCCAGGTGACGCCCGCCCGGTTCGCCTCCGTCTGGAACGCGGCGCAGGCCGTCTCCGGCATCCAGATCGCGCTGGGCGCCAACGCGCCCTTCGTCTTCGGCCGCGAGGTGTGGCGGGAGTCCCGGCCGCCGCTCTTCCAGCAGGCGACCGACACCCGGCCGCCGGAACTCCAGGCGCAGGGCGTCCGGCCGCGCACCTGGTTCGGGGAGCGGTGGGTGGACTCGGTGTACGACCTCTTCGAGGAGAACCTGCGCTACTTCCCCGCGCTGCTGCCCCTCTGCGACGAGGAGGACCCGCTGCTCCTCCTCGACCGGGGCGAGGTGCCGCAGCTCCATGAACTCGTCCTGCACAACGGCACGGTCTACCGCTGGAACAGGCCCGTGTACGGCTGGGTCGACGGTGTTCCGCACCTGCGGGTGGAGAACCGGGTGCTGCCCGCCGGGCCGACCGTCACCGACGTCATCGCCAACGCCGCCTTCTACTACGGGCTCGTGCGGTCCCTGGCCGACGATCCCCGGCCGGTCTGGAAGCGGCTGGCCTTCGAGGACGCCGAGGCCAACTTCGACACGGCCTGCCGGCACGGCATCGAGGCCGAGGTGCGCTGGCCCCGCGCGGGCCGCGCCGGTGGCGTCACCACCCTCCCGGCGGTCCGGCTGGTCCTCGACGAACTGCTGCCGCTGGCCTCGGCCGGGCTGGACGCCTGGCACATCGAGCCCGCCGACCGGGACTTCTACCTCGGAGTGATCGAACAACGCTGTCTGCGCCGGGTGAACGGCGCCTCCTGGCAGGCCGACACCTTCCATCTCGCGCTGGACTCGGGCCTCGACCGGGCGGCCGCCCTCGCGGCGACCACCCGCAGGTACCGGACGCTCATGCACGCGGGGGAGCCGGTGCACACCTGGCCGCTGGGGATCGGCTGAGGCCGGGCGGCCGGGACCGGCGGCTGTGATGGGCTGCGGTCCCGGGCGTGCAGGGAAGGGGACGCGTAGGGAAGGGGACGCGTGGGGAGAGGGACGCGTGCGGCGAGGGGCACGGACGGAGAGGGGCACGGACCTGCGCGGGGGCGCGTTCCCGTGCGGGCAGGGTGACCGTCGGTCGTGACGGCCGGTCATGGCAGAGTGGGCGCCGGTCGCCGCAGCGGCGTCCGTCCATGACCGGAAGTGGGGACAGGCGTGGTGTCCGAGCAACGAGTGAGTGACGCCGTCCTGCCCCCCGACGGGCTGTCGCGCCGGGTGCTGCGCTCCGAGACGTTCCTCGTCCTCGCGCTCTCCCTCGGGGCGAGCGGAGTCTCCTCGCTGATCAGCTTCATCGGCTCGCTCACCAGGACCGGGGCGCTGAAGGAGCAGGCGGCGACGCTGAACGGCTCGTACGCGCCCGGCCGCCCGTGGCTCGACCTGTCCTGGCAGCTCTTCGGCATCGCCACGGCCCTCGTGCCGGTCCTGCTCGTCGCCCATCTGCTGATGCGGGAGGGCGCCGGGCTGCGGGCGATCGGCTTCGACCGGACCAGGCCCTGGCCCGACCTCGGGCGCGGGACGCTGCTCGCCGCGGGCATCGGGAGCGCCGGTCTGGCCTTCTACCTGGCGGCGCGCGCGGGCGGCTTCAACCTGACCGTGGTGCCCGAGTCGCTGCCGGAGGTCTGGTGGAAGTACCCGGTCCTGATCCTCTCGGCGGTGCAGAACTCCGTCCTGGAGGAGGTCATCGTCGTCGGCTATCTGCTGCGCAGGCTGGGACAGTTGGGGTGGACCCCGATGGCCGCCCTGGTGGCGAGTTCGGTGCTCCGCGGCTCGTACCACCTGTACCAGGGGATCGGCGGCTTCATCGGGAACGTGGTGATGGGCGTGGTCTTCGTCCTGCTGTACCGGCGCTGGGGCCGGGTCGGGCCGCTGGTCGTGGCGCACGCGCTGCTCGACATCGTGGCCTTCGTCGGATACGGGCTGCTCGCGGGCAAGGTCGGCTGGCTGCCGACGATGTGAGCCGGTCGGGCCGGAAGGGGCGTACGGGATCTTCGTACGCCCCTTCCGTGTGCGCGGGACCCGGTGGTTTCCGGTGGGCTCGCGCGCTTCGGCCCGGCGGAGGTCAGGCGTGCAGGTCGCCTTCGATGACGGTGACCGCGTGGCCGTTGAGCAGGGTCCGGTCGCCGCGCAGCCGGGTGCGGACGAGTCCGGTGCGGGCGCCGCCCTGGAGGCCGACGAGGTCGTCGCGGCCGAGGCGGGCCGACCAGTGGGGGGCGAGCGCGGTGTGGGCGCTGCCGGTCACCGGGTCCTCGTCGATGCCGAAGGCGGGGAAGAAGCCCCGGGAGGCGAAGTCGTACCCCCGGGTGGGGTCCTGTGCGGCGGCGGTCACCACGATCCCGCGCGGGGAGAAGCCCCGGAGGGCCCCGAAGTCCGGTGCGAGGGCGCGCACGGTGGACTCGTCGCGCAGTTCGACCAGGAGGTCCCCGACGTGTGCGGCGGTGTCGTGGACCGCGAGGACCTCGGCGCCCAGCGCCTCCGCCAGGCCGTCGGGGGTGGGCACGGGGGTGAGGGAGGAGGTGGGGAAGTCCATGGTGATGGTGCCGTCGGGCTCGGCGGTGGCGCCGAGGACGCCGCAGCGGGCCGCGAAGCGGACGGTGCCGGTGGCCGTACCGGTGGAGTGCAGGACGTGCGCGGTCGCCAGGGTGGCGTGGCCGCACATGTCGACCTCGGTGGTCGGGGTGAACCAGCGCAGGGCCCAGTCGGCCTCGCCGTGGCCGGCGGGCAGGGGGTGGGCGAAGGCCGTCTCGGAGAGGTTGACCTCGGCGGCGACCCGCTGGAGCCAGTCGTCCTCGGGGAAGGAGTCGAGGAGCAGGACTCCGGCCGGGTTGCCGGAGAAGGGCCGGTCGGTGAAGGCGTCGACGATTCGGATGCGCATGGCCCGACGGTACCGGGGGCGGATTTCGGGGGCCAAGGCCAATCGGGGAGATGTGGATCGATACCGTCCCGCTCGCGCCGGAGGGCCTTCTCGTGCCGGACGTCTCGCTGGTGCCGGACGGCTTCCTCGCGCCGACGTCTCCCAGGGTCGGGGCGGGCTTCTCGCAACCGGATGTCTTCCTCCATCCGGTGCGGGAGTGCCCGCCCCGGCGCGGTGGCGCGGGGCGGGCGGGTGCGCGGTGGTCAGCCGAGGGGCAGGTCGAGGTGGGCCTCGGTGCCGGTGGTGGAGCCCACGCTCAGGGTGGCGAGGTCGGGGTTGGCGTCCGAGTAGAGCTTGTCCTTGGCGTTGACCACGAGCAGCACCTTGTGGTCGGCGGCGATGTCGTAGGCGGCGGCCTGGAGGTTCCAGGACACGTCGACGGCCTTGCCCGGCTCCGCCCCGGTGAGGGTGTGGGGTTCGTGCGTGATGATGCGGGCGGTGCCGTCGGGGGCGAGGTCGAAGAGGTAGGCCACCAGCGTGGCGGACTCGGCGGCGGGGGTGAGGGTCAGCCGGACGCGCGGGATGCCGCGCACCCGGCGGGCTCCGGCGGCCGAGGTCCAGGTGGCGAGGTAGCGGCGGTCGAACTTCCCGGTGGCGTAGGTCTTCGGGTTGCCCTTCCACTCCTGCTGGCCGGTGGTCAGCAGATCGTCCACGGCCGTCGCCTCGGTGAGCCGGCCCGTGGTGAACGACGCCTTCCACCCGGCGGCCGGGGAAGCGCCGAGCGTCCCGTCCTGACCGCCGTTCCCGCCGGCCAGGTACAGCCGCTCGGTCTTCTTGGTCACATCGGCCCAGCTCGCGCTGGTCTCGCGGACGGCAGGCTCGAACATCACCTGGCTCTTCACCGGCTCCCAGCCGGGCACCTCGCCCTCGACGCCGAGGACGTGGTGGTCGAGCCAGGCGAGGGCCTCATCGACCGGGACGTTCGGGCCGGGGACGGTCAGTCCGGTGCCCTCCGGAGCGGCGTGGTCGCCGATCCAGAGGTTCAGGTGCTTGGGGACGGTCAGTGCCTCGAAGGTGGCCAGGGCGCCGTTGACCGGGAACAGCGTCTCGTGCCAGGTGTTGGAGTAGAAGGTCGGGACGCCCCGGCCGTTGGTCTCCTCGGTGTACGAGCGGGGTGAGCGCTCCAGGGCCCAGGCCCGTACGTCCTCCAGGTTCCGGCCTTCGCGGAAGTCGTCGAGGAGCTGCCGGGTGGCCGGATCGAACTTGCGGTCCTCGGGGCCGCCGGTGAACGCCACCAGGGTCTCCACGGCGGCCAGGTGCCGGGTGTCGTTGCCGAGCAGCGCCTCGGCCAGGTCGCCCCAGGTGCTGAGCGCCACCACCGCGTCGACCCGGCCCGCCGGGTCGAGGGCGGCGACGAGCTGGCTGATGCCCGATCCGTAGGACTCGCCGAGGAACGCGACGCGGCTGGGGTCGAAGTGCTGCTGCGCGTAGTCGATGACGGTGGAGCCGTCGGCCCAGTCGGAGGGCCCGGCCACGTCCACCGTCCCGCCGGAGGTGAACGGCGAGTCGACGTAGCCGCCGCCCGGGACCGGGAAGGTCTGGCCGATGCCGCGCGGGGTGTAGGCGAGGACGTGGTAGCCGCGCAGCGCGAGACGCAGGTACAGGTACTCGAACAGGACCCAGCCGAAGGGGGTCCAGCCGGCCGGGACGATGACGACCGGGCGCGGCTCGTCGCCCTTGAGCTTGATGGTGTGCGCGGAGAGCTTGACCCCGTCGTTCGCGGTGATCCTCGGGAATCCGATGACGGCGACCTGCTGGACCTGGGTGACGAGTTCCTGGAGCTCTGTGCTCAGCACCTGCCGCTCGACGGAGCCCGACAGCGTGGCGAACAGTGCCTCGCCCACGGCGGCGGCGTCGGACGAGACCTCCTTGCCGGAGGCCCAGAGTCCGGAACTCCGGACCCGCGCCAGCTGGTTCGCGGTGACCGGGGTGATGCCGTCGTCCTCGGGAGTGCTCATCTGCGACTGCCTTTCGCGGCTCGGTGGAGGGTTCGTGCCCCATGATCACCGCGCGTTCCGTCGCGCACGGGCGGCGTACGAGGCGTTCGCCGGAAAGGCTGACTTCGCCCCGGGGTGCTTGACAGGAAGTCGAAGCATCGGGTGCCGACTCCGGCGAGGGCGAGGGCGAGGGCGAGGGCGAGGGCGAGGGCGAGGGCGAGGGCCGGAGTCGTCCCGTCCCGCATCCGTGCCGTGGGGGATCGTCGCGGCGGGACCCGGACCGTATGGAGTCGTTCGCTTGCTCGTCGAACAGTTCCGATATATCGTTGAGGTATCACCGATGGTTCGGTGGTGTGGATACTCAGGAAAGGGGCGCTGTCATGCGTTCACAAGGACACGAGTGTGGAAACGGGCACGGGCACGGTGCCGGTCGTGGGGGCTTCGGTGCCGGGCCCCGGGGCGACTTCGAAGGGCGGCGGGCCGCGTTCGGGCCCTTCGGGCCCGGGTTCGGCGGAGGCCCCTTCGGGGGTGGCTTCGGCGGCGGGCGTGGTCGTGGAGGCGGCGGCCGGGGGCGGGCGCGGCGCGGTGACGTGCGCGCCTCGATCCTGGCGCTCCTGAAGGACCGCCCGATGCACGGCTACGAGATGATCAGGGAGATCGGCGAGCGCAGTGACGGGGCGTGGAAGCCCAGTCCCGGTTCCGTCTACCCGACCCTCCAGATGCTGGAGGACGAGGGGCTGATCGTCAGTGAGAGCGAGGGCGGCAAGAAGCTGTTCACGCTCACCGACTCCGGGCGTACCGAGGCCGAGGAAGGCCCCGAGGCGCCGTGGGAGGAGGCCGGTCGGGGGGTCGACTGGGAGGCCGTGAACGAGATCCGGCAGGCCGGTTTCGGCCTGATGGAGGCCGTCGGGCAGGTCTGGAAGACCGGCAGCCCCGAGCAGCGGCAGAAGGCGGTCGGGGTGATCAACGAAGCCCGCAAGAAGCTGTACCTGATCCTCGCCGACGAGCACTGAGCGGTGCCCGCCCCGGCCGGGAGCGATGACGCCGAAGGGCCCCGCGGCATCCTGCCGCGGGGTCCTTCGTGTCTCTGTCCGGGGTGCCGTGCCCCGCTCAGCCCACCAGGTCCGAGAGTTTCCGCAGCGACTCGGTCAGGGCCGCCGTCGCCGAGTCCCGCAGCTTGCCCGCCATCAGCGAGACCGCGGCCCCGGTGAACTGCCCGTCGATCCGCAGGAGGGTCGCCCCGCCGTCCGCCGCGAGCGAGTAGCGGGTGGTGACGATCACTCCCATCGGGCCCTTGCCCTTGATGGCGAAGGCCCGTTCCGCCTCCAGTTCCTCCACCGTCCAGAGCACTTCGGCGGGGAAGCCCATCAGCTTCATGTTCTCGGTGAAGGTGGCGCCGGTCTCCAGGGCCGTCGGGCCGCCGTCCGGGAAGCTGGTGTGGGTGGCGTTCCACTCGCCGTACGAGGGGAAGTCCAGGAGTCGCGCCCAGACCTTTCCGGCCGGTGCCTCGATCCGTGCCTCCGCGCTGACTTCGGCCATGAGACCACCCCTTCAGGCGTGCCAACTGGGTTCCGGTGTCGCGGAACGTAGCGGCGTGACCGTGAACATTCAATACTGATGAACTGTCAGTTCTGCGGTGGCCGGACCGGCCCCGTGGCCGATCCACCGGAGTTCGGCCTCGTCGAAGCTGTCGGAGGCGCGCGGAGCCCCGTCCTCCTCGTGGCGGTGGAACGCCGCCCAGAACAGATCGCCCGGCAGCGCCTCCCTGGGCGCGTACACCCGATAGACGTACTGCCGCCCGTCGAGCGCGAGCAGACCCACCATCCAGAACACGAACCGAGGACGCCCGGAGACGGTTCCTCGGTTGCGAAAGGGGCGCGTGGCAAGGCGGCGCGCGCCCCTCGGGGGCAACGCGCGCGATCTCATCCGTAAGGAGGAGGAACCGCGCGCACGTGCCCAACTCCGGTGGGATGCGGACATGCTTCTCCCTGGCGATGCCCCGGCCGCCCCCACCTGATGGGGTGAGAGGGTGCACCGTCCCGTCCCTTTCCCCCAGCCGCTCGGACAGCCCGCCGCCCCGCGCGCGGAGCTCGCGCCCTTCCTGACGCCGTCCCTGGCCACGGTCGTGTCGGGCGCGCGCCGCAGAGCGCTCCGGGACGGCGACCGGCAGATCGACACCGCACACCTCCTGCACTCGCTCGTCGAGTCCGACCCCGAGGTCGGTGCCGCGCTCGGCGGGGGCAGGGCCGCCCGGGTCCTCGGCTACCTCGTCCAGCGCTCCATCGGATACGGCCTGCGCTGGCAGCGCTCCGTGGAGGGCTCCGCCGCCGGACGCCCGCTGCCCGCCGTGCGCGGGTCCGGAGCCCGGGGCTCCCGGGCCGCCTCCGCCTGGTCGCCCGCCGCCTCCGCCGCCCTCACGGAGGCCTTCCGCCGGGCCGCCGTACGGGGTGACCCGCAGGCCCGTGGGACCGATGTGCTCGCCGGGATCACGGCCGATCCCGAGTGCCGGGCCGTCGAGGTGCTGCGCCGGGCGGGGATCGACACGGCGGCCCTGAACACCCGGCTCGCCGCCGGATCGGCCACCGTGGAGGAAGCCCCGCTTCCGCCGGGGGAAGGGGAGCCGTCCCAACAGGTGTGACGGGGGTTACGCGCCTGACCGCGTCCTGTCATCATGGCCCGATGCACGCGTCTCAGGGGAGAAGCGCCGGCCTGGGACTCGCCCTGGCCTCGGCCTTCGCATTCGGTGGTTCGGGAGTGGCGGCCAAGCCGCTCATCACGGCGGGGCTCGACCCGCTCCACGTGGTGTGGCTGCGCGTGGCGGGCGCCGCGCTCGTCATGCTCCCGGTGGCCTGGCGCCACCGGGACCTGCTCCGCCGCAAACCCGCCCTCCTCATGGGCTTCGGTCTGCTCGCCGTCGCCGGTGTCCAGGCCTTCTACTTCGCCTCGATCTCCCGCATCCCCGTGGGGGTCGCGCTGCTCATCGAGTACCTCGCCCCGGCGCTCGTCCTCGGCTGGGTCCGCTTCGTCCAGCGCAGGCCCGTCACCCGCGCGGCCGCCTTCGGCGTCGTCCTGGCCGTCGGCGGGCTCGCCTGTGTCGTCCAGGTCTGGTCGGGGCTCTCCTTCGACGTCGTGGGGCTGCTCCTGGCGCTCGCCGCCGCCTGCTGCCAGGTCGGTTACTTCGTCCTCTCCGACCAGGGCTCCGGCGAGGCGGAACAGGCCGACCCGCTCGGCGTCATCGCGTACGGGCTCCTCATCGGCGCCCTCGTCCTCACGGTGATCGCCCGGCCGTGGGGCATGGACCGGGCCCTCCTCGGCGGCCGGGTGGACATGGGCGGCGACGCGGTGCCCGCGTGGCTGCTGCTCGGCTGGATCGTGCTGATCGCCACCGTGCTCGCGTACGTCACCGGCGTCATCTCGGTGCGCCGTCTCTCCCCGCAGGTCGCGGGGGTCGTGGCCTGCCTCGAAGCGGTCATCGCGACCGTCCTCGCCTGGGTGCTGCTCGGGGAGCACCTCGACGCGCCGCAGATCATCGGCGGTGCCGTGGTCCTCGTCGGAGCCTTCATCGCCCAGTCCTCCACCCCGAAGGCACCCCCGGCGGAGCCCGTGGCGGGGTCGGTGCCGGGTGCGGTGGCGGGCGGTAGCGACCCGGAAGACGGCGGCCGGGGCGAGGCCACCCGGGACGGGAGGGGCCGGGCCGACGGCGGGCATGGCGGGGAGGGACCTGTCACCGGCGGCCCTGCCACGGGTGGCCCCGCCCACGACGCTCCGGTGCACGCCGGTGCGGCGGACGGCGGCACGGAAGGACCCGGGCCCGCGGGCGACCGGTCCTGAGGCCGTCGGCCCCGGGGACGTACCACCCGAAGGCGCTGGTCATGGGGGCGTACGACCTGAAGGCGCCGGTCATGGGCGTACGGACCGAAAGCTCCGGTCGTGCGGGGAGCGGGCCCGAAGGCTTCGGCCCCGGGGACGCCGGTCCTGAGGGCTTCGGCCTCGCGGGTGGCGGTTCCGGGGGCGCCCGTCCCCCGGGCGGACCGGATACGCGGTTGTCGGCGGGCCGGAACGCCCCCTAGGGTGCCGGTCATGCACGCGACTGCCCTTCCGCCGCCCGCCATCTAGCGCGCGGCACCTCTCCGACGAGGACCGGGCTCGGCCGGGCGGCTTCCGCCCCCGAGCGGTTCGTCGCTGCCCGCGCGCGGAGCCCGGCGACCATCCTTCCCTCTGTCCTCCACGGAGAAGTCACGTGTCGAACCCTTCGCAATCCGCTCTGCCCGTCGGCCGGAGCCTGCTCTATCTGATCGTCGCCGGAATCGCCTGGGGCACGGCGGGCGCCGCCGCCTCCCTGATCTTCCGGGTCAGCGACATGGGTCCCCTCGCCCTCTCCTTCTGGCGCTGCGTCGGCGGCCTCGTCCTGCTCCTCGGCGCGCTCGCGCTGCGGCCCCGGCGCGCCCGCACGGCGGGGGAGACGCGCGGTCGGCGGACCGCCCGCATCCTCGGCACCGGGATCGGGCTCACCGTCTTCCAGAGCGCCTACTTCGCCGCCGTGCAGTCCACCGGTCTCGCGGTCGGCACCGTCGTCACCCTCGGCGCGGGCCCCGTCCTCATCGCGCTCGGCGCCCGGCTCACCATGGGCGAGCGCCTCGGGCGCGGCGGCGCCGTCGCCGTCACCGGCGCGCTCGCCGGGCTCGTCGTCCTCGTCCTGGGCGGCGGCGCGACGGAGGTGCGGCCGCTCGGTGTCGTCCTCGCGCTCGTCGCGGCGGCCGGATACGCGGTGATCACCCTGCTCACCCGGTGGCTCGGCAGGGACGGCGGCCGGACGGACGCCCTCGCCACCACCACCTGGGCCTTCGCCGTCGGAGCCGTGGGACTGCTGCCCGCCGCGCTCGCCGAGGGGCTCGTCCCGCACACGGACGCGCCGCTGAGCGTGCTGCTCCTCCTCGGATACGTGGCCGCCGTGCCGACCGCGCTCGCCTACGCGCTCTACTTCGCGGGCGCGGCGGTCGTCCGGGCCGCCACGGTCTCCGTGGTCATGCTGCTGGAGCCGGTGAGCGCGGCCGTGATCGCCGTTTCCCTGCTCGGCGAGCGGCTGACCGGCGCGATCGTGCTCGGCACGCTGCTGCTGCTCACCGCCGTCACGGGGCTGGCGTTCGCCGAGACGCGTACGGCGGCGCGGCGCCGGGCGGAGGAGGCGCGGGAGTCGGGGGCGGAGGCGGAGGCGCTGGCGGTGTAGCGCCGTGAAACGGAGGGGGCGGACCCGGTGCGGGCCCGCCCCCCTTATTCGTACGGTGCTGCTTCTTGCTTCGTACCGTGCTGCCTTCGTACGGCTTCGTACGGTGCCGCTTCCGTACGGCTCAGAACGCGGCCAGATAGCCGGGCAGCGCCACCGCCGGGTCGAGGTCGTCCGAGGGGACCGGCCGGCCGTAGCCCCGGTGCACCGGGACCACGCCCGACCAGTGGGGCAGGCCGAGGTCCTCGGCGTCGTCGTTGGGGCCGCCGGAGCGGACCTTGGCCGACACCTCGTCCAGATCGATCCGGATCACGGCGGTGGCGGCCAGCTCCTTGGCGTTCGCGGGCCGGGAGTCGGCGGAGCGGCCGGGGACGACGTGGTCGACGAGCGCGTCGAGAACGGTGCGCAGCTCCTCGGGGTCGGTGACCTGGTGGGCGGTGCCGTGGACCACGACCGAGCGGTAGTTGATCGAGTGGTGGAAGGCGGAGCGGGCGAGCACGAGGCCGTCGACGTGGGTCACGGTGAGGCAGACGGGCAGCCCGGGGGCGGCGACCCCGTCACCCGCGGCACGCAGCGGGCGCGATCCGGTGGAGCCGTGCACATAGAGCCGGTCGCCGACACGGGCGTAGAGCGTCGGCAGGACGACGGGCGCGCCGTCCCGGACGAAGCCGAGGTGGCAGACGTAGGCCTCGTCCAGTATCGAGTGGACGAGCGCCTTGTCGTACGAGGCGCGCTCGCGGGAACGGGTGGGCACGGTCCGGTCGGTCGGGGCGTACGTGTCGGCGGCGGCGGTCATGTGGCCAACTCCATTGCACTAGTGCATACTGTTGTTTGTGCTAGGAGAATATCGGATCGAAGGTCGCCGCGCATCGGACATCGCCGCGAGCGTGGAACGCGGGGTCGGCGGCGGAGCCCTGCAGCCGGGCCAGTCCCTCCCGCCCATGCGGGAGTTGGCCGAGAGGCTCGGGGTGAACCCCAACACCGTCGCCGCCGCCTACCGCACCCTGCGCGAGCGCGGGGTCATCGAGACGGACGGCCGGCGCGGCAGCCGCGTACGGCCACGGCCCGCCACCACCGCGCGCGGTTCCCTCCGGGTCGAGGTCCCCGCCGGGGTCCGGGACGTGAGCGGCGGCAACCCCGACCCCGCCCTCCTGCCGCCGCTCGGCGCGGCCTTCGCGGAGGTCGCCCGGAGGTACGCCGAACGGCCCGGCATGTACGGAGAGGTTCCCGTCGACGAGGAGTTCGGACGGCTCGCGCGCGCGGCCTTCGACGCGGACGGGGTTCCCGACGGGCCCGTCGGCGTCGCCTCCGGCTCCCTCGACGCCGTCGAACGGGTCCTCGCCGCCCGGCTGCGGCCCGGTGACGCGGTCGCCGTCGAGGACCCGGGCTGGGGCAGCCTCCTCGACCTGGTGCCCGCGCTCGGCCTGCGGCCCGTACCGGTCGCCCTCGACGACGAGGGGCCGCTCCCCGGGGAGGTCGAGCGCGCGGTACGGAAGGACGGGGCACGGGCGGTGATCGTGACCGGCCGGGCGCAGAACCCGACCGGCGCCTGTGTGTCCGGGGCGCGGGCCCGGGAGCTGCGGCGGGTGCTCGCGGCCCACCCCGGCGTGCTGCTCGTCGAGGACGACCACGGGCACGGCTTCGTCGCGGAGCCGCTCCATCCGCTCGCCGGGGTCACCGACCACTGGGTCCTGGTCCGCTCCGTCGCCAAGGCCTACGGGCCCGATCTGCGGATCGCCGCCTTCACCGGGGACCACGAGACCGTCGACCGGGTGCTCGGGCGGCAGCGGCTCGGCCCCGGCTGGGTCAGTCGTCTCCTCCAGGGGGCCGTCGCGCACCTGTGGGCCACGGGCGCGGTGGACCCCGAAGCCGTCGCCCGCGCGTACGGGAAACGCCGCGACGGCCTCGTGCGGGCGCTGGCCCGGCGCGGTGTCGAGGCGCACGGGCGCGGGGGCATGAACGTGTGGGTGCCGGTCGCCGAGGAGACGGGCGCGGTGGCCGGGCTCCTGGCCGCCGGATGGGCGGTGGCCCCGGGCGCGCGCTTCCGGACGGACACCGGACCGGCCGTCCGCCTCACCGTCTCCGGCCTCACCGCCTCGGACGTGGAGGCCCTGGCGGAGGCGGTGGCGCGGGTGGCGGGGCCGGTGGCGGCACGGAGCTACGGGTAGCGGGGCGGCGGGCCCGGAGGTCGTGCGCCCGGTGGGTCCACATCGGGTGATGCGGGCCGGGCCCGGCCGGTGGTGTCGGCCGGGCCGGGACCTGATCGTGCGATCCGCCCCTGACGGGGGCCGGATCGAGGGGGTGCGCCTGCCCGCGGTGGGGCTCAGACCGAGGCGGCCTTCCGTGGCGTGTCGGCCGCCGGTCCGCTCTGCTGAGCCGGAGCCGGAGCCGGAGCCGGAGCCGGGGGCTCGGTGCGCCGGGAGGCGCGGGTCTGGGTGAGGGCCGCGCCCGCGAGGACCACCACCGCGCCGACCGGGGTGTTCCAGCTGAGCCCCTCGTCCAGCAGGGTCACGCCCGCCGCCGTGGCGATCACCGGGATGAAGTACGTGACCATGGAGGCCGTGGTCGGGCCGACCTCCTCGACCACTCCGTACTGGAGCAGCATCGCGTACCCGGTGCCCAGCGCGCCCAGTGCGATCACGGCGAGCAGCGGAAGGGCCTCCACGGACTCCGGCATCGAGGTGAACACCGGGGTCACCACGGCCAGTTGCAGCGTCGCTATCCCGACCTGAGAGGTGGCGAGGGAGAGGTTCGAGACCCCGGAGCCCGCGAGCGTCCTGCGGACGTAGATCCAGCCGACCGCGTAGCTGAACGAGGCCAGCAGGGCCAGCGCCGTGCCCGTCACGTCCAGACCCGAGAAGCCCTGCCAGGCGCCGAGGACGGTGAGCACGCCGACGAAGCCGATGCCGAGTCCGGCCGCGCGGACCCGGGTGGGCCGGTCCTCGGAGAGCGCCACCAGGGAGAGGAGCATCCCCCACAGCGGTGTCGTCGCGTTGCAGATGCCCGCCAGGGTCGAGGGGATCGTCAGCTCCGCGTACGAGAACAGGGAGAACGGCAGTGCGTTCAGGAGGAACGCGGCGACCGTCAGATGTCCCCAGACCCGCGCGCCGCGCGGCAGCCGGTCCCGCTTCACCGCCAGCGCCACGACGAGCACCGCCGTACCGAACAGGAGCCGTCCGAAAGTGACCTGGAACGGCGCGAAGCCCTCCGTGCCGACCTTGATGAAGACGAAGCTGAAGCCCCAGATGAGGGCCAGGACGCCGAAGCGGACGCGCCAGTCGAGGAGGCGCGAGGTGCGGGCGGGGGACGGGAGGGGCGGGGCTGCTGCGGGGCTCACGACACTCAGGGTGACGGCCCCGATCTCGTAGGACAAGCGAGAATTCCTCGACCCCTTCCCTTAGTATTGCTTACATGTTGAACCTGGAGCGCCTGCGCACCCTGGACGCCCTCGCCCGGCACGGCTCGGTCAGCGGCGCGGCCGAAGGGCTGCACGTCACCACCTCGGCCGTCTCCCAGCAACTGTCCAAACTGGAGCGGGAGGTGGGGCAGCGGCTGCTCGCCAAGAACGGGCGGGGTGTCCGGCTCACCGACGCGGGCCTGCTGCTCGCCGAGCACGCCGCCCGCATCCTCTCCCAGGTCCAGCTGGCCCAGGCCGACATCGAGGCGCAGCGCGGCCGGGTGGTGGGCGAGGTCCGCGCGGCGGCCTTCCCGACGGCGGCCCGGGGCCTCTTCCCCGCCGCGCTCGCCGCCCTGCGGGCCGACCACCCCGAGCTGCGCGTCCGTACGACGGAGCTGGAGCCCGAGCACGGTGTGCGGGCCGTGCTGCGGGGTGACGCGGACCTGGCGCTCGTCCTCGACTGGAGCAACAAACGGGCCCCCGTCCCCGGCGGTCTGGAGCGCGCCCACCTCCTCGACGACTCCGCCGACGTCGCCCTGCCCGCCGGGCATCCGCTGGCGGGCCGGGACGCGGTGGACCTGGTGGACTTCGCCGACGAGGAGTGGGTGTCCTGGCCGCAGGGCGAGTTCTGTCACGACTGGCTGATGTTCACCCTGCGTTCCCAGGGCATCGAACCCCGCATCGGGCACCTCGCGGGCGAGCACCACACCCAACTGGCGCTGGTCGCCGCCGGGCTGGGCGTGTGCGTCACGCCCCGGCTCGGCCGCACCCTGCCGGACGGCGTGGTCTTCGTGCCCGTACGGCAGAAGGTGCGGCGGCACATCTACGCCATCTGGCGCGGTGACGCGGGGCGCCGCCCCTCCGTACGGGCCGTCGTGGACGCGCTGCGGACGGCGGCGGAACCGCTGGCGAGCTGAGCCCGGCCGCGCCTCGGGCCCTCAGGGCCCCGCGAGCTTGCGGAAGTCCCAGGAGGCCACGGCCTCGGGGGTCAGCCGGAGCCAGGCGTGCCGCCCGTCGTGCGGCATCGCCTCCATACCGAAGTTCTTGGCCGCGAACAGGGACTCCACCGCGTCGAGTCCGGGGCACGGCTCACCCGTGCGCGGGGCCTCGCCCACGGGCTCGACCCTGCCCGAGAGCTCCACCCCGCGCAGTTCCCCGTACTCCTCGCCGTCGTCCACCACCACGGCGACCCTCGGATCGGCGCGCAGCTCCGCCCAACGGCGGCTGCGGGTCAGGGAGTACAGCCACAGCGAGGAGCCGTCCCAGACGAACCAGAGCGCGCTGACGTGCGGGCGCCCGTCGGCGGACACGGTCGCCACCCGGCAGGTGCGCTGTTCGGCGAGGAAGGAGTCGAGCTCGGCCGGGGTCATCATGATCCGGCGTCCACGGCGCTGTGCGACGTTCATCGTCCGCACCCTTCTGGATTTCTGACGAGACGTCAGAAAGCATGGAGGGCCATCCGCGCGCGTGCAAGGGGAGAGCCCATGGAGCAGGAACGGGAACAACGGGAACAGGGCCGGGGCCGGGATCGGGAAGAGGGCCGGGACCGGGGTCCGGAGCGGGGGCGGGGAGACCGGACCGAGGACCGGCTGGGGGAGGCGATACGGCCGGACGGCGGAGTCGTCCTGCTCACCGTGGAGTGCCAGCAGGGCGTCGTCGGACCGGACAGCGCGCTGCCCGAACTGGCCGCCGTCGCCCGCACGTCCGGCGCCCTGCGGAACGTCGCCCGGCTCGTCGCCGCCGCCCACGAGGCCGACGTCCAGGTGATCCACGCCGTCGCCGAACGACGCCCCGACGGCCGGGGCGCGAACACCAACGCGCGCCTGTTCCGGGCCGCGACCCGGCTGCCCGTGCAGCAGCACAGCGGCAGTACGGCCGTCCGGATCGCCGAACCGATCGAGGTCGCCGACGAGGACCTCGTCGTCCGGCGGCTGCACGGCCTCTCGCCGCTCGCCGGGACCGACGTAGGCCCCCTCCTGCGCAACCTCGGCTGCCGCACCCTGATCGTCACGGGCGTCTCCGTCAACGTGGCCGTGCCCAACGCCGTCTTCGACGCGGTGAACCTCGGCCACACGGTGGTCGTCCCCGGGGACGCCGTCGCGGGAGTGCCCGCCGACTACACCCCCGCGATGATCCGCCACACCCTCGCGCTCGTCGCCACCGTCACCACGACCGACGAGATCCTCGCCCGCTGGAAGCAGCCCCGCCGCTCCCCCCGGACCAGCTGAGGGCCCGGAGCCCGCCGTCAGCCGAAGCTGATCGCGTCGCCCACCACCTGGATCGGCGTCGGCGGCAGGGAAGCGGTGGCAGGACCGGACTTCACGCTCCCGTCCGACACGTCGAAGTGGCTCTGGTGGCAGGGACAGACGATGACCCCGTCCTTGACGGCGCTCACCGCGCAGCCCGAGTGGGTGCACTTGGACGAGAAGGCCTTGAACTCGCCCGCCTTCGGCTGGGTGATGACGACACCCCGGTCGGCGACGACCTTGCCGCCGCCCACCGGGATGTCACCGGTCCGCGCGAGCGTGCCGCCCTCCGCCGCCGCGCCCTCCTCGCCGGTGCCGTCGCTGCCGCCGGTGCCGCTGTTTCCGCTCCCGCCGCCTCCGCACGCGGTGAGCGCCGCCGCCAGCCCCGCACCGCCCGCCGCCGCGACCACCGTCCGGCGTGCCACTCCGCTCATCTGCCGCTCCTCTTCCCTCGGTGCCCCGGCGCGCCCGATGCGCCGTGTGCCGGACTCCGAGGCTACGGCGGCGGCCTGTGCCCCGTTCACGGGACGGGAGGTTCGCCTCGCGGACTGCCTTGACGCGTCGGCTACTTGACATGGTGAGGGAGGAAGGAGGAGAGCGGTCGGAATGAGGGCGGTACGAGGACGAGCGCCTCTTCGAGGGCGGCCCGCACCGGGCTTCGTGCGGGAGCCGGTACGGGGAGGAGGAGGCCCTGCGTACGGCCCGCACCGGGGAGGAGCGGCCTTCGCGCGCGGCCCGCACCCGGGAGCGGAGTGCGCCCCGCACGGCCGTCCGGCCCGTCGCCGCCCGCGCCCGGCGCACCGCCGGTGCCGTCCCCGGCGGCTCGTCCGGGTGAGTGCGTACCGTCCGGCCGGTCCGACCTGGCAGACTGCGGGCCTCACGGTCGTCTCCCCGGGACGCGGGCGTACCGTCCGGCCGGGGACACGGCAAGCGACTCCTGGAGGCTCCCATGGCGCAGCGGCCCGGACCCGCGGTCCTCACCGGCACCCGTCCCCGCAGACCACCACGGCCGGACCGGAGCGGAACGGACGCCCGATGACCCTGTGCCGCACCCGCCGGGCCGCCGAACCCGGCACGCTCCACGTCCGCACCGCGCCCGCCGTGCCCACCGCCGCCGTCCTGCTGCTGCACGGAGGCCGTGCCGAAGGGCCCGAGCCGCCGCCCGCCCTCAACTTCCCGGCGCTGCGTATGCGGCCCTTCGCCGCCGCCGTCTCCCGCGCCGTCCGGGGCCGGGAGGTCCTCATCGCCGAGGTCCGCTACCGCCACCGGGGCTGGAACGGGCCGAACGCGGACCCCGCCCGGGACGCCGAGGACGCCCTCGTACGCCTCAGGGAACAGGCCGGACCCGTCCCCGTCGTCCTCGTCGGCCACTCGATGGGCGGGCGCGCCGCACTCCGCGCGGCCGGTGACCCGGTCGTCCGGGGCGTCGTCGCCCTCGCGCCCTGGTGTCCCACCGGCGAACCCGTCGACCACCTCGGGGGCCGTCGCCTCTACCTGCTCCACGACGAGACCGACCGCGTCACCTCGGCCCGCGCCTCCTGGGACTTCGTCCGCAGGGCACGCGCGGCGGGCGCGGACGCGGTGGGCATCCCGATGCCGACGGGCGGCCACGCGATGCTGCGCGGCGCCCACCTCTGGCACCGCCGCGCGGCCGAACTCACGGCGGCCCTGCTGTCCCACGGCTGAACCGGCGCCGGGCCTCAGGACCTCCGGACCGCGAGGGCGTCGGCGCAGGCCGCCCGGGTCGCCGCGTGCACCGCGCGGGCCAGCCGGGCGCCCCACAGGGACCGGGGACCGGCGAAGGGTTCGGGCCCGGTGCCGGTGGTGTTGTCGGGGGCGGTGTCGGGGGCGGTGTCGAGGGCGGTGGGCGCGGCCACACAGACCGCGTCCGTGGGGGTGCCCGAGGCGCCCGCGCCCAGCTCGACGAGGGCCTGCACCTTGGCCTCGGTCGCGGTGGCGACCGCGTTGACGAGGGCCGCGTCGGTGAGGGGGACGGGCAGCGACACGATGATGTTGATCGTCCCCGGCCGGGGCACGGCGACCCCACCGGCCCCCGGGGCCGCCGCCCATCCCCGTACCCCGATCCCGGCCGTGACCACGGCCCGTACCCCGCCGTCCTCGGCATGGCGGAGGTCGGAGACCGGTGCGGCCGTCATCAGCCCCACCCCCGGGCCTTCGAGCCCCGCCCCGGCGGCCAGTTCACGGAGGTGGGCCACGGGGTCGAGCCGCCCGTAGCCGGGCGGGACCTGCGCGTTGAGGACCCAGGCGCGCGGACCGATGCCACCACCGAGGACCGCGCTCGACACCATGCGGACGCCGGGCCCGGGAGCCCACACCAGCACCGGCCAGGCCCGGCCCCCCTCCGTGTGGGACAGCAGGACCGCGTCGGCGAGGGAAGCACCGGTGAGAAGGGTTCGAGAAGGCACCCGGACACCCTAGGGGGTGCCCGGGGCACCCCGCCGGGTGCGCCCCGGAGGTGTGTTCCCGGCCCGGAGGGCCGACGGGCCCCTCACCAGCAGCACGGCACCGCGACGTCTCCAGCCGCATCGCACCGCACCCCTTCGGCTGCCGCGCTTCCCGGCGGCCGTACCTCGGTGACGGCGCGGGCGCGGGCCCGCGCTTCGTCCGGAGGGTCGGCCCCTACGGGTTCTCGACGCCGGAGATCCGGTACTTGCGCACCTCGGCGTCGCGGATCCGGGCCGTCTGCCCGGGTTCCGGGCCCGTGTCCCGGAAGCGGACGAGGTCCTCGTCCGTCTCCCAGCGCTCGTACACGTTGATCCGGTCCGGATCGACCGGATCGGCCGACAGAGCGAAGTCGAGGCACCCCGCGGCGGCGCGGGCCTGCCGGACCACCTCCGCGCACCCGTCCAGATACGCGGCGCGGTCCGCGGGGTCCACCCGCAGCTCCCCGGCGATGATGATCATGCTGCTCCTCGTTCTGCGGTCGCTCGGGCGACCGCGCTTCGGCCCCCCACGGCAGGAAGGACCGTGGCGGGCCGGGGAACTCATCGGTGACCGTGGCACCGGACCATCCGGGGGCAGGAGGGGCACGCTCCGGGGCGTCCGCCGCCGACGGGTTTCCGCCCGGCCGCGGGCTCCCCGTCCCTCCGGTGGTGTGGCTACGCGCCCGGCAGATCCGGGTCCGGGTCCGGAGGCGTGCGGCGGCCTTCGGAGAAGGGGAGGACACCGGCGTCCGCCTCCGCCGCGTCGGCGAGGGCCTTGGCCGCCGCCTCCGCCGCCTGCGCCGCGTCATCGGCGGCCTGGGCCGCCGCCTTGCCCTCCGAGGGTGCCTCCCGGGTGGCCGGAGACTGCGGCAGTACCTGGCTGAACGCGCGGGACACCCCTTCGAGCGCGGAGGTGAACTCGCCCGGGATCACCCAGAAGGTGCTGCCCGCCCCCTGGGCGATCTGGGGCAGCATCTGCATGTACTGGTAGGCGAGCAGCTTGGGGTCGGGGTCGTTGCGGTGCACGGCCTGGAACACCTCGTCGATGGCCCGGGACTGGCCCTCGGCCTTGAGGATCGCGGCGGTCCGGTTGCCCTCCGCCCGGAGGACGGCGGACTGCTTGTCGCCCTCGGCGGTGAGGATCTGGGACTGGCGCTGCCCCTCGGCCCCGAGGATCGCGGCCCTCTTGTCGCGCTCGGCGCGCATCTGCTTCTCCATGGCGTCCTTGATGGACTGCGGAGGGTCGATGGCCTTGATCTCCACCCGGTTGACCCGCAGTCCCCACTTGCCCGTGGCCTCGTCGAGCACACCGCGGAGCTGGTTGTTGATGGTGTCGCGCGAGGTGAGGGTCTTCTCCAGGTCCATGGAGCCCACGACGTTGCGCAGGGTGGTGACGGTGAGCTGTTCGACGCCCTGGAGGAAGTCAGCGATCTCGTAGGCGGCGGCGCGCGGGTCCGTGACCTGGAAGTACAGGACGGTGTCGATCTCCACGACGAGGTTGTCCTCCGTGATGACCGGCTGCGGCTTGAACGAGACGACCTGTTCCCGCAGGTCCATCACCGGATAGACCCGGTCGACGTACGGGATGACGAGGTTGAGTCCTGGTTTCAGGGTGCGGCGGTAGCGGCCGAGACGCTCGACGTTGCGGGCGCGCGCCTGGGGGACGATGCGTACCGCCCGCATCACGGTGAAGACGACGATGAGCGCGACTATCACACCGACCACGAGCAGTGCCGTGTCATGCATCATTCACTCCCGGGGATAGACCAGGGCGGTGGCCCCGTTGATCTCCATGACGTCGACGGTCCGCCCGGGAGGGATCACCAGCGTCTCGTCGTAGGACCGGGCGGTCCACTCCTCACCGCCGATCCGGACCCTGCCTCCCGTGGCCGTCACCTCGGACAGGACGTACGCGGGCTTGCCGACCAGCGCGTCGATGCCGAACCGCTCCGCCTGGGGCTGGGACAGATGGCGCATCGCCACGGGCCGTACGAACAGCACGCACACGGTGGCGACGACGGCGAACACCACGAGCTGGACGAGTACGGGGGCGCCGAGCGCCGCGCATCCCGCAGTGACGAGCGCGGCCACGGCGAGCATCCCGAGCGCGGCGGTGAGGGTGAAGATCTCCGCCACCGCCAGCACTCCGGCGGCCGCCAGCCACACCAGCCACGGACTCATGACGCGCCCTCCAGGCCGCCCCGGCTCCACGCGGGCATCTCAGATGGACATTCCATCCTCCATGGTGTTTTTACCCGTTTCTTTGTCATTTGATCCTCTTTATATGCTTCGGTCGGATCGGCGCGCGCGAAGGGCCGAGCGGCGGTGCCACGCCCCCGTGACCTCCTCCCGTCCATGGATTGCCCGGGAGCCGAGCCGTATGGCCTGACGGAATGCTGAGAGGAACGACAGCGACCCGCTATGTCACCCCCCCCTTGCGTGAGGGCGGCTCGCTCCCCGGGATCGTCGAGGCCGACGACCTCGGTACGTACGTCACATCCTGCTCTGCCTTTCATCCGTGCGACCCGTGGCTGGACTGCACGAGTGGCGTGAGAGGACCGATCGGAAGGGCCATCCAGCCGTTCGGTCTGAGTGGGACCACCCAGTCTTGTACATGACAGAGAGTCGACCGAGCCGGACACCTGATCGAGCGGACAGGCGGATGGTGTCCCTTCCCGTACCGGCCTGCCCGGCGCTCCCCTGGTTCGGCAGAAAGGCGCATCGGCATGTGAAGACTTCTGGCCCGCTCGTGGGCTTGTTCGGCTCTGGGAGCACTCACGGTGGCGGCGGGGGTGGGCGCGCACCCCGCGGGGGCCGCCGCGCCCCGGACGCGCGCACCCCGCGGGGGCCGCCGCGCCCCGGACGGCCAAGGTGATCACTCCTCACGCCGCCAAGGTGAAGGCCCCGACCCCGTTCGGCTGCGCGGGGGACATCCTGCTGTCGTCCGGCGCGGACGCCAGTCAGTCGTACGACGGGACCTCGGGCCCCGGAGAGATCACGTTCGCGCCCGTCGGTTCGGCCACGACGCTGTACAACGCGACGAGCGTGAATCCGCCCGACCGGTTCATGTACGCGATCGAGACCGCGGGTCCGGGCTGGGACCTGCTGCGGATCGCCAACGCGGGGACGGTGACGGATCGGGGCGCCCTCGGCCTGCCCGCCCCGAGCCCCCAGCCCTTCTACTTCTCGGGCGCGTTCGACCCGGCGGGCGCCCTGTACGCGGCGAGCGGGTACGACAACCAACTCCGCAAGGTCGACGTCACCACGAAGACCTTCACCACCACCGTCGCGCGCAGCGTCGACCCGGCGGTCGTGAAGACCGGTCCGGCGACGGTTGAATGCCACGGCGCGCCTGATTCGTTCTGTGTGTGGGGCGGGAGTGGCCTGAACGGCGCTCTGGGCAGTACCGGGACGGGGTCTCTACCGTGTGCGGCGCACGTTCTCCGTCCCGGAACCGCGGGGCGGGTGGCTGTTCCGCGCTGGATTGCGGGACCGTACGAGTGGGAGGTCATATGGCCCGGTTCAAGGACCGTGAGGCGACGTTCGAGGCCCCGGACGGCGAGTTGTACATCGGGTTGGCGTCCCAGCCGGGTCTGGTGTGGGACATGCCCCGCTTCTCCACCACGCCCGGCACGGTGCCCATCCTCTACACCCGCAACGGCGGCGCGAACCAGCGGTGGCGTTTCGAGCTCGACCACGAAAGCGGCGTGTACACGTTCTTCCGGATCGTCAACGTCCACAGCGGTCTGACCCTCGCCCTCCAGCCGGACGACACCATTGCCCAGCAGCCCGCCGCGCCGGCCGGGCCGGAGGGCAGTCATCAGACATGGGCCATGGCCTATCCCGGCTTCACCGGCAGTTCCTTCGAACCGGCCAAGCCCGCCCGGCCGCACCCCACTGGTTCCACCGGCACCCGGCTGCGCATCCGGGGCCCTGAAGGGGTCGGCGGCGGCCCCGTCGACTCGATACCCGCCACCGCCGGCACCCCGATCACCATCGGCCGCTGGGAGACCTTCGAAACCGGCTGGACGTTCATCGCCGCGACCTGAGGGAGCGGTCGGCTGCCCCTACCCGGACGGGCACCGTCGGCCTCCCGGCCGGGGGTGCGCGGGTGTGGGAACGGTCTCCGGCTGGTGTTTTCCTGGCCGGGGCGGTGCCCGGTGTACGGCGGGCGGCCGTACACCGGGCACGGGGGCACATCGCTGCCGGTCCGGTGGCCACTCGGTGACGTCGTAGTGCTCGGCGAGGAGCTGGATGATCTCCAGTGCGCGCGGGAGGAGCTGGGGAAGGTGCTCGGCGAGTGCGGTGCGGACGATGTCGGCGAGCCGGGCCTGGGAGCTGGTGGAGGCGGAGACGTGGGGGTCGAGGCGGCGGATGAGTTCGTAGTCGATGGCGCTGGCGATGTCGATGGTGCGCATCTTCTGTTCGAGCGGGGGGGCACGGCCCCGTGGGCCCATACGGAAGCTCGGCGGTCCCTGCCGTCGTGCTCAGGCTGGGTGGGCTGCGGGCTGCGGGCTGCGGGCTGCGGGCTGCGGGCTTCGGCAAGGCGAGGTCTTCGGGCTCAGCCACGCGGACATCGACGACGAGAAGGGCGTGCTCCACGTCCGTCGCCAAGTGCGGTCGATCAACGGGAAGCTCTACTTCGCCCTCCCCAAGGGCACGAGCCGCACATCGTCGACATGCCGCCCTCGGTCACGGAGGAGGTGAAACAGCACGTCGACATGTTTCCGCCCGTCGAGGTGGAACTGCCGTGGGGAAGCCCCGGGACCCCACAGACCGCGCCGGGAGTTCGCGCCCCTGCTCACCACGCGGTTCGGCAATGCCGTCGCCGTGAACACATGGAACACCTACACGTGGAAGCCTGCGCCGGCCCGAGCCGGTGTCGTCCCGCCGCGTCCTGAAGGGGCGAAGGCGTGGGAGCGGGAGGCGGCGCCAGGGGATGGCTTCCCTGTACTCCGGCACACCTACGCATCGGTCATGCTGGAGGCGGAGGAATCCGTGGTGACCCTGGCACGATGGCTCGGACACTCCTCGCCGACTGTCACGCTGAGCTACTACGCTCACCTCATGCCGGAAGCCGGGGCGAAGGGCCGCACCGTCATCGACGGAATCCTGGGGAACCGGAAGGAGCGACGCGCCGGTGGAAACTCCCCAGATTCTCCCCGGGCTGATCGTGGCCGATCCCGCGGCGCACGCACACTTGGAGACGATCATGGATCGCAAGGCTAGAGACTTGGATGACCTCGGAAGATGCTGAATGAAGTCACGGCGACCCGCTATGTCACCCCCTTGCGTGAGGGCGGCTCGCTCCCCGGGATCGTCGAGGCCGACGACCTCGGTACGTACGTCATGAAGTTCACCGGCGCCGGGCAGGGCCGCAAGACCCTCGTCGCCGAGGTGATCTGCGGGCAGCTCGCCCGGAAGCTCGGACTGCGGGTGCCCCGGCTGGTCACCCTCCAGCTCGACCCGGTCATCGGACTCTCCGAGCCAGACCAGGAGGTGCAGGAGCTGCTCAAGGCGAGCGGCGGGCTCAACCTGGGGATGGACTTCCTGCCCGGCTCGCTGGGCTTCGACCCGCTGGCGTACGAGGTGGGCCCGGCGGAGGCGGGCAGGGTCGTCTGGTTCGACGCGGTCGTCAACAACGTCGACCGGTCCTGGCGCAACCCGAACATGCTCGTCTGGCACGGCGACCCGTGGCTGATCGACCACGGCGCCACCATGATCTGGCACCACAACTGGCCCGGCGCCCAGGTGTCGGCCGCCAAGCCGTACGACGCCTCCGACCACGTGCTCGCTCCGTTCGCACCGGACATCGCCACCGCCGCCGCCGAGCTGGCGCCGCTGGTCACGCGCGCGCTGCTGGACGAGGTCGCCGCCGACGTGCCCGACGAGTGGCTCGTCGACGAGCCCGGCTTCACGAGCACCGACGAACTGCGCGCCGCGTACGTGGAGGCGCTCCTGCCGCGCGCCGCGAGCATCCACGAGCGGATCACCCTCGGCCCGCGCGGGGAGAACCGGCCCCAGCGTCCGCCGGGCTGGCTCGCCGAGCGTCTCGCGCCCCGGCCGCACTCCACCGAGAAGGACAGCACCCCGTGACCGACCGCGATGTCTTCGAGTACGCGCTGCTGCGCGTGGTGCCGCGGGTCGAGCGCGGCGAGTGCTTCAACGCGGGAGTGGTCGTCTACTGCCGTGCCCGGTCCTTCGTGGCCGCCCGTACGCACCTGGACGAGGCGAAGCTCGCGGTCCTGGACCCGACGGCCGACGTCACCGGTGTCCTGGCCGCGCTGCGGGCCGTCGAAGGGGTCTGTCTCGGCGGCGACGACGCGGGCCAGGCGGCCGGGGACGACGCCGGACGGCGCTTCCGCTGGCTGATCGCGCCGCGCTCCACGGTCGTCCAGCCGGGCCCCGTGCACACCGGTCTGACGGCCGACCCCGAGGCCGAGGTGGAGCGGCTCCTGGACATCCTGGTGCGCTGACCGCGTCCGCCCGGGGACGGGGAGTGACCAGGTGCACCCGGTGGGCCGTTGACACCGGGTGCCGGGGCTTCTAGCGTCTCGTTCTGCGGACGATACTAAGCGGTCGCTCATGTGTGGGACGCAGGAGCGGGCGACCGGTCCGGCCGCGACCAGGGACGTTCCAAGGGCGAGGAGAACAAGCATGTCCACCACCGAGCAGCGCGTAGCCGTCGTCACGGGTGCCGCCCGGGGCATCGGCGCCGCCACCGCGATCCGCCTGGCGGCCGAGGGCCGCGCCGTCGCCGTGCTCGACCTCGACGAGGCGGCCTGCGGGGACACCGTGGAGAAGATCACCGCGGCCGGTGGAACCGCCCTCGCGGTCGGCTGCGACGTGTCCGACGCGGCCCAGGTCGAGGCCGCCGTCGCACGGGTCGCCGAGGAGCTCGGCGCGCCGACGATCCTCGTCAACAACGCGGGCGTGCTCCGCGACAACCTGCTCTTCAAGATGTCCGAGTCGGACTGGGACCTCGTCATGAACGTGCACCTCAAGGGTGCCTTCCTGATGGCGAAGGCCTGTCAGAAGCACATGGTGGACGCGGGCTTCGGCCGGATCGTGTCGCTCTCCTCCTCGTCGGCCCTCGGCAACCGGGGCCAGGCGAACTACTCGGCCGTGAAGGCCGGTCTGCAGGGCCTCACCAAGACGCTCGCCAAGGAGCTCGGCAAGTTCGGCGTCACCGCCAACGCCGTCGCGCCCGGCTTCATCGTCACCGAGATGACCGCCCAGACCGCCGAGCGCGTCGGCATGGGCTTCGAGGACTTCCAGGCCGCCGCCGCGTCCATGATCCCGGTGCAGCGCGTCGGCCGCCCCGAGGACGTGGCGAACGCCATCGCCTTCTTCAGCGGCGACGACGCGGGCTTCGTCTCGGGCCAGGTCATGTACGTGGCCGGCGGCCCGCTCAACTGACGTCCGGAAGCGGGAGGAGCAGGTCATGACCGCACAGGAACGCCCGGAACTCTCCGGCAAGGTCGCCCTCGTCACCGGCGCGAGCCGGGGCATCGGGTACGGCGTCGCCGAGGCGCTCGTCGCCCGGGGCGACCGGGTCGTCATCACCGGACGGGGCGAGGAGGCCCTCAAGGCGGCCGTGGAGCGCCTCGGCCCCGACCGGGCGATCGGCGTCCCCGGCAAGGCCCACGACGAGGCTCACCAGGCCGTCGCCGTCGAGGCGGCGATGGACGGCTTCGGCCGCCTCGACTTCCTCGTGAACAACGCCGGTACGAACCCGGTCTTCGGCCCCCTCGCCGATCTGGATCTCGGCGTGGCCCGCAAGGTCTTCGAGACGAACGTGGTCTCCGCGCTCGGTTTCGCCCAGCGGAGCTGGCACGCCTGGCAGAAGGAGCACGGCGGCGCGATCGTGAACATCGCCTCGATCGCGGGTGTCTCCGCCTCGCCCTTCATCGGCGCGTACGGAATGAGCAAGGCCGCGATGGTGAATCTGACCCTCCAGCTGGCGCATGAATTCGCGCCGCTCGTACGCGTCAATGCCATTGCTCCGGCCGTGGTGAAGACGAAATTCGCGCAGGCTCTCTACGAGGGCCGGGAGGCGGAGGCGGCGGCCGCCTATCCGCTCGGCCGCCTCGGCGAGCCCGAGGACATCGGCGGCGCGGCCGCCTTCCTCACCTCGGCGCAGTCGGAGTGGATCACCGGGCAGACGCTCGTCGTCGACGGCGGGATTTTCCTGAACGCCGGAGTCGGGTGACCGATATCCGGACACTTTCCGGAACGAGTGTCCGGATTGGGCCTGGTTGAGGGTCGAATGCCTCAAGTGCCCCGTCAGACCGGACGATTGACCTGGCGGGGTGCTGCGGTATCGTCGGCCGACCCCTGGCTGAACGAGGAGCGTGCACGTGTTCAACCGGACCAGTCTGCAGGCCGCTGCAGCCCTTGTGTCCATATCCCTGGTGACCGGATGCGGTGTCTTCTCGGACAGCGAATCCCCCGGGGACCAGAGAATCGTCATCGGTACGACGAGTTCTCCCTCCACGCTTGACCCAGCCGCCGCCTGGGACAATTCCTGGGAGCTCTTCCGGAATGTCTTCCAGACCCTGGTGAGTTTCCCGACGGGCAGTACGACTCCACAGTCGGACGCCGCCGACTGCAAGTTCACCGACACCTCCAGCCGGGTCTTCGAGTGCAAGCTCATCGAGGGCCTCACGTTCTCCAACGGGCACAAGCTGGACGCCAAGGCCGTGCAGTACTCGATCGAGCGCATCCGCACGATCAACGCCAAGGGCGGCCCCAACGGGATGCTCGGCTCGCTCGGCAAGATCGAGACGGTCGGCGACCGGACCGTCGTCTTCCGGCTCAACAAGCCGGACGCGACCTTCCCGTTCATCCTCGCCACCCCGGCGATGTCCCTGGTCGACCCGGCCGAGTACCCGGCCGACCGGCTCCGCAAGGACGGCAAGGTCGTGGGCTCGGGACCGTACGTCCTCGACTCGTACGCCGAGCGCAAGACGGCGCAGCTGACGAAGAACCCCACCTACAAGGGCTTCGCCGACCGCAAGAACGGCGGCGTGACCATCCGGTACTTCGACCATTCCGAAGCGATGGTCGCCGCCCTCCGCAAGAAGGAGATCGACGCCACCTACCGCGGCCTCACCGCCGAGGAGGTCGTCTCCCTCCAGGACGACAAGCCGGAGAACAAGGGTCTCCAGATCGTCGAGTCGACGGGCGCGGACATCCGCTACCTGGTCTTCAACACCCAGGACCCCACGGCCGCGAAACTGCCCGTCCGCCAGGCCATCGCCCAGCTCGTCGACCGCGACGAACTGGTGAACAAGGTCTACCAGGGCACCGCCGAACCCCTGTACTCCATGGTGCCCAAGGGCATCGCCGCTCACACCACCAAGTTCTTCGACCGCTACGGCGCGCCGAACGCCAAGAAGGCCAAGAAGATCCTGCGTGACGCGGGCATCACCGATCCCGTCGAGCTGACCTTCTGGTACACGACGGACCGGTACGGCTCCTCGACCGCCGCCGAGTTCGCCGAGCTGAAGCGCCAGCTGGAGGAGACCGGCCTCTTCAGGATCACCCTGCGCGGCAAGCCCTGGACGGCGTTCCAGGCCGGATACCAGAAGGGCGAGTACCCGGTCTTCGGCCGCGGCTGGTTCCCCGACTTCCCGGACCCGGACAACTTCGTCGCGCCGTTCCTCGGCAAGGAGAACGTCCTCGGCACCCCGTACATCAGCCACCGGATCACCAACGAGCTCATCCCCAAGTCCCGCCGCGAGAGCGACCGGGGGACCGTCACGAACGAGTTCGTGGAGGCCCAGGAGATCATGGTCCAGGACGTCCGGCTGCTGCCGTTGTGGCAGGGCAAGCTCTACATCGCGGCACGTGACGACATCGGCGGCGGTGAGCGCGCCCTCGACCCGCAGACGGTCATGCAGCTCTGGGAGCTGAACCGCCGGGCCAGCTGGTAGGAGAACGGGCCGCCGGGGGCCGTTGTCAGTGGCCCCCGGTAGGTTCTGCGGCGTAGACAGGAACGTCCACCGGAGGTTGTCGACCGTGACCGATACCAACATGCTGCCCGAGTCCTGGCGGGGTGTCCTCGGCGAGGAACTGCAGAAGCCCTACTTCGCCCAGCTCACCGAGTTCGTCGAGGAGGAGCGCGCCGAGGGACCGGTCTTCCCGCCGAAGGACGAGGTCTTCGCCGCCCTCGAAGCCACCCCGTACGACAAGGTCAAGGTCCTGATCCTCGGTCAGGACCCCTACCACGGCGAGGGACAGGGCCACGGGCTCTGCTTCTCCGTGCGGCCCGGGGTGAAGACCCCGCCCTCCCTGCGCAACATCTACAAGGAGATGCAGGCCGAGCTCGGCCACCCCGTCCCCGACAACGGCTATCTGATGCCGTGGGCCGAGCAGGGAGTCCTCCTGCTCAACGCGGTCCTGACGGTCCGTTCCGGCGAGGCGAACTCGCACAAGGGCAAGGGCTGGGAGAAGTTCACCGACGCGGTCATCACCGCCGTCGCCTCGCGGCCCGACCCGGCCGTCTTCGTCCTCTGGGGCAACTACGCGCAGAAGAAGCTGCCGCTCATCGACGAGGAGCGGCACGTGGTGGTGAAGGGCGCCCACCCCTCGCCGCTGTCGGCGAAGAAGTTCTTCGGTTCGCGGCCCTTCACCCAGATCGACGAGGCCGTCGCGGCCCAGGGACACGAGCCGATCGACTGGCGCGTCCCGGACCTCGGCTGAGCCTCGGCCCGATCCGGGTCGGGGGCGGCTAGCGTCGGCCTCCCAGTGGGCGAAGCGGTGGAGGTCGCGGTGACCGAGCAGCAGCAGGTGTCGGACGACGGCGTCATGACCAGGATCGGGCAGGCCATGATGCTGCTCCACGGCGGCGACCGCGAGGAGGCCCGCAACCGCTTCGGCCTGCTGTGGCAGGAGATCGGTCCCGAGGGGGACCCGCTCCACCGCTGCACCCTCGCCCACTACATGGCCGACGCCCAGGACGACCCCGACACGGAGCTGGCCTGGGACCTGCGGGCCCTGAGCGCGGCGGGGAGCCTCGTCGAGGAGCGGGTCGCCGCCCATGACTCGGCCGCCGCGCTCCGGGCCCTGTACCCCTCCCTCCACCTCAACCTGGCCGCCGACTACGTCAAGCTCCAGCAGCCCGACGCCGCCCGGGTCCACCTCGACCGGGCCCGTGTCGCCTCGGACCACCTGGACGACGACGGCTACGGCAACGGGGTGCGGGCGGCGATCGAACGGCTTGAGCTACGGCTCAGGGGGCTATGAGGGGGCGGTCAGCGGCCGTACACACCGCGGCAGATCCTCGACTGGTCACTGCCGGGCCGCCAGCCCCCGTACCGCTCGCCCAGCGCGCACACGTCCGCGCGGGACACCGGGGGCGTCCTCGGCAGGCCCGTCAGCACGGGCGGTTCGGGGAGCGCCGGCCTGGCCGCCGGGCGGGGGCGCTCCCGGCGCGGGGGTACGGCCGCCGGGCGCGCCGCCTCCGGCCGGGGCGGGAGCACCCGGCGGTGCGGCTCGGCCGGGGGTGCGGAGCGGGGCGCGGTGGACGGCGGGGGAGCGGGGAGCGCCGCTTCGAGCGCCTCGCGGGCCGGGCCCTCGACGATCTGCGGCGCCACCGCCTGGGCGGGGCGGGGGGAGTCCGTGGCGGGCGCGGGGGAGGGCGGGGCCGACGGGGCGTCCACCGACACGCATCCCGCGAGGGCGGCCACGGCCGCTCCGACCAGGATCTTCGCTGTGGTTCGGGTTCCATGCACCCGCGTCACTCTGCTGGGCCGACGACGATCCCCGCGCCCCTACCGGTGGGGAATGCCCCGCACGGGTGAGGGTGGAGGGCGGCGGGCTTGACCGGGCCGGACCGTGCGTCGCGAGCCCTGTCGGTACGACCGGGGGCCGGGCCGGGCCTGGTGGGGAGGGTGGGCCGGACCTGGGGCCGGAGCCGGGCGGACTTCGGACCGGGCCGGACTTCGGACCGGGCTGGGCCTCGGACCGGGTTGGGCCAGGGCTGACTCCGGCCGGGCCCAACCCGACCGGGCGGGCCTCGGCCGGACCGGATCCTTGACCTGGGTGGGTCCCGGACCTGGCCGGTCCCCGGACCCGGACGGTGGCCGGGCGCGGGGCCGCTCAGGACCGGACCAGGACCGGATCCCGCTGGGCCGCTGCCGGGCCCTGGTCAGTCGCCGGTCGCGCCGTCCACGCGCTCGCGGATGAGGTCCGCGTGGCCGTTGTGGCGGGCGTACTCCTCGATCATGTGGAGGTAGATCCAGCGCAGGTTGAAGGTCTTCCCGCCGTGGCGCGTACCGATGCCCAGATCGTCCAGTTCACGGGCGGCGGCGAGGCTCCGCGCGTGGGCGATCTCCGCCTGCCAGGTGGCGTGGGCCTCCTCGTAGGTGTCCTCGTCCGAGACGTGGATGTCCCCGTCGTGGTCCTCCTCCGTGGAGTAGATGTACGGGACCTCCTCACCGGCGAGGATCTCCCGGAACCAGCCGCGCTCCACCTCCGCCATGTGACGGACCAGCCCCAGGAGGTTGAGGTCGGAGGGCGGGACCGAAAGGGTGCGGAGCTGGGCGTCGGTGAGCCCCTCGCACTTCATCGCGAGGGTCGCGCGGTGGAAGTCGAGCCATTGCTCCAGCGCCTCGCGTTCTCCCGTGGTGGTGCCGGGGTCGACGCGGGGGACGGATGCCGTGCTTTCGATGGTCATGCGCGGCATCGTGCCCCAAGCCTCCCGCCCGCGCCACCGCTTTCCGCCGGGCGCCCGCCGTTCGCCCCCGAACCGGTCCGCGTAAGCTGACCAGCGGGAACGGCCTCTGTGAGCAGGGCCGGTGGACACGACGAGGGAGACCACGTGAAGGTTGGCTGCATCGGACTCGGTGACATCGCGCAGAAGGCGTACCTTCCCGTGATCGGCAGCCTCCCGGGCGTCGAGCTCCACCTCCAGACCCGTACCGCCGAGACCCTCGACCGGGTCGCCGACACCCTGCACCTGCCCGCCGGTCAGCGCCACCGCGACCTCGGCTCGCTGCTCTCCGCGGGGCTCGACGCCGCTTTCGTGCACGCTCCGACCGCCGCCCACGCGGAGATCGCGGAACGGCTGATCGAAGCGGGCGTGCCGACGTACGTCGACAAGCCCCTCGCGTACGAGTACGCGGACTCCGAGCGGATCGTGGAACTGGCCGAGAAGCGTTCGGTCTCCCTGGCGGTCGGCTTCAACCGGCGTCTCGCGCCGGGCTACGCGCAGTGCGTCGAGCACCCGCGCGAGCTGATCCTCCTCCAGAAGAACCGGGTGGGGCTGCCCGAGGACCCGCGCACGTTCGTGCTCGACGACTTCATCCATGTCGTCGACACCCTGCGGTTCCTGCTGCCCGGCGACATCGAGCACGTCGACGTGCGGGCCAGGATCAGGGAGGGGCTCATGCACCACGTGGTGCTCCAGCTCTCCGGCGACGGCTTCACCGCCATCGGCATGATGAACCGGATGAACGGCTCCACGGAGGAGATCCTGGAGGTCTCGGGGCAGGACACCAAGCGTCAGGTGCTCAATCTGTCCGAGGTGGTCGACCACAAGGGCCAGCCGACCCTGCGGCGGCGCGGAGACTGGGTGCCGGTGGCCCGGCAGCGCGGTATCGAGCAGGCCGTGCTCGGCTTCCTCGACGCGGTGCGCGAGGGCCGGGTGCTGAGCGCGCGGGACGCGCTGGCCACGCACGAACTGTGCGAGCGGGTCGTCCGCGAGGCGCTGACCCAGGCGTCCTGAGAGGGACGGGGGGCCGCGAGGCGCCGGGGCCGCTGACGCCGGTTCCGGTACGCGGGAGGCCGAGGCGGTTTCCGGACAGGACGGGCCCGCCGGAGCCGTCCGCCAGGTCTGTCCGGCACGGCCTTCCGGTGGGGCTCCCCGGAGCGTGGTGACCGGGTGGCAGCGGCGGAGAACGGTGCCGGGGTGCCCCCGGCAGAGCACCGGGGCCGTACGGGAAGGCCTCGGGCGCCTCAGCCCGTACGGCGCCACCGTTCGTCGACGACGACCGAGCGGAGGCGCCAGCCGTCCGGGGTGCGGCGGGCGCCGAAGACGTAGCGCCCGCCGCAGACGAAGTCCTCGCCGGAGGCGAAGCGCATCGGATTGACGTAGGCGGCGTCGACGTCGGCGAGGTCGCCGGTCTCCGGGAAACCGCCCGGCGTCCGGAAGGTGACCCGGCGGTTCACGATGAGGTGCTGGCGTACGGGGAACAGCGGCATGGTCGCGGCCAGCCACTCCGCGACCTCGGCGGCGGGGCCCTCGATCCCGCCGGAGCCCCGGTAGTCGGCGCGGCCGTCGGAGGTGAACAGGGCCCGGTAGGCGGGCCAGTCACCGTCGTCCACGGCCGTCGCGTAGCCGGTGACGAGATCGTCGAGGGCGAGCCGGTCCATCACGGCGGAGAGGTCCACGCGCTGTGTCATCACCTCAGTGTCCGTCAGCGCCCGCCGGTGGCCAAGGGGCGTGCACGACACGCCCCCGCCCCTCCGGGAGGCCGTCACCCGTCCCGGGCGCGCCACGGCGAGGGCCGGCCGGTTGCCGGGGAACCGGAGCGGAATGGGGTAGGAGAGGAGACGACATCCGTACGCGTCCGAAGGGAGCCATCGTGTCCGCTGAGCTCAGCGACAGGCTCAAGGAACTGCTCGACAGCCCCGTCTTCGTCACCATCGCCACCATCCAGCCCGACGGGAGCCCTCAGGTGTCCCCGGTGTGGGTGAAGCGCGACGGTGACGACGTGCTGATCTCGACGACCGTGGGACGGCGCAAGGAGAAGAACCTGCGCCGCGATCCCAGGGTCACCGTGCTGCTCCAGCCGTTCGACTCCCCGTACGAGTACGCCGAGATCCGAGGCACCGCCGAGCTCGGCACCGAGGGCGGTCAGGAGCTGATCGACGAGCTCTCGGTGAAGTACGTCGGCAAGAAGTACCGCGAGTTCAACCCGGACGCGGTCGACGACGCCCAGCGCGTGGTCGTCCGCATCACCCCGCGGAAGGTCGTCGGGCGGCTCTGAGCCCCGCCGAACCGTGCCCGATGCCCCGCGGCTCCTACGGGCCGCGGGGCATCGGCGTCCTCCTGTGCCGCTCCGGGTCAGCCCCTGGGGTCGGTGAGGTAGTCGTCGATCGTCCGCATCGCCTCCACCGTCGAGCCCCTGCGGTAGAGCCAGTGGCCCACGACGTCCATCGTGAACACGGTGGCGTTCGGGAACGAGCGTGCCATGCGGCGCGCTCCGGGCAGCGGGGTCGCGAGGTCGAGGGTCGCGTTGACCACGAGGACGGGCGGAAGGGGGCCCGCCGCCCGGGCCGGACGGGGCTTGGGCGGCATCGTCCAGCCCTGGCAGCCGAGGACGGTGTCCAGCGACTGGGAGTTGTAGCGGACGTGCGGGGCGGCCTTCGCGACCCGCTTGAGGACGGCCCGGTACTCGGCGTGGTCGCGGATCCGGAAGTCGTAGTCCCGGCACAGCACGAGCCGCGAGGCGATGTCCCTGCCGGAGGACATCCAGAAGACCTCGCCCTTGCCGGAGTGCAGGGCGGCCAGTTGCTTCGCCGTCTCCTCCCAGCTGCCCTTGCCGACGGCGAAGGTCAGGAAGTCGGTGAGCCGGTCGGCGTCGATCCTGGTGCGCGTCGGGCCGTTCGGGCCCGGATCGCGGAGCTTGCCCGCGTCGGCGCGGGCGAACAGTCCGTCGGTGACGGCGAGGACGTCCTTGCCCTTGAGGGCGCAGGACGCGTCCTTCTCGCACCAGGCGGCGAGCCGCTTGAGGGCGGTGTCGACGGTGACGGCGCCGTCGGTGAGGTAGCGCTCGACGTTCGACCGGTCCGGGTCCATGGCGCTGTCGAGCGCCAGGGCGCGGAGCCTGCCGGGGAACAGACGGGCGTACCGCTCGCCGAGGAAGGTGCCGTAGGAGTGGCCGATGAAGCTGATCCGGCTCTCGCCGAGGGCGGCGCGGATCGCGTCCATGTCACGGGCCACGGTCTCCCCGTCCATGTGGGCGGCGAGCGGCCCCGTCCGCCGCAGACAGCTGTCGGCCAGCTGCCCGTTGAGGACGCGCATCCGTTCGAACTCGGCGGCGTCGCGGGGGCGGGCCGGGATCGATCCGATGAGGCTCTCGTCGCAACTGGCGCTCTGGCTGCGGCCGACGCCACGGGGGTCGAAGCCGACCATGTCGAAGCGCTGGAGCATGTCGGGGGTGTAGCCGCTGATCGGGTCGTCGGCGTACATGGCGTCGTCGGCGCCGGGCGCGCCGGGTCCGCCCGGGTTCGACATCAGGACGCCGATCCGGCGCGCGGGGTCGGTGGCCCGGTGGCGGGCGACGAAGATGCCGACCTTGGGGCCGTCCGGCTTCGACCAGTCCACCGGCACCTGCACCGTGGCGCACTCGGCGCGCGGGCCGGGCTCGGGGTAGGGCGGCTCGGCCTGGCAGGCGCCCCAGTCGATCGGCGGTACGGAGGCGACGGCGCCGGCCGGTTCCTGGGCGACGGCCGTACCGGGGGCGGCCAGGGAGGCCGCGACGAAGGAGGCGGCGGACAGGACGAGGAGGAGACGTGCCGAGAGGGCTCGCCGTCCCGGGGAACGGGGCGGTGCCGAGGCCGGGTTCGGGCTCTGGCTCAGGTGCGGGCTCGTGTTCACGCGGGGGACTCTTCCGCTCCCGTATGACGGTGCCTCCATGAGCCCATGGTGGGAACGTAACAAGGGGCTCCGCTCTTCGGACGCCTGCCCGTGCCCGCCCCACGGGCCGTCCCGGGGCGGCCGTGGGGCTTTCCGCCGGGCGGCCGTCGCCGGACTGTTCGGCCGGGCCGTCGGCCCACGCGCGGAAGGCCCGCACGGCCTGTGCCGTGCGGGCCCTCTGCGCCCGTGTGAAGGCCCAGGACTCCGCGCCGATTGCGATGCAGGAACTCTCTGATGAAAACCGGAAGCTCAAGACCGAGATCGACGACCTGGGGGGCGAGCTCCGCCAGGAACAGGGGCGAGGCAAGGCAATGAGGATGATCATCGCGGAGCTCTCCCTCGAATTGGAGCAGGCCAAGGCCGAACTCGAGGGCATCTCTGGCCTCACCCGGCTGCCGGGTCCCCGCTGATCCGAGATCACCCTCGGCCGATCGGGAGAACGAATCCGCCCGTCGGTCGTGCTGCTGCCGGGCATATTGCCTGCGCCGGCTACCGGGACGGGGTGAGGGCGCTTTCCCCGAGGGCATCGGCTGCGGTCTGGAGGAACGCGGTATACACATGTGCGGCCTGCTTCCGCAGGAGGTCGAGGTCGGGGTTGTGTCCGTCCATGCCGTTCTCAGCCAACATGTCGACGAAGCCGGCGTTGGGTGGCGTGAGGGGATCGGCGTCCAGCGCCTCCCCCTTGAGACAGGCGATGGTGTTGCCGGCCGCGTGGCCGAGCAGGGCGAACGCCGCCGTGCACGCGGTCGCGGCATCGGCGACGGGGTGTGTGGCTTCCAGAGCGAGACCAGCACCCGGTGCACGGTGTGCCCCGCCCGGAACCACCCGGGTGACCGCGTCGGGCCGCTGCGCCCGACGCGGAGATCCTGCTTTCGAGGACGTGATTGATGGACGCCTACTTCCTCAACCAGCGGCACCGGAGCCTGAGAAAGACGGTCAGAGCGTTTGCCGAGGACGAGGTACGGCCGCTGGTAACCCAGTTGGAGTCCTCCCGCCGCGCGGACCTGGGCCTGTCGCGGCGGATTGCCGCACAGGGGTGGCTGGGCGTGACGATCGGCCGTTCCTACGGCGGGATGGGCGCCGGGCACGTGGCGAAGACCGTCATCATCGAGGAACTGGCCCGGGTGGACGGCGCGATGGGCGCGACGGTCCAGGCGTCCCAGCTCGGGGTGGCGAAGATCATCCACTTCGGGACCGAGGAGCAGAAGCGCTGGTGGCTGCCGCGGATCGCGGCCGGCGAGGTGCTGCCGACGATCGCGGTGACCGAGCACGGGTCGGGCGGGCACGTCGCCGCCATGGAGGCCACGGCGGTCCGCGACGGCGACAGCTACGTCCTGACCGGCCGGAAGGTGTACGTGGGGAACTCGCATGTCGGCGACCTGCACGGGGTCGTCGCCCGGACCGGACCGGGCTCCGGCGGCTTGACCGCCTTCCTGGTCGAGACCGGCACCCGCGGGCTGACCGTCAACGCGCAGGAGGAGGCCCTGGGCCTGCACGGGTTCAGCTTCGGAGAGCTGGTCTTCGACGGTTGCCGCGTCCCCGTGGCGAACCGCATCGGGCGGGAGGGCGACGGGCTGAAGGTGGCCTACTCCTCCAGCGTGCTGTACGGGCGGGCGAACTTGACCGCGGTGGCGCTGGGGATCCATCAGGCGGTGCTCGAGGAGACGGTCCGGTTCTGCGCGGAACGCTCCCGCTACGGCAGACCGCTTGGCGAGCAGCCGGTGGTCCGTGACCGGATCGGGCGGATCACCTCACGTCTCATGACCGCCCGCCTCACCGCCTACCACGCCGTCCACCTGCTTGACCGGGGAGTGGAGTGCGACGCGGAGCTGATGAACGCGAAGGTGGTGGGGTGGAGTCGGCGATCGAGTCGGCGCGCGACGCGATGGAGATCCAGACGGGCGCCGGGCTGTTCACCACCCTTCCCACAAGCCGATACCTCCGCGACGCCCTCCACCTCCTCGCGCCTGCCGGAACATCCGACATCCAGCGCCTTCGTCTCGCCCAGTACGCGATGGGACAGTACGGCGAGACCTGGTCACGCCAGTTCCCCGCGGAGCCCGGGCAGGCCAGGACGGGTACGCCCGCCTGACCGGGCCGACCCTTCCCGGCCACGCCCCTCATGGCGGCTTCAGAGCCTGTGGTGAGGCCGCCCCGGGCCGAGGCGTCGGCGCCGGAGGCGTACGGGCCGCGGGCTCGCTACCGGTTGCCCAGCCAGACGACGCCGTCGCTGAACCCGCCGCGCTTGCGGCGCTTGTCGGCCCGCAGAGCCTCCAGGTCGCCCTTGGCGATACCGAGTTCCCGGGCGTAGGCGTCGAGTGCTTCAGTGAGGTCGGCGAGTTCCTCGGGCTTCGCGGAGATGTCGGCGTGGGCGAGTTCGCCGAGTTCCTCGTAGAGCTTGGCCAGCAGCAGCCCGGGGTACTCTGCGGGCCCTGCGGTGTAGGTGACGGGTTCGGCGCCGGCCTCCTGGATGATCTGCGGGATCCGGTCCCGTACCAGCTCGCCCAGGCGTTCCACGCTCTGCCACCCTTCAGAGGCCAGCGCGAGCTCCTCCTCGTCGAGCGCGGTGTGCCGCTCCCGGGGCGTGTGCCCGGGCACTGCGGTGATGACGGCCAGCGCGCCGCCGGGGCGCAGCCGTCCGGCGAGGAGTCTGAGGACGCGGGTGCGGTCCTGGAGGGCGGCGAGGATGTGACGCAGGACGATCAGGTCGTATCCGCCGGGATGGAGGACGGCCGGGTCGCCGTGCTCGATGTCCCACCGCAGAGACCGCACCGGCCTGGCCCCGGGGTGCGTGGTGCCGGCCTGGGACGCGGAGGGGGACAGACTGACGGCGTCGACCTGGTAGCCGAGGCCGGCGAGATGGTCGGGAGGGCGCCGGGGGAGTGGCTGAGACTGAGCGCCCGGCCGCCCCGGGGCGCCGGGACCCGCTCCGCGAGCACGACCCGCTCCGCTTCTGCGAGCGGCGGGAACCCGCCCTCCCGTTGGGGCTGTTCGGGGTGCTCAGTGGTTGTTTTTGAAGGCTGGTTTTGGGGTCTGACTGGCTGGATGATCTGGGTCGTGGGTTCTGGTGGGGTGGCTTTTTCACCCAGTTCATGGAGAGCTTGATGATCTGGTCGATGTCGCTGGGTCGCAGCAGGATCGCGTCGCCGGTGTGGAGCGGTTCGGGCTGCCGGTGCTGCCACAGCCGGTGGAAGCGGCCCTCGATGTCGTTGAAGCCGAGGTGCCGGTCGCCGTGGGGGTTGATCAGGTGGGTGGTGAAGAGCAGATCGCTCGGGCCCGGCTGCCAGGGCTGCTCCTGCTGGCTCAACATGTCCTCCGTCGATACGCGGTGATCACAACGGTGCCGAGTGTGTCAGCGCCGGGCGGGGGTGGTCCGGGCTTCCGGCCACTTCGCCCGCCCCGGGGGCCGACGGGTCAACGGCGGCGTCCGACCGTGCCGCGGACGAGGACGTAGGGAGTCACACAGAAGGCGGCGATGTCGCAGGCGACGAGCAGGGCGATGAACAGCCAGTAGGAGAAGCCGTGGCCGTCGGAGGCGGCGACGAGGGACCCACAGGTGAGGCTGATGAAGATGCCGGTGACGGCGAGTCCGGCGGCCCAGCCCAGCGCGCTCATGCCGAATCCGAGACCGATGAAGGACCAGAACAGGAGGGGACCGGCAAGGACCGCGATGGCCCCGAACACCGGCGGGGTGACGTCCCGGTCGCCGATGAAGTCCATGAGCTGCGGGATGGAGATGAAGGCCCATAAGCCGGTGAAGGCGAGGCCGACGACGGCGGCGATGATCGTGATCACACGGTTGGCGCGGCTGGCGGAGGCGGTGTTCGTGGCGTCGGTCATGTGCGATTTCTCGGTTTCTGGACAGTGGTGGCGAGAGACAGGGGGCTGTTCTCATGCCGGGGTGTTTTTGTACTGGTCAATGGGCTTTCGGGGTCGAGGTATCACTGTCGCGGGGTGAGAGATCGGGTGCGTGTCTACTGTCTTCGGGCGATAGGGGTGCAGTTCGCGTACTGACATGAATCCGAGAGGTCTCACCATCCGCAACCGCGTCAAACGCTGACTGATGATCTGCGGGCTTTTGTCGGTGGTGGTCCGGCATCGTGGTGTCAGTTCGGTAGCTGCGGTGTCTGTGCCGTTCAGAAGGTTGGGGTGGGTGGTCGGTCCGTTAGCATTCCCCGGGAAGTCCATCGCGATCACCCCCGGGGAGCGCCATGTTACGTACGACGCTGGGCAGTTCTGGCCGCGCTCTGTTGGTGGCCGCGATGGCGGTGGCGTTGGTCGGCTGCGGCGGGGACGGCAAGGAGTCCGCGAAGCCGAAGCCGACACCGAAGGCCGAACGTACCGACGGGCCCGGCAGCTATCTGCCGCCCAACCGTCTCTGTGATGTCATCGACTTCAGTGAGCTGGCGACCGCCGTCGGTCCCGTCCGTGGCAAGGCGGCATCCCGTGGGACTGGTGCCGATCCGGCGAAGAGTAGCGGCTCCGAGTGCAAGCAGTCGCTCGGCAATGGCAGGGATCGGTACGCCCGTGCCGTCGTCCACTGCACCGCCTGGGCTCAGGTCGGCGAGGCCATCAGGACGCACGAATACGCCAAGGAGTCGGCGGTCACCGACAAGAACGGCACCGCCGCCGTACCCGGGGTCGGACGCCAGGCGTTCCGTTTTGTCTCCGCTGAGAAGGGTGTCTGGAAGGACGACCTCCGGATGATCGTCCGGGACAGCAATCTCGACTGTGAGATCCATGTCCAGAGCGGACACCCCAGGGACGAGCGGACCATGGACGCACGGGACAAGGACATCGCCTTCGCCGCCATGGGCGACACTCTCAAGGATCTGCTGCCGAAGCTGCCTCGGGGAGCGTCGTAGTCCAGCCGCTCCCCGGCACCACCCTCGCCTCCATCCCGGCCCCATACCAGCCCCACAGCGGAGAAGAACTCTCCTCCCAGGAGCGCCAGGACCTCGAAGCCTGCGAGGCTGGCGTCGACAACCTGCACCAGGCATTCTGGATCGCAGGCAAGGCACTGGAGACCATGAGCACGGCCGAACTGCGCCTAACGCTCGGAGGGGGGTTTGTTGGTGTGTCGGGTCGTTGGTGGCCTGGGGTGTTGTGGGTTTGTTGAGTGCGTGTTTGAGATCCCGTGCTGTCAGGACGCAGCCGTAGCCTTTGCAGCATGGATGTGAAGGCTGAGGCCTTGGCACAACTGGAGTGGTGCCGGATGCATGCGGCACCCGCGGTTTCCTATCGACTGCTCCGTGAGACGACCAGAGTGACGACTGCTATCGAGAACGCCTGAGGTGTTGTGCGCTCGATTTGTTCTCACGTCTTGCGGCTCGGGCCCTGCCGGAGGCGGGGCCCGAGTGCTTCGGTGAGGGGGGCGGGGGTGGTAGCCCTCTTGCTGGCAGGGCAGCGTCAGACCGATGGCCAGGGCTTCTTATCCCAGCGGTCGGTGCGGGGCCTGCCGCCTCGGGTCAGGCGTCGGGTCATCAGGGTGATGAGTGCCCAGGTCTGGGCGGAATCCGCTTATCGCCGGCCAGCTCGTCGACTGGGCCCGGGACTTCCTCAAAATCACCCTGCGGACCGTCTCCCGGCCCAAAGGCACGAAGGGCTTCATCGTCCTTCCGCGGCGCTGGCGCGTTGAGCGGACCATCGGCTGGATCATGAACGCCCGCCGCAACGCGCGAGACTACGAACGCCTGCCCCAGAACAGCGAAGCACACCTGAACTGGTCACTCATCACCCTCATGACCAGGCGACTCACCCGCAAGGGTCCCCGCATCGACAGCTGGGACAAGAAGACCCCTGCCACCCACTGAGCTTCTTCGAGCGGACCACCGATCGGGTGACGGTCCGTGAAGCGCAACGAGCGAGGCCCCCGGGCAGTCGATCGAGATGTCTGACGTCTCAATCACGTTGCTCGGGGGCCTCGTTGGTCATCTATCCTGCCGCACTCGACCTGCCACACGCGCTCGTGGAGTGG
>NZ_JBIUZD010000027.1:0-43921 GCF_044744885.1 Streptomyces sp. NPDC087215
GGCTCGGCGTACACGGCCACGCTGCCGATACCGGCGTCGCGGCACGCCCGCGCCACACGAACAGCGATTTCGCCACGGTTGGCGATGAGCACCTTACGCACGACGGCTCCTCATACCTGTCTCACCACATATTCGAACAGGACTCGTGCAACGAGATGTGTCCCCGGCTCACGGCCACCGGCCCCCGGTTCACGGTTCACGGCCACCGGCCCGCGGTTCGCGGCCGGCAGCCGCCGGTTCACGGTTCCCGGCTCACAGGAGGGACGGTCCCGTCCGTGTCCCGTGCCGGTGGGCCTGGAGCGGCAGATGTGCCTCCACCTGGGTCCCGTGCCCCTGCGAACTGCTGACGGTCAGCCGGCCACCGGCGTCCTCCATCCGCTCCGCCATGGAACGGAACCCCTGGTGGCGGTGGCCCGGCCGCAGGACCCGGTCGACGTCGAAGCCGCGGCCGTCGTCCTCGACGCTCGCGTACGCCCACCAGCGGGTCGAGCGCACCGAGACCTTCACCCGGCGGGCCCTGGAGTGCGTGAAGCTGTTGCGCAGCGCCTCCCGGACCGTGAGGTACAGGTCCCGGCGCCGTACGTCGGGGAGCAGGCCCTCGTCGCCCGTCACCTTCACGGTGACCTGGACGCCGTCCGGGGCGGACCCGGCCAGGAACTCGCGCAGGGCCACGTCGAGCGGCGGAACGACGGACCGTTCCCGCACCCCGCCGACCAGGTCCCGCAGCCGTGTGTCGGTGCCGCGCAGCGCGTCCCTGGCCGCGGTGATCCGGCCGGCGGTGACCGGGTCCAGTTGTCCGTCGCACTCCTCCAGGGCCTCCCGGGCCGCGGTGACGCCGTCGGCGACGTCGTCGTGCAGCTCGCGGGAGATCCTGCGCTGTTCCTGCCAGCAGCACTCGGACTGCTCGGCGGGCCCGCCGCTCTCGCCCGCCCGCCGGGCCGCCTCGCCGAGGACCCGCACAGATCCCTCGTCGAGACGGCCCGTCTCCATCATCTGCAGCATGGCGCACTCCATGAGCAGGACCGCGGCGGCGGCATTGTGGTGGGGCGCCAGGCTCACCGGCGGGGCGGGACGCGCCCCGGCCTCGGCGCCGTGCCCGGCCTCGGCGCCGTGCCCGGTCTCGGTGCCGGGTCCGGCGCCGAAAGCGGCGGTCAGCACGGCACGGGCCCGGTCGTTGAGGGCCTGGCGCACCGCACTGTCCCAGCGCACCGCCTTGTTCAGCGTGGCCGGGAGGGCCGACTCGAAGCGGCGCAGCACCGCGTCCAGGCACTCGGGCCCCGGCCCCTGCTGGGCCGGGCGCACCGCTTTCCGCGGCGCGAACTGCCGGGCGATCCGGGGCTCGGAGGGTCCGGCGGACGCCTGCCGCGCCACCCGGACGAGCCCTTGCTGAAGGGCCTCGGCGAAACCGGGGCCGATGACGGGTTCCCAGCCGCCGGCCGCGGCCTGGGCGGTCATCGGACGGGGGCGTCCGCGCGATGGAACGCGCCGCCGAAGAAGAGCAGCCCGTCCGCACCGTCGCCACGGCTCGAACCGACCACGTCACCGATGAACACGGTGTGGTCGCCTATGTCGTGGGCGCCGGAGAGCTCGCACTCCAGCCAGGCCAGCGCCCCCTTCAGGAGCGGTGCGCCCGTGCGGGGGCCGGGGGCCCAGTCCACGCCGGTGAACTGGTCGGGCCCCAGGGGGCGCTTCTTGTCGGCGAAGAAGCGGGCCAGGCCCTCCTGGCCCGCCTCCATGATCGAGACGCCGAAGTGCCCCGCGGAGGTGATCGCCTTGTACATGACCGCGCTGTGCGCGACACAGCACAGGACGGACGGGGGGTCGAGGGAGACCGAGGTGAAGGCGTTCGCCGTCATGCCGTGGATGGCGTCACCGCCGACGGACAGCACGGTGACACCGGTCGCGAACAGGGACATGACCTCGCGCAGGGTGGCGGGACGGGCCGCGGGCCCCCGGGAAACGGCGACGTCAGTGGATACGGAATTCATGCCGCGCCTTTCATGTAATCCATGGGGGGCAAATGTACGAGGGAAATCCTGTGGGTCAGGAACCGTCCAGTAACTGCCCGCTCAGCCGTGTGCGGGGGAGTGCCCGATTACCGTTCCGTGAGCGTGCGTTCACGAGGCGGTGAGTGCTCCGTGGCTAGGATCTGGGCGTTTCGGTCAAGGCACTGTCCATAAGGGGTGACATGAATTCCGTCTCTGCTGACCCGCAGCTCGCTGAACCGTATCTGCTCGGCTGGCTGTCCTCGCTCGGCCTCGACATCGATTACGTACGGGCCGAAGGGAATACCCTCTACTACCTCGGTGCGAGCGGCGAGGAGATTCCCGTCGCCGATTTCGCGGGCGGGTACGGTTCCCTCATCCTCGGGCACAACCATCCGGAGATCGCGGCGTACGCGCAGCGGCTCCTGGCGTCCCAGACGCCGGTGCACGCGCAGTTCTCCCGCCACCCGTACGCGAACGACGTCGCCGTCGCCCTCAACCGCATCCTCCAGCGCGAGCTGGGCACGCGGGAGAACTACTCCGCCATCTTCGCCAACACCGGCGCGGAGGCGGTGGAGGCGGCCGTCAAGCACGCCGAGCTCGACCGGGGGATCCGCCTCGCCGAGCTGCGGACGCGGCTCGGCGAGAACCTGGCGGCCGCCCGCGCGGCGGTGGACGCCGGAGCCGTGGTCGCGCCGGAGGCGTACCGCCTGGTCGGCGTCGGCGTCGGCGTCGGGGCCGGGGCGGCCGGGTTCGAGGCGCTGGCCGAGGCCGTCGTCCGGCACAACGCCGCCCAGACCGGCCGGCCGCCCGTGTTCCTGACCCTGGAGGGCGGGTTCCACGGCAAGCTGGTCGGCAGCGTCCAGCTCACCCACAACGAGGGCTACCGGGCCCCCTTCGCCGCGCTGGCGGCAGCCGCCCGGTTCATCCCCTCGGAGAGCCCGCAGGCACTCAAGGCCGTCCTGGAGAGCGAGCGGGCGACCGTGTTCGACCTGGCCGTCGAGGACGGCACGGTGACGGTCGTCGAGCGGAACTCCCCGGTGTTCTGCGCCTTCGTCCTGGAGCCCATCCAGGGCGAGGGCGGCATCCGTGTCCTGTCCGAGGAATTCGCCCAGGAGATCCAGCGGGCCTGCGCCGAGGTCGACTGCCCCGTCATCGTGGACGAGGTGCAGAGCGGAATGGGCCGCAGCGGTGACTTCCTGGCCAGTGCGGCGCTCGGCCTGCGCGGCGACTACTACGCGCTCGCCAAGAGCCTGGGCGGCGGAATAGCGAAGACGTCCGTCATGCTCACCCGCCAGTCCCGCTACCGCTCCGAGTTCGAGCTGGTGCACAGCTCGACCTTCGCCAAGGACGCCTTCTCGTGCTTCATCTCGAAGAAGGTCCTGGAGATCCTGGAGGCCGACGACGGCGCCGCGTACCGGGCGGTGCGCGAGCGCGGCGCGAAGCTGCTCGGGATGCTGGAGGCGGTCCGCGCCGACTTCCCCGACGTGGTGAAGGACGTACGGGGGCGGGGCCTGATGCTCGGCCTGGAGTTCCACGACCAGTCGGGCTCCGGCTCCGAGGCCATCCGCGAGGCCGCCCCGCTGCTGGGCTACACGGTCGCCGGATACCTGATGCGCGAGCACCGCATCCGTACCTTCCCGACCGCGAGCGCCGTCAACACGCTCCGGTTCGAGCCCTCGCTGTACCTGACCGACGCCGAGATCGACCAGCTGGAGCGGGCCCTGCGGGGCACCGCCCAGCTCTTCCGCACCCACGACGGGGCCGGTCTCACCGGCACCGCGACCGACGCCTGACGCGGGGCGGTCCCCGGCCGCCCGGTACCTGAGGTACCGGGCGGCCGGGGACCGGCACGTCAGTCGATGCCCCGGACGATGTGCGGCTCGCCGTACTCGTCGTCCGTCCCGGCCAGCTGGAGCGGCGGGTAGCGCAGGATGTGCGCCAGGCCCTTGGGGAAGGCGTGGCTGATGAGGTCGGTGTCGTACGGGTCGTCGCGCATCATGTCCTCCGGTCGTCGAATGGAACGGCTCCGCCGCCCACCGGCCCGGACCGGCCGGTCGTCACCGACCGGTCGGACGCCGTGTGCCGGTCGGTCGTCGTGGTCATGGGTCGGTCGGACGCCACGGGCCGGGCCGCGGACGCCGCTGCCGGGCCCGCCGCCGAGGGCCGGGCGGACGGCGCGGCCCTCGGCGGCGTGGTGGCCCGGGACGGTGTGGCGGGCCGTACGGGCCGCAGGCCCACGGCGGTCACCACCAGCCCGTTCCCGGTACGCCACCGTCCCTCGAAGGCGGTGATCCGTACGCCGTCCACCACCGGTCCTGGCACCAGGAGTTCGGCGCGGAAGGTGCCCGCCAGCGGATCGGGTGTGATCACCGCCTCGTCGAAGTCGAGAGGCCGCCCGGTGAGCGGGAACCAGGTCTTGTAGACGCTCTCCTTGGCGCTGAACAGCAGCCGGTCCCACGCGACGGACGGCCGCCGCGCGGCGAACTCGCGCAGCCAGACCCGCTCCTGGGGCAGCGAGATCAGATCGAGCGTCCCCGGCGAGGGCAGCGGCGCGTTCGGCTCGGCGTCGCAGCCGATCGCCAGCAGATCCGTGCCCAGGGCCACGGCCGCCGCACGGTAGCCCCGGCAGTGCGTCATGCTGCCCACCACGCCCCGCGGCCACCGGGGCGCCCCGCCCGTGCCGGGCAGCAGCGGCCCCGGCACCAGCCCGAGACCGCCCAGGGCCCGCCGGGCGCAGATCCGGACCGAGGCGAACTCCCTGCGGCGTCCCTCGACCGCTCCCGCCACCACGCGTTCCTCCTCGGGGAACAGGCCGTGGGGTCCGGGCGGATCGTGGAACAGCTCGGCGGTGACGGCCGGCGCGGGCAGCAGCGAGGCGATCACGGCCGTCCCCCGGCGGGCACCGGCGCCGAGAAGCCGGGCACCGGCCGCGGGGCGTGGCCGGGGTCCGAGCGCCCGCGCCACTCGCGCGGATAGCCGAGGGACACCTCGTAGTGCGGCACCCCCTGGTTCCGTATCAGCCGGGGGATGTGCAGATGCCCGTAGACGACGGCCGCGGCCCGGTACCGGACGGGCCAGTCGGCGGTCTCCTCCGTGCCGCACCACAGGGCGAAGTCGGGGTACCGCAGCACCTCCGTGGGCTCGCGCACCAGCGGGAAGTGGCTGACCAGGACGGTCGGCAGACCGGCGGGGAGCGCGTCCAGGCGCTCGGCGGTCCGCCGCAGACGGGCCCGGCACCAGTCCCCGACGGTGGGGTACGGGTCGGGGTGCAGCAGGATCTCGTCGGTCGCGACGATCCCCGCGTCCTCCGCGCGCCGCAGCGCCTCCTCGACGCTGTGCACCCCGGGCCGCCGGAAGCTGTAGTCGTACAGCAGGAAGAGCGGCACGACCACCGCGGGACCGCCCCTGCCGTGCCACACCGGGTAGGGGTCCTCGGGAGTGGTCACGCCCAGGCTCCGGCAGAGGCGGACCAGCACCTCGTAGCGGGCGGTCCCGCGTGCCCGGACCGGATCGTCCGGAGGGGTCCACAGCTCGTGGTTGCCCGGGACCCACACGACCTTGCGGAACCGGGCGGCCAGTGTGGCCAGCGCCCATTCGACATCGGCCATGTACTCCCCGACGTCCCCCGCGACGAGCAGCCAGTCCTCGTCCGAGGAGGGCCGCAGCGCCTCGACGACCGCGCGGTTCTCCTCGTACCGCACATGGAGGTCACTGACCGCCAGCAGACTCCCCGGAGAAGGACGGCCGCCGTCGGCGCCTCCGCCGACAGCCTCCCGCCCGCCGGGAACACAGCCGTCAGGAACACAGCCGTCAGGAACACAGCCGTCGGGAACACAGCCGTCGGGAGAACACACGCCGGAAGAGCGCCCGTCAGGAGCCCGGCCCTCAGGAGCCCGGCCGTCAGGAGGCGGCGGGAACACGCCCGATCACGCCGCGGAGCCCGCGACGAGCAGGCTCGTCGTGATGATGTCGCGGACCTCGTCGGTACGGTCGTCCAGGTAGAAATGACCACCGGGCAGGATCCGCAGATCGAAGTCGCCGGTCGTGTGGTCGTGCCAGGCCGCGGCCTCCTCGACCGCCACCACCGGGTCCGCGTCACCGATCAGGACGGTGACGGGAGAAGCCAGCGGAGAGCCGCCGTTCCAGTGGTACGCGCCGAGGGCCCCGTAGTCCGCCCGCAGCGCCGGCATCACCATCGCGAGCAGCTCGGGGTCGTCGAGCACCGTGTGCCCGGTCCCGCCCAGACCCCGCACCGCCGTGAGGATCTCCCGGTCCCCGCCGAGCCGGTCGTGCGCACTGGGCAGCGGCGAGGGCGCCCCCCGCCCGGACAGGAACACCCGGCAGGGCCCCGGCCGCCCGGCCTCCACGAGCCGCCGGGCCGTCTCGTAGGCCAGGACCGCCCCCATGCTGTGCCCGAACAGGGCATAAGTACCGTCGGTCAGCGGAGCCATGACCTCCGCCAGGGCGTCGGCGTGCGCGGCGATACTGCCGTACGGCTCCTCCCGCCGCCGGTCCTGGCGGCCCGGGTACTGGACGGCCAGCACGTCGAGGTGCCCGCCGAGCGCCCGCGACAGCGGGAGGAACGCGCTGGCCGCGCCCCCCGCGTGCGGGAAACACACCAACCGCACGGCGTCCTCACGGGGCGCTCCGAAGCGTCTGAACCACGTGCTGTCCACTACGTCCCTTTCTGCGGGCCGGTACCCGGTGGCACCAGTCGGGGGAGCAAGAACTGCCAGAACTGGGCGAGCCGCTGCTCCGAGAGCCAGGTGGGATCCTTGCGGCCCAGGGCCTCGAAACCGACGGTCGACGCGGCGACGACGGTGACGACGTCCTCCGGCTCGGTCCCGGCGGCGAGCGCGCCGGTCTTCGCCGCGTACCGCAGGGTGTCGCCGATCCAGTCCCGCCACTGGCCGTGCAGGTCGACCAGGCTCGACCAGGACGGCTCACAGCCGAGAGTGAACCCGGCACGCAGGATGACATCGCTGTTCAGCCCGTCGAAGAGCTGGTGGGAGGTCTCCACGAGGTTCTGGATCAGGTCGACATCACCCCGCGCCCCACCACCCCCGGACCCGTCCGGCGCCGGGCCGGTGATCCGCCACAGCCGCTGCTCGGCCGCCTTCTCGATGGCCTCCGCGAGCGCGCCCTTGTTGGCGAAGTGGAAGTGAAGGGCACCGCTGCTCACCCCGGCCCGGTGCGAGATGGAGGAGAGGGAGGCCGATACGAAACCGTCCGTGTCGAAGATCTCCGCCGCGGACCGGAGCACTGTCGCTCGCGTACGGACAGCGCGTTCCTGTTTTGCCATGTGCACTCCGTGGATGCCTGGGGGCGCTGCTGGCGACCCCTCAAAAACGTCCAGCGTAATGAACCGCAGTGGCGGTTTCCTGTCGGCCCTGGTCGAAGTCGTCTTGAAAGGACTGTCGTTCGGACGGTCCGTCGTCCGGAGCCTGGCCCGCCCGAGCGGGGGGAAGGGATCGGGCAGGCCAGGAGCGGGGGAGACCTACTCCGGGAGCAGGGTGCCGGCCACCGGACGGTCGATGGACATGAGCCAGCGGCCGTCCTCGCCCAGGCGCAGCACGTCGGTGCAGTTGCCCTCGATACGGACCGGCTCGCCGTCGGGACCCGTGCTGTCGACGCTGAACCGCACGCCGATCAGGGCCACGTCACCGGCGACGTACGCGTGCGTGATCTCCGCCTTCAGGAACGGCTTCGGCGCGAGGAACTCCTTGAAGAACTCCAGACGCTCCTTGCCGGTGAGCGGGGAGCCGGAGAAGTTCGATATCGCGTCCTCACGGTAGAGGAGGTCGAACAGGGCCCCGTCACCGGAGTTGAAGAGCTGGATGAAGATCTCGTTCTGAGTATCCGCGTCCGCCGTCAGGTCGGGATTGTCGACATCGAAGTCGACCGTGATACCGGGAATGCTGCTCATGGTCTGCGACACCACTTTCTTGGGTCATGGGACGCCTCCGTGCCCGGCACGGAGGCACACGGATTACTTCTGCTCGCCGTACGGCTCGTCGATGGCGTAGCGCCAGTTGCCGTCCACGCCCTTGCGCAGCACGTCGACACCGACACCCGTCAGCAGCTCGGGGCTGCCCGAGTCGTCCACGGTGGCGATGGACCAGTCCACGATCAGGAGCGCGGTGTCTCCGGTCACGAACGTCTGGCGCGGCTTGGCGCTCATCTTCGGCGAACGGGCCAGGAACTCCTTCACGGCGTCCCTGCGGGCCTGGCCCGTGAGGGGCTTGCCCGGCTCCCAGACCGCGACGGCCTCGTCGGTGTACATCTCGTTCACGGCATCGGCGTCGCCCGCGTTGAAGGCCGCCTCGTACAGCGCGGTGTGCTGAGCGACGTCATTCGTCAGATTACTCATGGTGAGACCGTTCCTGCTTTCTTCCGGCATGACACCCGGGAATTCGAGGAGTTTCACGCAGATCTGTCCAGAACATAACCGGCCGTCCTCACCGGCCACCCACCGACAAGTAACGGACCGGCCACCCCCCGCCCGAACCGGACGGTTACCCGTGCATGACCAGAGGTTGAGAAAAAACAGGGCCGCCGATCTTAAGGTCGACAATGCGGGGTTCCATATCCGGGATACTCAGGCCGCTCCGATATCAGTCAGGAAAGGGCAGTCGAGCGCCATGACGACTAATCGCATTTCTGTGGAGAACCGTGCGCCGCGAGGCGACGAGGGGGCCATCGCCGTCATCGGCATGTCCTGCCGGCTTCCCATGGCGCCCGGTCCGGCCGACTTCTGGCGGATGCTGCGCGGCGGCACCGACGCGATCACCGACGCACCACCCGGACGCTGGGACACCACCGGGCCACAGGACGGAGCGGGGATCCGCCGCGGCGGATTCATCGACGGCATCGGCGATTTCGACGCCGGGTTCTTCGCGATCTCGCCCCGCGAGGCCGCCGCCATGGACCCGCAGCAGCGCCTCGTCCTCGAACTGGCCTGGGAGGCCCTGGAGGACTCCGGGACCGTGCCCGCCCGGCTGCGCGACTCCCGCACCGCCGTCTTCGTCGGCACTCTCCGTGACGACTACACCAGCCTCGCCAACCAGTACGGCGAACAGACCATCACCCAGCACTCCATGACGGGCCTCAACCGGGGCGTCATCGCCAACCGCGTCTCCTACCACCTGGGTCTGCGCGGACCGAGCCTCACCGTCGACGCCGCCCAGTCCTCCTCGCTCGTCGCCGTGCACCTGGCCTGTGAGTCGCTGCGCTCGGGGGAGTCGGCCACCGCGATCGCCGCCGGCATCAACCTGAACATCCTCGGCGAGAGCGCCGTGACCGAGGAGCGGTTCGGCGGCCTGTCGCCGGACGGCACCGCCTACACCTTCGACGCCCGCGCCAACGGCTTCGTACGCGGCGAGGGCGGCGGAGCCGTCGTCCTGAAGCCCCTGGCGCGGGCACAGGCGGACGGCGACCGGATCTACGGCGTCATCCGCGCCAGCGCGGTCAACAACGACGGCGCCACCCCCGGACTGACCGTGCCCAGCCGCGACGCACAGCGCCAGGTGCTCCGCGAGGCCTACGAAAAGGCCGGAATCAGTCCCTCCGATGTTCAGTACGTCGAGCTCCACGGCACCGGCACCCCCGTCGGCGACCCCATCGAGGCCGCCGCCCTCGGCGACGTCTTCAGCTCCCACCGCGCCCCGGGCGACCCCCTGGTCGTCGGCTCGGCCAAGACCAACGTCGGGCACCTGGAAGGCGCCGCCGGCATCGTCGGCCTGCTCAAGGCCCTGCTGAGCCTGACGCACCGCGAGATCCCCGCGAGCCTCAACTTCCAGACCCCGAACCCGGCCATCGACCTCGACGGCCTCGGCCTCTCCGTACCGCGCGGCCTCACCGCCTGGCCGCACCCCGACCGCACCCTGGTCGCGGGCGTGTCCTCCTTCGGCATGGGCGGCACGAACTGCCACGTCGTCCTCACGGAGGCCCCGGCCACCGAGCGGACCGCCCCGGACTCCGGGCGGACCGCCCCGGACTCCGGGCGGACCCCCGCGCCTTCCGGGCGGACCCCCGCCGCCGACACCCCCGCCGCCGACGCCCCGGCCGTCCTGCCCTGGGTGCTCTCGGGCCGGGACGCCGACGCACTGCGCGCCCAGGCGGAGAAACTGCGTGCCTTCGCCGCCACGAGCGAGGCGGGGACCGCCGACCTCGGCTGGTCCCTGCTGACCACCCGCACCACGTTCGACACCCGCGCGGTCGTCCTCGCCGACAGTGCGGAAACGTTCCTCGCGGGCCTCGACTCCCTCATCGAGGGCGCCCCCGGCACCGGCGTCGTCACCGGAGACGTCCAGGACGGCCGCACCGGCTTCCTGTTCACGGGCCAGGGTGCGCAGCGGGCCGGAATGGCCCGGGAGCTGTATGAGGCGTTCCCGGTGTTCGCGGCGGCCTTCGACGAGATCACCTCCCTCCTCGACCCTGCTCTGGGTGGTTCTCTGCGTGAGGTGATCGCCTCGGGTGAGGGCCTGGACGAGACGGGGTGGACGCAGCCCGCGCTGTTCGCGGTCGAGGTCGCTCTCTTCCGCCTGGTGGAGTCCTGGGGTGTGCGTCCGGACTTCGTCGCGGGTCATTCGATCGGCGAGCTGGCGGCGGCGCATGTGGCGGGGGTGTTCTCGCTGGAGGACGCGGTCCGTCTGGTGGTGGCGCGTGCCGGTCTGATGCAGGCCCTGCCCCGGGGCGGCGCGATGGTCGCCGTGGAAGCGACCGAGGCGGAGGTCACCGCGCTCCTGGAGGGCCAGGTGGCGATCGCCGCCGTCAACGGCCCCCGCTCGGTCGTCGTCTCCGGTGAGGAGACGGCGACGCTCGAAGTGGCCCGCAAAATAGGGGAGTTGGGTGGCCGGACCCGCCGCCTGACGGTCAGTCACGCTTTCCATTCGCCTCTGATGGATCCGATGCTGGCCGAGTTCAGGGCCGTCGCGTCGGACGTCACGTACGAAGCCCCCCGTATTCCCGTGGTCTCCACCGTGACCGGACGGCTCGCCACCGGCACCGACCTGCGCACGGCCGACTACTGGGCCGGTCAGGTCCGTGGCACCGTCCGCTTCGCCGACGCCGTGGAGACGATGACGGCCCAGGGAGTGACCTCCTACCTGGAGGTCGGCCCCGACGGTGTCCTGTCGGCTTTGGCCGAGGGCGCTGTTCCGGCGCTCCGCCGGGGCCGTGACGAGGCGGTGACACTGCTGTCGGCGGTGGGCGCGCTCCACACCCGGGGTGTTCCCGTCGACTGGCGCACCCTCTACGCCGGGACCGGTGCCCGCCAGGTCCCCCTGCCCACCTACGCCTTCCAGCGCCGCCGTCACTGGCTCGAACCCCGCCCCGCCGACAAGGCCGCCCCCGCCCTTCCGGCCCTCACCACCAGCACACCCGCCCAGGCACCCGCCCCCCGGGGCGCCCTCGGCCACCGGCTCGCCGCCATGTCCCCGGCCGAACGCTCCCGCTCCGTCAACGACCTGACGGCCACCCACATCGCCGCCGTCCTCGGATACGACAAGGGCCGCCGCGCCGACGCCCGGCAGTCCTTCAAGGACCTCGGCTTCGACTCGCTGATGTCCGTCGAACTCCGCGACCTGCTCGCGACCGCCACCGGTCTGCGCCTGCCCGGCGGCCTCCTCTTCGACCACCCCACCCCCACCGCGCTCGCCGCACACCTCGAAGCCGAGCTGACCGGCGCGGCCACCACCGACGAGCAGCACCCCACCGCACCGCTCCAGGACGACGAGCCGATCGCCATCGTCGCCATGGCCTGCCGCTACCCCGGCAAGATCTCCTCGCCCGAGGACCTGTGGCGGCTCGTCGCCGAAGGCGCCGACGCCATCTCCGGCTTCCCCGCCGACCGGGGCTGGGAGAGCGACCTGTACGACCAGGACCCCGAGCGCTCCGGGAAGAGCTCCGTACGCGAAGGCGGGTTCCTGCACGACGCCGCCCTCTTCGACGCCGGGTTCTTCGGGATCTCACCCCGCGAGGCCCTGGCCATGGACCCGCAGCAGCGCCTGCTCCTGGAGACCGCCTGGGAGGTCGTCGAACGCGCGGGCATCGCCCCCGACACCCTCAAGGGCAGCCGCACCGGCGTCTTCGTCGGCGCCACCGCACTCGACTACGGCCCCCGCCTGCACGAGGCCCCCAAGAGCGTCGAGGGCCATCTGCTGACCGGCTCCACCAGCAGCGTCATGTCGGGCCGCATCGCCTACCAGCTCGGACTCGTCGGCCCCGCCCTCACCGTCGACACCGCCTGCTCCTCCTCGCTCGTCGCCCTCCACATGGCCGTACGGTCACTGCGCCAGGGAGAGACGACCCTCGCGATCGCGGGCGGCGCGACGGTCATGTCCGCCCCCGGCATGTTCGTGGAGTTCTCCCGGCAGCGCGGCCTCGCCGCGAACGGCCGCAGCAAGTCCTTCTCCGCCGACGCCGACGGCACCTCCTGGGCCGAAGGCGTCGGCCTGCTCCTCGTGGAGAGACTCTCCGACGCCCGCCGCAACGGCCACCAGGTCCTCGCCGTCATCCGGGGCTCCGCCGTCAACCAGGACGGCGCCTCCAACGGCCTGACCGCCCCCAACGGGCCCTCCCAGGAACGCGTCATCCGCCAGGCCCTCGCCGACGCCCGCCTGACCACCGCCGACGTCGACGCCGTCGAAGCACACGGCACCGGCACCCGGCTCGGCGACCCCATCGAGGCCGCCGCGATCCTCGCCACCTACGGCAGCGACCGCAGCGACCGCAGCCCGGTGTACCTCGGCTCCCTGAAGTCGAACATCGGCCACGCCCAGGCCGCCGCCGGTGTCGGCGGCGTCATCAAGATGGTCCAGGCGATCCGCCACGGCGTGCTCCCCAGGACCCTGCACGTCACCGAGGCCACTCCGCACGTCGACTGGGCGGCCGGCGGCCTGGAACTGCTCACCGAGGCCCGCGACTGGCCGGACACCGAGCGCGCCCGCAGGGCGGCCGTCTCCTCGTTCGGCATCAGCGGCACCAACGCCCACGTCATCATCGAACAGGCACAGGACGAACCCGCACCCCGCCCCGGGACCGGCCCGTCCGGCACCGAAACCCCCACCGCCCCTGCCGGGTCCGCGCCCACCGCCCCTGCCGGGTCCGCGCCCTCCGCGCCCGTCGGGTCCGCGCCCGTCGCTTCCGCGTCCGGAGCCGGCGCCACCGCGGAAACCACCCCCGCACCCGCCCCCGCGCTGTGGGCCCTCTCCGCCCCCGACCGTACGGCCCTGGCCGCCCAGGCCCAAGCACTCCGCACCCGGCTGCAGGACGGCCCCGAACTGAACGCCCGGGACATCGCCGACATCGGCTTCTCCCTCGCCACCACCCGCGCCACCTGGCCCGAGCGGGCCGTCGTCACCGGCACCACGGCGGTGGAACTCCTCGCGGGCCTCGACGCGCTGCGCCGCGACACCGACGCCCCCCAGGTCGTCACCGGCTCCGCCGCCCGCGCGGGCCGCACCGCGTTCCTGTTCACCGGCCAGGGCGCCCAGTACCCGGGCATGGGACGCGAACTGTACGACACCGAACCCGTGTTCGCCGCCGCCCTCGACGAGGTGTGCGCCGCCCTCGACCCCCACCTCGACCTCGGCCGCCCGCTGCGCGCAGTGATGTTCCAGGACCCCGACGGCGACCACGACCGCGGCGGACCCCACACCCCGGGCGACGAGCCGACGGCCACGACACCCGGCCCCGCCGCCACCGCGCTCCTGCACGAGACACGCGCCACCCAGCCCGCCCTGTTCGCCCTCGAAGTCGCCCTCCACCACACCCTGCGGGCACACGGCCTCACCCCCGACGCCGTCGCCGGACACTCCATCGGCGAACTCGCCGCCGCCCACGTGGCGGGCGTCTTCTCCCTGACGGACGCCGCCGCCCTGGTCGCCGCCCGGGGCCGCCTGATGCAGGCGGCCGCCCCCGGCGGCGCGATGCTCGCCCTCCAGGCCACCGAGGACGAGGTCACCGAAACCCTCGCCCCCTACGCCGACCGGCTCACCGTCGCCGCCGTCAACGGCCCGGACGCCGTCGTCGTCTCCGGCGACGCCGACGCCGCCGACGCGCTCGCCGCACTCTGGCGCGAACGCGGCCGCAAGACCCGCCGCCTGACGGTCAGCCACGCCTTCCACTCACCGCACATGGACACCGTCCTCGACGCGTTCCGCACCGTCGCCGAAGGCCTGACCTACCACGCCCCGCTCCTCCAGGTCGTCTCCACCGTCACAGGCCTGCCCGCCACCGGCGACGACCTCGTCACCCCCGCCTACTGGGTACGGCAGATCCGCGAGGCCGTACGGTTCCTCGACGCCACCCGCACCCTGGAGGACGAGGGCGTCACCCTCTTCGTCGAGGTCGGCCCCGACGCCGTCCTCACCGCCATGGCCGCCGGCTCCTTCCGGGCCGACACCTCCCGGGCCGTCGCCCTCCAGCGGTCCGGCCGCCCCCAGCACGCCACCCTCACCACGGGACTCGCCCGCGCCCACACCCTCGGCGCCCCCCTGGACCTGGCATCGTTCTTCCCCGGCGCCACCAGCGTCGACCTGCCCACCTACGCCTTCCAGCGCGCCCACTACTGGCTCCGGCCCGAGACCCGCACCGACGCCCGGGGCCTCGGACTCGACCCGGCGGGCCACCCCCTGCTCGCCACCAGCGTCGACCTCGCCGAGGCCGAGGGCCTGGTCCTCACCAGCAGGCTGTCGCTGAACGAACACCCCTGGCTCGCCGACCACCGGATCCACGGCACCGTCCTGGTCCCCGCCACCGCGTTCATCGAACTCGCCTCCGCGGCCGGCCGGACCGCGGACGCCGAACACCTCGTCGAACTCACCCTCGAAGCCCCCCTCGCCCTGCCCGAACAGCAGGCCGTCCGCGTCCAGGCCACGGTCTCCGCGCCCGACCCCACCGGAGTCCGCACCTTCGCCGTGCACTCCCGCCCCGACACCGACGACGAACCGACCGCCTGGACCCGCCACGTCTCCGGCGCCCTCACCGGACCTCCCCCCGCCCCCGCCGGCCCCGCCTTCGACACCCTGCGCACCTGGCCGCCGCAGAACGCCGAACCCGTACCGCTGGACGGCACCTACGAACGCCTCACCGACCTCGGCTACGAATACGGCCCCGTCTTCCAGGGCCTGCGCGCCCTCTGGCGCGGCACGGACACCACCACCTACGCCGAGGTCGCCCTCCCCGCCGACCAGCACGAGGCCGCCGCCGGATACGGCATCCACCCCGCGCTCCTGGACGCCGTCCTGCACCCGGTCGTCCTCGACGCCGCCGAAGGCGCCGACCCCGACACCATCCGGCTGCCGTTCGCCTGGAGCGGGATCACCACCCACGCCGTCGGCGCCACCACCCTGCGCGTCCGCGTCGAACGCACCGGCCCCGACACCGTCGCCCTGCACCTCGCCGACGCCACCGGCGAACCCGTCGCCACCGTCGACTCGCTGCTGCTGCGGCCCCTCGCCAAGGACCGCCTCACCCCCGCCACCACCACCGACGGCCTGTTCACCGTCGCCTGGACCCCCCTCACCCCGGCCGGCGGCCCCGCACCACGCCTCGCCGAACTCCCCGACGACACCACCACCCTCCCCGACCCCCGGGACCTCGAAGCCGACATCGTCCTCGTCCGCGCCGCCCCCGACACCACCCCCACCCCCACCCCTGCGGCCGCCCACCAGGCCACCGCCCGCGCCCTCGCCCTCACCCAGCGCTGGCTCACCGACGAACGCTTCGACGCCACCCGCCTCGCGTTCATCACCACCCGCGCCGTCGCCACCACCCCCGGCGACCCCGTCGACGGCCTGTCCGCCGCCCCCCTGTGGGGCCTGCTCCGCGCCGTCCAGAGCGAACACCCCGACCGGATCGTCCTCCTCGACATCGACGGCACCCCCCAGGCCGAGGAACAGCTGCCCGCCGCCCTCGCCACCGGCGAACCCCAGCTCGCCCTGCGCGGCACCCGGCCCTACGCCCCCCGCCTCAGCCGCGACCGCGCCCCTGCCCCCGCCACCCCGACCCGCCCCGACCCCGAGGGCACCGTCCTGCTCACCGGCGGCACCGGCGGCCTCGGCGGCCTCCTCGCCCGCCACCTCGTCACCACCCACGGCATCCGCCACCTCCTGCTCACCAGCCGACGCGGACCCCACACCCCCGGCGCCGACCTGCTCACCGCCGAACTCACCGCACTCGGCGCCCGGGTCACCACCCTCGCCGCCGACGCCGCCGACCCCGACGACGTCGCCGCTCTCCTGGCGGCCGTCGACCCCGCCCACCCCCTCACCGCGATCATCCACACCGCCGGCGTCCTCGACGACGCCACCGCCACCTCGCTCACCCCCGCCCAGCTCACCAAGGTCCTGCGGCCCAAGGTCGACGCCGCCTGGCACCTCCACGACCAGACCCGGCACCTGGGCCTCGCCGCCTTCGTCCTGTTCTCCTCCGTCTCCGGCATCACCGGCACCGCGGGCCAGGCCAACTACGCCGCCGCCAACACCTACCTCGACGCCCTCGCCGCCCACCGCCGGGCCCAGGGCCTCGCCGCCACCTCCCTGGCCTGGGGCCTGTGGGACTCCAGCCACGGCATGGGCGCCCAGCTCGGCGAAGCCGACCTGGCCCGCTGGAACCGGGCCGGCGTCGACCCGCTCGACCCCACCACCGGCCTCGCCCTGTTCGACGCCGCCCTCACCGGCGGCGACGCCCTCCTCGTACCGGCCCTGTTCGACCTGGCCCGGCTGCGCACCGCCTCGGCCGGGAACCCGCCCGCCCTGCTGCGCGGCCTCATCAGGCCCCGTACCACCACCCGCGCCGCCCAGGGCGCCACCGCCGCCGGAACGGACGGCACCACCGCATGGGCCCGCGGCCTCACCGGTCTCTCCGAAGAGGAGAGCAAGGCCGCCGCCGCCGACCTCGTCCGCGGCATCGTCGCCGCCGTCCTCGGCCACCCGAGCCCCGAAGGCATCGACCCGGAACGCGCCTTCAAGGACATCGGCTTCGACTCGCTCGCCGCCGTCGACCTCCGCAACCGCCTCAACACCGCCACCGGACTGCGGATGCCCGCCACCGCCGTCTTCGACCACCCCTCACCCGCCGCCCTCGCCGCCCACCTGCACCAGCAGGCCGCGGGCCGCAAGCCCGCCGCGAACACCACACCGGCCCGCCGGCCCGCCACGCCCGCCGACGAGCCGATCGCCATCGTCGGCATGGCCTGCCGCTTCCCCGGCGGAGTCTCCTCGCCCGAGGACCTGTGGCGGCTCGTCGCCGAAGGCACCGACGCCATCAGCGAGTTCCCCGACAACCGCGGCTGGGACCTGGACTCCCTCTACCACCCCGACCCGGAGAAGACCGGCACCTCCTACACCCGCCACGGCGGCTTCCTCCACGACGCCGACCGGTTCGACCCGGCGTTCTTCGGGATGTCACCGCGCGAGGCCACCGCCACCGACCCGCAGCAGCGCCTCCTCCTGGAGACCGCCTGGGAGACCTTCGAGAACGCGGGCATCGACCCCGCCGTCCTGCGCGGCACCAGCACCGGCGTCTTCACCGGCGCCATGTACGACGACTACGCCTCACGGCTCGCCAAGAGCCCCGAGGAGTTCGAGGGCTTCCTGCTCGCCGGAAACCTCTCCAGCGTCGTCTCGGGCCGCCTGGCCTACACCTACGGCCTCGAAGGCCCGGCCGTCACCGTCGACACCGCCTGCTCCTCCTCCCTGGTCGCCCTCCACCTCGCGGCGAGCGCCCTGCGCCAGGGCGAATGCGACCTCGCCCTCGCGGGCGGCGTCACCGTGATGTCGGGCCCCAGCACCTTCGTGGAGTTCTCCCGGCAGCGCGGCCTCTCCGAGGACGGCCGCTGCCGCTCCTTCTCCGCCGACGCCTCCGGCACCGGCTGGGCCGAAGGCGTCGGACTCCTCCTCGTCGAGAAACTCTCCGACGCCCGCCGCAACGGCCACCGGGTCCTGGCCGTCATGCGGGGCTCCGCCGTCAACCAGGACGGCGCCTCCAACGGCCTGACCGCCCCCAACGGCCCCGCACAGGAACGCGTCATCCGCCAGGCCCTCACCGTCGCCGGACTCACCCCCGCCGACGTCGACGCCGTCGAAGCGCACGGCACCGGCACCAGCCTCGGCGACCCCATCGAGGCACAGGCCCTGCTCGCCACCTACGGACAGGACCGGCCCGAAGGCCGCCCGCTCTACCTCGGCTCCCTGAAGTCGAACATCGGCCACGCCCAGGCCGCCGCCGGAGTCGGCGGCGTCATCAAGATGATCCAGGCCATGCGCCACGGAGTCCTGCCCAAGACCCTGCACGCCGAGAACCCCTCCCCCCACATCGACTGGGACACCGGCGCCGTGGAACTCCTCACCGAAGCGACCCCCTGGCCCGCCACCGGCCGCCCCGCCCGCGCCGCCGTCTCCTCCTTCGGCATCAGCGGCACCAACGCCCACGTCGTCCTGGAACTGGCCGCCGACCCCACCACCCCGGCACCGGCCACACCCCCCACCCAGACCCCCACCCAGACCGGCACCCCGGCGGACACCCTGGCCGACACCCCGCCCGGCGCAGCACCCGACGCCGTCGTCCTGCCCTGGATCCTCACCGCCAAGGACGACAACGCCCTGCGCCGCCAGGCCGACCGGCTCCACCGCCACCTCACCGACCACCCCGAGATCACCGCGGGCGACGTCGGCCTCACCCTGGCCACCACCCGCGCCACCCTCGAACACCGCGCCGCCGTCCTGGGCACCGACCGCACCGCACTCCTGGACGCCCTCACCGCCCTCGCCACCGGCGAACCGGCCCCCTCCACCGTCCGGGCCACCCCCGGCCGCCGGGGCAAGACCGCGTTCCTCTTCACCGGACAGGGCAGCCAGCGCCTCGGCATGGGACGCGAACTGTACGAAACGTCCCCCGTCTACCGCCACGCCCTCGACGAGGTCTGCAGGCACCTCGACACCGAACTCTTCCGGCCCGTCAAGGACGTCATCTTCGCCCCCGAAGGCTCGGCCGACTCCGCCCTGATCGACCAGACCGCCTTCACCCAGGCCGCCCTCTTCGCCACCGAGGTCGCCCTCTTCCGGCTGGCCGAACACCACGGCATCACCCCCGACTACCTCCTCGGCCACTCCATCGGCGAAGTCACCGCCGCCCACCTCGCGGGAGTCCTCGAACTCAGCGACGCCTGCGCCCTCGTCGCCGAACGCGGCCGGCTCATGCAGGCAGCCCGCGAAGGCGGCGCGATGGCCGCCCTCCAAGCCTCCGAGGAAGAAGTACGCGCCACCCTCACCGACTACGAAGGCGTCGCCATCGCCGGGATCAACGGCCCCCGGGCCACCGTCATCTCCGGCGACCAGAACCTCGTCGAAGAACTCAGCACCCTCTGGCGCACCCGGGGCCGCAAGACCAAACGCCTCCCCGTCAGCCACGCCTTCCACTCACCGCACATGGACGAGGTCCTCGACGAGTTCCGGTCCGTCGCCGAATGCCTGACCTACCACGAGCCCCGCATCCCCATCGTCTCCAACGTCACCGGAATCCTCGCCACCACCCGACAGCTCACCTCACCCGACTACTGGGCCAACCACATCCGCGAGGCGGTCCGCTTCCACGACGGCATCCGCCACCTCGAAGAACTCGGCGTCACCGACTACCTCGAAATGGGCCCCGACGGCATCCTCACCGCCATGGCCCAGGACTGCCTCACCCGCGAGGCCGGCTACCTCGCCCCGCTCCTCCGCGCGGGCAGGCCCGAGGCCACCACCGTCGCCACCGCCCTCACCGGCGCCGTCCTGCGCGGCGCCCGCCCCCACTGGCAGACGTACTTCCCCGGCGCCCACCGCGTCGACCTGCCCACCTACGCCTTCGCACACGACCGCTACTGGCTGGAAGGCGCCGCCACCCCCGGCGACGCCGAAGGCTTCGGCCTCGCCGCCGTCGGCCACCCCCTGCTCAGCGCGGCCGTACGAATCGCCGACCGGGACGCCTACCTCCTCACCGGCCGTGTCTCCCGCCGCACCCACCCCTGGCTGGACGGCCACGCCGTCGCCGGAACCGTCCTCCTGCCCGCCACCGCCCTGCTCGACCTCGCCTTCCGCGCCGCCGAACAGACCGACCGCGACACGGTCGACGAACTGACCCTCGCCGCACCCCTGATCCTGCCCGAACGGGGCGCCGTCCAGCTCCAGCTCGTCGTCGGCGAACCCGACACCACCGGCGCCCGCACCCTCGCCGTCTACGCCCGCCCCGACCAGGACACCCACACCGACCAGCCCTGGACCCTGCACGCCGAAGGACGCCTCACCGACGGCGCCGCCACCCCCGAAGGACTGCTCGCCTGGCCCCCCGCCGGAGCCACCGAGATCGACCTCGACGGCGTCTACGACCGGCTCGCGGACGCCGGATACACCTACCAGAACGCCTTCCAGGGCCTCAGCCGCCTCTGGAAGACCGACGACGAACTCTTCGCCGAAGTCGCCCTCGGAGAGGAACACCGCACCCAAGCACCCCTCTTCGGCCTCCACCCCGCCCTCCTCGACGCCGCCCTGCACCCGCTGCTCCCCGGCGTCGCGGAACCCGAAGGCACCTCCTGGCTGCCGTTCTCCTGGTCCGGAGTGAGCCTGTACGCCACCGGCGCGACCGTCCTGCGCGTCCGGCTCTCCCCCGACCGGTCCGGCGACGACTCCCTGCGCGTCGCGCTCACCGTCGCCGACGGCGCGGGCGCCGCCGTCGCCCGAGCCACCTCGCTCCTGCTGCGCCCGCTCTCCGAGGAGGCGCTCCGCAGCGCCGGCACCGCCGCCCGCGACGGACTGTTCGGCCTGGGCTGGACGGCTCTGCCCGCCACCGGCACGGCCCCGGCCCGCACCGGCTGGACCCTGCTCGCCGACGCCGACGCCGACGGCGACGCGGCACTCGGCGGGCTGCGGTCCCTCGGCGCCGCACTCGACGCGGGGGCGGCGGCCCCCGCCGTCCTCCTCCTGCGCACGGACGCCCCGACCGGCGACCCCGGCCCGGCGACCGCCCCCCACGACACCGGGACCGGCGACCGCGCCACCGCCCTGCCGGAGCGGGCCCGTACCGCCGTCCGCCAGGTGCTCGACACCGTGCAGGGCTGGCTCTCCGACGACCGGCTCTCCGAGACCCGGCTCGTCGTCACCACCCGGGGCGCCGTCGCAGCGGGCCACGAGGACGTCACCGACCTGGCCCACGCCGGAGTCTGGGGCCTCCTCAGGTCCGCACAGACCGAGAACCCGGGCCGGATCGTCCTCGTCGACCTCGACCCCGCCACCACCACGGACCCCACAGCCGCGGACACCGCCGAGGACCGGCTCCTCGACCTCGCCGTCGCCAGCGGCGAAGCCCAGATCGCCGTCCGGGGCGGCACCCTCACCGTCCCCCGGCTCACCCGCACCACCCCGGCCACCGAAGAAGACCGGGCCACCCCCCACTGGGACCAGGGAACCGTCCTGGTCACCGGCGCCACCGGAGCCCTCGGCACGGTCCTCGCCCGCCACCTCGTCACCACACACGGCGCCCGCCGCCTCCTCCTCCTCAGCCGCCGCGGCCCCGACGCACCCGGCGCCGCCGAACTCCGCACCGAACTCGAAACACTCGGCGCCCACACCGACACCGTCGCCTGCGACGTCACCGACCGCGACTCCCTCGCCGCCGCCCTCGCCGCCATCCCCGACGAACACCCGCTCACCGCCGTCGTCCACACCGCCGGAGTCCTCGACGACGGCATCACCGCCCAACTCACCCCCACCCAGCTCGACACGGTCCTCCGCCCCAAGATCGACGCCGCCTGGCACCTGCACGAACTGACCCGCGACCTCGGCCTCACCGCCTTCGTCCTCTACTCCTCCGTCGCAGGCCTCATCGGCACCGCGGGCCAGGCCAACTACGCCGCGGGCAACACCTTCCTCGACGCCCTCGCCGCCCACCGCCGCGCCCACGGCCTGCCCGCACTCTCCCTCGCCTGGGGCCTGTGGGCCCAGGCCAGCACCCTCTCCGGCAGCCTCGACGAGACCGACCTGCGCCGCCTGGCCCGCGTCGGCCTGCGACCCCTCGCCTCCCAGGAAGCGATGGACCTCTTCGACGCGGCCCCCGCCACCGGCGAAACCGTCCTCGCCGTCACCCGCCTCGACACAGCGGTCCTGCGCGGCGGCGGCGAACTCCCGCCCGTCCTGCGGGCCCTCGCCGGACCGGCCAAACGCCGCACCACCACCGCCACCGGCACCACCACCGAAGAGGCCCCGCTCGCCCAGCGGCTCGCCGCCCTCGGCCCCGCCGACCGCGAACGCGCCCTCACCGACCTCGTACGCGCCCAGGTCGCCGGAGTCCTCGGACACGGAGACCCCGGCCGCATCGAAGCCGACCGGGCCTTCCAGGAACTGGGCTTCGACTCCCTCACCGCCGTCGAACTCCGCAACCAGCTCGGCCGGGCGACCGGACTGCGCCTGCCGACCACCCTCGTCTTCGACCACCCCTCGCCACAGGCCCTGGCCGCCCACCTCCTCGGCGAACTCGCCGTCGAGGAAGCCTCACCCGCCGAACCGGTCCTCACCCCCCTCGCGGGCCTGGAGACGGCGATCGCCGCCGCACCCGACCAGGAGACCCGCGACCTGATCACCGCACGGCTCAAAGAACTCCTCAAAGCGGCCGAGACCGCCGACAGCCTCGGCCGCCCGCAGGAACCCCAGAACGAGCAGGACCTCGAAACGGCCAGCGACGAGGAACTCTTCGCCCTCCTCGACGAACTCGAATGACCACCGGGACACGCGCCGCCCACGGCGCATCCACGGTCACCGGACACACCACCACACGGGAGCTGAATTCACGTGGCTGACGAGGTACAACTCCGCGAATACCTCAAGAGGGCCATCGCCGACGCCCGAGACGCACGCAAGCGTCTGCGCGAGGTCGAGGACAAGGAACAAGAACCGATCGCCATCGTCTCCATGGCCTGCCGCTACCCGGGAGGCGTCGCCTCGCCCGAAGACCTGTGGCAACTGGTCGCCGACGGCACCGACGCCGTCTCCTACTTCCCCACCGACCGGGGCTGGGACCTGGACCGCCTCTACGACCCCGACCCCGAGAAGACCGGCACCTCCTACTCCCGCGAAGGCGGCTTCCTCTACGACGCCGACCTCTTCGACCCCGACCTGTTCGGCATGTCCCCCCGCGAAGCCCTCGCGGCCGACCCACAGCAGCGCCTCCTCCTGGAGACCGCCTGGGAGACCTTCGAACGCGCCGGCATCGACCCGGTCTCCCTCAAAGGAACCCGCACCGGCGTGTTCGCCGGCGTCATGTACAACGACTACGGATCACGCCACCACCTCCCACCGGAGGACTTCGAGGGCTACCTCTTCAGCGGCAGCGCGGGCTCCATAGCCTCAGGCCGCGTCGCCTACACCTACGGCCTCGAAGGCCCGGCCGTCACCATCGACACCGCCTGCTCCTCCTCCCTGGTCGCCCTCCACCTCGCGGCCAACGCCCTGCGCCGCGGCGAATGCGACCTCGCCCTCGCGGGCGGCGTCACCGTGATGTCGACACCGGTCGCCTTCATCGAGTTCTCCCGGCTGCGAGGACTCGCCGCCGACGGCCGCAGCAAGTCCTTCTCCGCCGCGGCCGACGGCACCGGCTGGGCCGAAGGCGTCGGACTCCTCCTCGTCGAGAAACTCTCCGACGCCCGCCGCAACGGCCACCGGGTCCTGGCCGTCATGCGGGGCTCCGCCGTCAACCAGGACGGCGCCTCCAACGGCCTGACCGCCCCCAACGGCCCCGCACAGGAACGCGTCATCCGCCAGGCCCTCGCGGGCGCGGGCCTGACACCCGCCGACATCGACGTCGTCGAAGCACACGGCACGGGCACCCGGCTCGGCGACCCCATCGAGGCACAGGCGCTCCTCGCCACCTACGGACAGGACCGGCCCGAAGGCCGCCCGCTCTACCTCGGCTCCCTGAAGTCGAACATTGCCCACGCCCAGGCCGCCGCAGGAGTCGGCGGCGTCATCAAGATGATCCAGGCCATGGAGCACGGCGTGATGCCTCGCACCCTGCACAGCGATCAGCCGACCACCCACGTCGAATGGGACACGGGCGCCGTGTCCCTCCTCAAGGAGGCAAGACCCTGGCCCGAGACCGGCACCCCGCGCCGCGCGGCCGTCTCCTCGTTCGGCTTCGGCGGCACCAACGCCCACGTCATCATCGAGGAAGCACCGGCGGCCGAGAACACCGAGGACAGGCCCCCGCTGGCGGCAGCACTCCCCGTCATCCCCTGGACCATCTCGGGCAAGACGGCCACCGCCCTCCGCGACCAGGCACGACGGCTGAACGCCCGCCTCACGGCAGACCTCGACGTCTCCCCCCTGGACGTCGGTTTCTCCCTGGCGGCGGGGCGTGCGGCCCTCGACCACCGTGCGGTGGTGACGGGCCGGGACCGTGGCGAACTGCTCGCCGGAATCCGCGCACTGGCTGAGGGCGGTTCGGCCCCGGGCCTGGTGAGTGGTGAACGGGCCGGAGGCCGTACGGGTTTCCTGTTCACGGGCCAGGGTGCGCAGCGGGCGGGAATGGCGCAGGAGCTTCATGGCACCTTCCCGGTGTTCGCGGCGGCTTTCGACGAGATCACCGCTCTCCTCGATCCCGCTCTGGGTGGTTCGTTGCGTGAGGTGATCGCCTCGGGTGAGGGTCTGGACGAGACGGGGTGGACCCAGCCCGCGCTGTTCGCGGTCGAGGTCGCTCTCTTCCGCCTGGTGGAGTCCTGGGGTGTGCGTCCGGACTTCGTGGCGGGTCACTCGATCGGCGAGCTGGCGGCGGCGCATGTGGCGGGGGTGTTCTCGCTGGAGGACGCGGTCCGTCTGGTGGTGGCCCGTGCCGGTCTGATGCAGGCCCTGCCGCGCGGTGGTGCGATGGTCGCCGCAGAAGCGACGGAAGCCGAGGTCACCGCGCTCCTGGAGGGCCAGGTGGCGATCGCCGCCGTCAACGGCCCCCGCTCGGTCGTCGTCTCCGGTGAGGAGACGGCGACGCTCGAAGTGGCCCGCAGAGTAGGGGAGTCGGGCGGCCGGACCCGCCGCCTGGCGGTCAGTCATGCTTTCCATTCGCCTCTGATGGATCCGATGCTGGCCGAATTCAGGGCCGTCGCGTCGGACGTCACGTACGAAGCCCCCCGTATCGCGGTGGTTTCGACGGTCACGGGCAAGGTCGCCACCGGCACCGATCTGCGTACGGCGGAGTACTGGGCCGGTCAGGTCCGTGGCACGGTCCGCTTCGCGGACGCCGTGGAGACGATGACGGCCGAGGGGGTGACCTCCTACCTGGAGGTGGGTCCCGACGGTGTCCTGTCGGCTTTGGCCGAGGGCGCGGTTCCGGCGCTCCGCCGGGGCCGTGACGAGGCGGTGACACTGTTGTCGGCGGTGGGCGCGCTCCACACCCGGGGTGTTCCCGTCGACTGGCGCACCCTCTACGCCGGGACCGGTGCCCGCCAGGTCCCCCTGCCCACCTACGCCTTCCAGCGCCGCCGCTACTGGCTCGAACCCCGCCCCACCGCCGAGGCCCACGACACCGGTGCCCCCTCCTCCGGCCACCCGGTCCTCGGTTCGCCCATCACCGTGGCAGGCTTCAACCAGATCCTGTTCACCAGCCGCCTCTCCCTCAAGAGCCACCCGTGGCTCGCCGACCACGTCGTCCTCGGCTCGCCCGTCCTCCCGGCCTCCGCCCTGGTCGAACTCGCCATCCACGCGGGCGACCTGATCGGCCACCCGGCACTCGACGAACTCAACCTCCAGGTGCCGCTGGTGCTCCCGGAGGAAGGCAACATCCAGCTCCAGGTCAGGGCCGGAACCCCGGACGACACCGGACGGCACTGCCTGTGCCTGTACTCCCGCCCCGACGACTTCGACGCCCCGTGGACCATGCACGCCGAGGGCTGGTACCTGACCGAGGAGCCCGAGGTCGCCGCCTCCCTCACCTGGAACGACGACACCACGGGCCGGACCACGGAGATCCAGCTCCCCGACGGACTCCAGTCCGACGCCGGACGCTACGGACTGCACCCGGTACTGCTCCAGGCCGCCCTGCCGACCCGCCCCGAGAACCCGGCCGCCGGGACGATCCCGGTCCCCGCCGACTGGTACGGAGTACGGCTCCACTCCACCGGCGCGACCGCCGTCAAGGCCCGGGTCACCGAGATCGACGAGGACTCCTTCTCGCTCCAGCTCGCCGACGCGGCCGGTGACCTGGTCGTCTCGGTGGAGTCCATCGTCTTCCGCGACATACCCAACGAGCAGTTCAGGGCCGCCGTCGGCGGCGACAGCACAGGACGCGAATCGCTGTTCCACCTGGACTGGACGCCCACCGCGCTCCCACAGCCCGCCGAGCCGCTCGCCTGGGCCGTCCTGGACACCGACAGCGGCGGACACGACGCGCGCGGCGCACACCGCTATCCGCACCCGGCGGCCGTGGCCGAAGCCCTCGCCTCCGGCACCCGCCTCGACGCCGTCCTGCTGCCCTGGACCCCCGCCGGCCCCCCGGCCGACCAGGCCGCCGCCACACACACGGCCACCCGGAAGGCCCTCACACTGGTACGGGAATGGCTGGCCGACGAGCGCCTCGGAGCGACCCGGCTCGTGGTCGCCACCTCGGGCGCGGTCGCCACCTGCGACGGGGAGGACGTCACCGACCTGGCGGGCGCCGCCGTCTGGGGCCTGCTCCGCTCGGCCCAGTCGGAAGCCCCGGACCGCATCGTCCTCATCGACACCCACACCGACACCGCCGCCGCCGACGCGGGCACCGGCACAGACCACGGCACCGGCACCGGCGCGCTCTCCGCCCTCCTCGCCTCCGGCGAACCCCAGGCCGCCCTCCGCGACGGGACCACCCTCCTGCCCCGGCTGCGCCGCGTCCCCGCCACCGCCCCGCCCTCCGGCCGTACCCCCGTCTGGAAGCACGGCACGGTCCTCGTCACCGGCGGCACCGGCACCCTCGGCGCCGAGTTCGCCCGCCACCTCGTCGCCGAGCACGGCGCCACCCGGCTCCTGCTGCTCTCCCGCACCGGCGAACAGGCCGACGGCGTGGCGGGGCTCCTCGACGACCTGCGGGGCATCGGCGCCCACGTCACCGTCGCCGCCTGCGACGCCGCCGACCGCGACGCACTCGCCCGCGTCCTCGCGGCCGTCCCGCAGGAGCACCCGCTGACCGCGGTCGTCCACACCGCGGGCGTCCTCGACAACGGGCTGATCCCCACACTCACCGACGACAGGCTCGCCGACGTGCTGCGCCCCAAGGCGGACGCGGCCTGGCACCTGCACGAGCTGACCCGCCACCTGGACCTGGAGGCGTTCGTGACGTTCTCCTCCACCGTCGGCGTCCTCGGCGGACCCGGCCAGGCCAACTACGCCGCCGCCAACGCCTTCCTGGACGCCCTCGCCGCCCACCGGCACGCCCACGGCCTGCCCGCCACCTCCCTCGCCTGGGGCCTGTGGCAGCTCGGCGGCATCAACGCCCACCTCGCCGAGAGCGACCTCAACCGCTTCGCCCGCGACGGCTTCCGCCCCATCGCCCGCGTCGAGGGCCTCTCCCTGTTCGACCGGGCCACCGGCGACGGCCGGCCCGCGCTCGTCGCGACCCCCGTGGGAGTGTCCGCCGTACGGGCCCAGGCCCGTGTCCCCGCGCTCCTGACCGAACTGGCGGCCCTGCCGGGCCGCCGCGTCGCCCGGTCCCAACCCGCCGACCCGGCGTCCGACCCGGCATCCGACATCGCCGCACGCCTGGGCGAACTGAGCGAGGTCGAACAGGAACAACTCCTGCTGACCCTCGTCCGCACCGACGTCGCCGCGGTCCTCGGCCGCACCGACGCCGACTCCATCGCCCCCGAACGCGCCTTCCAGGACCTCGGCTTCGACTCCCTCACCGCGGTCGACCTGCGCAACAGGATCGGCACCGCCACCGGGGTCAAGCTCCCCGCCACCCTCGTGTTCGACCACCCCACCCCGGCGGCCCTCGTCACGCTCCTGCGGGACCGCCTCGCCCCGCAGGCCCCCGACGCCCGCCGGACGCTCCTCGACGAACTCGACCGGATGGAGAGGAAACTGGCCGCCGTCTCGGGGGACGACCAGGACCGCTCGGCCGTCTCCGCCCGGCTGAGGGCCCTGCTGTCCCGCGTCGAGGGGACCGACGGCCCGCCCGCCGCCCCCGGCACCGACACGTCCGACGCCATCGAAGCGGCCTCCGTCGACGAGCTCCTCAGCTTCATCGACAACGAACTCGGCAGCTCCACCCCCTAGGCGCCGCTCCGCCCCCCGTGGCGGACGGCCCCCAGCGCCGGTCCGGCGGACCCCTTATTTCCGCCGGACCGGCCCCCTGCCACTCAGCCTTCGCCCGAGGAGAGCACGAACCCGATGTCCAACCCGTCGAACGAAGAGAAACTGGTCGAGTACCTGAAGCGGGTCACCGTCGACCTGCAGAAGGCGAACCGCAGGATCGCCGCCCTCGAAGCGGCCGACTCCGAGCCGATCGCCGTCGTCGGCATGGCCTGCCGCTTCCCCGGCGGAGTGGCATCCCCCGACGACCTGTGGCGGCTGGTCGACTCCGGCACCGACGCCATCACCGACTTCCCCACCGACCGGGGCTGGGACCTGGACCGCCTCTACGACCCCGACCCGGGCCGCCCCGGCACCTCCTACACCCGAAGGGCGGGATTCCTGCACGACGCCGCCCTCTTCGACGCCGGGTTCTTCGGGATCTCACCCCGCGAGGCCCTGGCCATGGACCCGCAGCAGCGCCTGCTCCTGGAGACGTCCTGGGAGGCGTTCGAACAGGCCGGGATCGACCCCGACACCCTGCGCGGCAGCCGTACGGGCGTCTTCGCGGGCATCATCGAGCAGAGCTACCTGGGCCTGGAAGGCCCCGAGGAGTTCGAGGGCTACCTGCTGACCAGCAAGCTCAGCAGCGTCGCCTCCGGCCGGGTCGCCTACAGCCTCGGGCTCGAAGGCCCCGCCCTCTCCGTCGACACCGCCTGCTCCTCCTCGCTCGTCGCCCTCCACCTCGCGATCCAGTCGCTGCGCTCCGGCGAGTCCGACCTCGCCCTCGCGGGCGGGGTGACGGTGACCGCGACCCCGGGTGGATTCGTCGACTTCTCCCGGCAGAGCGGCCTCGCGCCCGACGGCCGCATCAAGTCCTTCTCCGCCGACGCGGACGGCACCTCCTGGTCGGAGGGCGTCGGGATGCTCCTCGTGGAGAAGCTGTCCGACGCCCGCCGCAACGGCCACCAGGTCTTGGCCGTCATCCGGGGCTCCGCCGTCAACCAGGACGGCGCCTCCAACGGCCTGACCGCCCCCAACGGGCCCTCCCAGGAACGCGTCATCCGCCAGGCCCTCGCCGACGCGGGCCTGACCACCGCCGACGTCGACGCCGTGGAAGCGCACGGCACGGGCACCCGGCTCGGCGACCCCATCGAGGCGCAGGCCCTGCTCGCCACCTACGGACAGGACAGGCCCGAGGGCCGTCCGCTCTACCTCGGCTCCCTGAAGTCGAACATCGGGCACACCGTCGCCGCCGCCGGTGTCGGCGGCGTCATCAAGATGATCCAGGCCATGGAGCACGGAGTGCTGCCCCGCACCCTGCACGTGGAGAGCCCCACGCCGATGGCGGACTGGGACTCCGGGGCCGTCGAACTGCTCACCGAGGCCCGCGACTGGCCGGACACCGAGCGCGCCCGCAGGGCGGCCGTCTCCGCCTTCGGCGTCAGCGGCACCAACGCGCACGTGATCATCGAGCAGCCGCCCGCGCGGGAGCCCGCACCGGCCGAGGGGACCGGGCGGACGGAGCCGGCCGCGACCGCCGACCTGCCCGTGGTCCCCTGGCTGGTGTCGGCCAGGACCCCGGACGCCCTGCGGGAGCAGGCCCGCCGCTTCCTCGACCACATCACGGCCGACACCGCTCTCTCCCCCCTGGACGTCGGTTTCTCCCTGGCGGCGGGGCGTGCGGCCCTCGACCACCGTGCGGTGGTGACGGGCGGGGACCGTGAGGAACTGCTCGCAGGGCTAAGGACGTTGGCCGAGGGCGGTTCGGCCCCGGGCCTGGTGAGTGGTGAACGGGCCGGAGGCCGTACGGGTTTCCTGTTCACGGGCCAGGGTGCGCAGCGGGCGGGAATGGCGCAGGAGCTGTATGAGGCGTTCCCGGTGTTCGCGGCGGCCTTCGACGAGATCACCTCCCTCCTCGACCCTGCTCTGGGTGGTTCTCTGCGTGAGGTGATCGCCTCGGGTGAGGGCCTGGACGAGACGGGGTGGACGCAGCCCGCGCTGTTCGCGGTCGAGGTCGCTCTCTTCCGCCTGGTGGAGTCCTGGGGTGTGCGTCCGGACTTCGTCGCGGGTCATTCGATCGGCGAGCTGGCGGCGGCGCATGTGGCGGGGGTGTTCTCGCTGGAGGACGCGGCCCGTCTGGTGGTGGCCCGTGCCGGTCTGATGCAGGCCCTGCCCCGGGGCGGTGCGATGGTCGCCGTGGAAGCGACCGAGGCGGAGGTCACCGCCCTCCTGGAGGGCCAGGTCGCGATCGCCGCCGTCAACGGCCCCCGCTCGGTCGTCGTCTCCGGTGAGGAGACGGCGACACTCGAAGTGGCCCGCAGAGTGGGGGAGTCGGGCGGCCGGACCCGCCGCCTGACGGTCAGTCACGCTTTTCATTCGCCTCTGATGGATCCGATGCTGGCCGAGTTCAGGGCCGTCGCGTCGAGCATCGCGTATGAGGCGCCCCGTATCGCGGTGGTCTCGACGGTCACGGGCAAGGTCGCCACCGGCACCGATCTGCGTACGGCGGAGTACTGGGCCGGTCAGGTCCGTGGCACCGTCCGCTTCGCGGACGCCGTGGAGACGATGACGGCCCAGGGCGTCACCGCCACCCTGGAACTCGGCCCCGACGGGACCCTCTCCGCCCTCGCGGCCGAACTGGTCCCCACCACCGTCGCCCTCACCCGCCGCGACCGCCCCGAGGTCCTCACGGCCGTCACCGCGCTCGGCCGTCTCCACCAGCACGGCGTCCCCGTCGACTGGAACGGCTTCTTCTCCGGCACCGGCGCCCGCAAGGTCCCGCTGCCCACCTACGCCTTCCAGCACCAGCGCTACTGGGTGGAGTCGGCGGCCACCGCCCCCGACGCCGCCGGACTCGGTATGCGGGCGACCGGCCACCCACTGCTCGGCGCCGCCGTCGTCCTCGCGGGCGCCGACCGGACCGTGTTCACCAGCACCTTCTCCCCCCGCACCCAGCCGTGGCTCGCGGACCACACCGTCGCCGGAGCCGTGGTGCTGCCGCCCGCCGCACTCGTGGAACTCGTCGTCAGAGCCGGGGACGAGTCGGGGACGAGCACCCTCGACGAACTCGTCCTGGACGCCCCCTTCGTCCTCGCCGAAGGCACCGGACACCAGCTCCAGGTCGCCGTGGGCGCCGCCGACACCACCGGCCGCCGCTCCGTCACCGTGCACGGCCGCCCCGACGACCCCGACGCACCGTGGACCGCGCACGCCCACGGCACCTTGAGCACCACCGCCGAGGGCCCCGCGTTCACACCGGCCCAGTGGCCGCCCGCCGACGCCGAGGAGATCGCCCTCGAAGAGCTGTACGCCGGACTCGCCGCCGAGGGCCTCGTGTACGGGCCCGCCTTCCAGTTGCTCACCGCCGCCTGGCGCCGAGGCGACGAACTCCTCGCCGAGGCCGCCCTGCCCGACCCCGCGACCGGCACCGGGGGTTTCACTCTCCACCCCGCACTCCTGGACGCGGCGGTACGGCCCCTCCTGCCCTCCGTACGGGACGGGGCGCCGCTCGCCGGACACTGGCGCGGCGTACGGCTCCACGCGACCGGCGCCACCTCGCTCCGGGTCCGCATCACCCCCGGGGGCGCCGGTTCCGCGCGCGTCGAACTCGCCGACCCGGCGGGGCAGCCCGTCGCCCTCGTCACCGAGGCCGCGGTCCGCGCCGTCGACGACGCCACCTTCGCGACGGCCGCCGCCCGGCACGACGACGCACTGTTCCACCTGGGCTGGACGCCGCTGGGCGTGGCGGCGGCGGGGGAGACCCGCCCGGCCACGCTCGGCGACGGCGACGACTTCACGAGCCCCGCCGAGGCCGCCGAAGCCGTCGCCGCGGGCCGGACGCTTCCCCTGGTCGTGCTGCGCACCCGGCCGGAACCGGCGGGCTCGCTGCCCGGCTCGGTCCACGCCACCACGGAGAAGACCCTCATGCTGGTACGGGAGTGGCTGGCCGACGAGCGCCTCGAAGGGACCCGGCTCGCCGTGGTCACCTCGGGCGCGGTCGCCACCCGGGAGGGGGAGGACGTCACCGACCTGGCGGGCGCCGCCGTCTGGGGCCTGCTCCGCTCGGCCCAGTCCGAGCACGCCGGCCGGATCGTCCTGGTCGACACCGACCCCGGTGCGCCCTCCGGTGCCGGTGACGGGCCCGTCGTGGCCCCCGCCGTCTCCGGCGAACCCCAGGCCGCCGTGCGCGCCGGACAGGTCTACGTCCCCCGGCTCGCCCGGACCGCGCCCCCCGCCCCCGGCAGCGTCCCGGCCTGGAACCCCGACGGAACGGTCCTGATCACCGGCGGCACCGGCAGCCTCGGCGCCCTCTTCGCCCGCCACCTGGTGACCGAGCACGGAGTGCGCCATCTCCTGCTCACCAGCCGCAGCGGCCCCGCCGCCGCCGGAGCCGGGGAGCTGACGGCCGAACTGACCGCCCTGGGCGCCCGGGTCACGCTCGCCGCCTGCGACACGGCCGACCACACCGCGCTCGCCCGGCTCCTGGGCACGATCCCCGCCGACCTGCCGCTGACCGGCGTCGTGCACGCCGCGGGCGTCCTGGACGACGGCCTTCTCGCCACCCTCACCCCCGAGCGGCTGCACGCGGTGCTGCGGCCCAAGGTCGACGCCGCCTGGAACCTGCATCGCCTCACCCAGGACGCGCCGGTCACCGCCTTCGTCCTCTTCTCGTCCGTCGCGGCCGTCGTCGGCGGCCCCGGCCAGTCCAACTACGCCGCCGCCAACCAGTTCCTGGACGCCCTCGCCGCCCACCGCCGCGCCCACGGCCTGCCCGCCACCTCGGTCGCCTGGGGTCTGTGGGAGCAGTCCGGCGGCATGAGCGGTCACCTCAGCGAGACCGACCTCGGGCGCATCGCCCGCAGCGGTTTCCGGCCCGTGCCCCAGGGCCAGGGGCCCGCGCTGCTCGACCGGGCGATGGCCCTGGGGGCAGCGGCCGTCGTCGCGACCCCCCTGGACATCGCCGTCCTGCGCGAACAGCCCGGCCGCATCCCGGCGGTCCTCACCGCTCTGGCGCCCGTTCCCGCCCGCCCGGCCGCCGCCGGGCAGGGCACGGCGGCGGCCGGCTCGCTCGCCGACCTGGTCGCCGGGCTCGAAGGGCCCGCGCGCGAACAGGCCGTCCTGGACGCGGTGCTCACCGTGACCGCGGCCGTCCTGGGCCATCCCGACACCTCCGGGGTCCGGGCCGGACAGCCGCTGACCAAGCTGGGCTTCGACTCGCTGACCTCCGTCGAGCTCCGCAACCGGCTCGGTGTCCTGGCCGGCTCCAAGCTGCCCGCGACGCTGGTCTTCGACCACCCCACCCCGGCCGCCCTCGCGGCCTTCGTCTGCGGACAGCTGGCGGGCGGGTCCGGTCCCGGCACCGCCGCCGCGCCGCCCGCCGTGGACTTCGCCGCGGAGGTGAGCCTCGCCGCCGACATCCGCCCGGCGGCCGAGGCCGTCAGCTCGGTGCGGGACCCGGAGGAGGTCCTGCTGACCGGCGCCACCGGCTTCCTCGGCGCGTTCCTGCTGCGCGACCTGATGCGGACGACGAAGGCGACGATCCACTGCCTGGTCCGCGGCGCCGACCAGGAGGAGGCGAGGAAGCGGCTGCGGACCAACATGGAGTGGTACCGGCTGTGGGACGAGGTCGACGAGGACCGGCTCTCCCTCGTCCTGGGTGATCTGGCCGAGGAGCGGCTGGGTCTCACCGAGGAGCGCTTCGACGGCCTGGCGCGGACGGTGGACGCCGTCTACCACAACGGCGCCCGGGTCCACTGGCTGCACCCCTACACGGCGCTGCGCGACGCCAACGTCCGCGGCACCGAGGAGGTGCTGCGCCTGGCGGCCCGGCACCGCACCGCGCCCGTCCACTACGTCTCCACCGTCGGTGTGTTCGACGGTGTGCGGGAGGAGGGCGTCCCGCTCAGGGTGACCGACCCGACCGGTCCCGCCGAGGCCCTGCCCAGTGGCTATCTCCAGAGCAAGTGGGTCGCCGAGCAGCTCATCGGCACCGCCCGCGACCGGGGCCTGCCCGTCTCGGTCTACCGGGTGGACGTGATCTCCGGCGACACCCGCAACGGCGCCTGCCAGACCCGCGACTTCGTCTGGCTCAGCCTCAAGGGCATCCTCCAGTCGGCGTCGGTTCCCGTCGGTACGGACGGCCGGTTCCATCTGCTGCCGGTCGACTACGTCAGCGCCGCCATCACCACCCTCGCCCGGCAGGCGGACACGGCCGGGCGGACGTTCCACCTGTTCAACCAGAGCTCCCTCAGCCTCGCCGAGTGCGTGGAGCACCTGCGGGCGCACGGGTACGCGCTGGAGGAGCAGGACTGGCCGAGCTGGAACGAGAAGGTCGGCGCGAGCAGTGACAACGCGCTCCGGCCGCTGCTGCACGCCTTCGAGATGATGACCTCCGACACCGACGGTTTCTATCCGCCGATCGACACCTCCGAGACCCTCGCGTGCCTCGCGGGCACCGGTGTCGACTGCCCGCCCCTCACGGCCGAACTCTTCTCCCGGTACATCGAGTTCTTCGTCGAGGTGGGCCACTTCCCGCCCGCGCCGGGCCGCGTCCCGGCGGGCGTCTGACGGGAGGTCCGGGCCGGTGTGCCCCGGCCCGGACCTCTTCTTTCCGTCCGCCCGGACATCCCCTTCCGTTTGACGGGTTCATGACCTGACATACCTTCCCTTGACCTGACAGGAAGTGGACCGGTCGCCGGGTGCCCGGTGGCAGCATCGGCGCCATGAGCGATACGGGTGTGTTACTGAAGGGCAAGGTCATCCTTGTCACCGGGGCGAGCAGCGGAATCGGCGCGGCGGCGGCGTACCTCTTCGCCCGCGAAGGGGCGTCGGTGGTCCTCGCCGCGCGCCGGGAGGAGAGACTCACCGCCCTCGCGGCGGAACTGACGTCCAAGGGCTTCGAGGCGTCCGCGGTGGTGTGCGACGTGACGCGCGCCGAGGACGCGCGGCGCGCGGTCGCGCACGTGACGGAACGTCACGGACGGCTCGACGGCGCCTTCAACAACGCGGGCATCGGGGGGGACCGGTCCCCCCTGCACGAGATGGAGGACGGGGTGTACGACACCATCGTCGACACCAACGTACGGGGGCTGTGGAACTGTCTGCGCGCCGAGATCGGGGCGATGCTCGCGAACGGCGTCGGCGGCGCCATCGTCAACAACAGCAGTGTGGGCGGCCTGGTGGCGATCCCCACCGCGGCCCCCTACGTGGCGTCCAAGCACGCGGTGGTGGGCTTCACCCGAGCCGCGGCCGACGAGTACGCCCGCCAGGGCGTCCGGGTGAACGCGCTGGCGCCCGGTTCGACGCGCAGCGAGATCACGGCGGACTGGTACGCGCGCAATCCCGGCCTTGAGGAGGCGGTGCACGCGGTCACCCCGCAGGGCCGCACCGCCGCGCCGGAGGAGGTGGCCGAGGCCGCGGCCTGGCTGCTCAGCGACCGGTCCTCGTACGTCACCGGCACCGTGATGCCGGTCGACGGAGGATACGTCAACCGCTGAGGACGGCGGGAAGGACGAGGGGGCGGTGCCGGCCGGCACCGCCCCCGTGTCATGACCGGTGTTACTTCGGGCAGTCCATGGTGACGGAGAAGGTCCGCTCGCCGTTCTGCACGCCGGTGACCTCCAGGCGGACGGTGCCCTCCTCCTTCGGCGGCAGGACCACGGCCTCCATCAGGCAGGGCGCGTCGAACTCGACGTAGGAGTCGAAGGTGCTCATGACCCGGACGGGGCCGTGCCCGGGTCCGGTGACCGCGTGGGCGGCCTGGTAGGCCGCCTCTATCAGGACCAGGCCGGGGACGTGGTCGACCCGGTGGTCGTACAGCGCGGGGTTGGACACGTCCATGCGCAGTTCCCAGCGGCCCGGGACCTGGGCGGGGGCGAGCAGGACCTCGTGGGCGTGGGAGCGGCCCACGGTGTGCGCGGGGACGGGGGAGGGCACGGGGGCCTCGCCCCACGGGACTTCGGCGTGCGTCCCGCGCAGTCTGCGGTAGGCGCCGGGGGCGATCCAGCTGAAGTCCAGGAGCGACTCCGCCACCAGCCGCCCCTCCGACAGGATCGACAGCTCGACCCGTAAGGACCTGGGGTTGTTCGGCCTGAACGTCAGAAGAACGAACAGGTTGTCCGGTTTATTTTTCGGATCGTAAAAATCGCTGGCCACGCTGAAGTCCATCCACTCCATCAGGGTCTGGTGGGACAGCGGAACCGAGAGTTCGGCGTGCCCGATGAGCAGGCAGCTCTGCCGGATCGTCTGGGCGAGCAGCAACTGCACCGAGTCGCCGAAGAACCCGCCCCGGGGCCAGCGCGCGCTCACCGCGTAGCGCCCGGAGCCGAGGATGGACCAGTTCGTGAGGAGGACGGCTTCCGTCCTGTGCAGATGCACGAACTCCTTCGGAAGGTACTGAACGGGTGCCGCGATGCGGCGGACTACGTGGCTGTGCCTCTGACGATCCGACAGCAAAGTTTTAGGCATGATCCCCCCCTGGGTCAGGCCGAGATGAGGTGCCGGGTTCCGGCGCGAGATAATATACCGCGCAAGCGGTCCTTTTTTCGATAGCAAGAACACAAGTACTAGGGGTGACTGTGGCGCAGCAGGAGCGAGCGATCCGGACCCGAAGGGCCATCCTGGAGGCCGCCGCCGAGATCTTCGACGAACGCGGCTACGAGTCCACGACCATCGCCGAGGTCCTGGAACGAGCCGATGTGACCAAGGGGGCCCTCTACTTCCACTTCCGGTCCAAAGGAGACCTCGCACGCGGGGTCCTGGCCGCCGCCGTGACCACCGACGGCGTACGCCCCCAGACCCTCAAACTGCAGGAACTCATCGACATCGTGCTCCTGCTGGCCTACCGGCTGCCGCGCGAACCGATGCTCAGCGCCGCCCTGCGCATGGCCATCGACCTCCAGTCCCGCCGCCAGTTCGGCACCCGCTGGCCCGACTGGACCGAACTGCTCACCGGATTCCTCAAGGAGGCCAAAGACCGGGGAGAGACCCGCCCGGACATCGACGAAGCACGAACCGCCCGAATGCTCGTGTCCTGCTGGACCGGCGTCCGAGTGGTCACCGAAGGCCTACCCGGCGACTACGACCTCCCGAGCGAGATCACCTCGCTCTTCCAGCTCATCCTGCCGGCCATCGCACAACCCGACATCCTGCCCAGCCTGGAGATCTCGGCCGAACGAGCCGCCCTCCTCCACGACGACATGCCCGCCTGGCGCGCCGAGACCAGGGAGGCGGAGACCGTCGGCCTCGCCCCCTGACCACGGACGGGTGCTCACCCGGACCCGACCGACTCCCACAACGGCACCACCACGCCACCACCACGCGACGCCACGGGCGCCGCAGGCGCCACGGAGACCCGGACCGGACTGAGCACCCGCTCGTGCAGCCACTGGATGTCCGGCGACGGCTCAAGACCCAGCTCCTCCCGCAGGATGCGCCGCACCTTCTGATAAGCGTCCAGCGCCTCGGCACGCCGCCCCGCCTGGTGCAGCGCGGCGATGAGCTGGCCGTGGAACCACTCGTTGAGCGGATAGTCATGCACCAGCGTCCGCAACTCGGGGACCAGCTCACGCAGCCGCCCCAGCAACCGCATCGCCTCGATGCGCAGTTCCAGCGCCCTGATCCGTAACTCCTCCAGATGCACGATCCGCCCCGCCAGGACATCACCCGTCGGCACATTGGACAGCGCGGGACCCCGCCACAGATCCAGCGCCGTCCCCAGGGCATCGGCCGCCGCCTCGTACCGGCCCGCCCGCAGCTCGTCCTTGCCCCGGCTCACCAGCCGCTCGAAGACCTTGATGTCGATCGCCGAATCATCGACATGCATCGTGTACCCACCGAACCGCGTGGTCAGCAACGAGTGCTCGACGTCCGGACGGACATCGTCCATGAGCAGTCTGCGCGCATGATGCACATAGGTCTGCACCGTGTTGAGCGCCGAGCGCGGCGGACTGTGCTGCCACAACTCCTGGATGAAGGTGTCCGGCGTCACGAGATCGTTCGAATGCGTGAGCAGCACAGCCAGGATCTGAGAGACCTTGGGGGTGCCCACCGGCAGGACCGCCCCGTTACCGGCGATGATCTGGAACGGCCCGATGAGGTTGAATCGCATGACACACACTCCTACGGCGAGGGAAGACGGATCAGCCGGCCCCGAGCAGCAGCGGCGCCAGATCCCCCCGGCGAGCCGCCGCCGTCCCGAGAGCCGCCCGTACATGGGCGAGATGGGCCACAGAAGCCAGCGTGATGTGCCGGTGCCAGCCCTGGAAGGACCGCCCCGCGAAGTCCCGCAGCCCCACCTGAGCGGCCACCAGACGATCATCACGGTCCACGACCTCCGTCAGCCGGGCGAGCCGCAGCACATCCGCGGGCCGCATCCACATATCCGCCAGCCACAGCCGCGCCGCCGACAGGTCGGACACGGGCCACTGGGCCACCAGGAGCCGCCTCCCGGCCGCCCCACGGACACCCGGCAGCATGACGGGCACGGCCATCGACAGACTCCGGGCACCGGAGGCGAGCGGACCCCGGGGCCGCCACAGCCGCCGCAGCGCCCCGACCAGCCGGCCCGCGGTGAGCGGCAGCTCGCCGTGGCCCGGTAACGCCAGCGGGTCGACCCGCAGCCGCAGGGACGGCTCGACCCGCTGGACCAGCGGCACCCCCGCCGGCCCGAAACGCCGCCCCAGCGGCAGCGGATCGAGCCCCGGCGCGTCGAGCACCACGGGAAGGGCCGTGGTGAGCGCACGCGTGGCCCGCAGGGCCACGTCACCGGCGTTCTCCTCCGGGCTCAGCGCCCGGCTGGTCTCCGGGATGTGGGCGCGCTGCCGCCGGGAGAGATCCTCGATCCAGTCGGCGGACAGGACGAGCTGCCAGTTGACCGGCACGGCCGCGGCGGGCGCGGCCAGCCAGGCGCCGAAGGACTGCTGCCCGGTGACGGTCCGTCCGAGCTGCGGCGCGAAGTACTCCGCCACCCCGACCGAGTACCCGCCCGCCTTGGGCACGACGGTGGGGCGCACCACCAGGGCCCGGCACCCCAGCAGTTCGTCCGTCCGCAGGGCCAGTGCCCGCCGCACCGGTTCCCACTCCCACGAGGACTCGCTGATGAAGTGGTGGACGCTCTGCTTGCGCGCGCCCTGCCCGCCCAACTGCTCGGCCACGTTGCGCAGCGTCTTGCGCCCCCGGGCCCCCAGCAGCCCGGCCACGTACTCCCCGGCCTTCGACCGCTGGTCGTTCCTCGGTAAGGAGTCGAACAGGCCGAGGGGTATCTCGGCGACCGTCCGCTGGAGCGAGGGCGAATGCATGTCCATAACTCCCTGCGAATCCCTGAGGTCCTGTGTCCGGCCATGGCACGCCGAAGAAGAGCCGCGCCGAGCGAGGTTCCGCAGGCGAGCCACCCCCAAATGAAACCACACACCCGGTTTGTTGTGTGCGCCTCGTCGCCCACTGCCTCACAAAAACCGAAAGGGCATCAAGTCCCCTCCCAACACCGGCCGTACGCACGCCGAGCCAGGAAGCCCCAGCACGCCAGACCGACCCAGCACGCGTCAGCCGACACCCCAGAAGCTCACACAGCTCGCAGGCCCGGAACACCGGAGAAGAACCCCGCACCCCGAGCAACCGACCCCACACAAGCCGAAGCCCGGAAACCAGCCCGATCACACCCGGACAGCCGCCCACCACACACGAAACGAGCCGGACCGCTCCCCGTACGCACGAGGATGGCCCCAGGCACTCGGCGGCCTCCAACTGCCCGGACAACTACTCCCCGTACACATGAGGATGGACCGAACCAGGACCGTCGTCCCGGCCGTCGCCCGCGCCCCCGCCCTGGTCCGCTGTCTCGGCTTTGCCCGCCGGCCCTCTGCAGCGCCCCCGGCCCGCTGCCCCGTGCCTCGCGGTCCGGTCCTCGTAGTACGCCCCTTCCCGGCCCCGTCCCCGCCCTGTTCCCGGGTCGCGCTCCAGGGCTGTCGAGCGTGTCTTCGCGCACAGTCCGGGCCCCGCCTGCCGCGCCCCGACCCGGGGTCAGACAGGCCGTCACCGCTGCCCGACCCCCACCCGCCGCCCCGGCCCGGCGGCGCCCCTGGGGGTGTTCCGGGGTGTTCCGTGCGGTGCCCCGGCCCCCGGCGGCGGCCCGGCGGTGGTGCCTCCGGGCCCATCCCGGGACTTCGGCCGCCGTTCTGTCGGCCCGCACTGCGCCGCCCCGAGCGGCGCCCGCCCCTGCCGCAGCCTCGGGGTGCCGCGCCCCCGGGCCGTCCCCGGACCCGGGGGCGCCCTCCGCCGGGTGTTGTGCCCGTTTCGGTGAAAGTGCTCCGGGGGAGGCCGGGCGCGGGCTATGACCGCAGGTCAGGAAGACTGCTCTCCGTACGCGCGGGGATGGACTCGTCCCGGTGGACCACCTGCACTCCAGACGCAGCTGCTCCCCGTATGCACGGGGGTGGGTCTGAGTTGGCCCGGTCCGGGCTGTCCCGGGCCCGGTGGCGCTGCGCCCCCGGCTCCCGCTTCGTGATGCCCCGGCTTCCGCCGGTGTCGCGGTGGTCCGGCGGGTGACCGGGCCCGGTGGCGCCCCGTCTGCCTGTGGTACTCCGGGGTCGCAGGTGCCTGTCTGCGGACCCCGCGTCGCGTCTGGGTCTCCCGAGGGGGTGCCGAGGGAGGCTGACGGGGTGTCTGGAGGGCTGCCAACGCCCGCACGCCCGCACGCCCGCGCTCCCTCCCCGCTGGCCCTCGCGTTACGTGTGCACAGGTGTACGCGCGTGCTCGTGCACGTTCCGCCGTCCGTCTGGCGCGCTCCGGGCCCGCCGCCGCGAAACGGGCCCCGGAAGGGCCAGCGGGGCCGGCGGGGCCGGACGGCCGAGGGGCGGTGCTCGACGTCCGCTCCGTACGGCCCCGGAGTCCTAGCTCAGACACCAGCCGCAAAGTAGGTCTCGGGTAGCCGGACGAGCCCCGTTTCCCCGTCCTGGGCGTCGTCGTTGGTCTGATCGAGTGATCGAGTGATCGAGTGATCGAGTGATCGAGTGATCGAGTGATCGAGTGATCGAGTGATCGAGTGATCGAGGCCCAAGGGGCGGGCGTGCGGCAAGAGTGGTCGCCAGAAGAGCTGTTGGCGAACTGGACGCTGGTAGACGGCGACTGGGACCTGGTGGCGAACAAGAGCGGGACGACCCGGCTCGGCTTCAGCCTCTTGCTGAAGTTCTTCGGGCTGGAAGGCCGGTTTCCCGATGTGCTGGAAGAGGTCCCGCCGGCCGCGGTGGAGTACGTCGCCGGTCTGGTGAAGGTCGTGGCCACCGACTTCGTGAAGTACACGCTGGTCGGCCGGACTGCCGAGTATCACCGCAAGCAGATCCGTGAGGCCCTGGGTTTTCGGCCGTCGACGGTCGCGGACGAGAAGGCGCTGGCCGAGTGGCTGGCCGTGGAGGTCTGTCCGGTCGAGCTTGTGGAGGACCGGCAGCGCGAGGCCCTGCTGGTCGAGTGCCGGGCGCGGAAGATCGAGCCGCCGGGTCGTACCCGGGTCGAGAAGGTACTTGTCGCGGCGCGGAGCAAGTGGGAGAAGACGTTCTGTGCCCGCACGATCGGCCGCCTGGGCCAGGCGGGCAAGGCCCGGCTGCTGTCCCTGGTGGCCGAGGACAACGAGGAGGGGGCTGCCTTGCTGGCCGTGCTCAAGCGCGACCCGGGCGCGGTGGGCCTGGACTCCCTGCTCACGGAGATCACCAAGCTCAGCGACGTGCGCAAGCTCGGGCTGCCCGACGGGCTGTTCGCGGACTGCCAGATGCTGCCTCCGCTGCTGCGCACGCTGGGTTTCAGGTGCAACAACACCGCCTACCGGCCGGTGATGGACGCGATGAAGCTGCTGAAGAAGTACGCCGATGCCGACGGCAAGACCCGCTTCTACGACGCTGGCGACGAAGTGCCCATGGACGGCGTGGTGCGCAAGGACTGGCGCGAGGCGGTCGTCGACGACAAGAGCAAGGTGGAGCGCATCCCGTACGAGCTGTGCGTTCTGGTCGCACTGCGGGACGCCATACGGCGCCGCGAGATCTACGTTGAGGGCGCCGCGCGCTGGCGCAATCCGGAGGACGACCTGCCCGGCGACTTCGAGGCCACCCGCGCCGTGCACTACGCCGCGATCCGCCAGCCCCTCAACCCGAGGGCGTTCATCGCGGATCTGAAGAAGCGCATGACCGCGGGCCTGGACCAGCTGTCCGGCGCTCTCGCGGACGGTAGCGCGGGCGGGGTTAAGGTCACCACCCGCAGGGGCGAGCCGTGGATCACGGTTCCGAAGCTGGAGCCGCTGGCCGAGCCCACCGGCCTGGCGGCCCTCAAGGAGGAGGTCGCACGCCGCTGGGGCGTCCTGGACCCTCCTGGACGTGCTGAAGAACGCCGACTTCCTGACCGGCTTCACCGAGGAGTTCTCCTCGGTGGCCGCGTACGAGCGCATCGAGCGTGACGTCCTCCAGCGCTGCCTGCTGCTGGCCCTCTTTGCCCTGGGCACCAACATGGGCATCCGGGCGATCGTGGCGACCGGCGAGCACGGCGAGCACGGCGAGAGCGAGGCAGCGCTGCGGCACGTGCGGCGGCACTTCATCACCGTCGACAACCTCCGGGCTGCCGTCACCAGGCTAGTGAATGCCACCTTCGCCGCCCGCGACACCGCATGGTGGGGCCGCGGAACCGCCTGCGCGTCGGACTCGAAGAAGTTCGGGTCCTGGTCCTCGAACTTCATGACCGAGTACCACGCCCGCTACGGCGGCAACGGCGTGATGATCTACTGGCACGTCGAGCGGAAGAACGTCTGCATCTACTCCAGCTCAAGAGCTGTTCGTCGTCCGAGGTCGCCGTGATGATCGAGGGCTTGCTGCGGCACTGCACGGACGCCGAGATCGAGTCGAACTACGTCGACACCCACGGTGCGAGCGTGGTCGGGTTCGCCTTCACCGAACTGCTCAATTTCCGCCTGCTGCCGCGGCTGAAGAACATCGGCGGCATCCGCCTGTACCGCCCGGACGACCCCCCGCTCGGCTGGCCCGCGCTCGGTGCCTCGCTGACACGGCCTCCGCTGGGAACTGATCGAGCAGCAATACGACCAGATGGTGAAGTATGCGACCGCGCTCCGGCTCGGAACGGCGGAGGCCGAGCAGGTGCTGCGGCGCTTTACCGCGGCGGCCCCAAGCACCCCACCTACCAGGCCCTCGAAGAACTCGGCCGTGCCGTGCGCACGATCTTCGCCTGCGACTACCTGGCCAGCCCCGGCCTGCGTCGGGAGATCCACGGAGGGCTCCAGGTCGTCGAGAACTGGAACTCGGCGAACACCGTGCTGCACTACGGCAAAGACGGCGCCCTGACCGGCCCGGACAAGGAACACGCCGAGACCTCGATGCTCGCCCCCTGTACCTGCTCCAGTCCGCGCTCGTCCACGTCAACACCCTGCTGGTCCAGCAGGTCCTGGCCGAACCGGCCTGGGCATCGAGGCTGAGCGAGGAGGACCGGCGCGGCCTGACCGCGCTGTTCTGGTCCAACGTCAACCCCTGCGGCACCTTCCACCTGGACATGAACAAGCGCCTCGACCTGGGGCCGGCCACCGCTGTGCCTCACCCCCGCACCCCGGCCGACACCGCCGGCCGATCACGTACGGAGACACGATGAAGGACTTCCAGGACC
>NZ_JBIUZD010000028.1:0-36861 GCF_044744885.1 Streptomyces sp. NPDC087215
GGGTGAAGCACACCGACACCATGATTGACCACCTCCACCAGACGGGCGAGGCTCCCAGGGAGGAACCGGCCCCGGGCAGCACCACTACGGAGAGCGGTGTCGCAGCGGGTGGCGATACCCCGCCACTGCTCAGGCGGTTGAAGCCCTGCTCCAGGTCGCTGCGGCGCTTGTGGGCGTCACGGTCGAAGGCCGGAGGGTGGCCTCGGGCGTATTCCGTCACGCCCTCCCGGTCCGGACTTCCACACGATCCCGTTCGACCCCCGCGGTCGTCCACCTGCTTCCGCCCCGCAACGACACCGGCAGCGACGACCGGACGAATTCCCACCCGGCACCGAACAGTTCATGGCGGTGTCACCACCCCATGACCCTCCAGCGATGATCATTGAAGACACTGCCTAGCCCAACCGGTCACACCTGTCAGTCCGTAAGGTTCCGGATTCATCGCCCGGGGAAGCGTCGCTACCGTCCAAACGCCCAGCGCTCGGTACCGTCGTGTCTACCTGGAGGTCACGTTGACCGCGCACCACCCCACCCGCAGGAGCGTCCTCAAGTCCGCCGGCGGGCTGTCCGCCGCCCTGGCCCTCGGCGCCGGAGGCGTGCTCGGCTCGGCCTCCTCCGCCGCGGCCGCCGGTGACGGCTTCGGGCTGCGCATCGTGGACCGCAACGAGAGCGACCCCCGGATGTGGTACTACCGCTTCGCGACCGACGCGATCGGCTGGAACCCGGGCCCGGGCGTCAACGTCCTGCTCCCGGACGACTACCACTGGAGCGGCCGCACCTACCCGGTCCTCTACCTCTTCCACGGCGGCGGCACCGACCAGGACTTCATCACCTTCGACCGCGAGGGCGTCCGCGCCTGGACGGCCGGCCGGCGGATCATCGTGGTCATGCCCGACGGCGGCCACGCGGGCTGGTACTCCAACCCGGTGAGCTCCAACGTCGGCCCCCGCAACTGGGAGCACTTCCACATCAACCAGTTGCTGCCCTGGGTCGAGGCCAACTTCCGCACCTTCGCCGAGTACGACGGCCGTGCGGTCTCCGGCTTCTCCATGGGAGGCTTCGGCGCCCTGAAGTACGCCGCCAAGTACTACGGCCACTTCGCCTCGGTCAGCGCCCACTCCGGCCCGGCCAGCCTGCGCCGCGACGGTGGCCTCGTCGGCCACTGGGCCAACGCCTCGGCCGCCGCCCTCGACCTCAACGGCGGCACGATCTACGGCGCCCCGTTCTGGGACGAGGCCAGGGTGACCGCCGACAACCCCGTCCAGCGCATCGAGAGCTACCGCAACAAGCGGGTCTTCCTCGTCGCGGGCACCAGCCCCGACCCGGTCAACTGGTTCGACACGGTCAACGAGACCCAGGTCCTCGCCGGTCAGAGGGAGTTCCGCGCCGCCCTCGACAACGCGCGGATCCCGCACGAGTCGTACGAGCTGCCCGGCGGCCACTTCATCCGCCGCGACATGATGCAGCGCGACATCGACGGCATCATCGCGCGCCTGCGCAAAGCGTGACGGGGAGGTCGATCGTGTTGCTCGGTCTTCCCCGGCGCGCCCTGCGCGTCCTCCTCGCCGTGACCGCGGCCCTCGCGCCCGGACTGCTGGTGCTCCCGTCGGCCGCGGCCCAGCCGATCGCCCGGACCGCCGCCCACACCGCGGCCTGTCCCGCGGAGGGCGAGGTCACCCAGCCCTACCACCCCGGCCACAACGGCGTGGACATCGGCAACGACATCGGCACACCGATCTACGCCATCGGCGACGGCGAGGTGACGATCTCCGGATACACGGGTGACTACGGCCAGTGGATCCGCGTCCTGCACCCCGACGGGCGCATCTCCGAGTACGGGCACATGTACCAGCGGTTCGTGGCCGTCGGCGAGCACGTCACGGCCGGTCAGCGCATCGCCCTGATGGGCCAGGAGGGCAACTCCACCGGCCCCCACCTGCACCTGCGGATCTGGGGCGACACCTCCACCTCGTACGGCATCGACCCCGAGGTCTACCTCGCCGAACACGGCGTGACCCTGCCCTGCGTCCCCGGCGGCACCCCGCAGCCCAGGCCCCTGACGTACCCGGCGGAATCCGGCCGGGTGGTCTCGGCGCGGTCCGCCGACGGGCGCCTGGAGGTCTTCGCGGCCGGTGCCGACGGGGTGCACCACGCCTGGCAGCTCGCGCAGAACGCCGAGTGGTCCGCCTGGGAGTTCCTCGGCGGTCCCGGCGACGCGGAACTGGCGATCGCCCCGAACGCGGACGGGCGCCTGGAGATGTTCGCCATCAACGGCAGCACCTTCCAGCACCGCTACCAGCTCGCTCCCTCCGGCGGCTGGTCGGGCTGGGAGGACTTCGGCGGCGGCGGGCGGGACATCGCCGCCGGGACGAACGCCGACGGCCGGATCGAGGTCTTCGCCTCCGGCCCGGTCGGGCTCTTCCACAAGTACCAGACCGCCCCCAGCGGCGGCTGGGCCGAGTGGGAGCCCACCGGCGGCGGTCCGGTCGACGGACGCCTGGAGGTGGAGAAGGCTCCGGACGGGCGCCTGGAGGTCTTCGCCCTCAACGGGACCACCTTCCAGCACCTGTACCAGACGGCCGTCAACGGCGGCTGGTCGGCGTGGGAGAACTTCGGCGGCGGCGGCCGTGACCTGACCGTCGACCACAACCAGGACGGGCGGATCGAGGTCTTCGCCTCAGGACCGGTCGGCGTCTTCCACAAGTACCAGACCAGCCCGACGAACTGGTCCGACTGGGAACCGACCGGCGGCCCCGCCGACGCGCAGCTCACCAGCGAACGCGCGCCGGACGGCCGGGTCGAGGTCTTCGCCATCAACGGCGGCACTGCCCAGCACCTGTGGCAGACCGGGGTTAACGCCCCGTACGGCCAGTGGGCGGACTACGGCGGCGGCGGTACGGAGATCGCCGCGGCCACCAACGCCGACGGACGCATCGAGGTGTTCGGCACCAGCCACGCCGGGGTCCACCACAAGTGGCAGACCGGGTTGTCGACCTGGTCCGACTGGGCCTGGCTCAACAGCACCGCGGGTCCCGCGATCGACTGACCCGACCTCCGCGGCCGGCCGATCCCGCCACCTGACCGGCTCGGCCGGCCGCGGAACGCCTCGGGGACCCCCCGATCAGGAGAAGAGCCATGGAACCCATCAGCAGACGCCGGCTGCTGCGGGCGACCGCCGCGGCCGGGACCCTCGCGCTCCCCGGCCTCGCCCCGGCCGTCGCCGCCGCCGGGACGGTCCCGCCGCACCGGTGGATCGGCGCGGATCCCTTCACCCACGTCCACGACCCCTCCCTCCCCGGCAGACGCCGCTACCTCAACGACCACACCCTGATCAAGGCCGCCGACGGGCGCTGGCACCTGTTCGGCATCGTCGGCGACAGCGCGCCGCCCGGCCGCTCCCCGGACAGCGCGGCGGAGACCTCCTTCGCCCACGCCTCCGCCCCCGACCCGTACGGCCCCTGGACCGCCCACCCCGACGCGCTGACCGTCGCCCCCGACTACCACGGCGAGGAGCACCTCTGGGCGCCGCACGTCATCGAGGCGGACGGCACCCACTGGATGTTCTACGCGGCCGGTGGCCGGGACGGGGCCGCGATCAACCTCGCCACCTCCACCGACCTGTCCACCTGGACCCGCCTGCCCTCCGGCCCGCTGTTCCGGGGACGGGCGGCCCGCGACCCCATGGTGACCCGGATCGGCGGCCGGTGGGTCATGTACTACACGGAGCTGTCCGCCGCCGAAGGCCGCCACCTCGTCCGCCACCGCGTCTCCGACGACCTGGTCCACTGGAGCGAGCCCGGTACCGCCTACGCCGACGAGACCACCGAGTCCACCGGGGTCTCGGTCACCGAATCGCCCTTCGTCCTCGAACAGGACGGCTGGTACTACCTGTTCATCGGCCCCCGGGTCGGCTACGAGGGAACCGACGTCCTCGCCTCCCGGGACCCCTTCCGCTTCTCCCTCGACGGCTACGCCGGACATGTGCCCGGCCACGCGGTCGAGGTCGTCACCGACGGGCCGGACCGCCACGCGAGCGCGGCGGGCTGGTTCGGCGACGGCCTGTACCTGGCGCCCCTGAGGTGGCGGGACACCCCGCCCTCCTGGCAGAGCCCGGACAACCCGGCGGTCTCGCTCGACGTGGACGGGAGGCTCAACGTGTTCGCGCTCGACGCGGCCGACCGCTCGATGCTGCGACGCGTCCGGCTCGGCCCGGACGGCGACACCTGGTCCGACTGGGAGCGCTTCGGAGGCCCGGCCGGGGCGGTCCCCACGCTCGGCCGCGACACCGACGGCAGGCTGGAGGTCTTCTCCCTCGCCCCCGGCGGCGCCCACCTGCACCACCGGGTGCAGCGGCCCGACGGAGACTGGTCCGACTGGGAGGAGTTCGGCGGCCCGGCCGCCGCGGCCCCGGCCGTCGCCCGCGGCGCCGACGGCCGCCTCCAGGTCTTCGCGCTGAGCCCCGACGGTGCCGTCGTCGCCCGCCGCGAGCAGGCGGCACCCGGCGGGTCCGCCTGGAAGCCCTGGGACGCCGGGTTCGGCGGGCCCGCGGGCGCGCCGCCGGTCGTCGCCGCCAACGCCGACGGTCGCCTCGAAGTGTTCGTCCTGGCCCCCGGCGGCGCGGCGCTCAGCCACCGGTGGCAGCTGGCGCCCGACGGCGGCTGGTCCGCCTGGAGCGCCTTCGGCACCGCCGCGGGCGACGCGCCGCGGGTGGCCAGGGACGGCAGCGGCCGGCTCACCGTCGCCGCCCTCGCCCCGTCCGGCGTGGCCTCCTTCCACCGGCGCCAGTCCGTCGCCAGCGGCGGCTGGGACGCCTGGCAGCCGCTGTTCGGCTGGTCGACCGCGGCCCCGCTGCTGGTCCCCGGCGCCGACGGGCGTCTGGAGGCGTTCGCGTCGGCCCCCGGCGGTGAACGCCTCGACCACCGCTGGCAGCTCACCCCCGGCGGCGCCTGGCACCCCGGCGAGGAGTTCGGCGAACCCGGCGTCAGGCTCACCGCCACCCCGTCCGGCGCGGCCGACGCCACCGGCCGCGTCCACCTCTTCGCGGTCACCACGGACGGCCGTATCCGCACCCGCGTACAGGCCGGGCCCGGCGGGGGCTGGCTGCCGTGGACCGCGTTCGGCGACCGCGCGGTCGCGACGCTCCGCTCCGGCACCCCCAGCCCCTGACGGACCGTCACGAAGCGGACGGACGGGGAGGGCCCGTACGTGTGGGCCGTGTGGAGGCCCGCCGAAGTGGCCGATGCCACTCGGTGCATCACCGGTTGCAACCGGTAGCGTTCGGTGTGTCGGACAGCGGTCGGCACGCGGGACGGGGGAGCGGTGAGCGGGATTGTCATCCACCTGCCGCAAGGCAGTGGCGGCGGAGCGGACGGGGAGGCGTGCGGCGACGCGGTGACCCTGAGGCTCGGCCCCGGGCAGCGGGCCCGGTTCGGCCGGGGTTCGTCCAGCACACCCGTCGAACTGCGCCTCGCCGACGCGGCCATCTCCCGGCTGGCCGGGGAGATCCGGGCGACCGACGACCACTGGCAGCTCAGCAACCACAGCACCACCCACAGCTATCTCGTGGAGAACCCGGAGGGGGCGGGCGAGTACCTTCGGGTCCCGCCTCGCCGGGCGGGCGCGCCCATCCCGTTCGAGTTCTCCCGGGTGGTGCTGCCCACCCGCCGTGACACCACCGTCTTCTTCCAGGTGTTCGCGCCGGACCACGTCTATCTGGACCAGCGGGGTATGGGCGGGCCCGGCGAGAGCCGCACCCTCACCGCGTACTCCCTGGACGAGACCGCCACGTACTTCCTCGTGCTCGTCGCGCTCTGCGAACCGTGGCTGCGCGACCGCTCGCCGGTCGCGGTGCCGACCACCCCGCAGGTGGTCGAGCGGCTGCGCGGCCACGCCGCCCGCGCGAGGCTGACGGCCCGCGCGGTCAGCTCCCACATCGACTACCTCGCCGACGAGAAGCTGCGGATCGGCGTCCCCGGAACGGCCGACACCGGCCGCGCGGACCGAAGGAACGGCAAGCGCGAGGCCGTCGTCGGGGTCGCCCTGAAGTTCGGCATCGTCCGTGAGGAGCACCTCGCGCTCCTGCCGCCGCGCACCGACACCGCCGAGCGGGCCCGGTAGGGGCGTGGTGCGGGTGGGCGAGCGGACCGTCTCCTGGGGCAGCGGGCGGCCGGAACCGCTGCCCGAGGGCTACCGGGTGGGCGAGCGGACCGTCTCCTGGGGCAGCGGGCGGCCGGAACCGCTGCCCGAGGGCTACCGGGTGGGAGAGTGGCTGGTCACCGAGCCGATCGGGTCCGGCGGCTGGGCGACCGTGTACGCGGCCAGACCGGCCGATCCCGGGCGCGGCGGGCCGCAGGAGGTCGCGCTCAAGATCATGCCGACGGCCGGGCTCGCGCCGCGCCAGGCCCGCGACGTGGCCGAGGCCGCCGCGCGCGAGGTCGACCTCGGACGCAGGGCGGCGCACCCCCGGCTCGTACGGCTGCTGGACTCCGTGGTCCTGGGCGCTTCCGAGGACCCGGCGCTGGACGGGGCGATCGTCCTGGTCATGGAGCGGGCCCGGGGCAGTCTGCGCGAGCTGCTCGACGCCGGGGTGAGCGAGCCGGAGGGGGCCAGGCTGATCACCGGGATCTGTGAGGGCCTGGCCCATCTGCACCGGGCCGGCTGGGTGCACACGGACCTGAAGCCCGAGAACATCCTGATCGGCGCGGACGGCTCGGTGAAGCTGTCGGACTTCGGCTTCGCCATCGAACTGACCGGCACCCACGGCTACACGCCCCCGATGGGCACCCTGGACTACCTGCCGCCCGAGCGGGGAAGGGAGCGGCTCGGCGAGCGGGGCGTGCGGGTGCGGCCGAGCGCCGACGTCTGGGCGCTGGGCATCGTCATCCACGAGGTGTTCGCCTCCGGCGCCTCGCCGTTCCCCGGCGCGACCCCGGCGGCACGGACGGCCGCCGCGCGAGAGTACGCCGAAGGGCGCGCTCCGTTACGTATGGACAACGCTGTCCCCGCCTTCTGGCGAGGCCTCGCCGCCGACTGCCTCGCCCCGAGCCACGAGACCCGCGCCGTTCACACGGCGGAGAGCCTGCTGGACCGCGTCGCGGGCCGGACCGCCCAGGACGGGCGCCCGGCGCGGCGGCCCCGCTGGAGGTCCCGCCGCTTCGGCGCGCCGCTCGCCGTGGGCCTGTGCGCGGCGGTGGGCGTGGCGCTCTGGACGTACGCGGGGCCGGGCCGGGGGGACGGAGGGGCGAGCGGCGGGGGCGCCGAAGGCCCGGCCCCGATCAGGGTGTTCAACGCCGAGCGCGGTTGCCAGGAGCGTACGGACCGTGACCGTCAGTGCAGCCTCGGCCTGGCGGTCGACCCGCTGCGGCTCTACACGGCCCAGAACGTCGTGCCGACCAGGGTGTGGCACGGCGACGTCCTCGAAGCGGAGTGCCGACTGCCCACCGGACTGCCCGTCATCGATGAGGAAGACCTCACGTCCACCCTGTGGTTCCGCGTCAGGCTCCCGCACGGGGACGCCCCCGCCACGGCCTGGCTGCCCGCCGTCCGCACCAAGGACCGTCCGTCACTGCCGAGATGCCCGCACCCCACGTCGTCAGGATCGGCGACGCCGACCGGAGAGCACCGCTCACCATGACGAAGACGGGACATCGGCGTTCGACATGCGTGAAGCCTCGACACCCTCAGGGAGACCAGGGCCAAGGCCGCTGCTTCGACCAGGGGCGCCGCGCCGACAGTCCGCCGGTGACGCCGTCGCCGATCCGCACCGGCCTACACTGCGGCTGGCCCTGTCGGCGGGGCCTGTGCGAGGAGGCTGAGGGATCATGTTCGTCCACCGTCTGGTCACCCTGCCGTTCACGGACCCGGACCAGTGCCGCGACGCGTATGCCGAGGCCGTCACGCTGCCCCGAGTGCATCAGGCCGCCGTCATCGAGCGTGCCCCCGACGGCACGCTCGACGTCCCCGAGAACCAAGCCCCCCACGCCGGTGCCACAACCGTGGGGGCCACCGCCACCGGCGGACTGATCGGTCTGCTCGGCGGCCCCCTCGGCACCCTGATCGGAGCCACCGCCGGGGCCCTCGTGGGCGATGCAGCCGAGGCCCGACGAGACCAGGAGAGCACCGCGGCCCTCATCCTCCTGAGCGCCGACGTACCCGACGGAACGGCCATGCTGGTCCTCGACCTGTCCGAAGAATCCACGGAACCCGTCGACGCACTGGCCGCCCGCTACGGCACCACCGCTCATCGCGAACCCGCCGAGACCTTCGCGACCCGCCTGCGCCAGGCATGGAAGTCCACCGGCGGCTGACACCTCCGGACACCTCCCGGCACGGCAGGCGCACTGACCGACCGTCCGGATCCCCGAGGAAGGGGAAACACGCGTGTCCTCCCGGGGCTTGTGCCCGGCTAGCGGTAGGCGGCGACGACGGAGGCGGATTCATTGATCATGCTCACGGCGTGGGCCTGGTCGTCCCGGCCGACCGCTTTGCCCAGCGGTTCCCCGTCGATGTCCAGATTCGGGTTGGAGAAGTACGGAACGACCGGGCACGAGGTGCCCGCGTCCAGACACGCGTCTTCGTAGGCCATGATGGTGCGCCACTTCTTGCTGGGCGCCACGTAGCCGCGGGCGTGATCGTAACCGTCGCCCTGATCCGAGCTGACGTGGCGGTCGTGGTCGAGGCCGAGCAGGTGGCCCAGCTCATGGGCGAAGGTGTCCGGTTCCTTGCCGAGCAGCTGCTGGCCGAGCACCATGCTGGCACCCTCCATCCCCGGGGCCTCGGGCGGCAGCGGACGTCCGCGATCCCCGATGTAGGCCATGCCGCCGAAATCGCTCGGGACGATCGCGATCACGTCGGCGCGGTACCGGTCGCGGAGCTTCGCCACTGAATCCGGAGTCGCGGAGAGATAGTCGTAGACGCGCTCGCTGTCGTCTGCTCCTTGCCCGAAGTCCGGGGCGGGCAGAACAGCGGCGATGCGGGCCTCGGCGTTGGCCTCGCTGTTGTCGAAGGCCTCGTTGGCGTAGTCGACGGACCGCTCGACGATGTTCCGTATCTTCTTCGCTCCTCCGGCGTCCCGCTTCGCGTTCGAGGTGTAGAGCACCAGTACATCGATGACCGGTTCCTCCGCGGCCACCGCGCTGGGGGCGGAGGGAATGAGGACACCGAGGGCGGCGCAGCCGGCGATCAGCGCGCCGCAGGTCTTGTACATGAACTTTCGCTTCATGCGTTCCAAGCTAGGGACGCGAGTTCATGGTCCTGTGATCATCGTGTAATGAACTGTGGATCAGTGCTACGCCGACAATCCGGGAGGCTCTGCCAGGACGCCATGCTGATTGCGGTGACGGCGGACGCCCCGGGCGGCTGACCAGGGCGCCTTGGAACCCCGGGTGCGGACCGTGTCTTCGAGGCGGATGCCCGGTGCCGGGTGCGCGCCCCGGACACCGTCCCGGCCGGGCTCCTCCCTGTCCTGGTACTGAACGGTCCCGACAGTCGGGGAAAGCACTACTACGGCCGGTGTTCCTTCGGGTATGCGATGCCGTGGCGGGGACGACCGGAGGTCGCGCCCCTGGGCCGCTCGAAGGGCGACCGCCACGGGGCGTCGGTGATGTTCCCGACGGCGGTGGCTGAGCAGGAACACGGACTCTTCCCGGGCCGCCACTGCGCCCGGCTTCCACCCGTGCGGGTCTGCCGAACTGCCGACCCGGCCTGCCGCCGGTACCGGTTCGTCGTGCCCTTGATCGGCGGGCCCCCCTCTTTCGCCTGCCTCATGCGCCGATTCGACGCTGCTGACGGAACGGTCGAGCGGCGACGCCTGGCCGCATGGGCGGCGTCGCCCCGACCTCTGCGACTTCATCCGTGACGTCGCGCTCAGCCTTCGGGGCGGATGAGGCCGCGCTCGTACGCCTTCACCAGACGCTGCGGCACGAAGTGCACCGAGCCGTCCAGGGTCACGGGGACGAGCTGTGCCGTGGTCGCCTTCCACTGGGCGCGCCGGTGGCGGGTGTTGCTGCGGGACATCTTCCGCTTGGGAACGGCCATCGGGGAACTCCTCGGTCTCGTGGGCGGTGCGCCGAGGCTATATGGAAATGGGTCCCATTATCAATCTTGACTCCGCTCCGCCCGAGAGGGTGTTCCTCGTGCGGGGATGGAGGGAGACGGTCCATGCGCGCCAGCCCGCCTGGCCGGGAGGCGGTTCGGCATCGGTGACCAACGCCGGGTCCGGCGCCCGACGGAGGCGGCCTGCCGGGCGCGGACCCCGCTGGATCGCGCCGATGCTGATCGAGGCCACCAACGCGGCGGCGTCCCGCGGCCGTTCGGGCGGTCGACATCCCGCCGCCCGCCTTCCGCACCACCACTTCGACGTCGGCGACCGTGGACGATCCCGCGTCGGCGTCCACCGGTGCCACCGGACCCGGAATGCGGAACCTGCTCCGAAGCCGCCGCTGGAACTGCCGCTGGCGGTGGTGCGGGCGTCCTACCGTCCTCCTACGTCCTCTTTCGACAGGCCAACCCAGGAGGTTTCGACATGTCACATCCGAGTCGCTCCGCCGTCGGCGGAGCCGCGGCCGCCGCCGCAGCCGCCGCGCTCCTCATCGGTGGTGCGGGGACCGCGTCCGCGCAGTCGTCGTCGCCCAGGCCCCAGCAGATCAGCTCGGTGGAGCTGCGGGCGCACCTCACCCAGGCCGTCGCGCAGGAGCGCCTGGCCGCCGCCTGCACGCCGGCCTGCGCCGGTCAGATCGTGTAGCGCGTCGGCGTCGGACTACGAGGAGACGAGAGATGATCACCGCGGACCGTTCCGAGACGGGGAACACCTGGTGCCCGAGCGGTAGGCCCGACGCGCCGGAGGCGGTTGTGCTGGGGGTTCGCTCCGGGCAGGACGGGGAGGTCGTGTACCTCGCCGACCCCGTGCCCGCACGAGACGTCCTCCCGGTCGTTCCGAAGGACGTCGAGCCGACCAGGGTGCTGCGCTTCGCGTCGCACTGCGTCAGCGACTGTCTTCACCGCAGGGGCAATGACTGCACCCTGGTGGAGCGGGTGGCGGCCACGCCGACGGACGAGAACCGGAACGTGCCGCGGTGTCATCTGCGCGTCCACTGCAAGTGGTGGGCGCAGGTCGGCGTGGACGGCTGCCGCCGGTGCCCGGCCGTCGCGACCACCGTCGTCGAGGGGGACGACCTGGGCGCCCTGGTCGCCGACCCCGGCACCACCCGTGAGCAACTCGACACGTGGATCGCGCAGACCGAAGTCGCCGCGCCCCGAGCAGTCGCAGCCGGGTCCCGCTGAGGAGAGCCCGGCCGGACTTCACCGCCGTCAGCGAGTGAGGGACGGAGGATGCGGGGCCGCGTCCACAGCGAAGGCGTCGTGCCGTCTGTCCGGGCCGTCGGCCCACCGTGTGCGGACTCGGCGTGGTGCGGACAGGGTCCGTTCCGGATTTCTGGAACAGACCCCGATCGGTTCGGCCCTGTTCCCTGGCCGCGCCCGCGCCTTGCGGCTGTAGAGCCAGGTCTGATCGGTGTGGCCTGGCCGAGTATCGACGAGGACGCGTACCGCGAGATGGCGGACGCGTTGCGGGAGTTCGCGGAGGACCTGGAGGGACTGTAGGACGACGGTCAGCTCGCGGACGACCACTTCGGGCGTCTGCCCGCCGTACGCGAAGGCCGACAGCCGTGCGCGGGTGGGTGAGGGAGGCGTGCGGCGGCGGTGGACCCGGCGGTCCGCACGTCGCGACCGTCTCCGGGTGGTCCCGGCGCTCCCGTGGTGCCGTGAGCGGATTCCGTCAGGCGCCCGGTCGCACGGCATCCGGCAGGGCGCCGAGCTGCTGCATGAGTGAGAACAGGTTGGCCACGCCCCAGTGCTCGACGATCTTTCCCTCTCGCACCCGCATGGCGTCCACGGTGTCGAAGCGGATGCTCCTGCCGGTGGGCGCGATGCCGAAGAGCTCACCCCTGTGAGTGCCGTGGTAGGTCTTGTAGGTCGTCACCAGATCACCGTCGGCGGCCTGCCAGTGGATGTCGGCGCGGAAGTCGGGGAACGCCCGGCGGAGCACCTGGTAGAGCTCACGCGCCCCGTTCTTGTCGGGGGTGCGTCCCGGCTGGGGCGTGTGGTCCAGGAAGTCGTCGGCGAACAGCTCGTCGAAGAGGGCGAAGTCCCCGCCGCCCTGCACTTCCTCGGTGTTGCGGCGGACGACGGCCTTGGCGGACGCGCTCAGATCCTTCTCGCTCATGCGGATCCTTCGTCGACAGGCGCGCCCGGACGGACACGCGGCGGCAGCTGGAGTCGGGTCACAGGGGCAGGACCCCGGGGATGAGTACCGTACCGGTCACTCAACGTGACAGGCATGTTCCGACATGCGTCGCGGCATCAGCGATCCCGGACGGTTCGCTGTTCTGATGCGCTACGTGCCTACGTGCCTACGTGCCTACGTGCCTACGTGCCCACATGCCCACGTGCTTGCGCGCCGGGTGGCCGTGATCCGTGGGCCAGAGGCTGACTGGAGCGCCGGGTGAGACCATCCGCCCGTCGCCTCGAACTCCTGGAACGTGCACCGGGTGCGTGCCGTGGCAGTGGGCTGGCACCGTCACCCCGTCCCCGGCACCGAACATGTCCTGCGCGCTGATCCGCAGGTCGGAGGATGCCGTCAGCATGGCCACGGCACCCGGCCGTCAGACGTCGCGGCCGTGCGGTGGGTCAGCAGGCCGGGGACGCTGGCGGCGAAGTCCTCGGCGAGCATCCCCACTCAGGGGTCGGGGCGGCCGTTCTCCAGCGATCGGTATGCCGTGCACGGGAGGGCCGTGCTCCTCGCCATAGGAGCGGTCATCTCGGTGTCCTTTCCTGAGGGGGCGCCGGGAGGGCGCGGTGATCGCTCCCGGCCCGGCGCCTCCGGGCACAGAACGTGACATCGAGGCAAGGGCAAGGAGCGTTGCTCACGTGCCCCAGCGGGAGGCCGGGGCGGTGCGTTCGAGGAAGGTCGTGGCTCGGGGTTCGGCGCGCTCGCGGAGGAACTCGCCTCCGAGGGTGTAGCGGGCGCCGGCCTGCGGGGAACGGATGGCGTGCCGCACGATCTCGTCGACCAGCGCGGTGACCATGTTCAGCCTCGGGTGGTCGCGGTGGACGGCAGCGCCCCGGGCGTCGGTGACGAACTCGGCTCCCACGCCGAAGTCCACCCCGATGCCGCGACGGGTGAGGTACGCCGGCACCCCGGGGCGCTCGGCGATGCCGGGCGTGGCGTGCAGGGCGATCGCTTCCCGGACCGGGTCGACCGCCTCGCGGCGGCACGTGGACTCCGGTCCCGGGGAGGGCGGGCCGCTTCAGGTCCAGAGCTGTTCGCCGAGGACTCCGGCCTCCGGTGCTCCGGGCAGGACGTACGCCACGGCCGACGCCCGGTGTTCGAGGAAGGGGTTCAGGGCGTCGTGTGCGGTCAGCCGTTCCTGGACGCGGGTGAACTGGCGCGGATCGCGCATGAAGGCGCAGAAGAGGAGTCCACGGTCGTCCGGACCGTCGTCGTAGCTGTAGCTCCGGCGGAGCATACGGGCGCCGCCGTCGAAGCGGGGGCTGGCGAGCCGCACATGGGCGGTGGCGGGAATGACGTAGGAACCGTTCGGGTTCTTGGCGTAGATGTCCGGCTCCTCGTGTTCCGCCGTGCCGCTGAGCGGGGATCCGTCGCGCATACGGCGCCCCATCGCCCGGTCACGGTGAGCCTCGGGGAGGGCCGCGAAGCCCGCGACATCCATGTGGATCCTGCGGTAGACGAGCACGGTGCCGTCGCGGTGTGCTCCGGGCGGACCCCAGACCCACCGGTCGGCCGCCGCCCGGTCGGGGTTGGCGGTGCCGTCCTTGGAGCCGAACAGGTTCCGGGGGGTGCTGCCCGGGGGCGTGTGGGGCAGGAAACCGGACTGTGTCCAGCGTGTCGTGGCACCGGCGGCACGCGCGGCGGCGCCGACGAGTTCCGCCACGACGGTGAGGCTCCAGCGGTCGGCCGCGCACAACTGCACCAGGACGTCACCGTCGCTGCGGCGCGGGTCGAGACGGTCGTCGGAGAAGGCCGACAGCGCGGTCAGGGAAGCGGGGACGTCGAGACGCAGGCGCGCGGCGAGCGCCGGGCCGATCCCGACCAGAGAGGTCAGCCGGGTCGTACCACCGCCCTGGAGCCGGGCGTCCGGCGGGGCGGCGGACGCCGTCGCGGCGAGCGAGCCGGTCAGCGCACCGAGGACATCGCGCAGGGTCTTCCGGTCCGCGCCGACGGAGGTCCGGGGGAGGTCGAAGGAGAGGAACAGGGTGGCCGGTTGCTGAGGCGTCGTGACGCCCGCCTGACGAGCGCCGTGGAAGGGGACCGGAGCGGCGGGAGCGTCGTCGGATGCCCGGACGTCCGCACGGGCCCCTCGCGCCAGTTCACCGGTGGCCGCGCCGATACCGGCCGCAAGGACCGCACCGCCGGCCAGCAGCGCCCTGCGCCGTCCCACCCCGGCCCCCGAGGCATGGGGTGGATTCTGCTCTAATCCCTGTTCGGTGGGCATGTGCCTATTGGAGACGATAGAACGACACCCATGCAAATCCTGTCCTTACAAGGTGTGTTGATGTGTTCGAGTGGCCCGTCGGCGGGGTCGCGGGCGGCGCGGAGCCTGTGCGTGCCCGCGGTCGCGGTCGCGCTGGCGCTCACCGGTTGCTCAGGTCCGGAGACGACGGCCCCGGACGCGCGGCACCCGGCGGGGAGCGTGCTGCGCGTTCCGCAGGACTACCCCACCGTGCAGGAGGCCGCGGACGCCGCCCGCGAGGGTGAGACGGTACTGATCGGTCCGGGCACGTACCGGGAGAGCGTGCGTGTCACCACACCCCGTGTGGTGCTGCGCGGGACGGACCGCAACAAGGTGGTCCTCGACGGCGGTGTGCGGCTGGCCAACGGCATCACCGTGACCGGAGCGGGTTCCGTGGTCGAGAACCTCACCGTACGCCGCTACCTCGCCAACGGCGTGCTGTTCACGGGTGTCACGGACGAGCGGCTGCAACAGCGCGGCGGCGGCGGGTCCGCGTACGACCCGCTGGACACCGAACGCTTCCCCGCGCTCCGGGGCTTCCGCGCGACCGCGGTGACGGCGTACAACAACGGCCTGTACGGCATCTACGCCTTCGACGCGCGCGACGGAGTGATCGAGGGCTCGTACGCCTCGGGGCACGCCGACTCCGGCATCTACGTCGGCCAGTGCAAGCCCTGCCGCACCGTGGTCCGGGGCAACACCGTGGAACGCAACGCCGTCGGCGTCGAACTGACCAACGCCTCGGACCGGCTGTTCGTGCTGGGCAACCGCGTCGTCCGCAACCGGGTCGGCATCACGGTCAACTCCAATGACCTGGAGGCCCTCGCCCCGCAGCGCGGGGCCGTGATCGCGGGCAACGCGGTCGTCGACAACAACGCGGCCGACACGCCCGAGCAGGCGGACGGGGGGTTCGGGATCGGCATCGGCATCGGCGGTGGCACCGGGAACCGCGTCCAGCGCAATCTGGTACGGGGCAACCGGGCGGCCGGGGTGCTGGTGACCGATCCGCCGGGGCACCCCGCGAGCGGCAACCGCGTCGAGGACAACCGCGCCACCGGCAACGGCACCGACCTCGTCCTGGCATCGGCCGACCCCGGCAACTGCTTCGGGGACAATCGGCCCGCCACCCAGAGCCCGGACGGGCTGGAAGGACTCGCGGGCTGCGGCACCCGCCGCCGTGGCGCGCCGCCCGAGGGCCGGACGACTCCCGTGCAGGCGCCGCCCGGCATCCCCTTCAGCCGGGTACCGGCCCCACCCGCCCAGCCGTCCCTGCCGGACCCGGCTGCCCCGGGCCGTCCCGCGACCGGCCTGCCCGGGACCGTCACCCCGGCCGACTACCCGCTCCCGGAGACGGTGGACGCCGTACCGCGCCCCCGCTGACCGCTGCCCGGAGGCCACGCGCGGTCTCCCCGGCCGCCCCACGGCTGCGAGGCGGACCCTGAGGCGCCCGATGCCTCCCTCTCCGACCCGGCGGGGGAGGCGTCAGGCCCGGGGGAGGATCAGCGAGTGATCCAGGGAGCTTCCGGGAGTTCGGCCCGGCTGTCGTGGCCCAGGAACTCCAGGGTGGTCGGGACGCCCAGGCCCGGCATCCGCATCGTCACCCGCCGCAGGCCGCCGTCGCCGTCCACCCAGTACGTCAGCGGCGACCGCCCGCCGTCGGGCCCCGGACCCGGCGCGGCACCCCGGGCGCGCGGTCCGGCGAACCTGTCGTAGTCACGGCCGTCGATCCGGTCCCGCGCCAGCCAGCGCGCCCCGGACTGCGCCAGCAGCAGCGGATTGTCGGGGCGGTCCGCGCCGAGGCCGATCATCAACTGGAGCCCGGCGTCCAGGGGATCGGAGGTGTAGGAGCGCGCGGACCAGCCGGAGCGCGGGATGCGCTCGGCCTGCTCCCAGAAGGGGCTGCCGTCGTCCTGATGGGCGGGGGCCAGACCCAGGCCGCCCCCGTCCCAGACGATCAGCCCCTGGTCGAGCCGCCCCGAGGGCGGCCCATGGGTCCCCGGTCGCGGCGAGGCCTCCGAGGCGCCGCTGACCTGGTACCGGCCCACGGCCCTGTGGTTCCGGTAGTCCACGACCCCCCGCACCCGCACCACGACGTCACCGCCCTCGGCGGCCGTGAGCCGCACGGTCACGGGGCTGGCCTGATGGAGACCCAGCCGTGACAGCGCCAGCCGGGACGCCTCCTCCGTCGTCACCGGCCGGTCGGTGACCGTGTCGGTGGAGAAGGCCCGCCAGGCCGCCAGGCCACCGATCACGACACCGCACACCATGATGGCGATGAACGTTCTCGGCCAGAAGGCGCGACGCGGTGCACGGCCGCCGACCGGTCTCTTCCGTCTCTTCACGCGCTCGCTTCCTCTCGTCGGTTCGCATCTGCCGGTCGCGCGGGAGGGCGGGTTCGCGCACCAGAGGTCCGCGAACCCGCCCGTGCCGGACCGGAAGTCACCGGTTCCGGCAGACCCGCTCAGGAGCTATGGCCGCTCGCTCCCGCGCTTGCGGCGCATCGTCAGGACCAGCGCCGAGCCGAGCACGACGAGCGCGCCGCAGCCCGCCGCCAGCGGCCCCGTCAGGCTGCCGGTGGCCGCGAGACCGCCCGGACCGGACTCGTGGCCCGGCACTCCCGGTGCGCCCGGTTCTCCAGGAGTACCCGGAGAACCGGGGGGTCCCGGCGCCGGTGCGGTCGGTTTCGACGTCGGTGTCGGCTTGGGCGTCGGCTTGTGGGCCCGCTTGTTCACCGCGGTCACCGAGACCCCGTCGTCGAGGTTGTCGGAGGTGAGCACCAGCGGTCCGAACACCGGGTTCTGCGGAAGGGAGTAACCGTCCGGTGCCTTGACCTCCTGCCAGTAGTACGTGCCCGGTGTGCCGCTTCCGGCGCAGCGCCCGTTGCTCCGGGTCACACAGGGCCCGCCGACCCGGGAGTCCGGCGCCGCCCCGGACATCTGCAGGCCCTCCGTCCCGTTGGTCTCCTTCCACAGCTGGAACGTGGCCCTGGCCAGGGGCTTGCCGCCCTGGTCGTGTTTGATCAGGCGCAGCGCGCCTTCCTGCTGTCGGAAGCCGAAGTCGTACGTGTGGTCGTTCTGCCCCGGCCCGCCGGTGGTCAGCGCCCGTTCGGGGAACGTGCCCCCGCGCGGGACGATGCCCTTGGAGTCGATGAAGCGGTTGTCGCCGACGTCCGCCTGGGTGGGCACCCACTGATGGAGCGGCCCGTTCTTGGCGTAGTCGGCCGGGTTGTCGAGGCGGATGGTGTACTTGGTCTTCGGCTGGAGGCCACCGGTGACGTTGGAGTCGTCGAAGTAGTACTCGCCGCGCGCCGACGTCACCGTCGTCCCGACCAGCTTGCCCGTCCCGTCGTACAGGTTGACGGTCGCGCCCGCGACCGGGCGCTGGCCCGGCTTCTGGAGGCCCGATCGCTCGGGGTCGTACCAGACCCGGTTGCCGATCTGGAGCGGTGCCCGGTCGCAGAGCACCTCCAGGTCGCCCATCGAGGCGCCCTTGCCGAACGGGGCCGGGGTTCCGGCCGGGTTGAGGCGCAGACCGGACTTGGGGTCCTGGCTGCCGTCACGCTTGTTGAAGGTGGTGCCGTACCCGAAGGCCGTGCTGTTGGGGTCGAAGCCCGAGGTGGCGATGGTGTCCTCGACCCTGGAGAACGCCATCCCCGCGAAGGAGGCGTTGTGATGGGCACCCATCCGGCTGGTGTCGAAGAAGCGGGTGCCCCGGGGGGAACGGCCGCAGCCGTTGTTGGTGTCCAGCACGTACGTGCCGTCCGCCAGGCACGCCTTGTTCAGGTCGCCTCCGGACAGGACGGTGCCGACCGAGCCCGGCGTCGGGCCCGCGGGCGCCCGGTCGCCGAAGCGGTCGCGGAACGCCACCAGCATGGAGCCGTCCGTCTCGAAGTCGACCTCGCCCACCTGCGGTTCGGGCTGGGCGAGGTAGGTCGCGCAGCCCTGGCCGTTCTGGGAGGTCGGGAACGTGTTCGTCCAGGCGAACCAGCCCGCCCCGTCGCACGGCGGCGCGCCGACCGTGGACTGACGCGGATAGTCCAGCGGCTGGTCCAGGACCGGCCGCTGGAACGCGCCGGTGGCGAGGTCGAACGGCAGGACCACGGCGCGCAGGTCCGAGGTCTTCCCGGTGGACTCCCCGGAGCACACCCCGCCGACGTAGCCGACGCCGTCGTGCAGGCCGAGGCCGAACGGCCGCCAGTCCGCCGCCGAGGGGCAGCCCGGATCGGGGACGGCGGTGACGGCCTCGGGCGCCGAGGCGGTCACCGCCGTGGCGTCGTACCGGTAGAGCTTGCGGTTGTTGAGGTTGACGACGAACAGGTACCGGCCGTCATCGGTGATCTTGAGCCCGCCCAGGCTCTCCTTTCCCGGGACGCCGAGGAAGGCGTCGTCGGTGCCGGGGCCGTGCGCGGTCGTCCCCGCGTCGGGTACGACCGCGAACAGCGCGGTCTTCTTCGACGCCAGGTCGGTCACGTAGATTCCCCCGGCGCCGCCCGGACCGTAGTCCGTGGTGCGTTTGGCGACCGCCGAGGAGAACACGCGCTTGTCGGCCTTGTTCCACGCGATGCCGTAGAGGGTCCCGGTGTCGGCGTTGGTGGCGACGTTCGTGACGTCGACGTCGACGCCGTCCTGGCCGCGGGCCGAGTAGGGGAAGGAGACCAGAGTGCGCTGCGTCCCGCCCTCGCGGGTCGCGGGCTGGCAGGTCGTCACCAGGGGAGCGTTCTTCTGGCAGTAGTCGCCGGGGCTCCACAGCCCGGTGGTGTACGCCACGCTCTTGTTCCCGGAGAGGTCGACGAACTCCTCGTTGCTGCTGAGCTGGTTCGGCGCGCCGTCCAGCCCCTGACGGGAGGCGAAGGCCGGGTGCAGTACGCCCGGTTTCGGGTTGATCACCTGCACGCGGTACTTGCCGTCGGTGCTCCCGCCCTGCGCGGGAGTCAGGGTCACGGTGCCGTCGGACGCCGTGACCCCCTCGACGCCCGCTCCGGCGTCGCCGGTGAGGGTCACCCGGACACCGGCGATGCCCGGTTCGAGGGCGGGTGTCCACGTCCCACTGTCGTCCACGGCCCGGATCACACGGACCGTCACCGAACCTGTTTCCGCCTGCGAGTACGCGGCGGGCGCCATGGCTAACGAGCCACTGCCGATTCCCAAGGCGAGCACGCCCAGACAGCCGACGATACGGCGGCCGAGTACACCCGACCGCGTCCCGCGCGGGTCGGACGTGGCTCTCTTGGCGGCTTCATAGGTGAATGTCATCCCCTGCTCTCAGCACTGGAAGGGGCTTTCGCCCGGCTCATGAGGGAGTACACAGAGATGCGGAGAAACCGTCTCGCCGAAATCTTAGAGGGCCTTTACGTGAGGTGGTGGCGGAACGGCGAAGTCCTCCGGGGAGGCCCGCTCATGTATCGGTCTTTTCCCACGTCACCGGCGGGAAAGTGATTCGGTGAGGCATTCCTTCACGTGATCAAATTTTCGTCAATGTAAAGCGCAGAAATGTTCGATCGAGTGAAATCGATCTTTTTTGCTTGCGAATCTCGACTATTGCGCTACAGGGTGCGCGCCCGAGTCCTGTATTTCGCCATGACCGGAACGGATTCCGCGCGTGTGGATCTGCACCGGGGTGCCTTCGATGCCCCGGCCGCTCTCCACAGGTGATCGAAGGCGTCGCGTTCACCCGGCGCCGAACCCGGGGTCTTCGGCACCCGGGTCGACGAGCGCATCCCTCCATGCCCCGGGCAGACACCGCGTACGCACCGCCCCGCGCCCTCGCCCGCAGCCCTCTCACGGGCGCTGGTGGAATCCGGCGGGTCTCACGGCTTGCGGGCGACGCCCCCGGCGATGCACCGCTGAGCCACGCCCTGACTGGCCGGAGGGGCGTCCTCCCGCCACTCGCTGCACGGCACCAGGCCCGGGGCGACCATCTCCAGACCGTCGAACAACTCCTGCAGCTCGTCTCTGGTGGAGAAGGTGCCGCTGCCCATCATGCTGTGCAGGAACATGTCCTCCATCTTCCGTGCGGTCGCGCTGTACTCGTCCTCCGGATCCAGGAAGTGGCTGAGAGCCACATAGGATCCGGCGGGAAGGGCGTCGGCGTAGGCGCGCACGATGTCCTTGCGGGTGCGGGTGCCCTCGCCGGTGTAGTGGTGCAGCGTGCCCATGTGCAGCAGGGCGATGGGCTTCTCCCAGTCGAGGTGGGACCGCACGGTCTCGTTCCGGAGCAGGGCCTCCGGCTTGAAGATGTCCTCGGCGACGATGACGGCGTTCCGGTTCCCCGCCAGCAGCGCGCGGCTGTGGGCCAGCACCAGGGGGTCGTTGTCCACGTAGACGACCCGTGATCGCGGGTCGATCCCCTGCACCACCTGGTGGGTGTTCTCCGCGGTCGGCAGGCCCGAGCCGCAGTCCAGGTACTGCGTGATGTCGGCCTGGCCTGCCAGGAAGCGGCACGCGCGGATCAGGAAGGCGCGGTTCTCGACCGCCAGCCCGGCGGTTTCAGGAACGGCTCGCATCACCCGGTGGACCACCTCGCGGTCCACCTCGTAGTTGTCGCTGCCGCCGAGGAACGCGTCGTACACCCTGGCGATGCTGGGCTTCGTCGGATCGACGTAGGGGGGCGGCGTACGGGACATGGTTCCTCACCAGTGTTCGACGGAACGAGTCGGGCAGGGGCTCCGGGCTTACGGAACACCGAGACGCGGCACCGTGGTGGACAGGCGGCGGGACCCAGCCGGTCCACCCACCTGTCGGCACGACGCCCTCGTCGCGATGACCGCCTTCGGCTTCGAAACGTGGACCATCGTCCCGGCCTCCGGCTGGATCCGCCCGATGACATGCCACCCCGAAGGAGTGACGGGCCGGGCCCCTGACCACTGCGGCTGGTGTGGACAGGGAGTCAAGGGCGGAAGCACGGGTGCCGACGATCTCCTTCCAGGTCGGCTGAGCGACAGGCGAGGGGGTGTGCACGTCGGTAGGGCAGAGGCACGGCGCGAGAGGCTGCTCGCCTCCGCACCCGTGCTCCTCGCCCTCCTCGACGGCACGGGGGCCGTACTTCCGTGGCTCGCCCATTCACGTGAGACAACGGCCGACCCACGGGAGCCCCCCGCGTCCCGATGGGTCGGCCTCCTCCGCCCGGCGGCCGCGCGGCCACCGGGCGGGGTCTCGCTCACCTGCCGAAGTACGCGTCGTACACCGTCACCGTCCCCCTGTTGCCCTTGACGTCCGTGACCTCGGCGCGGAGCGCGACGGACTTGTCCTTCGCCGGGTTCGGCAGGGTGATCCTGCCCTTCGTGACGGGGACCTTCCGCCAGATCAGACCGTTGTCGTACGACACCGACACGACGAGCGATCCGAGGTTCCGGCCCGCCGCCGGGCCCTGCACGGTCACCGGGAGGGTCGTGGTGGCACCTGCCCGGACGGTGCCGTCGAGGGCGCCGACCGCGCCGAAGCGGGGCAGGGAGACGGGCAGTTCTGTCCTGGTGCCGACGGTGGGGCGCTCGGTGCGGAAGGTCCAGCTCACATCGGTTCGGCTGGAGATCCGGGACACGTCGGGGGTACGGGTCGAGGTACTGGCCAGGGTGTATTCGGCGGCCTCGGGTGCCACCTCGAAGCCCTGTGAGCCCCAGAGCCCGCCCCCGTACTCGCCGATCTTCGTGGTGCCCCGGTGCAGCGTGGTCCTGGACGAGGCGATGTTCGTCAGGCCCTCATGGCCCTGGGCGTCGTCGAACAGGCCCAGCCTGCCCCACAGTAGATCGCCTTCCCGGAAGACACCGGAACCCGGTCGCAGCGACGGCTGGACGACCCCGGTGTTGAAGGTCTCCCGGTACTCCTTCCCCGCCCGGTAGGTCTTCGCGCCGCCGAGGAGATACAACCCGTCGGGGAGCGGCTTTCCCTGGTCCACCAACGAGCCGTACTGGCGGTAATGCATGTTCCAGGTGGCCTTCTCGGCGGTGGAGAGCAGCAGGGTCCGGGAGGCGGGCAATGGCTCGGGCGCGGAGTCGGGGGGGCCGACCTCGGAGACGCCCGTCGTGCCCGTGAGGCTCAGATCGCCCCGCTTGCCCTTGACGGAGCCGCCGAGGCCGACCCGTACCGTGGCGAACTCACCGGCGGCGAAGTGCTTGGTGTACCCGGTCGCGAACCGGTTCGCCTTGCCCCCGGACACGGTCCGGTACTCCTCGCCGGACGGCTTCTTCCACTGGGTGCTCCAGGTCTGGGAGAGCGAACCGTCGGTGATCTCCGGTCCGATGTGCGCGGTGCGCAGACCCGTGAACGACTCCAGGGAGTAGGAGTTGGCCAGCCAGTTGCCGCCCGGATCGTCAAGGGTGTAGCTCGTGAGGGCGTACGTGGACTTGGCGGCAGGGTCCGGGACGGTGATGGAGACCGGCTCGGCCGTGCGGGCGTCGACGGTGACGGTGGTGTCCTTGTCCACGGTCAGACGGGGCTGGGAGAGCAGGTCGAAGCCCTTGCCGGAGTCCAGCGGGTCGACGGCGGCGCTGGACTGGAGCAGATAGCTGCCCTTGGGCGCGCGGATGACGCCGATCCCGGCCGCGCGGTCCGTCCAGCGGAACTCGGTCGTGGAGTGGTTGGCGAGCAGCTCCGTGGTGAAGTCGTCGCCGGGTGAGCCGTCGCGCGCGATGTGCCGGACGGTGACGTCGTACGACTCGGTCTCCAGTTCCACGGAGGCGGTGGTACGGACGGTGTGGCCGTCACCGGCGGCGGTCAGGGCCGCCGCGTAGGAGCCGGAACCGGAGCCGCCGGGGCCGGAGTTCCCGCCCGCGAGGCGGGTGTCTGCCGTGACGGTCACGGAGGCCGTGCCACCGGCCGGGACGGTGATCCGGTCCTCGCCGAGAGTGAAGAACCCGGCCGGGGCGGGTGTGCCGTCGGGGCCGACGCCCTTGGCACTGAGCTGGAGGACCGTGTCCCTGGCGCCCTGGTTGCGGTAGGCCACCGTCCTGGTGACCGGGGTGTTGTCGGTGTGCGGCCAGGCCTGGCGGCCGAAGTCGACGGTGTTCGCGTCGGCGGTCACGGTCTGCTCGACGGCCCGGTCGACGGCGAGCCTGCCCGAGCCCTGCTCGAAGGGGCTGTACGGACCCTCCTGCGCGGAGGCGGTGAGGGTGCTCTTCAGCTCCTTGTACGTCCAGCCGGGGTTCTTCTGCTTGAGGAGGGCGGCGGCCCCGGCCACATGGGGCGTCGCCATGGAGGTGCCGGAGATCGTGACGTAGCCCGGCGGGTTCTGTCCGAACATCCGCTCGATGGTGCTGCCGGGGGACGAAGCCGCGGTGATGCCCACGCCGGGAGCGGTGATGTCCGGTTTGACGCTGCCGTCGGGGAGCGGGCCGCCGCTGGACATCTCGTACATCGCGTCGTTGTCGTCGACGCCGCCGACGGTCAGCGCGGAGGGCGCCGAGCCGGGCGAGCCGACGGTCCGCGCCGACCGCCCGTCGTTGCCCGCCGCGATGGCGAACAGGACGCCCTTCTCCGCCGATGCCTTCTCGACCTGGGCTTCCTTGGGGTCGGTCCCGGGAGTGTCCCAGCCACCGAGGCTGAGGTTGACGATGTCCGCGCCCTGGGCGACGGCCCACTCCATGCCCGCCACGATGGAGGAGTCGTCGCCACGGCCGTCGTCGTCGAGGACCTTGCCGCTGAGGACCTTCGCGCCGGGGGCGACACCCTTGTGCTTCCCGGCTGATCCGGCGCCCGTACCGGCGGCTATGGAGGCGACATGGGTGCCGTGGCCGTTGCGGTCCTTGGTGTCGGGGGAGGCGGAGAAGTTCGCCTCCCCGATCACCTGGCCCTTGAGGTCGGGGTGTGCCGCCTCGATCCCGGTGTCCAGCACGGCGATCTTCACACCGGTGCCGTCGTGACCGGCGGCCCAGGCCCTGGGGGTGCCGACCTGTCCGACGCTGGTGTCGAGGGAGGCCCGGTTGACGCCGTCGAGCCAGATGCGGGCGATCCCGGAGGCAGCGGTCCGGGCGCTGTCCCCCTTCGGCGCGGTGAGGGTCTTCCACAGGGCGGCGGGGTCCTCGGCGGGGGCGGTCACCGCGTCGGCGTTCAGGGTCCGCAGGGTGCGCCGGAGCTGGGTACCGGGCAGGGTCCGCACGTCGGTGCGGGCCGCGACGGCCGTCGGTCCGCCGGTGTAGCCGACGATCACCTTGAGGCCGTCGCGGTGGGACATGAGGCTCTGCGCGCGGCTGAGTTCGGTGACGTCGAACAGTCGCTGGTCGAGCGTGCCCGAGGCGATGAGCTCACGGGCGTCGTACGGGATGACATGGGTGCGCCCGTGCTGGACGCGGGTCTGTACGGGTATGCGCTCCCGTCCTGCCGCCCGCTGGAGCCCGGTGACGGCTCCCTCGGCGTCGACCCGGACCCGGTCGCCGGTGATCAGGGTGATCACGGAACCGGGACCGGATCGTGCTGTCCCGCCCGTGGGGACCACGCCGGATCCGGTGGGCGCGGCGGTCGCGTGACCGGGTGACCCGGTGACCGAAGCGGCCGCGAGGACGACCGCGACCGACAGGGTGAGAACGGGTCTGGCGACGTCATGGCGTCTTCTGGGCAACTTTCCTCCTGATGGCGGAACCGGAGTCCGGGGTGGACCTCGTTCCCTGAGGCCACAACTGGGCGGCCCCGCCTTCAGGTTGGCCAGCCGTACCGCAATGGCCGGAAATGATCGGAGGGGTGGGTTCTCGGCCGCCGGCCGGAGCGCGGGGTGCGCCGCTACCGCAGTCGGTCCGCCGCGCGTGTCCGGTTTACGGGTGGTGCGGCGATCGGCCTGGGCCGTGGAAGTTCCTTCTGCGGACCCTGCATTCCGACGACACGCTCGCTCGGCGACGTCATCGGCGAACTCTCCGGAGTCCTTCCCCGCGCGGTCAGCGGCCGGGAGCCGTTCGGCGACGCCTGCCAGGAGAATTCCGGCCCGGATGTTCTCGCGGCCCGCCTGCTCGCCGGTCCTGGGCGCAGCGCGGTGGGCAGGACCATGGCTCCTGCCACCGGAGGCCGCGGACGGTGCCCGCGGTGACGGGGCGGCGACCGCTGGGTGACGGGGCGGCGGGATCTTGCTGGTGCGGGGGGCGTAGGAGAGGATCGCGGAGCGGTCGGTGGACGGTCCCGGACGAGGCGGGGCCAGCGGCACCCCGGTGGGCGGTCGGGGAGCGGAGAAGATCGCCCTGTCCGGCGGGCCGGTGGTGTCCCCGAGGTCGGCGCGTGGCGCGTACGGGTCGGGTCCCGTCGGGCGAGGAGTGGCGGGCCCGCTTCCCCGAACTGGCGCAACCGCTCGGCGGCTGGTTCACGCGGGACGTGCCGGACGAGTTCGGCGACCACGGGACGGCGCTCGCCGACTACCTGGAGGGCACCGACCCCGGTCTCCTCGCCCGGCGGCGGGGGAGCCGCACGGTCTCCTCGCCCTCGCCCTCGCCCTCGTCCTCGCCCTCAGCCTCGGCCTCGACGAGGACGGCCTGGCCCTGGCGGTGGCGACCCTCGGCGCGGAGGTCGAGCCCCCGGTGCCGTACACCCCCGGAGCCCGGCCGGCCACGCTCGCCGTGCGGCTGCGCGGCTGAACACCGTCGCCGAACCAGGCCACGGCCCTTCCCGCCGGAGCGCTCACCACCCTGTGTGCCGGCCTGCTGGCCTTCCACGTTGCCGACGCGGCGCTCGGCCCGCGGTACGGCGACTCCCCGCGCACCGTCCTGAAGCGGTTCCCGCCCTGTGCGCTCCGCGCCCCGGGAGCGCTCCTGCCCGCCTGCCTCCTCCTGCCCGCGTGGACCGCCGTCTCCCTCACCGGCGCCGTACTCGCCCTGATCACCGTCACCGCCCGGCGGGCCGCCACCCTGGCAGCCGTAGCGGCGGCCCTGTCCGGGGCGAGGGGGCTCGCCCGTAGGGGACCCGTAAGGGCTTCCCCGGGGGCCGTGGGGAAGGGGGATGCACGGGCCCGTCGCGGCGACGACCGGCTCCGGTTCGCCCCCACGCCCGAAAGGACGACCGGCTCCGGTCCGCGCCCACGCCCGAAAGGACGAGCGATATGGCCCATGGCTTGCCCCGGGCGGAGCCGGAGCCCAGCATGTAGGAACCCGGGCGGGAGGCGGTCGGCGGGGGCGCCGACCGTGGCCCTCGACGACAGAGGACTCTCATGGCCTCGTACTTCGAGAACAGCGCCGACACCCTCGTGTCCGACGCTCTCGCGGGCTTCGCCCGTGCCCACGCGGACCTGCTCACCCTCGATCCGGCCCACGGGTTCCTGCTCGCCCGTGCCGCGTCCCCGCACCGCCGGGTCGCCCTGCTCTCCGGCGGCGGCACCGGACACGAGCCCCTGCACGCCGGGTACGTCGGCCGGGGAATGCTCGACGCCGCCTGCCCCGGCCGGGTCTTCGCCTCTCCGCACAACCGCCAGGTCTACGAGGGCTCGCTCGCCGCCGCCCGCGAGGACGGCGTTCTCCACATCGTCAAGAACTACACCGGCGACCGCATCAACTTCGGCATCGCCGCCGAGCGTCTGGCCCACCGGGGAGTGCCCTGCGCGCGGGTCCTCGTCGACGACGACCTCGCCTCCGACGCGGAGGAGATCGCCTCCGGCCGCCGGGGGACCGGAGGCACGGTACTCGTCGAGAAGATCCTCGGGGGCGCGGCCGACACCGGCCTCGGTCTCGGCGAGCTCCAGGCGCTCGGAACCCGCCTCGCCGCCCGCTGCCGCACCCTCGCCGTCGCCTCCGCCGCCCACACCTCCCCGACCCTGGGCGAGCCCGCCTTCCGCCTCGCCGCCGGTGAGCTGGAGTACGGCGTCGGGATCCACGGCGAGCGCGCCAGATCGAGCGCGCACCACGTGCCGCTCGCGGCGCTCGTCGAGCGGATGGCGGGCGAGCTCCTCGAAGCCCTCGCGGCGGAGCCGGGCGCCACCGTCGTCACCCTGGTCAACGGGCTCGGCGCGGTGACGCCCCTGGAGCTGTACGCCACCCACGGCGAGCTGGCCAGGGTCCTCGACGACCGGGGGATCGTCCTCGCCCGGGGCCTGGTCGGCGACTACGTCACGGCCCTCGACATGCGCGGATTCTCCCTCACCGTCCTCCTCGCCGAACCGGCCGACCTCGCTTTCTACGACGCCCCCGTGTGCACCGCCGCCCTCCGCTGGTGAGTCGGCCCCGGCCCGGTGGCCCCCGCACCCCGCCCGGACCGGTTCCGGCACCCCCATCCCCCCGGGCCCCCCGGCCACGAGAACGGGAGCAGTTCCTTGACCCGTACTGACGAGGTGCTCTCCGGCGGCACCTGGATGCGCCGCTTCGCCGGCACCGCCCGTGCCGCCGAGGCCCAGCTCACCGCCCTCGACCAGCGGGTCGGCGACGGCGATTTCGGCACCAACCTGTCGGCGGGCACCGCCGCCGCCCTCGCGCGTCTGGACGCCCTCCCGGCTCCCGGGGACGCCGAGGCGCTGGAGGCGGCGGCGACCGCCTTCCTCGACGAGGTGGGCGGGACCAGCGGCCCCCTGTTCGGGTTGCTCCTCCAGTCGCTCGCCGCCTCCGTCGCCGCCCAGGGCCTCACGGCCCCCGCACTCGCCCGGGGGGCCGGTGAGGGGCTGGCCGCCATCCGGCGCGTCGGCGAGGCCGCGCCCGGCGACAAGACCCTGGTCGACGCCCTGGCTCCCGCCGTCACGGCACTGGGCGCGCTCGACGGCAGGACCCCGCCCGCCGACGCGCTGGGCGCCGCCGCCGAAGCGGCCTGGCAGGGCGTACGCGACACCGCGCGGCTGCGCGCCCGCAGGGGCCGTTCCAGCTATGTAGGCGAACGCGCGGCCGGCGTGCCGGACCCGGGGGCCGTCGGAGTCGCCCTCCTCTTCGCCTCGGCTGCGGGGATCGTCGGCGACCTCACGCCGTACACGAACGCCTCGTAGGCCCTCGCGGGCGCCGGGCGCCGGGCGGCACCGGCCCGTCACCGTGGGCGGGCGTGCGCGGCCCGGCTCATTCCTGCCCGGTGTCCGCCTGTCCCAGCACCCTTACTCGCACCCAGGACAGGAGCACCGGCGAGCGGAGCGTGGTCACCCACAGGTCGGCGCCGGAGGGCCCCTCGTCCGGGCGCGGTCCCACCCCGAGCACCCGCAGCCCGGCCCGGCGGGCCGACTCGATCCCGGTCAGCGAGTCCTCCACGGCCAGTGCCCGCTCCGGCTCGGTGCCGCAGAGCCGGGCTGCCGTCGTGTAGACGTCGGGCCAGGGCTTGGGGCGTACGACCCCCGTAACGAGTCCGTCCGGTGCGTCCGCCCCGTCCGGCGCGGTCCGCGAGGAGGGTGTCCCGGGAGTCTCCGTGGCGACGGCGGTCCCCGCGGGGGCGACCGTCTCCGTGGGGACGACCACGTGGGCGAAGTGCCGCAGCAGTCCCGCCCGGCCGAGGCTCGCCTCCACGACCTCCAGCGGGCAGTTGCTGGCCACCGCCAGCGGCAGTCGTCCCGCGAGGAGGCCGACGAACGCGGCCGCCCCGGGCATGGTCACGGGATTGTCGGCGACCAGGGAGAGGAAGTGCTCCAGCAGGGACCGGGCCAGTTCGTCGGCGAGCTCCGGCTTCTGTGTCTCCTCGGCCATCAGCCGCCCGCAGTCGGCGTAGTGCACGCCCTTGGCACGGTCGGCGAACCCGGGCGGAGCCGTCAGCCCGAACTCCCGGAAGGCGTGGTTCCGGGCGTCCTGCCAGTGCCGTTCGCTGTCCATCAGGGTGCCGTCGCAATCGAGGACGACGGCTTCGGGCGACCAGCTGATCAGCGGATGCGCCTGGGCGGTCATGATGCCTCCGGGAGGGGAGCGGTCGCGCTTGTGGCGAGGCCGGTTCGGATGGATCGCGCGTCTCCCGGTCGACGGGACGGTGCGAGGAGATCCGCAGCCGCCCTGTGAGGCGCGGACATCATGTTCATACCGCCTCAAACGGGAAACATCATGGCCGTTACGTTATTTTCGCGACGCCCTGTAGTGCAATCACTACATCGAGTGATCGACCTGGCGGGCGGAAAGGAGTAAGGGCCGTCTCTCGTGCCTCCCGGCGGCCTCCGTCGATGCCGCGCCAAGCCCGCTCATACGGCGCCCGGTTGGCGCATATGCGCACGGCGGTCCGCGTAGAGCGACGGGAGGGCGACGCATTCGCCCGAATGGCCGGTGGGCGCGCCGGAAAAGAGAAGAGGATCGCCCGCAAGGGTGGGTGCTCGAACGGAAAGAGCCGTGGCCTCGTGCGGGAGCGCGCATTGTCACGGCCGCACGCGGGCGCACTACCTTCTCGGTCGTCACCAGCGAGCCGAGTGGAAGTGGGCAGTACGTTGCAGCAACGGGCCAGGGCGACCCGCAGGGCACTTCTGGAGGCGGCCGCCTGTCTCTTCGCGGAGCAGGGGTACGCCGGTACCAGTGTCAGCGACATAAGCCGCTGGTCCGGTCGGACCAGCGGTGCCGTGTACTTCCACTACGCGGGCAAGGAGGGGCTCGCCCTCGCCGTCGTCGAGGACTCCTTCGCCACCTGGCCCCAGCTGACCTCGCGCTACACGGACCGTTCCGTACCGCCGCTCGACCGGCTGGTGTCCCTCAGCTTCGAGATCGCGCACACCCTCACCGAGGACACCGTCGCCCGCGCCGGCGCACGCCTCTGGGCGGAGCGCGACACCATCGACGTCCCCCTGCCACACCCCTTCGCCCTCTGGACCGCCGCCACCACCCGCCTTCTCGCCCAGGCGCGTGTCACCGGTCAGCTCGCCCACCGGACCCGCCCCGCCACCGTCGCCCCCGCCCTGGTCCGGGCCTTCTTCGGGCTCTGCACCCTCACCGAGGCGCTGGAGGGCCGTCATCTGGTCGCCGACCGCCTGGCCGACTGGTGGTACATCACCCTCCCCTGCATCCAGCGCGACACCGATCCGACGGACGTCCTGGGCCGGGTCCGGGCGGTACGGAGGGCGGTCCCCGAGCCGTAGCGCTCAGGCCGGAGCGTCGGGCACGACGGCCGACCGGCGGGGTACCGCCCAGGAGCGTCAGCGCCCGCCGGGAAACCCGCGCCCGCCGGACCATGCCGGACCGGAGGTGCCCGTGACCGCCACCCTCGGGGGACCGGGCCCCTCGACGGGCCGGATGTTCGAGATCGCCGTACGCGGGGAGTGGCCCAGGCGTACGAGAGCGGCGACGGGACGCTGTCCTGACACGGCTGGGAGGGCGGCGGGAGAATGGACGAGGGGGGGGTGAGTCCCGCCACGGAGCGAGGTGGGGGTTGGATCCGGTCCGGCGGGGAACCCGCAGGGGTGCGACGCGGTCCGCGTCACTGTCGACACCGGTCCTGCAGGAGGGCCCGGTCCGGAAGGACGGGAGGTGGCTCCGGATGGACCCGGGCCCGTGGACGACCCGCCCCGGCAGGGATCGACGAGCAGCGGGGCCGTGACGAGCCGCTCGCGCGGCCCCGCGGTGAGTCCGGTCGACCGGGCGCCGCGCACCGGCGCGGGGGATGCTGGGATCCGGAACCCGGACTGAGACCGGGCCCGGCGCCGTGGCACCGGCCGGGGTCCGTTCACGAGAAAGGAATCGAGCTCATGCGCAAGAGCGCCATGGACAAGGGCAAGGGCAAGATCAAGGAAACCGTGGGGAAGGTCACGGGCAATGAGCGGATGGAGGCCGAGGGCAGGACCGACCAGGTGAAGGGCAAGGTCCGGGAGGTGGGCGAGAAGGCGCGTGACCGCGTCCGCAAGGCCCGCGACGACATGAAGTGACCCGTTCGCCCGGCAGCCGGGCGGCCCGAGGGGCCGTCACGGCCCCCGCCGCCCGGTCCCGGCGCCCGGGTCTCCCCCGAAGGGAACGGGCCCCGGGGGGCCCTGCCGCGTGCCCCGCACGCCCCGGCCGCCCCGGAACCGAACCCGCCGGAGGGAGCCCTCCGGACGCCGGGGACAGCGGACGGCCCGACCCGGCGGGAAGGCCGCAGGTCCGGTCACGAGGAGTCCGCACGCTGACGCGCGGGGTACGCGGTAGGCCCCCCGGGGGAGCCGTCCCGGCCGAGAACCGGACTCAGCGCGGCGCATCCGGCCCATGGAGTCCGGCGCCGTCACCCGCGGGCCCGACCCTCACCGACCGTATGGGAGACGCCCCTCCGTAGCGATGCCTCCCACCCTGCGGGACGGCACCGCACACACCCCGCATTCATCGGGCGGGACCGGGCAGGTGCCCGGTGGAAGCCGACCCGAAGAACCTCCGCGCCCTGCGGGCCCCGGCCCTCGCCGAAGGAGCCCCCATGCCCGGCACAGCGGCTCGCACGGGGCCGTTCCGTCCCCTTCCGCCCCTCGTCGGGGGCGGGGACGCGGCGGGATGCCCTGGCCGGGCCGCCCGATATCGACTGTCCGAGTGGGGTCTCCCCCGACCGGGGACGGTCCAGGAAGACCCCACTCGGTGAGCGGCGGCCCTGCGGCTCACCGACCGGCCGACCGACCGCGCACGCTCCTGCGGACTGATCGAGGACCTCGTCTCCCCGAAGCCGCTCGTGGACCGCCTCGACGTCCGGAACCGGCGCGTCCTCGCCCTCCGCTTCGGCCGGGACCTCACCCGGGTCCGGATCGGTGCGTGCCTCCGTTCCGTCCCGGACGCATGTCTCGCGCCCGGGACAGGCTCATCCTGGGCGAGCTGAGAGCAGGAGCGCCCCCGATGCGGACGGTCCGGGGAGGTCCCTGTGCCGACCGCCCCCGGAAGGAGGGCCGCGCGGGCGCCCCGGGCACCCGTTGGGGACCGATCGGCCCTGTCCTCCCGTCGCGCGCCCGTGCGAGCGTGACACCAGGCTTCGAGCGACCGAAAGGCGGTGGGCGGGATGGAACTCCCCCTGGTCGTGGGTGTCGACGGTTCAGACGCCGGTCTCACGGCCCTGGACTGGGCCGTCGACGAGGCCGTGCGTCACGGACGCCCGTTGCGGATCGTGCACGCCTCCCTCTGGGAACGGTACGAGGGGACCGTGCCGGACCGGACGCCCGACCGGCCCGCGGGCCAGGTCCTCGCGGAGAACATCGTCGGCCAGGCTGTGGAACGGGCCCGGAGAAGGGCGCCGGGCCTTCCCCTCACCAGCGCCGTCGCCGCCGAGGACGCGACAGGCGCCCTGCTCGCCGAAGGGCGGGAAGCGATGGCCGTCGTCGTCGGAGCACGCGGCCGCGGCGAGGTGACCGGTCTGTTGCTGGGTTGCGTCGTCCTGGAGCCGTTCCCGCTCCAGGACGACGAGACCACCCGCCTCCGGAAGGACCCCGCCCGTGCCCACCCCCCCGACGCGCCCCGCACCCGGCGCCGCCGACGGCGGAACCACACCCCGATCCGCCACTGCGTCCGGGGCCTGAGCCACGGCACCGGCCGCACCCTCGCCGGTCTCCTCGGCTGCTGGGTCCAGCAGATACTGTGACCGCCCGCGATCCGGTCCACGGCGGCGCCCGGACCTCCAGGCTCCCTGCCCGGACGCGCGAAGGTCCCGCGCCCAGGAGTGCGGGACCTCCGAAGAGCAGCCAGCGGTCAGCGGCCGGTGATGCCCCAGCCGGTGTCGCGGCCGCGCTGCGGGCGCTCCGCGATGCCCCAGCCCGTGTCCGGCACGCCTCCCGGCCGAGGTCCTGGCGACGGACCCATCCGGTGTCGTTGCTCATCGTTCCTCCCCTGTGGTGCGCGGCGTGTGGTTCCCGCCGGTGAAGGGCGACCGTACGCCCTGGTCACCGGGGGCCAGGGGTTGTGTCAGGTCGACAGGCCGGGACAGGGCAACAGGGCACGGGCTCCGGGTGGGGCGGCCGGTCCGAGGAGGGGTGTCGAGGCCCAGCCGGAGGCACCCAGGTGTGCCCTGGCCGGGTTCGTGCGTCAGGCCGTGGTCCCGGCTCGGCACCACGTGGTCAGGATCCTGTCGAGGGCTGCCCGTCCGGTGTCGCCGGGTTCGCGTTCAGGGCGCTGCGGATGGCCAGGGACATGGCTGACCGGCAGGCCGAGGGCGAGTACCGCCCCTCCCTGTGCCCCGGGCTCAGGAAGATAACCGATTCCGCGCGTCCGCCAGGACGCCGAGCAGCGCGGCACCGACCGCCCCAACGCGCCACGCCGCCCGAAGAAGTCGACCGTCCAGTATCACGCGCGCGCCCCGTCGGACTGGCCGGAGCCTTCCACAGCGTCGCCGTGGCTTTCGGCCCGGAGACCGGCCAGCTCGACCTCCTCCCCGACTCACCCGCCTACGCCACCCAGCTGCGTCTGATGACAACCCGGATCATCACCGCCGCCAACGAACAGACCTTCCGGCTGCCGACCAGCGGACCGACGCGGCCGTCGTGCGCACGGTGGACGGCTGGCGTCAGCCACTGCTCCCGCCAGGAGCCGGACCGGATGAGGACACGAATGAAGCATGTCTACCCGGCGCTGCGGGCGGTGCTGTCCCCGTCCGGACCGGTGGTGTCCTGTCCCAGGCCCCGGCGGATCGCGATCTCCACGGGTGAGTACGCGCCGTCGGCCCGCTCCAATGCGTACGGTGCGGCTGGCATCAGCGGCGGCTGAGCCATGAAGCGCGGCCGCACCCCCCGGTGCGGCTGCGCCGAGTGCACCAAGAACGGATGGCACAGGAAGACATCGCCCGGAGAACCGGTAGCGAGGGCGAGTGGCCGGTGGTCGGACGCCGCCACCAGATCGGGGGCGAGGGCCAGCCCGCTCGCTCCGTCCTCCCCGTACATCTCCAGCACCTTCGGCACGTCGAGGTGTGAGCCGACCCGGATCCGGGTCGGGGCGTCTTCCTCACCGACCTCGCTGAACAGGAACAGCATCAGCAGCGCCCGGCCCTGGGAGCGCAGATTCGTGAAGTACCAGCTCTCGCCTTCCGGCAGATAACTCCCCTCGATGTGCCAGCCCGCGTCGTCCGGCTCCTCCCCGTGCGGGAAGCGCAGCGGGAACGTGCCCAGCGAGTAGCGCGGCTCCCAGCGTCCCGCGCCGACGAGCAGGTCGTACGCGCGGTGCAGGGAAGGGGAGTTGGGTGCGGCGGCGAACGGTCCCTGCGCCATGCCGGCCACCCAGTGCACGGGCTGCGTCCACGTCGACGGGTCGTCCGGGTCGCAACCCGTCTCCCGCCACAACAGCCGCGCGCAGTCCGCGGCCACGCGCGGCGCGACGGCGCCCTCCAGCTTCACGAAGCCATCGCGAAGGAAACGGGATACCAAGGTCGTGTCATCCATGCCCCCATCGTGCGGCGGCACAGGCCCCGGTCACCCGACATTCTCCGCACCGCCTTTGTCAGATGATGACCTGTCGCAGCGAAGGCTGAGCAATGTCCGAGAGGTCCTTCGTGTGGTCCATCGACGTTCACTGGACACTTTTGGAGCGCTCTGTCACCTGGGGGTGTGATGCCGCAGATCGTGCTGTCGTCCGGAACGATCGACTACCAGGACACCGGGGGCGACGGACCGGTGCTGGTGTTCTGCCATGGTCTGCCGATGAACGAGACGCAGTGGCGCAAAGTGGTGCCGCTGCTGCACGGGTACCGCTGTGTCCTGCCCACGCTGCCTCTCGGCGGACACCGCCGGCCGATGGCCCCGGACGCCGATCTGTCCCACCGCGGCGTCGCGCTCCTCCTGAGCGAGTTCATCGAACGGCTCGGTCTTGACGACGTGACACTCGTCCTGAACGACTGGGGCGGTGGCCAGTTCCTGGTGTCGGAAGGGAAGGCCCAGCGGGTCGCGCGCCTGGTCCTGGTGGCCTGCGAGGCGTTCGACAACTTTCCCCCCGGACCGGCCAGAGCGGCGGCCGTGGTGTGCGGGGTTCCCGGTGGCGTGTGGCTCCTGACGCGCCTCATGCGTATCCCCGCGTTCCGGAACAACCGCAACGGCTACGGGGTGAGGCTACGAGGTGAGCCGCCGTTTGGTCCGTGACTGGTCCGGAAGGGCTGGTCAGGAACGGGATACCGGTGGGATGAACTAGGAGTTTCGGTGTAACGCGAGCCCTGGCTAGTGCGGTGACCGGGATGGTCCACCGTGATCGGAAGGCGGCTCGCGGGACGAGCGCACGCGCAACGGCTGGTATTACTGGGGCATGGAGGAAGAGACGGCACGCTCCGCGATCGACATGTTCATCTCCGCGTTCAACGCCTCGGACGACAGTTATGTGACTGCCCTGCTCTCCCAGGCCTTGACCTCAGACGTGGTTTTCTGGGGGCCGTTGGGTCGCAGCGAAGGAATCGCGGCGGTCGAGCGGTTCGTGCTGGACATCCGGCGCCACCCGGCGGGGACCGGCACGATGGTGCGCTGCTCAGCGGTGGACATGCCTGACGAGTGGGCCCGGTACCAGTGGGTCTTCACCATGCCGGACGGAGGCCCCCGCCTGGCGGGAACGGACATCGTCCATCTGCGGCGGAGCCTCATCGACCAGGTCATCGTCTTTGCGGGGGAGATCGAGCCGTCCGCCTCCTGAGCCGTCCTTCTGTCGCTGTCCTTCTCCTGAACTTGTCCCTCTCGGCACTCCGGGGCTGCGGTTCACGGTCGGTCAGGCTGCGGCGTTGAGGGGGCGTCCGCCCCAGCGGATGCCCTTCTCGCTGCGGATGCGGGCGCGTTCCTTGCGCTGGGCGGCAAGTACGTCGGGTGGCGGGCGTTGGCGTTGCGCCAGCGGAGGTGGCGGTGCAGTGCCTGGGTTTGCGTGGGGTGACTGCGGTGGTGGGTTTCCGCCCGTCGAAGCGAGCAGCGTCATCGCCCGCCGGTAACGCACCGAACTCGTGCTGCCCCGGCGCACGATCTGCTTCAGCTTCTGCCCCTCCTTGTCGGTCAGTCTGCGTACACGGACAGGCTCAGCCACCGCGCCTCCAGCAGTCGAATGGACGTCACCGCACATCCAACCGTCACGACCACCAACCCGGCGAACCCACGCGGTCACAGCACGAGCTGGGGTGAGCGAGAGGCGCCTGGCGAGCGAAAGCCCAGGCCGGGCGCCTCTTTTCATGCCCTTAGAAGAAGCCGAGCTTCTTCGGCGAGTAGCTGACCAGCAGATTCTTCGAGTGCTGGTGGTACACGCGCCGCGCCGCTCCTGACCGGGCAAGATGAAGGTATCTGCCTTCGGCGGGCCGGTGCTGGCCCGCAACTGGCCCGGATCTTGGTCGTGAGGGAGTGAGGTGGCACTGTTGTTCCGGGCCAGGGCCCCAAAGGATGGTCGTCGATGGAGGGCCTCAGAGCTTGGGCTACCACCCCGATGAGGCGATCCGTCTGCCCCCTCATGTCGTCCATGCTGCGCTCACGCTGTTGGACCACTTGCTCGAACGACTGGATTTCCTTCCGGCCGGTGACGGCTTCCCCTAGTAGTGCTTCGTTACGTCGGGTGATCTTGCCTGGTAACGGGCATCTTCCGGCTATGAGGCTTGGGGAGGTGGAACGGCTCCGGGGTGAGTTA
>NZ_JBIUZD010000029.1:0-34629 GCF_044744885.1 Streptomyces sp. NPDC087215
ATGGTACTGCAGGGGGGACCCTGTGGGAGAGTAGGACACCGCCGAACAATTTTTAGCCTCAACCCCCGGACTCTGTCCGGGGGTTGAGGCATTTTTGCGTTCTAAACTGATGCCATGCGCTACGACCTGGTCATCTTCGACAACGACGGTGTGCTCGTGGACAGCGAGCCGATTTCCAACACGCTGCTGGCCGCCTATCTGACGGAACTCGGGCACCCCACCACGTACGAGGAATCCGTGCGCGACTACATGGGGTCCGCCATGCACCGCATTCACGACCTGGTCGAGGAGCGCGGTGGACAGCAGCTGCCCGCGGACTTCGACGAGACGTTCCACGCTCGGGTCTTCGCCGCGTTCCAGGAGCGGCTGGAGGGCGTCCCCGGAGCCGGAAAGGTCGTCGAACTGCTCGCTCAGAGCGGGGTGCCGTACTGCGTGGCGTCCTCCGGGAGCCATGAGCGGATCCGGGTGGGGCACCGTAAGACCGGGCTCGACGCCTGGTTCCGGGACGAGATCGTCTTCAGCGCCGAAGACGTGGGCCGTGGCAAGCCGGCGCCGGACCTCTTCCTCCATGCCGCCGCGCGGATGGGGGTGGAGCCCCGGCGGTGCGTGGTCGTCGAGGACAGCGCGCTCGGGGTACGGGCGGCGGTGGCGGCCGGGATGGACGTCTACGGGTTCACCGCGATGACTCCCGCGGAGAAGCTCACCGGGGCCACCGGGTACTTCGGCACGATGGACGAACTGCCGGTGATATTGGGTCTGTGATCCATCTACCCAGCGGTAGTTTCCGGCCGTACGCTGTGCCGCCATGACGGATGCGCGGTTGCGGCGTGGGCGGGGATCCCTGGCGGTCAGTTTCTTCGTGCAGGGGGTCACCTTCGCCCTGCTCGTGACCCGAATACCGGCGATCCAGGACCGGTACGGGATCTCCGACGGGCTGCTGCCGGTCTTCCTGGCGGCCGTGCCGATCCTGGCCGGGGTGGCGAGCGTGGTGACCGAGAAGGTTGTCGCGCGGGTCGGGCCCGCCGTGGTGCTGCGCTGGGCACAGCCCTTCGTGCTGCTCGCGCTCCTGGCCGTGGGCATGGGCTCCGAGCTGTGGCACGCGGCGGTCGCGCTGGGGCTGTTCGGGCTTTCCGTGGGCGCCCTCGACGCCTCCATGAACATGCTGGGGGTGAGTCTCCAGCGGGCGTACGGGCGGAGCATCATGCTCGGGTTCCACGCCTCGTACAGCCTCGGGGGGATCGTGGGGGCCTCGCTGGCCTGGGTGGGGGCGCACTGGCACCTGCCGTTGTTCGTGTCGTACCTGCCGGTCGTGGTCGTTCTGCTGCCCGTCGTGATCGTCGGGAGCCGGTGGTACGCGGCCGGCGGGGACGGGACGGTCGTGGAGCCGACGGAGGCGGGGGAGAAGGGGAGCGGGATCCCTTTCCGGTTGCTGCTGCCGTTGTGTCTGGTGATGACCTTCGCGTACATAGGGGACTCGACGGTCTCCAACTGGAGTGCCAAGTACCTCCAGGACGTGCTCGGCAGTTCCGAGGAGCTGGCGACCCTGCCGTACAACGCGTACATGGTGACGACGCTGCTCGGGCGGACCGTCGGGGACTTCGGGGTGCGGCGGCTGGGGGCGGTGGCCGTCGTGCGGGGCGGCGCGGTGCTCGCGGCGGTCGGCTTCGGTCTGGTGGCGGTGTCGCCGGGGGCCTGGGCGGGGATCGCCGGGTTCACGGTGCTCGGGCTCGGGCTGAGCGTGCTGGTGCCGCAGACGTTCGCGGCGGCCGGGCGGCTCTTCCCGGGGAACAGCGACGCGGCGGTGGCACGGCTCAACGTCTTCAACTACGTCGGGTTCCTGATCGGGTCGCCGCTGGTGGGTGCCCTCGGGGACGCGTGGAGCTACCGCTGGGCGATGCTCGTGCCGATGCTGCTCGTCCTGGTGACGGTGGTGTACGCCACGTCGTTCGGGGCGCGCGGGGCCCGATACGGTGGCGGGCATGAGCAGCCGCGCACTGTTGATGTGGGATGAAGCTGTCACGCGGTACGACTTCGGCTCCGAGCACCCGATGGACCCGGTCCGGCTCGCGCTGACGATGTCGCTGGTGCGGGCCTTCGGGCTCGACCGGGCGGTGGACGTGGTGGCCGCGAAGCCCGCGGGGGACTCGACGCTGCGGCTCGTGCACCGCGAGGACTACGTGGCGGCGGTGCGGGCGGCGTCGGTGGAGCCGCGCCGGGCCGACCAGGCGTACGGGCTCGGCACGGTCGACGATCCTGCGTTCGCCGGGATGCACGAGGTGTCGGCGCTGATCGCCGGGCAGTCGGTGGGGGCGGCGGAGGCACTGTGGCGGGGCGAGGCCGCGCACGCGGTGAACTTCGCCGGCGGGCTGCACCACGCGATGCCGGGGGCGGCCTCGGGCTTCTGCATCTACAACGACGCCTCCCTGGCGATCGCCCGGCTGCTCGAACTGGGTGCGGAACGGGTGGCGTACGTGGACGTGGACGTGCACCACGGGGACGGAGTGCAGGCGGCGTTCTGGGAGGACCCCCGGGTGCTGACCGTGTCGCTGCACGAGCATCCGCGGACCCTTTTCCCGCAGACGGGGTGGCCGGAGGAGACGGGCGCGGACGGGCCCGGTGAGGGCGGGGCCGTGAACGTGGCGCTGCCCGCCGGGACGGGGGACGCGGGATGGGTGCGGGCCTTCCACGCGGTCGTGCCGGAGCTGCTTGCGGAGTTCCGGCCGCAGGTCCTGGTCACGCAGCACGGGGCGGACACGCACTTCGAGGACCCGCTGGCGCACCTGGCGGTGTCCCTCGACGCGCAGCGGGCGGTGCAGGAGGCGTGCCACGAGCTGGCGCACGAGTACGCCGAGGGGCGCTGGCTGGCGCTGGGCGGCGGTGGGTACGCGGTGGTGGACGTCGTACCGCGGTCGTGGACGCATCTGGTGGGGATCGCCGCGCACGCTCCGGTGGACCCGGCGTCGGTGATCCCGGGGTCCTGGCGGGACGAGGTGTACGCGCGGACCCGTCAGCCGGGTCCCGCGCGGATGACGGACGGGCGGTGGCCGGTGGGCTTCCGGGAGTGGGCGGCGGGGTACGACCCGGCGGACCGGCTCGACCAGGCGGTGCTGGCGACCCGCAAGGCGGCTTTCCCCTTGCGGGGGCTGCTGGCCTGAGGGGTCGTCGGGAAGCCCGCACCTCGGTTCCGGGCAGGCGCTCAGGTGTGTCGCCCAGGGGGGGGTGCAGGAACGTTCTGGCGGGTGTTACGCCGACAGTGCGGTGTGCGGGGGAATCCGGGTTCCGGACCGGCGTGTTCCGGGAGCATCGTGGGGGTGTGGGGTACCGGGGCGCTGCGGGCGCATCTGTTGGCGGCGGGATTGGCGGGCGCGGTGGCGACCTCGCGGGAGGCGAACCTGCGGAGTTACCGGCTCTTCGCGGCGCGTGATCCGAGGGTGCTGCTGGGGCTGGACCCCGTCCGGGGGTGGGACGAGGCGGAACTGCTGCGGCTGATGGCCGACAAGTGCGGGGTGTCGGGGGACCCGGCGCACCGCTCGGGGCCGGACGTGATCGATCCGGAGCGGACCCTCCAGGCGCTCGACGCGTTCGCCGCGCGGCTGGGAGAGGCGGCGGCGCGGAGGGTTCCGGTGCTCCTCGGGACGGGGCATCCGCATCGTCTGCTCGGTTTCTACGTCGCTCTCGCAGACGCGTTGTCGGCGGCGGGATGCCTTGTCCTCACCCCGGCGCAGGGGAGATGTGTCGACATAACGACCCGGTTCGGCGTACGCACGCACCTTCTCGACTACGTCCGGGGGGTCGCGCTGGTACGGGAACCGGGGCCGTCGGGGGGAGGGCGTGTGCCGGGGGCGCATTCCCACTCGCCGCTGCCGGTTCGGGCCGCGCTGGAGAGCGCCGCCGAGGCCGGAGGGCCGCTGCCCGAGCTCGTGGTGGGGGACCACGGCTGGGTCTGCGGTGCAGGTCAGCTGGGTATCGAGGCCATCGGTCTGGCCGATACGGATGATCCCGCGCTGTTCGTCGGTGAGGCGGAGGGGCAGGTGTCGGTGGCCGTTCCGCTTGACGACGGGGTGCGCTCCGACCACTACCGCCCGCTCACACGCTATGTACTCAATCGAGCGTGTCTGTCACGGTAAACGGTCGATGGCAGCTCCTCTTCCCCACTCGTACCACCCGCCCCTAGTCTGGAGCGTGAGCGCTTGGCGACGAAGAGTCACCGGAGGGGAAGCCGGTGGGCGTCGCGGCGGAAGGTACAGGTGGGTCATGGCTGCTGGCGATCGACCTCTCAACGAGGTCAAGTTTCTGACCGTGGCGGAAGTAGCCTCGGTGATGCGCGTCTCCAAGATGACCGTGTACCGCTTGGTGCACAGCGGTCATCTGCCGGCGATCCGGGTGGGCAGGTCCTTCCGGGTACCGGAACAGGCGGTGCACGAGTACCTGCGGGAGTCCTTCGTGGGGGTGGGGACCGCGTAGCGCGAGCGCGGCGACAACGCCGGGAAAGCTCCGTATGTCCCTCGGATTACAAGCGCGGTGCTCGGGACGGTAGGCTAGGCCGACGTAGGTCGTGTGGGCCCAGACGCCCCGCACCGATTCTCGCCGGGAGGCGAGGATGTTCCGAGAAGTGAGCGAGGGTAGTCGTGGGCTCTGTTATCAAGAAGCGGCGTAAGCGGATGGCCAAGAAGAAGCACCGCAAGCTGCTCAAGCGCACGCGCGTTCAGCGTCGCAACAAGAAGTAAGCGACCGCTGCACCGCAGCGATTCGTGCGTCAGGCGTGGCCCCCCACCGTTCGCGGTGGGGGGCCACGCCTCATTGCGCGTCATCGCGCGGAAATCCCGAGGCGATACCGTGGCGGGCAACGGAAGACCGAGGGAAGGCGCTGATCTTGGGCAGGGTCGTGCTCGTCACCGGTGCTGCCCGGCACCTCGGAGGCCGTTTCGTACGGCGGATCCAGCGGGATCCCGAGGTGGACCGGGTGATCGCGGTGGACGCGGTCGAACCGGCGCACGGCCTCGGCGCGGCCGAGTTCGTGCGTGCGGACATCCGTCTGCCGGAGATCGCCAAGGTCCTCGCCACGCACGACGTCGACACGGTGGTTCATCTGGACGTCACCGGGACGGCGATCGGCGGAGGCGGCCGTACGTCGGTCAAGGAGACCAACGTCATCGGCACCATGCAGCTGCTCGGCGCCTGCCAGAAGTCGCCGAGGGTCGGCCGGCTCGTGGTCAAGTCCAGTACGGGCGTCTACGGTGCCGCGCCCCGCGACCCGGCCGTCTTCACGGAGACGACGCCCGCGAAGTCGCTGCCGAGCGGGGGTTTCGCGAAGGACGCCGTCGAGGTCGAGGGGTACGTGCGCGGGTTCGCCCGGCGCCGCCCGGACGTGGCCGTGTGCGTGCTGCGGTTCGCCAACATCCTCGGGCCCCGCATCGACTCCCCGCTCGCCGAGTACCTGGCGCTGCCCGTCCTGCCGACCGTCCTCGGCTACGACCCGAGGCTCCAGTTCGTCCACGAGGACGATGTCGTCGACGTGCTGCGGCTGGCCGCGCACGAGCCGCGCAGGGCCACCCAGAACAGCGGCACGTTCAATGTCGCGGGTGACGGGGTGCTGCTGCTGTCCCAGTGCGCCCGGCGGCTCGGGCGGCCGACCGTGCCGGTGCCGCTGCCCGCGGTCACCTGGGTGGGGACGGCGCTGCGGGCCGTCGGGATCACCGACTTCGCGCCCGAGCAGATCCGGCTCCTCACGCACGGCAGGGTCGTCTCCACGGTCCAGACGCGTGAGGTGTTCGGTTTCTCGCCGCGCCGCACGACCGCCGAGACCTTCGCCGACTTCGTACGGGGGAGGGGGCCGGGGCTGCTGCCGCCGGAGACGGTCGCGGGGGCGGTGGACCGGCTCGCGGACCGGCTCGGGGTGCCGGTGGGAGGCGGAGAGGTCCCGGGGACGTGGGCCGGTGGCCCTGGCGGGGGTCCTGTGGGCGGTGGGTCCGTGACCGGCGGCACCTCGACCGGTGCTTCTTCCGATTCCTCCGATTCTTCTGGGGCTTCTGGGGTGCCAGGGGCTCCTGCCGCACCCGTTGTCCCTGTTACCCCTGTTACTCCCCTTCACGACGGCGCCTGAGGAGACCGGACAGCGATGGCGGACGCCAAGGTCATTCCGTTCGACGACGACCGGTCCAGGGCCCGGCGGCGGCCCGGCCGTACGGACGGCGAGTCTGCGGCCGTACGGGCCCTGCCGGGCCCTCAGCAGGCCGCCCAGCGGGCGTCAGGGCCCGGTGGCGCCCGGCAGGACGCCGAGGAGACCCCGGCGGGGGGCGAGGTCTCCGGGGGCCCGGAGACCGGCGGCTGGGAGCGACGGCTCGCGGGCGGGCTGTCCTTCCTGCGGCGGCGGATCACCGGCGACTACGAGGTGGACGAGTTCGGCTACGACGAGGAGCTGACCGACCAGGTCCTGATGTCGTTGCTGCGCCCGTTGTACGAGAAGTACTTCCGGGTCGAGGTGAAGGGTGTCGAGAACATCCCGTCCGAGGGCGGGGCGCTGATCGTCGCCAACCATTCCGGGACCCTGCCGCTGGACGGGCTGATGATGCAGGTCGCCGTCCACGACCACCACCCGGCCGGGCGACACCTGCGACTGCTCGCCGCGGACCTGGTCTTCGTCCTGCCGGTCGTCAACGAGCTGGCCCGCAAGGCGGGGCACACGCTGGCCTGCGCCGAGGACGCGGAGCGGCTGCTGCGGGCCGGTGAGATCGTGGGTGTGATGCCGGAGGGTTTCAAGGGCATCGGGAAGCCCTTCGGGGAGCGGTACAAGCTCCAGCGGTTCGGCCGGGGCGGCTTCGTCTCGACGGCGCTGCGGGCCGGGGTGCCGATCGTGCCCTGCTCGATCGTCGGGGCCGAGGAGATATACCCGATGGTCGGGAACGCGAAGACGCTGGCTCGGCTGCTCGGCTTCCCGTACTTCCCGCTGACTCCGACCTTCCCCTGGCTGGGGCCGCTCGGGGCGGTGCCGCTGCCGACGAAGTGGACGATCCAGTTCGGTGAGCCGATTCCGACGGAGTCGTACGCGCCGGAGGCGGTGGATGACCCGATGCTGATGTTCAACCTGACGGATCAGGTGCGGGAGCAGATCCAGCACACGCTCTACAAGTTGCTGGTGCAGCGCCGGTCGGTCTTCTTCTGACGGGCGGACAGACGGCCGGACGGGCTGATGGTGGCACGGCCTGACAGTGCGGCGGGCTGACGGCGGGGCGGACCGGCGACGGGATGGACCGGCGGTGGGATGGACGAAGGGGCGCCCCCCGTCCGTGGGGGCGCCCCTCCTCCTTGCTAGCGAGCGTCCTCGCTGTCGATGCCGAGGCCTGGTAGCAGGCCCGGCAGGAGTGGCGGAAGAGTCACGTCCGGCACGTCGGGGGTCGCGTGGGTTCCGCCCGGAGGCGGCGTCGCCGGGCCGGTCGGTGCGGGCGGCCTGAGCAGCCCTCCCGCGCTGCCGCTGAGCAGCCCCTCGTTCTCCGGGGAGCCGATGCCGCCGTCCGTGCTCGGACTGCTGCTCGGGCCGGACGAGTGCGGCGGTGCGGAGTGGCCGCCCGCCGGAGGCGTCTCGTGGGCGGAGGGCGGACGCTGGCTGTCCGTGCCCGGGGACTCCTTCGTCGCGCCGGGCCCGCCACCGGGGCTCTGGGAGCCGATGGCGCCCTTCTCAAGGGTCCTGGGCAGGACCGACTGGAGCGGCTCGACCTCTTCGTCTATGGCCTCGAAGACGTTCGTCACCTCGCTGCCGACGTCCGTGAGCTGCACAGGGAGCCGGTCGCGGATGCCGTTCCAGGTGTCCCGGTGGGCCTGGGCGAAGGAGTTGAGCCGGGCCATCGGGCCGATCTCGCCGTCCCGGTCGTACGCCTGACGGAGCAGGCGGTGTCCTTCCGAGGCGTCGTGCTGCATTCCGCTGAGGACCCGGCGGATTTCGGTGAGGGACTCGTGGTCGAGGTCGCCTGAGCGGCCCCGTTCCATGAGTCTGCGGGCCTCGCTGAGCCGGGTGGACGCCTGGTCGAGGTAGATGCCGCCGCGGTCCGCGTCGTCGTCCGCCATTCCCAGTTTGATGTCCTCCATGCCCCGCTTGAGCCCGTAGAGCGAGTCACCGGGAAGCGCGTCGGAGCTGGCCGCGGCCACTCCACCGAAGGCGCCCGCGGCCACACCGACCGTGAGGCCGCCCGCAGCGAGCCCCTTGGTCCAGCGGGAGCGGGGGCGGAGCTTGCGCAGCGGGGACGCCCGGTGGGCGCCCTTGCCGCTCGAACTCCGCTGCTCCGGCACCGCGGGGGCCGCGGCTGCGCTGCCCTCCATGAGCATCGCTTCCATGGCGGCGACGAGCTGGGCTCGCTGCACCACCTTGACCTCGGGGTCCAGCTGTGGTTTCGGCAGTTCACCGAGACCGTTCGCCAGGGCCAACAGTCGCCCCTGCTCGGCAGGTTCGACCGGGGCCTCGGGCTGCTCGCTCGCAGTGTCCTCGGACGCCCGGTCCTCCAGGGCCTGGGCGAAGGCGTTCGCCCGCCGGTGCGCCGATACGTTCGCGATCACTGGCGGCACCTCCTCTCGTCATGACGGTCGACTCCCCGGGGTGTCCGGAGGGTTGCACACCTTGAGCGCATCCACACGAAAGAGTGAGTGGCTGCGGACATGGCGTGTCCACAGGGAGCCTGCATCCCGCACAACGAGCGGCGCGGCACTTGGGTTACGCGCGAAAGATGATCGGACCAGTGCGTCATCGAGGCGTCACCGACTGTGAGTTGGATAGGGGTCGTGGGGGTGTGGGGGGAGTGGTGGTGCCCGAGTGGAGGGACCGGGTGGGGGCCGGGTACGGGGGCGCGTGTGGGGGGCGCGTCCGGGTCAGCGGGCGTCGTCCGGGAGGAGTCGGGCCAGGGTGCGTACGGCCCGGTACTGAAGGGTCTTGATCGCTCCCTCGTTCTTCCCCATGACCCGGGCGGTCTCGGCGACCGAGAGTCCCTGGAGGAACCGGAGGGTCACGCACTCCTGCTGCTGGGGGTTGAGGCGGCGGACCGCGTCGAGCAGGGCGGCGTTGGAGAGGGACTCCAGGACGGAGTCCTCGGGGCTGCGCTCGACCTCGTTGGCGTCGAGCATCTCGCCCGTGGTGACTTCCAGGCGGAAGCGGCTGGACTTGAAGTGGTCGGCGACCAGGTTCCTGGCGATGGTGACGAGCCAGGCGCCGAAGTCGCGGCCCTGCCAGGTGAAGGTGGAGATCCGGCGCAGGGCGCGCAGGAAGGTCTCACTGGTGAGGTCCTCCGCCGTCGCCTTTCCGCCGACGCGGTAGTAGATGTAGCGGTAGACGGTGTCGCTGTACTGGTCGTACAGGCGCCCGAAGGCCTCGGCCTCGCCCGCTTGGGCGCGCTCCACCAGATCCATCATCCGGGCGCTGTCGCTGTCGGCGGCGGGTCGGCGGGTGGTGGTCGAGGTTCCGGAGCCGGAGCGGGCGCCGCGTCTGCCCACGGCGGCGCCGCCGTCGGCCAGGGCATAGCAAGGGCCGGCGGGTGCCGGTGCGGCGAAGGCGAAGGCGTGGACAGGGCCGGCGTACGCGGTGGGGACGAAGCCGCGCAAGCGGTCGAGGACCGTTGCGCGCAGCGTAGCCAGGCCCGAGGTGTCAACCCCGACGTGTGGGTACACGGGACTCCCAGAGGCAGAGCTTCCATCACGTGCAGTGCGGGACCGTTCACCCGTCGTAGCGACGTGAGGGGTCCTTTGTGCGTCTGAGGAGAATAACGCTTCGTACAGGCAGCGCTACACCCAGTTGCTCAAATCACCGGTTACGTCGGTTCTGTTACTGCTTGTAGTCGCAACCGGTCGCAATTGGTGATCAGTTGTTGATCGTTTCGCTTACGGGTGTGATCGCGCGCACGTTGGGTTGTGCTCAAGTCCAGGGCGCGCGAGTGATCGGGGCCGCTGCGGGGTAAGGAGGCCGAAATGCCTGGTGGTCGACGTGCGCGGGGGTGTTCGACCACGGACGGGTGAGGGCCGCTGGTCCGGGTTTGTCGCAGATGATCGAAGCCGAAACGTATCGGCAGCCGGAACGCGGTGGTCCGGCGATGCCGACCCGGTGACGGGCGGTGGTCTCGGTGCCGGATCCGGCGGTTGTGGCGCGCTCCGGTGGCTTCGGTGCGGCCGTGGCCTCAGTGGCGGCGGCGGTGCAGGGCGACCGCTGCGGCCGTTCCCCCGGCGATGGCGCCGAGGCCCGCGGCGGCGGGGATGCCGACCTTGGCGGCCTTGCGGCCGGTCCGGTAGTCGCGAAGCCGCCAGTCCCGCTCCTTCGCGTGCTTGCGGAGCTTGGCGTCCGGGTTGATCGCGTACGGATGTCCCACCAGTGACAGCATCGGGATGTCGTTGTGCGAGTCGCTGTACGCGGCGCAGCGGCTCAGGTCGAGGCCCTCGGCGGCGGCCAGCGCCCGTACCGCCTCGGCCTTGGCCGGTCCGTGCAGGGGCTCCCCGACCAGCCTGCCCGTGTAGACGCCCTCGACCGACTCGGCGACCGTGCCCAGCGCGCCGGTCAGGCCGAGCCGCCGGGCGATGATCGTGGCGGTCTCGACCGGGGCGGCCGTGACCAGCCAGACCTTCTGGCCGGCGTCCAGGTGAGCCTGGGCGAGGTCGCGGGTGCCGGGCCAGATGCGGTCGGCCATGTACTCGTCGTAGATCTCCTCGCCGATCGACATCAGCTCGGAGACGCGATGGCCCTTGACGATGGACAGCGCGCTGTCGCGGGCGTCCTGCATGTGTTCGGGGTCCTCGACGCCCGCCAGCCGGAACCAGGCCTGCTGCCAGGCGAACCGGGCGAGTTCGCGGCGCTGGAAGAACTTCCGCTTGTACAGGCCGCGGCCGAAGTGGAAGATCGCGGCGCCCTGCATCACGGTGTTGTCGAGGTCGAAGAAGGCGGCCGCCCGGACATCGCCGACGACGGGGAACTCGGGCTCGGCGGGGGCCTCGCCCTCCGCCTCCTCCCGCTCCCTCTCCAGCTGGAGCGAGGTCTTGCGCGCTGCCTCGGCAGCGGCCTCGCCTGCGAGGACGCTGCGCGCGGTGGCGGAGCGCCTACGAGGGGTGAGCCATCCCAGAGCGGCCATGCCGTGAGCATAGCCAGTCTGTTCGGTACTTCCCGACTTGTGACGGTGCCGGGGCGTGAACACCTGGTGCCTTCCGGGCGCGCGTCCGCCGGGCGGGTGGCCGGACGGACGAGCGGCCGGGAGGACGAGCACCCGACCGGGCGTCCTTTCGGCCTTCCGCCTTTCGTCCTTCCGTCTTTCGTCCGTACGCGTGCCCGGACGGAAGAGAATGGACGGCATGTTCGGACGGAAGAAGAAGACGGACGCCGCCGCGCGGACCGTGACGCTGATCGGCAAGCCCGGGTGCCACCTCTGCGACGACGCCCGCGCGGTGGTCGAGGCGGTCTGCGCGGAGACGGGCGCGCGCTGGGAGGAGAAGGACATCAGCGTGGACGAGGAGCTGTACCGGGCCTACTGGGAACAGATTCCCGTCGTCCTGGTCGACGGCGAGCAGCACACCTTCTGGCGCGTGGACGCCTCACGGCTCCGGCGCGAACTGGGTGCGTGACCGAAAGACGGCTACGATCGTGGACGTTTTGTTGGGTTCCGGGGGCGGCATCGTGAGGAGAGTGTGCGGTTTTGCCCCCATCAGGTTTTCAACGCGCCTCCCGGTCCCGCGGTTCCGCGACGATACGAACCAGCCGCGTGACCCCGGTCACTTTGGCCAGACAAAACGGACACCATCTTTGTGCACGCGTTCACAAAGACATAGCCTGCATTCGACGGGGCGGTCTTGGGACATATGGCCGCCTGCAGCCCCGCTCATCCCGCAGGAGCACCGTGGCAACTGGCCGAACTCACCGACCGGCGACCCGTAGCCGAGGAATTCCCGAGGCCACCGTCGCCCGGCTTCCGCTGTATCTCCGCGCGCTCACCGCGCTGTCGGAGCGCTCCGTACCCACGGTCTCCTCCGAGGAGCTCGCGGCGGCGGCGGGAGTCAACTCCGCGAAGCTGCGCAAGGACTTCAGCTACCTCGGCTCCTACGGCACCCGGGGCGTCGGCTACGACGTCGAGTACCTCGTCTACCAGATCTCCCGTGAGCTGGGGCTCACCCAGGACTGGCCCGTCGTGATCGTCGGCATCGGAAACCTCGGTGCCGCGCTCGCCGGATACGGCGGTTTCGCCTCCCGCGGCTTCCGCGTGGCCGCGCTGATCGACGCCGACCCCGCCATGACCGGCAGGCCCGTCGCGGGCATCCCCGTCCAGCACAGCGACGACCTGGAGCGGATCATCGAGGAGGACGGCGTCTCCATCGGGGTCATCGCGACCCCCGCCGGTGTCGCCCAGCAGGTCTGCGACCGGCTCGTGGCCGCCGGTGTCACCTCCATCCTGAACTTCGCCCCGACCGTGCTCTCCGTGCCCGACGGCGTGGACGTGCGCAAGGTCGACCTCTCCATCGAGCTGCAGATCCTCGCCTTCCACGAGCAGCGCAAGGCCGGTGAGGAGGCGGGCGCCGGGAACGGCCCGAACACCGCCGGGACCGCCGCCGCTCCGCCGACCCCGCGCGGCACCACGGGCACCGGGCGCAAGGGCCCGGACGGGGACGTCCCCGCGGTGATGCCCGCATGAGCCTTCTCGTCGTCGGCCTCAGCCACCGCAGTGCCCCGGTCTCCGTCCTGGAGCGGGCCGCGCTCGCGCCGGACACCCAGGCCAAGCTCCTCCAGGACACCCTCGCCGCCGAACCGGCCGCCGAGGCCACCGTCCTGGCCACCTGCAACCGCATCGAGCTCTACGCGGACGTGGACAAGTTCCACGCCGGGGTCGCCGAGCTGTCCACGCTCCTCGCCCAGCACAGCGGCGTCGGCCTGGACGAGCTGACCCCCTACCTCTACGTGCACTACGAGGACCGGGCCGTCCACCACCTCTTCTCGGTGGCCTGCGGCCTCGACTCGATGGTCGTCGGCGAGGGCCAGATCCTCGGCCAGATCAAGGACGCCCTCGCCCTCGGGCAGGAGCTGCACACGGCGGGCCGCCTCCTCAACGACCTGTTCCAGCAGGCCCTTCGGGTCGGCAAGCGCGCCCACAGCGAGACCGGGATCGACCGGGCCGGGCAGTCGCTCGTCACCTTCGGTCTGGGGCAGTTCGTCGACGGCGCGGACGGCACCGACGTCGACACCTGGACCAAGGGCAAGAAGGCGCTGGTCATCGGCGCCGGTTCGATGTCCTCGCTGGCCGCCGCCACGCTGGCCCGCTCCGGGGTCTCCGAGATCGTCGTCGCCAACCGCACCCTGGCCCGCGCCGAGCGGCTCGCCGCGATCCTGAACGAGCCCGGCGGGACGGGCGTCACCGCGCACGCGGTCGAGATGGTTGCCGTCGGCGACGAACTGACACGTGCCGATGTCGTCGTCTCCTGCACCGGCGCCACCGGACTCGTCCTCACCGCCGAGGACGTCGAGACCGCCGTCCGGGGACGCCGTACCCCGCTCGCCCTGCTCGACCTCGCCATGCCCCGCGACATCGACGCCGCCGCCCACCGCGTCCCCGGGGCCCGGCTGATCGACATCGAGTCGCTCGCCGAGGCCTCCGCCGACGCGCCCATGGCCGCCGACGTCGACCAGGTGCGGGCCATCGTCTCCGACGAGGTCGCCGCCTTCGGCGCCGCCCAGCGCGCCGCCCACATCACCCCCACGGTCGTCGCGCTGCGGACCATGGCGGCCGACGTCGTGACGAGCGAGGTCGCCCGCCTGGAGGGCCGGCTGCCCGACCTCGACGACAAGCAGCGCGCCGAGATCACCCAGACCGTGCGCCGCGTGGTCGACAAACTCCTGCACGCGCCGACCGTGCGGGTCAAGCAGCTGGCCAGCGAGCCCGGCGGCGCCGGGTACGCGGACGCGCTGCGGACACTCTTCGACCTCGACCCGGAGACGGTGGCCGCCGTCAGCCGGGCCGACCTGAATGACGCCGACGTCAAGAACCGAGGGCGAGTATGACCGAGAGGGCACTGAGGCTCGGGACCAGGCGCAGCAAGCTCGCCATGGCCCAGTCCGGGCACGTGGCCGACGCCGTCCGGCGGCTGACCGGCCGGCCCGTCGAGCTCGTGGAGATCACGACGTACGGGGACACCTCCCGGGAGCACCTCGCGCAGATCGGCGGCACCGGCGTCTTCGTCGCCGCGCTGCGCGACGCGCTGCTCGCCGGTGAGGTGGACTTCGCCGTCCACTCCCTGAAGGACCTGCCGACCACGCCGCACCCCGAGCTGACGCTGGCCGCGGTCCCGCGCCGCGAGGACCCGCGCGACGTGCTGATCGCCCGCGACGGGCTGACGCTGGACCGGCTGCCCCGGGGCGCCCGGATCGGCACCGGCTCGCCCCGGCGGACGGCCCAGCTGCACGCCTACGCGCGCAACCACGGTCTGGAGTTCGGCTGCGTCCCGATCCGGGGCAACATCGACACCCGGATCGGCTACGTGCGCGGCGGTGAGCTGGACGCCGTGGTCCTCGCCGCGGCCGGACTCAACCGCATCGGCGGTACGGAGGAGCTCACCGGCTCCCTGTCGGTCGACCGCCTGTCGGTCGACTCCGTGCTGCCCGCCCCCGGCCAGGGGGCCCTGGCGATCGAGTGCCCGGCGGCCGACGCCGGGCTCGTCGCCGCGCTCGCCGCGCTCGACGACCCGCGGACGCGGGCCGCCGTGACGGCCGAACGATCCCTGCTCGCCGCCCTGGAGGCCGGCTGCTCCGCACCCGTGGGTGCGCTGGCCGACCTGCTGGCCGACGACCCCGGTCACGGGCAGGTTGTCACCGAGATGCGCCTGCGCGGCGTCGTCGGCACCACCGACGGCTCGACGCTGGTGCAGCTGTCCACCACCGGACCCGTACCCACCTCGCACGACGAGGCCATGGCGCTCGGACGCGAACTCGCGGACGAGATGCTCGCCAAGGGTGCGGCCGGTCTTATGGGGGAGCGAGCACTTTGAACCCCACCAGCCCGACCGCCAGCCCGCTGTCCCCGGCCTTCGCGGGCCATGGGCACGTCACATTCCTCGGCGCAGGCCCCGGTGACCCCGGGCTCCTGACCCTCAGGGCCGTCGAGGCCCTCGCCGGAGCGGATGTCCTGATCGCCGAGCCGGAGGTACTAGAGGTCGTTCGCGGCCACGCGCGCGCTGGGGTGAGCACGCCGGAGCTGACAGTTGTTGACGAGGCGTCAACAACCGCCGGTGTCCCCGTGTTGAGGGATGCCGCCAATCTTGTCATGGAGGCCGCGAGGGGCGGCAGGCGGGTCGTCCGTGCGGTGACCGGCGACCCCGGCCTCGACGGGAACGCGGGAGCCGAGATGCTCGTCTGCGCCGCCGAGGGCATCCCCTTCGAGGTCGTGCCCGGTGTGGCCACGGCCGTCGGCGTGCCCGCGTACGCCGGTGTCCCGCTGCGTGACGCGCAGGGCACGGACGTGCGCTTCGTGGACGCCCGTACCGCCGACGAGCGGTGCTGGAGCGAGGTCGGCGCCTCCGACGGCACCGTCGTCGTGTCGACCACCCTCGACTCGGTGGCCGCCGCCGCCGGAGAGCTGATGGCGGCGGGCCGCAAGCCGGACACCCCGCTCACCGTCACCATCGGCGGTACGACCACCCGGCAGCGCACCTGGAACGCCACGCTCGGCACCATCGCCCAGGTCTTCAAGCAGGGCAAGATCCTTCCCTCGCCGGAGGGCCACCGGCCGGTCATAGCGGTGGTGGGCGAGCGCAGCGCCCCGGCGCAGCGCGCCCAGCTGTCGTGGTTCGAGTCCAAGCCGCTCTTCGGCTGGCGGGTGCTCGTACCGCGCACCAAGGAGCAGGCGGCCTCGCTCTCCGACCAGCTCCGTTCCTACGGCGCGGTGCCGCACGAGGTGCCGACCATCGCCGTGGAGCCGCCGCGCACCCCGCAGCAGATGGAGCGGGCGGTCAAGGGCCTGGTCACCGGCCGCTACGAGTGGATCGCCTTCACCTCGGTCAACGCCGTCAAGGCGGTCCGGGAGAAGTTCGAGGAGTACGGGCTCGACGCCCGCGCCTTCGCCGGGATCAAGGTCGCCGCGGTGGGCGAGCAGACGGCCGCCGCGCTGGTCGACTTCGGCGTGAAGCCGGACCTGGTGCCGAGCGGCGAGCAGTCGGCCGCGGGGCTCCTGGAGGACTGGCCGCCGTACGACCCGGTCTTCGACCCGATCGACCGGGTCTTCCTGCCGCGGGCCGACATCGCGACGGAGACGCTGGTCGCGGGCCTGATCGAGCTCGGGTGGGAGGTCGACGACGTCACCGCCTACCGGACCGTACGGGCGTCGCCGCCGCCCGCGGACACCCGTGAGGCGATCAAGGGCGGCGGCTTCGACGCGGTGCTCTTCACCTCGTCGTCGACCGTGCGGAACCTGGTCGGCATCGCGGGGAAGCCGCACAACGTGACGGTGATCGCCTGCATCGGGCCCGCCACGGCCAAGACGGCCGAGGAGCACGGGCTGCGGGTGGACGTGCTGTCGCCGGAGCCTTCGGTGCACAAGCTCGCCGAGGCGCTCGCGGACTTCGGGACGCGGCGCCGGGAGTCGGCCCTCGAGGCGGGCGACCCGGTGACGCGGCCGAGCGAGCGGCGGCCGGGCGCGCGACGGCGTCGTACGACCTGACCGGTCGTTCGCAGGGGTGCGGGTCCTTCGGGGCCCGCACCTTTCGCGTCTCCGGGGCCGCGCGGTGGGGTGGCGCGGGAGGCTCGCGGGGCCGTGGAAGCGGCAACACCGTGTCGGTAAGTGCACTGTTCACCCAGGCGTAGCCTCGGGCGTATGAACTCGTACGGATCCTTTCCCGGGGCGCGGCCGCGGCGGCTGCGGACGACGCCCGCCATGCGCCGGATGGTGGCCGAGACGCGGCTGCATCCCGCCGATCTGATCCTCCCCGCGTTCGTGCGCGAGGGGATCACCGAGCCCGTGCCGATCCAGGCGATGCCCGGGGTCGTCCAGCACACGCGCGACACCCTGCGCAAGGCGGCGGTGGAGGCGCTGGAGGCCGGGGTCTCCGGGATCATGCTCTTCGGGGTGCCCGAGGACGCGAAGAAGGACGCCCTCGGAACGGCGGGCACGGACCCGGAGGGCATCCTCCAGGCCGCGATCCGGGACGTGCGGGCCGAGGTCGGCGACGACCTGGTCGTCATGTCGGACCTCTGCCTCGACGAGTACACCGACCACGGGCACTGCGGGGTCCTCGACGCCGACGGGCGGGTCGACAACGACGCCACGCTGGAGCGTTACGCCGAGATGGCGCAGGTCCAGGCCGACGCGGGTGTCCACGTGGTGGGGCCCTCCGGGATGATGGACGGCCAGGTCGGGGTGATCAGGGACGCCCTGGACACCATCGGCAAGGAGGACGTGTCGATCCTCGCGTACACCGCGAAGTACTCCTCCGCCTTCTACGGTCCCTTCCGCGAGGCCGTCGGCTCCTCCCTCAAGGGCGACCGCAAGACCTACCAGCAGGACCCGGCCAATGCGCGCGAGTCGATGCGGGAGCTGGCGCTCGACCTGGAGGAGGGCGCCGACATGGTCATGGTGAAGCCGGCCGGGCCGTACCTCGACATCCTCGCGCAGGTCGCCGCGTCGGTGGACGTGCCGGTGGCCGCGTACCAGATCAGCGGTGAGTACGCGATGGTCGAGGCGGCGGCCGAGAAGGGCTGGATCGACCGGGACCGGGCGATCTTCGAGACCCTGACGGGCATCAGGCGGGCCGGGGCGCGCACGATCCTTACGTACTGGGCCACCGAGGTCGCGCAGAAGCTCGGACGCGGCGGGTACTGAGGCGTTTCCGCTCCAGGGCGGGGCGGGAGGGGGTCCCGCCGGGCCGGTGGGGCCGGGCCCGGGCTGGTGGCGGGCCGCCGTCCGGCGCACCCTGGAGGGGTAGCCGACAGGTACCCCGCTGGAGGTGGTCCTCATGATGCACACGCTTGTCGGATGGCATGTGGAGATGGAGTTCCAGGAGGAGGGCGACCGGACGCGGGCCGCGGCCATGGTCCGGCTCTCGGACGGCAGCGAGTTCCGGGCGCACGGCACCGCGAACCGGCACCCCTCCGATCCCGACCAGCTACGGGTGGGCGAGGAGATCGCCGGTGCTCGGGCCCTGATGGACCTGGCCTCGCAACTGCTGCAGAAGGCGCACACGGAGATCGACGCGGTCTCCGGCAGGACCTCGCACACCATCCGCTGACGACGGGACCCCCGGCACGGTTCTCCGCGCCGGGGGTTTTCGCGCCGGTTCCCCGGAGACGCTCCCGGGTCCGGCGTCAGAGGCGCTCGGGCGTCCTGATGCCGAGCAGCGCCATGCCCTGGTGGAGGGTCCGGGCGGTCAGGTCGCAGAGGAACAGACGGTTCTCCGCGACCTCCCGCGCGGGCTCCGGCTTGATGACCGGGCACTGGTCGTAGAACGTCGTGTACAGCGAGGCGAGCTGGTACAGGTACGCGGCCAGCTTGTGCGGGGCGTGCTCCGCGGCGGCCTCGGAGATCACCTCGCCGAACTGGTCGAGGTGCAGAGCGAGCGCCCGCTCGGCCGGGGCGAGCTCCAGCTCGGAGTGGGCCTGCGCGGTGCGGTCGCCGGCCTTGCCGAAGATCGACCTGATCCGCGCGTACGCGTACTGCAGGTACACCGAGGTGTCGCCGTTCAGCGAGACCATCTGGTCCAGGTCGAACTTGTAGTCACGGGCGGCGGACGTCGACAGGTCGGCGTACTTGACCGCGCCGATGCCCACGTACTGCCCGTTCTCCACGATCTCCGGCTCGGTCAGGCCCACCTTCCCGGCCTTCTCGCGGACGACCGCCGTCGCCCGGTCCACGGCCTCGTCCAGCAGGTCCACCAGCCGGACCGTCTCGCCCTCACGGGTCTTGAACGGCTTGCCGTCCTTGCCGAGGACCGTGCCGAAGGCCAGCTGGACGGCCTTCACCTCGTCGTTCAGCCACCCGGCGCGGCGGGCCGTCTCGAAGACCATCTTGAAGTGCAGCGACTGGCGGGCGTCCACCACGTACAGCAGGGTCGTCGCCTTCAGGTTCCCCACCCGGTCGCGGATCGCGGACAGGTCCGTCGCCGCGTACCCGAAACCGCCGTCGGACTTCTGGACGATCAGCGGGGTCGGATTGCCGTCCGGGCCCTTCACGTCGTCGAAGAAGACGCACAGCGCTCCCTCGGAGCGGACGGCGACGCCCGACTCCTCCAGGATGCGGCAGGTCTCCGCCAGCATGTCGTTGTAGCCGGACTCGCCGACCACGTCGGCGTCCCGGACGTCCATGTCGAGCTTGTCGAAGACCGAGTAGAAGTAGATCTTCGACTCGTCGACGAACCGCTGCCAGAGCGCGAGGGTCCGCTCGTCGCCCGCCTGGAGGTCCACCACGCGCGCGCGGGCCCTGGTCTTGAACTCCTCGTCGGAGTCGAAGAGGGCGCGCGACGCCTTGTAGAGCCGGTTCAGGCTGGACATGGCCTCCTCGCCGGAGACCTCGGCCCCCGAGGAGTGGTCCAGCTCGTGCGGGTGCTCGATCAGGAACTGGATGAGCATCCCGAACTGGGTGCCCCAGTCGCCGATGTGGTGGCGGCGGACCACCGTCTCACCGGTGAACTCCAGGATCTCGACCATCGCGGCGCCGATCACGGCGGAGCGCAGGTGCCCGACGTGCATCTCCTTCGCCACGTTCGGCTGGGCGTAGTCGATGACCGTGGTGCCCGCCGACTCGTTGAACGGCACACCGAGCCGGGCGTCGGCGGCACGGGCCGCCAGGGTCCGCACGATCGCCGCGTCCGTCAGCGTGATGTTCAGGAAGCCGGGGCCCGAGACCTCGATCTCCCGGAGGACGTCGTTCTCCGGGATGGCGGCCACGACCTGGGCGGCCAGCTCACGGGGATTGCCCTTGAGCCGCTTGGCCAGTGCCAGGATGCCGTTGGCCTGGAAGTCGGCCCGGTCGCTTCGTCGGAGCAGCGGGTCGGCGGCACCGGCCTCCGGCAGGGCTGCCGAGAGTCCGTCCGCGAGGCGCTGCTGCACGGTCGAAGCGAGGGAAGGGACCGAGGCCATGAGCTTCCGTTCCTGTTGAGTCCGGTGGGTCTGATTCGCCTGTCAAGTGTCCCACGGCACCACAACGGGGTTTCCCCGCCTGTGGACAACTGCGTCGCACGCCATTCCCGGTCTGTGGACAACTTCGGGGAGCGGTCTTCCGTCTGGGAGAATGGCTGACGCAGGGAAGTCAGTCAGCACTCCTCAGGCATCAGCACTCCTCAGGCATCAGCCCCAGGAAGTAACTCCCAGGAAGAAGGACGTACCGACCGTGGCTCAGAGCAGCACCGAGACCGACTGGGTCTCCCGTTTCGCGGACGAGGTCATCGCCGAGTCGGAGCGACGTGCGCCTGGCAAACCGGTCGTCGTCGCCTCCGGCCTCTCCCCGTCAGGCCCGATCCACCTGGGCAACCTCCGCGAGGTCATGACCCCGCACCTGGTCGCCGACGAGATCCGCCGCCGGGGGCACGAGGTCAGGCACCTGATCTCCTGGGACGACTACGACCGCTACCGCAAGGTGCCGAACGGCATCGAGGGCATCGACGAGTCCTGGGCCGAGCACATCGGCAAGCCGCTGACCTCGGTCCCGGCCCCGGCCGGTTCGCCCCACCCCAACTGGGCCGAGCACTTCAAGGCCGCCATGGTCGAGTCGCTGGCCGAGCTGGGCGTCGAGTACGACCCGATCAGCCAGACCGAGCAGTACACGGCCGGTGTCTACCGCGAGCAGGTCCTGCACGCCATGCGGCACCGCGCCGACATCGACGCCATCCTCGACCAGTACCGGACGAAGAAGGCGCAGAAGAAGCAGTCGCAGAAGCCGGTCGACGACGCCGAGCTGGAGGCCGAGGAGGGCTCCGGCGCGGCGAGCGAGGACGACGGCTCCGGCGGTTCCTCGGGCTACTTCCCGTACAAGCCCTACTGCGGCCGGTGCGAGAAGGACCTGACGACCGTCACCTCGTACGACGACGAGACCACCGAGCTGGCCTACACCTGCGCGAACTGCGGCTTCGCCGAGACCGTGAAGCTGAGCGAGTTCAACCGGGGCAAGCTGGTCTGGAAGGTCGACTGGCCCATGCGCTGGGCCTACGAGGGCGTGATCTTCGAGCCCTCCGGCGTCGACCACTCCTCGCCCGGCTCGTCCTTCGTCGTCGGCGGGCAGATCGTCCGCGAGATCTTCGACGGCGTGCAGCCGATCGGCCCGATGTACGCCTTCGTCGGCATCAGCGGCATGGCCAAGATGTCCTCCTCGCGCGGTGGCGTCCCGACCGCCGCCGACGCGCTGAAGATCATGGAAGCCCCGCTGCTGCGCTGGCTGTACGCCCGCCGCAGGCCCAACCAGTCGTTCAAGATCGCCTTCGACCAGGAGATCCAGCGGCTCTACGACGAGTGGGACAAGCTGGAGGCCAAGGTCGCGGACGGCACCGTGCTGCCCGCGGACGCCGCCGCCCACTCCCGCGCCGCCCGCACGGCCGCCGGAGAGCTGCCGCGCACCCCGCGCCCGCTGCCCTACCGCACGCTCGCCTCGGTCATGGACGTCACCGCGGGACACGACGAGCAGACCCTGCGGATCCTGACCGAGCTCGACCCGGAGAACCCGGTCACCTCCCTCGACGAGGTCCGGCCGCGCCTCGACCGCGCCGAGAACTGGATCACCAGCCAGGTCCCGGCCGACCAGCGCACCATCGTCCGCGAGCAGCCCGACACCGAACTGCTCGGCTCCCTGGACGACGAGGGCCGCGAGTCCCTCCGGCTGCTCCTGGCGGGCCTCGACACCCACTGGTCGCTCGACGGGCTCACCACCCTCGTCTACGGCGTCCCGAAGGTGCTGGCCGGTCTCGACCCGGAGGCCAAGCCGACGCCCGAGCTGAAGCTCGCGCAGCGCGCCTTCTTCGCCCTGCTCTACCAGCTGCTCGTCAGCCGGGAGACCGGGCCGAGGCTGCCCACCCTGCTCCTCGCCGTCGGCGCGGACCGGGTGCGCAAGCTGCTCGGCGCCTGACGGGACGTGCGAAAGGGCCGTCACCCACATGGGGTGACGGCCCTTTCCCATGACCGCGTGGCGCTCTGTGCTGTCAGGCGGTGTCGTGCTCGGCCATGCCGTCCTGGACCCGCTGCTTGAGGGACGGGAGCGACTGGTGCAGCTGCTCGGACAGGTCGGCGGGGAACTCCTGGAGGTCGTAGTACTTGGCCAGCAGCTCCGGCAGCGCGCCGTCGTCCGGGAACTCGTTGTGTTCCTGCGCGTACGACCACAAGAACTTGAAGACGTCCTCCTCGAACTGGTCCACGGGAAGCTGCGGCTCCTCGACGAACTCGGGATAGGGGACGAACTCCTCGGGACCCGGTTGGGGGATGTCCTCCGGCCCCTGCGGGACCGGGACCGGCATGGGTTCGAGCCCCTCCACGATGCGCGGGTTGTAGGTCCCCTCGTACGTGTCGGGGGAGACCGTCTGCGCGGCGAACCACTGGCTCTCGTGCGTCACGGGTCGCTCCCCGGCGCTCTGGCGTCCGGTCTCCGGGGCGGGAGCCTGGGAGAGGTCCCCGGACGGGGGCCCCTCCTGCTGCGGATGACCCGCCCCGGCCGCCGCGAGCTCCACCGGCTGCTGCGGGAACCGCTGCGGCACCGGCGCCGAGGGGACGAGCGCGGGCGGCTGCGGCGGCGCGAGTTCCTGCGGCGGCGGAGGCAGCAGCGCAGGCTCGATGCCCGCCGCCGCCAGACCCGCCGCGGCCGTCTCCGCCAGCGGCACCCCGTACCGCGCGAGACGCAGCGGCATCAGGGCCTCCACCGGGGCCTTGCGGCGCCAGCTCCGGCCGTACCGTGCCTGGAGCCGCGCCTGGTAGATCATCCGCTCCTGTTCCAGCTTGATGACCTGCTCGTACGACCGCAGCTCCCACAGTTTCATCCGGCGCCACAGCCGGAACGTGGGTATCGGGGAGAGCAGCCAGCGGGTCAGCCGTACGCCCTCCATGTGCTTGTCGGCGGTGATGTCCGCGATCCGGCCCACCGCGTGCCGTGCCGCCTCGACGGAGACGACGAACAGCACCGGGATCACCGCGTGCATACCGACGCCCAGCGGGTCCGGCCAGGCGGCGGCGCCGTTGAACGCGATCGTCGCGGCCGTCAGCACCCACGCCGTCTGCCGGAGCAGCGGGAAGGGGATCCGCATCCAGGTGAGCAGCAGGTCCAGGGCGAGCAGCACACAGATGCCCGCGTCGATGCCGATCGGGAAGAAGTACGAGAAGGTGCCGAAGCCCTTGAGCACGGCGAGCTCGCGCACGGCGGCGTACGAGCCCGCGAAACCGATTCCCGCGATGATCATCGCACCGGCGACGACGAGACCGATGAGTATCCGGTGCGTGCGTGTGAGCTCCATCGCGGCCACCCGCGACCCCTCCCGTCAATCGACAATCCGGCCACAGAGTCGCACATGCGCGCGGAGCCCGGCCCTCGGGGGAGGGACGGGCTCCGCGTCGACACGGCTCTCTGCGCCGTTTTGTGACTACTTGTTGGCTGCGGCCACGGCGGCCACGGCCTCCTTCGCGGCCTTCACGGCACCGTCCATGATCGCCTTGTCGGACGGGGTGGGCGCCCCCGCGTATCCGGCGCCGTTGTACGAGAGCATCACCAGGACGTTGCCCGTGCGGGCCACGACGGTGGCGTAGACGAAGTCCTCGTTCGTCTTGCGCAGCTGGTAGGCGAGTGTCTTCGCCTCGTCGCCGATGCCCGTGACCGTGGCGCCGCGGACCTTCTGGACGCCGGGGGTGTCCTCGACCTTCGCGAGCTCCTTGGTCATGTTGTTCTGGGCGCGCTCCTGGCCGCTGCCGAGGGAGACGTCCGACGCGTAGCGGTAGAAGGAGACGTCGAGCCAGCGGTACTGCGAGCCCTTCACTCCCTTGTCCTCCAGGCCGTTCCAGGAGCAGCCGCTGCGGCTGTCGGGGTCGCTGGAGGGGGCGCGGGTGCCGGCCTTGGCCTTCGCCTTGGGCACCAGGGCGGCGGTGGTCTTGCCGGTGATCGCCTTGCACGCCTCGGGCAGCTTCGCGAACTTCGCCGCTTCGACCGTCTTCGTCGACTGCGAGGGCGACGGCGTCGCGGACGCCGTGGCGGCCTTGTCCTTCGACCCGCTCGTACCGGAGCCGGAGTCGCCGGAGCCCGAGGAGCAGCCGGCGACGACGAGCATCACCGGGACGGCTGCGCAGGCGAGTATGCGGGTGAGTCGCGGAGCTGATCGCTGCATGGTTCCTTCAGTCGCTTGTCGTACGGCCGGCCGCTCCGGCGTGGGGCTCGGGCGCGGCCACGGCGTGGGGCCACGGGTACGCCGACACGTTACGTGGTCGTCCCGCGCTCACGGATCGGAGCCGGACGGCTACTCCTCCAGTCGCTCGGCGAGCAGCCGGGCCAGGTTCCGGGCCTTTTCCTGCAGTTCTCTGCTGTCGGGGGCCTCCGTGGAACCGGTGGTCTGCTCCCGGTAGGAGACGGTCACGATGACGTTGGATGTGCGGAACACCACGCTGACGGCCCGCTGCTGTCCGCTCGCGCCGACCTTGCTGAGGACCTCGTCGAGGAACGCGGTCTGTCCGAGCCCGTCGAGGACACGGGGTTCCAGACCGGTGTTCGAGGGGTCGGCGGTGGTGCCGGTGGCGGGCTGGCCCGTGGCGGTGGCCGTGGTCGTGCCCGAGGGGTTCTTGCCCGGGGGGCGGGTCGCGTCGGCGGACGCGTTCGGAGCGCCGGACGTGGTCGACGCGGGTGGTGTGGTGGGGGTGGTGGGGGTGGTGGCCGGGTCGGTCGGGGGCAGCGGGATGCCCGCCGCGATCTGCTTGCGGGTGTACACCTCCCGCGCCCGGTCGTCGTCGCTGACGGAGCCGTCGTACGAGACCACCCGCTCGATGTCGAGGGCGAGCCGGTGCGAGGTGTCGGGGGTGTCGGCCTTCCAGGTGCAGCCGACCCGCCGGTCGGTGTCGTACGTGACGGCGGCGACGCCCCGGTAGGCCTTGTTCCGCTCGGCGTCGGACAGTGAGGCCGCGCCCGGGAGCATGTCCTTGAGGGCGGCCTGGGGGACGGCACGGCACGGCTCGAAGAGCGTGCGGTAGCGGCCCGGGGGTGCTACGGCTGCGGCGGGGCCGGCCTTGGCGTCGAGGGAGACGTCGTCGGTCGGGGTGCCCGAGGAGCATCCGGTGAGGCCGATCCCCAGGCCGAGGCCGAGGGTGAGCACGACGGCGGTGCGCGCCGTGGACCCGGTGCGGCCGGGGGTGTACCTCTTTCGCTGCACGGTCCCAGGCTCCCTTCTCCCGAAAGTCTTTCCCGAAAACTGTTTGCCGCGCGAACCCGGCTGATGGACACAATGTCTATCGCACACGCAGCTGTTGATGCCGGTCCGCTGTCACCTGTACGGCCTTGGCTCCAGTTTTTGCGTTTTCAGGCTTTTAGGGGGAATCGAGAGGCTATGTCGTACGTCGAAGTGCCGGGGGCACAGGTTCCGATCAGGCTGTGGGCCGATCCCGGCGGGGTCGAGAGCGGCGCCATGCGGCAGTTGCGGAACGTGGCGACGCTGCCGTGGATCAAGGGTCTGGCCGTGATGCCCGACGTGCACTACGGCAAGGGCGCGACGGTCGGTTCGGTGATCGCGATGCAGGGGGCGGTCTGCCCTGCGGCGGTCGGTGTGGACATCGGCTGCGGCATGTCGGCGGTGAAGACCTCCCTGACGGCCAACGACCTGCCGGGCGATCTGTCGCGGCTCCGCTCGAAGATCGAGCAGGCGATTCCGGTGGGCCGTGGCCTGCACCGCACGGAGGTGGACCCGGGACGGCTGTTCCAGTTCCCGACGGCGGGCTGGGACGACTTCTGGTCCCGGTTCGACGGAGTCGCCGACTCGGTCAAGTTCCGTCAGGAACGGGCACGACAGCAGATGGGAACGCTCGGATCAGGTAATCATATGATCGAAACCTGTCTCGATGGGTCGGGTTCGGTTTGGCTGATGCTCCACTCCGGATCTCGGAACATCGGCAAGGAACTAGCGGAACACCACATCGGCATCGCCCAGAAGCTGCCGCACAACCAGGGGCTCGTCGACCGGGACCTGGCGGTGTTCGTCTCGGACACTCCGCAGATGGCGGACTACCGCAACGATCTGTACTGGGCGCAGGAGTACGCGAAGCACAACCGCGCGATCATGATGGCGCTTCTGAAGGAAGTGATCCGCAGCCAGTTCCGGAAGGCGAAGGTGACCTTCGGGAGTGAGATCTCCTGCCACCACAACTATGTGGCGGAGGAGCGGTACGAGGGCATGGACCTCTTGGTCACGAGGAAGGGCGCGATCCGAGCCGGGTCCGGGGAGTTCGGGATCATTCCTGGGTCGATGGGCACCAGTTCGTACATCGTGAAGGGCCTGGGCAACGAGAAGGCGTTCAACTCCGCGTCGCACGGCGCGGGGCGGAGGATGAGCCGGAGCGAGGCGAAGCGCAGGTTCACGGTGCAGGATCTGGCGGAGCAGACGCGGGGCGTGGAGTGCCGCAAGGACTCTGGTGTCGTGGACGAGATCCCGGGCGCGTACAAGCCGATCGAGCAGGTGATGGATCAGCAGCGGGACCTGGTCGAGGTTGTCGCCAAGCTGAAGCAGTTCATCTGTGTGAAGGGCTGACGCCCGGGACCCTTGGGCCGGACTATCGGTGGTGGGTGGTCGGCGACGGCACGATACCGTTCGCCAGGCGCCAGCGTCGTGTCTGGCAACTGCTTTGGGACCGGCCGAGTTCCTCGGCCGCATGGGCCAGAGTGGGAGATGCGAGCAGGACGCGGTCGGCTTCGGCGGTCCACGGCTTTCGTGGGGGCCGGATCCTCATGCCGGGGGGACGTACCCAGGAACCGAGGGATCGGGCGTTGGCCCGCTTGCGCTCCAGGCCGAGGCAGCCGGGGTAGTAGAGATGAGCGGCGAGCAGGACGGCCGCCTCTTTCGTGTACACGATGTTGTAGATGCCGTCGCGGGTGTTTCGCTTGATCATGCGTTCCGCGCCGGTGAGGCGTTTCGTGTAGTGACACAGGTAGGCGCCGATGGCGGTGCTGATCGTGGTGAGAGAGATGAACGGCAGACCTTTGCCGGTGAAGCCGACCGATCCGTCCGCGTCGATGACGCCACGGAGGTAGTCGCGCCGTGAGAAGGGCACACGAGGCGGTGTGATCCTCTTCGATTTCCTGCCGTAGGGAAGGCCGAGCCGGTTGAGCGTGGTGCGTGCTTCGAGCGCATGGAGGCGCCAGACGGCCGAGTGGTGATTCGCCGAGAAGTTCGTGGCCCTGGTGCGCTCGGTGATGCTGCTGTTGTACGGGGTGAGCCGCTGGAACTCTTGGAGGACAGCGATGTCCCGGACCTGGATCTCGACGGTCAGCCGCCCTCTTTGGCGTGTCTGTTCGCTGAGGTGTCCATCGGCCTGCAGGAAGCCGAACATGTACGCGTATTCGGGGTTCTCGAGGTCCATGAAGGTAAGGGCGGATGGCGTGAGGGCGCTCGTGTCGACGAGCGCGGGCACGCTAAGGTCCTGCTCAGCCATGGGAAGTATTGCCTTCCTGATGGTCAGGCCCTCGGTCGGGACTGCAATCCCTGCCGAGGGCCGTTCTGTGTCGAGTTGTTCCCAACTCTAGGTCGTGATTTCGGCCATCGTCCGGGTGATCACAGAGATTCACCCATACGTGCGGGTGATGGTTCGCCGTCAGAGCTTGCGGTGGACCTTGGTGTTGGAGGCCTGGGCCCGGGGGCGGACGACCAGGAGGTCGATGTTGACGTGCGGGGGGCGGGTGCAGGCCCAGGTGATGGTGTCGGCGACGTCTTCCGCGGTGAGGGGTTCTGCCACGCCCGCGTAGACCTTGGCGGCCTTCTCGGTGTCGCCCCGGAAGCGGGTGGTGGCGAACTCGTCGGTCTTGACCATGCCGGGGGCGATCTCGATGACGCGGACCGGGGTGCCGACGATCTCCAGACGGAGGGTCTCGGCGAGGACGCGGGCGCCGTTCTTGGCGGCGACGTAGCCCGCGCCGCCCTCGTAGGTGGCGTGGCCCGCGGTGGAGGAGAGGACGACGACCGTGCCGTCGCCGCTCGCGGTGAGGGCCGGGAGCAGGGCCTGGGTCACATGGAGGGTGCCGATGACGTTGACCTCGTACATCCGGCGCCAGTCGTCGGGGTCGCCGGTGGCGACGGGGTCGGCGCCGAGCGCACCGCCCGCGTTGTTGACGAGGACGGCGAGGCTGCGGAACGCCGTGGCGAACTCGTCGACGGCGGCGCGGTCGGTGACGTCCAGGACATAGGCGGCGGCCTGGTGGCCGGCCTCGTTGAGCTCGGCGGCGAGGGACTCGATGCGGTCTCCGCGCCGGGCGGTGAGGACCACGCGGTACCCGGCTGCCGCCAGCTGCCTGGCCGTGGCGGCGCCGATGCCGCCGCTCGCTCCGGTGACGACGGCGATGGGGGTACCGGGGGCAGTCATGACGTGGTGCTCCTCGCGCAGGTGGTCGATTTCGTCGATCGCCCGGCCAGGATAGGTCGGGGGCCTGTCAGCGGCCTCGGGGGGCGTACATGATCACGGCCATCCCGGCGAGGCAGACGAGGGCGCCGATGACGTCCCAGCGGTCGGGCCGGTAGCCGTCCGCGGCCATGCCCCAGAGGATGGACCCGGCTACGAACACACCTCCGTAGGCCGCGAGGACCCGGCCGAACTCGGCGTCCGGCTGGAGGGTGGCGACGAAGCCGTAGGCGCCCAGGGCGATGACTCCGGCGCCGATCCAGACCCAGCCCCGGTGCTCGCGCACGCCCTGCCAGACGAGCCAGGCGCCTCCGATCTCGAAGAGGGCGGCGACGGCGAAGAGCGCGAGGGAGCGAAGGGTCAGCATGAAGGCAGCGTGCCATGGGACACGCAGGCTGATGAGTTGTCAGAATATCGGATGGTTAATGAGTATTTTGGGCCTATGCGTGGATTGAGGAAAGGTCTGCTCGGGGTCGTTCTCGCGGCCGTCGTCGTGACGGGTGCGGGTGCGGGTGCGGGTGCGGGTGCGGGTGCGGTTGCCGTGGCCCGGGGGCCGGTGGCCGGGCCGGAGGCCGATCTCTCCCATCACGGTCATGTCTCCCTCTGGGACGGGAGGGTGGGCGTCTGGCTGGTCAGCGAGAACCTGGGGCCCTCCGATCTCGCCCAGGCCACCGTCCGGCTCGCCTTCTCCGAACCGATGTCGGGTGGTCAGGAGCTGCCGCCCGCCTGTCTGTGGAGCAGCGACCGCGTGGTGTCCTGCCGGACCGGCGAGCTGCCCGCCGTCCGGGGCGTCGGTGAACTGGCCCTCGACCTGCGGACCACCGGTCTCCCCGACGAGCTGACCGTGGACGTCTCCACGGCCTGGCGGGACGGGGTGGCCGACCGGAACCCGGGCAACGACCGGCACCACGTCCTGGTGCTCGCCACCGGGGACCCGTACGTCTTCTGATCCCAAGGCCCGCCGAAGGGCCGGGCGCCGCCTTCCGGGCTCCCCCGGCCGGGCCGGGGGCTCAACGGCCGGTCCATCCCACATAGCCGTCGGGGCGGACCAGGACCGCGTCCCGCTTTCCCGGGTCCCGCCAGGTGGCCCGGACGAGCCGCTCGGGAGACACGGGGGTGCCCGGCGGCAGCGCGGGGCTCGCCCCCTCCGGGGCGATCAGGACGAACTCGCCCGCGCGCAGCAGCTCGTAGAGCCGCCCCTCGCGCAGCCGGACGTCAGGGGCACGGCGGCCCACGGGCCGGGTGGTGCCCGCCGGGGGCCGGTAGGCGATGGCGATTCCGCTGATCATGCCCATGGCCCGGGAGGAGACGGGCCGCACCTTGTTCACGACGTGGATGCCGAGGGTGCGGGCACCACGGGTGAGCGGGGTGTGGGCCATCGCGATCCGGACGAGGGCGCCGCTGCTGCGCAGCACCGTCGCGCCGACCGGGTGGCGCTCCGCGTGGTAGCTGTCGAGGAGGGCCTCGGGGTCGGGCGCGTCACCGCGCAGGACGGCGGCGAGCTTCCAGGAGAGGTTGGCGGCGTCCTGGAGTCCGGTGTTCATGCCCTGGCCCCCGGCGGGGGAGTGCACATGGGCCGCGTCCCCGGCGAGGAAGACCCGGCCCACCCGGTAGGACGGGACCTGGCGCTCGTCGCTGTGGAAGCGGGAGACCCAGCGCGGGTCGTACATGCCGTGGTCGGTGCCGAGGGCGCGGCGGGCGAGCGTGCGGACCTCTTCGAGGTCGACCGGTGCGCCCTCGGCCACCTGATGGGTGCGGCTCCAGCCCATCACCCGGTACCAGCCGTCGCCGAACGGGATGAGGAAGGCGAAGGTGTCGCCGGAGCCCTTGACGGTGAAGGACTCCTCGGGCTCCTCCGCGAGGCGCACATCGGCGAGGACGAGGGAGCGGATCACGGAGCCGCCGGGGAAGGGCAGCCCCAGGGCGTTGCGGACCGCGCTGCGGGCGCCGTCCGCGCCGACCAGATGGCGGGCCCGGAGGGTGAGGCGGGCGCCGTCGGGGCCGGTGAGATCGGCGGTGACGGAGTCGGCGTCCTGGTGCAGTCCGCGCAGTTCCGTGTCGTAGCGGAAGGTGACGCCCGCCTCCACGGCCCGCCGCTCCAGGAGCTTCTCCACCTCGTACTGCGGGGTGACGAGCAGATGGTTGAAACGGCTGGGCAACCGGGTGATGTCGATGTCGAGCGCGCCGAAGAGCCGTGCGCGGTCGAGGGTCGTGCCGGTGGCGAGGAGCTCGTCGGCGAGGCCCCGGGCGTCCAGCTGCTCCATCGTTCTGGCGTGGACGCCGAAGGCGCGGGTCAGGTTGCCGAGGTCGTGCGGGCGGCGCTCGACGAGGGTGACCTCGATGCCCGCGGCGGCGAGGTCACCGGCGAGCAGCAGGCCGGTGGGGCCCGCGCCGACGACGAGTACCTGTGCGTCCGTCCGCTCCATGGTGCTCATGGCTGCCTCCAGGGTGTCCACGACCATTTGGTCAACATCTGTTGGTCAACGCTTGTTGGCAACTGTAGGGCCGGGGTGGATGGAATGTCAACGCTTGTTGGCCTACAGTTGTTGGTATGAAGACCGCCCGACGCTCCGACGCCACCAGGGCCGCCATCCTGGAGGCCGCCCGGGAGCGCTTCGCCTCCGACGGATACGACCGCGCCACCATCCGGGCCATCGCCCGTGACGCCGGGATCGACCCGTCGATGGTCATGCGCTACTACGGCAACAAGGAGGGCCTGTTCGCCGCCGCGTCGGAGATCGAGATCAGCCTGCCCGAGCTGGGAGCCCTTCCCGCGCGGCACATCGGGGCCGTCCTCGTCACCCACTTCCTGGAGCGCTGGGAGCGGGACGAGGTCCTCACCGCGATGCTCCGGGTCGGCGTCACGAACGCGGCGGGGGCCGAGCGGATGCAGGAGGTCTTCGCGCAGCAGCTCGGGCCGGTCACCCGGGGCGTCTGCCCCGATCCCGCGGATGCCCCGCGGCGCGCGGCACTGGTGGCCTCGCAGATCCTCGGCATGGCGCTCACCCGTTACGTACTGCGGCTGCCGCCCGCCGTCGAGATGACCCCCGAGGAGATCGTGGCCTGGCTCGGCCCGACCGTGCAGCGCTATCTGACCGCCGAGGCCCCCTGAGCGCCCCGCCCGCCCCGGGGGCCGGGTGCCCGGTTCGTACACTCTTCACATGCCGCAGAAGAGTTCCGGCCGGCGCGCCGCCCTGAAGGACGAGCTGTTCGGGGAGGCCCGTCGCTACATGGCCGCCTACGCCCTGTTCAACCAGGCCGTCGCCGACCACCTGGGGCTCCACCCGACCGACGTGCAGTGCCTGAACCTGCTCAGCCTGGAGGAGGGGCCGGTGACCACCGGCCGGGTCGCCGAGCTGACCGGACTCACCACGGGCTCGGCCACCCGGCTGGTCGACCGCCTCGAACGGTCCGGCTACGCGACGCGCGAACGCGACACCGAGGACCGGCGTCGGGTCCTGGTCACGCTCACGCCCGAGCGGGTCGCGGAACTCGGGGACCTGTGGCGCAAGCTCAACGACACCTGGGGCACCATGTTCGAGGCCTACAGCGACGCCGAACTCGCCCTGCTCATCGCCCATATGCGGCGGACCGTCGAGGTCAGCGCCGCCCAGATCGAGCGCCTGCGCGGCGGCCTCGACTGACCCACCGGCCACTGACCCACCGGCCACTGGCCACCGGCCGGACCCGGACCCGTGCCCGGACCGCCGGGCACGCCCCTGGGCACTCCCGGCGAGGGCCGCCCGCCGGTGCCTCAGGCCGTTGTCGCGGTGCCGAACTCCCGTACCGCGTCGGCCACGATCTCCTCCAGGCGGGAGTGGTGCGCCCCGCGCCAGTAGACCCGGCCGCACTCCACGCACTCGGCGAACACGTCGTAGGTCTTCTCCGTGCCGTGCTCCAGCCGCTCGCGCACCGCCTCCTTGTCGGCGTCGCTCAGCCTTCCGTTGCACGCCGTACAGCGGGTCCAGGGTGCGAGCGGGGGCGCGAAGCGCTCCAGGACGTCCCGGAGCTGCTCGTCCGGCTGGTCGCTGTAGACATAGGCGCCCGCCCACAGCTCGCGGCGGCGCAGCAGGCCCCGGTCCCGGGAGAGCATCACGCGTCGCTCCCGGGCCGAGAGCGCGGCGAGCGCGGGATCGCCGATGTCCTCGCTCTCGTAGGCCGCGTCCACACCGAGCAGGCGCAGCCGCCTGGCCAGGGTGCCGAGGTGCACGTCGAGCAGGAACCGGAGCGGCGCGCCCGGCACCGGCTGCGGGCGGGCGACACCCTCCACCTCGACCGTCTCGCCCGCCGCCGGGACGTGCGAGGCGTCGACGGGCCGCCCGTCGACGACGAGCCGTCCCGTCTCGGTGCGCGGCACGCCGAGGGATTCCACGACGTGCCCGAGCGAGGAGGCGCCGTCGGTGGTCACGGCCGTCGGGCCCGTGCGGCGCTCCGCCGCGACGAAGACTCCGAGGCCGGGGGCGAAACTGATCTGGATCTTCGGTCCGTTCACGGGGACAGGATGGCATCGGTCCGGAGGGGCGGCCAGGCAATTCCTCGCCGGGTGGCCGGGCCGCGCCGGGCCGCTCAGGCGGGGAACGCCTCCCTGTGGTCGGCGGCCCATTCGGCGAAGGTGCGGGCCGGGTGACCCGTCAGTTCCTCGACCGTGCGGGTCAGGGGCGTCGGCCGTCCGTCGTGGGCGGACCAGTGGGACAGCAGGGCATCGGCGAAGACCTCCGGCATGAAGGCGGCTACGGACTCTTTCCACTGCTCGGCGGTGACCACGATGTGCGGGGCCGGGCGTCCCGTCACCCCGGCGAGGGCCGCGAGTTGTTCGACGAAGGTCAGCGACTCGGGGCCGGTCAGATGGTGGGCGGTGCCGCGCAGCCGGGGCTCGGTGAGTACGGCGAAGGCGGCCTCGGCGAGGTCCCGCTCGTGGATCGGGTCCCCGTACGCGTGCGGGACGGGCAGCGCGGGTCCGCTTCCGGCCCGCAGCGGGCGGGCCCACTGGAGGGCGTTCGTGGCGAAGGCGCCCGGCCGGAGGCGGGTGGTCTCGAAGGCCCCGGTCGCCGCTGCCGCGGAGAGGGCGCGCTCGGCGGTCAGATGGGAGGCGGCGACGGCGTTCCGCTCGGCGTCCGGGGCGAGGACCGAGCTGGAGGAGAGAAGGACGACATGCCCGACGCCCGCCGCGCGGGCCCGGTCCGCGAACGTCTCGGCGTGGCGCGGCTCGGCGTACAGGAAGACCGAGTCGACGCCGTCCAGCGCCGCGTCGAAGGTGGCCGGATCGGCGAGGTCGCACCGCGCGGTGCCGACCCCGGGCGGCGGCGAGAGCTCGCCGGGGTTCCTGGAAGCGGCTCTGGCCTCGATCCCCGCGGTGCCGAGCAGTTCGAGCAGGGCGGAGGCGACACGGCCACGGCTGCCGGTGACGAGGACGGTCATGGGATTCCTTGTGGGTGAGTGAGTGGTCGGAGCTGGAGCGAGAATTTATTGTGTGACACATTGACTGCGTAACACAGGTAAATATCCAGGCCCGTGCCCAGGCCGTCAACCCTGACAAAACCCTGAGGTACCGTCCGGCCATGAAGATCATCGACCTTGAGCCCGGTGACCCCCTGCTGGAGAGCGACCTCCTTCCGGTCCTCACCGAACTCCGGCCCCACCTCACCCCCGAGCTGTTCCGTGAGGTGTACGCGGCGGGGCATCCCCAGGGTCTGCGCTTCAGCGCCGCCTACACGGACGACGGCCGTTGCGTCGGCGCGGCCGGCTGGCGGATCGTCCACAGCACCAGCTCCCCGCGCAAGCTGTACGTCGACGACCTCGTGACCGCCGCCGCCGACCGCTCCACCGGCGTCGGCCACGCCCTCGTCGCGCATCTGGAGGGCCACGCGCGCGCCGCGGGCTGCCGTGAACTCTCCCTCGACTCCGGCACCCACCGCACCGGAGCCCATCGCTTCTACCTGCGCGAGCGGTTCGACATCGCGGCCTTCCACTTCACCCGGCCGCTCACCCCGGGCGGGGACGCCTCCTAAAGCGTGTTGCAGAAGGCTGCGGTGCGGGCATTTCCCTTGTATGCGTGGGGTGTTGAAGGCTGAGTCGTTGTGGGTGGAGACGTTCACGGG
>NZ_JBIUZD010000030.1:0-8615 GCF_044744885.1 Streptomyces sp. NPDC087215
CCCTCCTCGACGGCTACCAGGCCGCCCTCGTCGTCCCCCTGATCGCCGCCCTCGTCGCCGCGTTCATCAGCGCCTTCGGCCTCCGCGGCAAGACCACAACCACCAGCACCGAAACCCCGGCCGCACACATCCCCGACACCCCCGAACGCATCGAAGCAGCGAGATAGTCCTCGCGCCCGCGAGAGCGTCACGCGTGAACGGTGTTGCCCTGGCCTTCCGTACCCCGGTCGGCCAGGGCAACACCCTTTCCCGGCCCGGCGCAAGGACCCCGGCCCGGCACAACGACCCCGGGCAGCGCGGGAAACCTGAACTGCCACAGGAAACCCGGGCATCCCGGGCATCCCGGGTGTCATGGGTGTCACGGGGAACCTGGGCGTCGCAAGAGACCCGCCGGCGCGGGAATCCCGGCCGGAACCAAGGCCCGGCGCGGGAATCCCGGCCGGACCCTGGCGCGGCGCAAGGAATCCGGGCGGCGCGGGAACCCCGGACTGCCACGGGAATCCCGGGTGTCACGGGGAGCCTGGCTGTCGCAAGAGACCTGCCAGTGCAGGAATTCCGGCTGGGATCCGGCTCGGCCGGAAACCTGCCCGGTACAGGAAACCCGTCCGGTACAGGAAACCCGTCCGGTACAGGAAACCCGTCCGGTACAGGAACCCCCGGGCGTCACGGGGATCCTGGCTTGGCGCAAGGAATCCGGGCGGCGTGTGGATCCTCGCCGTCGTCTTTCCCGGCGGCTGGGCGCTTCTGTTTCCCGCTGACGGGCCGCTGTCTTTCCGGTGTCCGGCTTCCACTGTTTCTCCGCTGACGGGCCGCCGTCGTTCCCGCCGTCCGGCCGCCGTCGTTCCCGCCGTCCGGCCGCTGTCGTTTCCCGGAGCCAGGCCGCCGTCCTTTCCCGCCGTCCGGCCGCCGTCGTTCCCGCCGTCCGGCCGCCGTCCTTTCCCCGCCGTCCGGCTGCTGTCGTTTCCCGGAGCCGGGCCGTCATCCTTTCCCGTCGTCCGGCCGCTGTCGTTTCCCGCTGACGGGCCGCCGTTTTTCCCGGCGTCGGTCCGCCTCCGTTTCCCGGCGTCGGTCCGTCTCTGTTTCCTGCTGCCCGGCCGTCGTCGTTTTCTGGTGTCCGGTTGCCCGGAGAGTTCTCCGAGAGCGCCGGATTACCTGTACGTGACCGTGCTCCGGAGACAATGGAAATGCCCGTCGGCGCGGGGAACAGCGCGCCGTAAAGTTGCTGTGGCAAAAATTTTCTGAGGAGACAGGATGACCACGACCGACAGTGCCGTCACGACGGTGCTGGACGAGGTGACAGCCGTCGTCGAGACGCTTCGCAAGAGCGGTCCCGAGGCCGAGGACCGTCGCTGGATCCCGGAGGAGAACATCGAGCTGCTCGACAAGGCCGGTGTGTACCGGCTGTCGGTCCCGCGCCGTTTCGGTGGCCTCGATGCCCCGATCGCGGACCAGGTCAGGATCCTGAGCGAGATAGCCAGCGCGGACACGGCCACCGGCTGGGTCTCGATGATCTGGGTGTCCAGTGCCTGGGTCCCCAGCCTGTTCCCGGACAAGGCACAGGAAGAGGTGTACGCCGGTGGCGCGGTCCGTGTCTCCACCGGTTTCACCCCCTCGGGCACGCTGACGGCCGACGAGGACGGCTCGTACTCCCTCAGCGGTTCCTGGAAGTGGCTGTCCGGCGCGCGCGGCGCGAACTGGGCTCTGCTGTCCGCCCTGATCACCGGCCCGGACGGGACCCCGGCACCCTTCGCCGCGCTCGTCCCGTTCAGCGAGCTGGCCATCGCCGACGACTGGCACGCCGCCTACGGTGCGGGCACGGGCAGTTCCACGGCCACCGCCGAGAACGTGAGGGTCCCCGCCCACCGTGTGGTCAGCCTCATCGAGGTCCTCGGCGGTACCACCGGCAACCGGTCCAACACCGGTGCCACCGGCCGTAACTACGCCTTCGTCCCCTTCTTCATGGCCCAGGGCGCCTCCGCGTACATCGGGATCGCCAAGGGCGCCTACCAGCTCTTCCTCGACCGGCTGCCGGGGCGCGGGATCACCTACACGTCCTGGACCGACCAGAGCCAGTCCCCGCTCACCCAGATCCAGGTCGCCGTCGCCGCCAACAAGATCGCCGCGGCCGAGGCCCTCCAGGAGAACTGGCTGCGCCGTCTCCAGGAGCACGCCGACGCCGGGACGAGCCAGTCGGTGGAGGAGCGGGCCGCCGCCCGTGGCACCGCCTCCTTCGCGATCCAGCTCGCGAAGGAGGCCGTCGACGAGCTGTTCGAGGCCAGCGGCGCCTCGGTGATCATGCGTGACGTGCCGTTCCAGCGTTTCCACCGGGACATCCGCGGCCTGGCGCTGCACGCGCTGTTCGCCTACAACACCAACCAGGAAGTCCACGGCCGGGCCATCCTCGGGCTCGCCCCCGACACCCCGTTCCTGTGATCCGCCGTCCCGGCTGACCGGACACACCCCCTCCACCAGGACACCCCCTCCACCGGGACACACACCCACTTCACCGGTGGGACGCACACCTTCTCCACCGGGACACGCACCCCCCTCCACCGGGCCGCCCGCACCCCACGGGCGGCCCGGACCCGTACCTCCCCCCACAGGAGACCCGGCCCGTCCCCCCCTTTCACCACGGGCGGCCCGGACCCGTACCTCCCCCCCACAGGAGGCCCGGCCCGTCCCCCCTTTCACCACGGGCGGCCCAGGACTCGTACCTCCCCCTTCCCCACGGGTGGCCCGGGACTCGTACCTCCCACCCACCAGGAGGGGAGGCCCGGCCCGTACTTCCCCTCCTGGTGGCCCGGACCCGTGCCTCTCTTCCCCACGGGTGGCCCGGACCCGTACCCGCTCTTCCCCACGAGCGGCCCGGACCCGTACCCGCTCTTCCCCACGGGCGGCCCGGACCCGTACCCGCCCTTCCCCACGGGCGGCCCGGCCCGTGCCTCCCTCTCACCCCCCCGCTCTCCCCACCTCTGTCTCTTCTCCCTTTTGCAGGAAGGCTCATTGCCATGACCGACACCACCGTCCTCGTTCTCGGCGGTACGGGAAAGACCGGCCGCCGCGTCGTGAACCGGCTCAAGGAGCGCGGGGTCACCGTCCGTGCGGCCAGCCGTTCCGGGGACGTCCGCTTCGACTGGGACGACACGAACACCTGGGAGCCCGCGCTCGCCGGTGTGGACGTCGCCTATTTCGTGGACGCGCAGGACAAGCCCGGGGCCTGGGACGCCGAGGCCGCGCTGCGTGAACTGTCCGGCCTCGCGGTCGCGGGCGGGGTACGCCGGCTGGTGCTGCTCCAGGCCCGGGTGACCGATCTGGTGGGCGGCAAGTCGCTGATAGCCGGGGAACGCGCCGTCCAGGAGTCCGGCGCGGAGTGGACCGTGCTGCGGCCCAACTGGTTCTTCCAGAACTTCGACGAGGGCGTCCTGCTCGACGGTGTCATCGCCGGTGAGGTGGCGCTCCCCGCCGGGTCGGGCCGCGAGCCGTTCGTCGACACCGAGGACGTCGCCGCCGTCGCGGTCGAGGCGCTCCTGGAGGACGGCCACGCCGGGCAGACCTACGAACTGAGCGGCGCCCGCGCCCTCACCCTGGACGAGGCCGTCAGGGAGATCGCCCAGGCCACCGGCCGGGACATCCGCTACGTCCCCGTCGACCACCAGGCCTACGTGGACGAGCTGGTCGGCTACGACGTGCCCGCCGACTACGCGCTCTTCGTCGCCGATCTGGTCGCCCAGATCCGCGACAACAAGAACTCCACCCCCACCGACACCGTCCGGCGCGTGCTGGGCCGTGAGCCCCGGGACTTCTCCGGTTTCGTCAAGGACGCCGCCGCGCGCGGGGTCTGGAACGTCTGAGCCCCCGGTACGACCCAGACGGGGCCCCGCCGGGATCGCACCGGCGGGGCCCCCTCACACACCCCACACCCCACACCCCGCACCCCGCACCCCGCACCGCCATCCGTACCGCGGTCCGCACCCCGCACCGCCATCCGCACCGCCGTCCGCACCCCGCGCCGCGCACCCCGCACCGTCGTCCGTGCCGCGTATCCCGCACCGTCGTCCGTGCCGCGTATCCCGCACCGTCGTCCGTGCCGCGTATCCCGCACCGTCGTCCGTGCCGCGTATCCCGCACCGTCGTCCGTGCGCACCGTCCACTGCGGTTCGCCGTCCGCGTGCACCGCGCACCACGATCCGCCCACACCACGGTCCGCCGTCCGCGCACACCATGCGTACCGCGTACCGCTCACCCTCCACGCCGTGTCCGAGCACGCCACGAGCACCGTGGTCCGCCGTCCGCGCACACCGCCCACCGCGGTTCGCCGTCCGAGTGAACCGCGGTCCGCCGTCCGCTCGCACCGCGCCCTGCGCACCGCACTCACCGTGGTCCGCGCTCACCGCAGTCCGCAGTCCGCCGTCCGCTCGCACCACGTGCACCACGCACACTGCTCGCCGTTCACGGTGGTCCGTTCACACCGCGGTCTGCGGACCGCAGTCCGCCGTCCGCTGTCCGCGCACCGCGCTCACCGCGCCCCGTCGTCCGCTCACACCACGCACCACGCACCACGCACACTGCTCGCCGTTCACGGTGGTGCGTTCACACCGTGATCCGCCGTCCGTGCGGCAGTGCCCGGGGGTGGTCCGGCGGGGCTGGGTCCGGGTGGGTGGTGCGGGGTGCCAGCAGTGTCAGGGTCGATGCCCGGTGTTTTCCGCCGCCCCAGCCGGGGCGGCGTTCGAGGAGTTCGGGCCTGGCCGTGGCGATGGTGAGCAGCGGGGCCGTTCCGGCGCCGTCGGACAGGGACTCCAGCCGGTCCAGTACGGCGTCGGCGGCCCGGTGGGCGTCGTCGACGACGACGACGACCGGTTCGAGTGCCGCCGCCGCGCTCAGCAGTTCTCCCCACACGTGCAGTATCTCTTCCCGGGCGGCGGGGTCCACCGGGCAGACGCCCAAGGGCAGCAGCGGCAGCAGGCTGCGGTAGGTCTGGGCGCGGTGTGCCTTGGTCATGGGCAGCCGCCAGACGGCGGCGGCGAGTTTGGCGCGGGCGACTTCGCGTGCGTCCTGGGGCAGGACACCGCAGTAGCGGGAGAGGATCACCCCGGCCACCGCCAGCGGCGGCTGGCTCTTACCGGCCCGTGCGGTCAGGACCCGTACCGGCGCCGGGGACTGGACGGCGATGCTGCGCTCGAACTCCGCCAGCAGGTGGGACTTGCCCACGCCGGGTGCTCCCAGGACGGTCACCAGGTGGGGGACCGAGCTGTGCCGGGCCCAGTCCAGCAGTCCGTTGAGCACCCCGAGTTCGTGTTCGCGGTCGGTACGGAACGCGCTCTGCTCGCCCAGGAGTCCGAGCACCTGCCAGGCGTCGGAGCAGTCGTCGGCTGATTTCGCCGCGACGGACCCGGTGGTCGCCAGCCGTGCCGCGCCGCTCATCCACACCTCGCCGTCCGGTACCCGCCCCAGCATCGTCCGGCCGTCGTCCAGCAGGGTTCCCACGGCCGAGGGGCGGGCCGCGTCGGCACCGGGACTCAGCCGGACCAGGGCCCGGCCGGTGGTCACCGCCGCCCTGAGCGCGTTCTGCATACCGGCCGAGAACCTCTCGCGCAGCGCGAGGGCGGCGCGGACGGCCCGTTCGGGATCGTCCTCGCCGGGCCGGTCGACACCGAACAGGGCCAGCGTGAGCGACCCGATCGCGGCGACGACGGTGCCGCCGAACCGGGTGATGACGTCCTCGACGGTGTGCAGGGCGGTCTCTATCTCGCCCGGGGACACCTCGTCGAGACTGCCCAGACGCAGCCCGACGAGCAGCGCGCTCACCGGGATCCGCTCGCCCGTGCCGCCCTGAGGGGGGATCACGGGCGCAAAGAGCGCGGGCTGTCCGCCCGCCGCCCCCCGCGGGCCGGGCGGGCCCGCGCTCTCGCGCGGGAGGCGGGCCCCGTCCGCGGACAGGGCGGGATCGTGGGTCAGTATGGCGTGCTGGAGCGTCCGCAGGCCGTGGCCCGGTTCCAGCCCGAGGTTCTCCACCAGGGAGGACCGCACCCGTTCGTAGACGTTGAGGGCGTCGGCCTGCCGCCCGCAGCGGTAGAGCGCGAGCATGAGCTGCCCGCGGGCCCTCTCCCGCCAGGGCTCCGCCTCGGCCATCATCGTCAGCTCACCGAGGATGGAATGATGGTGCCCGCACTCCAGTTCGGCCTCGAAGAGGTCCTCCAGGACATCGAGCCGGTCCCGGCGGGCCGCGTCGAGCTCCGGCCAGGCGATGCCCGACTCGGCGAGGTCGGCCAGCAGCGGGCCTCCCCACAGGTCCAGGCCCTGCCTCAGCCACCGGGAGGCGTCCCGCGCCGCGCCCGCCGCGAGTTCGGCCCTGCCCGCCGTCACCCACCGGCGGAAGACCAGCAGGTCCACGTCGTCGGGGTCGACACGCAGCATGTAGCCGGGGGCCTTGGTGAGGAGTTCGGGCGCACCGGGCGATCCGGAGCCCATGTTTTCGGACAGAATCGTCCGCAGGCCCCATATCGCGTTGTGCAGGATCTTCCGGGCCGTGGCAGGGACGTCCTCCGATTCCCAGAGCGCCTCCACCAGCTCGCTCGTGGCCACCACACGGTTGGCATTCAGCAGGAGATACCCGAGCGTCGCCCGCTGCTTCGTCCCCCCCAGGGCAACGGGACCGTCCGCCGATATCGCTTCCAACGGCCCTAGCAATCTGAACCTCATTGCCCCCCGCTCCAAGGTCTGACGTGCATACGGAAATACCCGCGGGCCGAATCAGGTTGGCAATCCTTGACGCGCCGGAAGGCCTGTGGTGCACTTCCCGCAGATTTTCCCCCACTCTCTCACCAGCCCCTTGAAAGAGTCTTGAGCAGCGCGTGACAGGAATATTTTCCCCCGAGGGGGAACAGGCCACGAAAAAGAGAAGGTGAAACCCATGGTCGACAACCGGGACGAAACCGCCGGCAGCACCGGGGAAGCGGACGTGGCAATTCTGGGTCTCGGTCTGATGGGGCGGGCGATCGCCGCCGCGCACCTGCGGGCCGGCCGCTCCCTGACCGTATGGAACAGGACACCCGGACGCGCCGGGGACCTCATCACCCAGGGCGCCGTGCCCGCCCCGACCGCCGCCGCGGCCGTCGCGGCGACCGGGGGCCTGGTGATCGTGTGCCTCACCGACCACGAGGCGGTCCGCTCCGTACTCGGCCCGCTGGGCAGGGCACTGGACGGGCGCACCGTCGTCAACCTGACCTCCAGCACCTCCGGCCAGGCCCGCGAACTCGCCGCCTGGGCCGCCGAACAGGGCGCCGCCTACCTGGACGGCGCCGTCATGGCCGTCCCGCAGTCCATGGGCGGACCCGACGCGGTACTCCTGCACAGCGGGGACGAGAAGGTCTTCGAACAGCACCTGCCGGTCCTGCGCGACCTGGGAACCTGCGTGCACATCGGCTCGGACCCCGGCCTGGCGGCCCTCCACGACGTCGCCCTGCTCACCGTCATGTGGGGCGTCCTGAACAGCTTCCTGCACGGCGCCGCCCTGGTGGGCACGGCACGCGTGCCCGCCTCGGACTTCGCCGTCCTCGCCAACCAGTGGATCTCCTCCCTCACCGAGTTCGTCACGGCGTACGCCGAACAGATCGACGCCGGCGCCCCCGTCGCCAAGGACGCCAGCCTCGACACCCACGCCGCCGCCATGGACCACCTGGTGCAGGAGAGCGAGACCGCGGGCGTCGACGTCTCACTGCCCCGGCTGTTTCGCGGCATGGTCGCCGAGGCACTCGCGAACGGCCGGGGCGGCGACAGCTACGCCGCTCTCATCGACCAGTTCCGGCCCGCTCCCGACGGTGACCGTAAGGGAAGCAGGTGACTTCAAAGTGCCTTCTTCCCTGACCGGCGTCCGTACCGCATCCTCATGACAGAAGGGCTTTCCAAGACCTCGCCGACAACAACAGGACGCCGAGAGGAACAGATATGGCTACCACCGTGGAATCCTTCTCGGAAATCGAAGACAAATTCAACTCCTACATCCAGGACATCGTCTACTGCACGATGATCACCGTGGACAGCAAATCCCGCCCGAGGGCCCGTGTGCTCCTCCCCGTCTGGGAAGTGGTCGACGGAAAGCCGGTGGGCTGGCTCGCCGCCTACAAAACACCTGTCAAGGTGGCCCATCTGGCGAACAACCCGCACACCACCTACTCCTACTGGAACCCCCGGCAGAACGCGGTGTTCATCGACAGCGTCTCCACCTGGGCGGAGGACCGGGAGACCAGGCAGTACGCCTGGGACCTCTACCGCAAGGGAAGCCCGGCAGGCGTCGGGTACAACCCGCTCAACTTCTGGCGCGGCGGCCCCGACGACCCCAAGTACCACGTCCTGCGCATCGACCCCTGGAGAGTGCAGGTGCTCCGGGGCTCGGACCTCAGCAGCCGCATCTGGACCGACGGGAGCCGCCGCTGACTTGAGACAGGCACGCAACGGCAGCACGACAGGTGCGGGACCGGTGCGGGACGGGCACGGGACCGGTGTGGGGCCGGTGAAGGGGTGGAACTCCCGGCGCGGGGGGGGCCCCCCCCCCGCCCCCCCCCGGGCCCCGGCGCCCCCCCCCCCCCCCCCCCCCCCCCCCCCCCCCCCGCCCCACA
>NZ_JBIUZD010000030.1:8622-18931 GCF_044744885.1 Streptomyces sp. NPDC087215
CCCCGGCGGGGGGGGGGGGGGGGGGGGGGGGGGGGCGGGGGGGGGGGGGGGGGGGGGGGTGGGGGGCCCCCCGCCCCCCCCGGCCCGCCCGCCCCCCCCCCCCCCCCCCGGGCCCGTTCCCCGCCCCGCCCCGCCCCGGCACCGCCCCGGCCCGTTCCCCGCCCCGGCCGGAAAAAGCTCCAAGATTTTCAGATATCGGTAACCGAACGCTCATCGAATTCGAAGTCCCGGCGATGACCGAGGTGTGAGCGAATTCCGGAAACGGTTGAATGAACCGGCAGTACAGTCGGCGGAACCGGATGAATTCGCGGCAGAGGAGGCAGGATGGCCACGGTCGACATCGACGCCGGCACCGTACTGAAAGCGGTGCGGGAGAGCGTGCGGACCCTCCGTGACAACGGACGCGCGACCGAGGAACGGGGCTGGCTCGCACAGGAGAACATCGAACTGCTGGACCAGGCCGGGGTCTTCCGGTCCGCGGTGCCGCAGCGGTTCGGCGGGCTGGACCTGCCGCTCGCCGACCAGTTCGCGCTCGTCGCCGAGATCGCCCGGGGCTGCGGATCGACGGGCTGGGTGGCCAACGCCTGGATCTCCAGCGCCTGGATGATCTCGCAGTACCCCGACCGGGCCCAGGAAGAGATCTACGCGGCCAGCGGGGGGTCGCTGAAGGTCTCCGGCGGGTTCACCCCCACCGGCAGGGCCACCCGCACCGAGGACGGCTTCGTCCTCAACGGGAGCTGGCGCTTCAACACCGGTATCCGCGGCGCCGACTGGAACATCCTCGCCGCCCTCGTCGAGCGCACGGACGACGTGCACGAGGAGGTCTACGCGGTGGTCCGGGCGTCCGACATGGTCCTCACGGACGACTGGGACGTCTCCTCGGCAGCCGGTACCGGCAGCTGCACCTCGTCCGTGAAGGACCTGTTCGTCCCGGCGCACCGGGTCGTGGACGGCTTCGAGGTACTGGAGGGCGCGGTCGCCGGCCGGGCGCACGCCGAGGGCAGCGGCCGGGAGTACGGCCTCACCTCGTACGTGATGGCACTGTCCGCCGCGGCCTACCTCGGGATGGCACGGGCGGGGCTCGAACTGTTCCTCGGCCGGCTGCCGGGCAAGGGCATCGCCTACACCCACTGGGAGGAGCAGCGGACGCACCCGTACATCCAGTTCCAGGTGGCGGCGGCGGCGAACAAGATCTCGGCCGCCAAGGCACTGGCCGACAGCTGGACCCTGCGGATGCAGAGCGCCGCGGACGCGGGCGAGCGGATGTCCCTGGAGGAGCGGGTCGAGATCCGCAGCCAGATCACCTACGCGGTCCTGCTGTCGAAGGAAGCCGTCGACATCCTCCACTCGGTGAGCGGCGCCTCGGTGATCCAGCGCTCGCAGCCCTTCCAGCGGGTCCACCGGGACATCCAGGGACTCGCCCTGCACGGGCTCATGGCCCCGCTCGGCGGCTTCGAGGCCTACGGCAGGGTCCTGGTCGGACTGGACCCCGACACCGAGTTCTTCTAGGAACCCCGGGAACCACCGGGAGACACCAGAAACCCCGAGACACCAGAAACACCGGAGACACCGGAGCAGCGGGCAACCGCCCGGAGACCCGGCGAGACCCCGGCCGGACTCCCGAGGCCCGGCCGGGGCGGAACCACCTGAAGGACTGACACGGAACCGGCGGAGCCGGGCAGTACCCACGAGGGGCGGGGGGGGGGGGGCCCCCCCCCCCCCCCCCCCCCCCCCCCCCCCCCCCCCCCCCCCCCCCCCCCCCCCCCCCCCCCCCCCCCCCCCGGCGGGGGGCCCCCCCCCGGGGCCCCCGGCCCCCCCCCGGCGGGCCGGCGGGGGCCGGGGGGGGGGCCAACCCCCTTGCGCTCCCCCCCCGCGGGGGGGGGGGGGGGCCGCCCCCGGGGGGGGGGGGGGGGGGCCCCCCCCCCCCCCCCCGCCCCTCGCCCGTACCCCGACCCGACCCCGGGGCCCGTACCGGACCCGTACCCGTACCGGATTCGGGACAGCGACCGAGGGAACAGCGACCGCGACCCCGGCCACTGAGCGCACAGCGACCGCGGATTCCTGAGCCGCTGTCAGTCGCTGCGGAGAAAACCCAGGCCAGAGGGCGTAAGACCTGCAGAACAGCGACCGAAGCGACTCAACACCCCATCTATGACACACGCACACACGCACACGGCACACGGGAATGCCGTCATAGACCCGGATCCTGAGTCGCTACAGTCGCTGAAACAACGGGCACGGCTGCTCCGACCTGCACTTGTGTACCAGCGACCCAGAAGCGACCGGGCAGCGACCGGGCGGCGGCTGGAGCCTGCCGGAGTCGCTGGACCGCTGTTGTCCTCAGTCGCTGGGGCCGGTTGGGGCCCGCGGAGACCCGGCGGCCGGAGCGTCTTCGGCCGCCCGAGCCGCGTTTCCGGCCGCCGGGCTCCCGCCGCACCCCGCGCCTCCCGCCGCACCCCGCGCCTCCCGCCGCGCCCCGTGCTTTCCGCCAGCGCCCCGCGCCTTCCGCCGCACCCCGCGCCTCCCGCCAGCGCCCCGCGCCTTCCGGCAGTGAACCGTGTCTCCCGGCGGCGGCTCAGATCGCACCACGGTCCCCGGGGCCGGTGTTCAGGCCTCGGGCAGAGTGATGCCCAGCTCGCGCATCGCGGCGGACTCCGGACCGCCCTCGGAACGCTGGGTCTTGTATCCCTTGACGCCCGGCGCCACCGTGCGGGGGTCGACCGCCTCGGACGGCGCGCCGGACGCGTACAGCCCCGCGGGCTGCCCGTCCCGGTCGTGGGGGAGCAGCCAGAACACCCGGCGCACGAACGTCCCCGAGGCCCGCGAGGAACGGGCCTGCGGGCCCAGGAGCGCGTAGCCGACCATCCGGCCGGCCCGGTGGTACGCGGGTCTGCCCCGCCGGGTCGCCAGCCGGTCCAGGGTCTGGCGTACGTAGTCGAGCGGAGCGATGTCCTCCAGCCACACCAGTTCCGTCTCGGAGCTGAGCTGCTCGGGTTCGATGAGCGCGCTCATACTCTCCCGCCCCCTTCGGTGTCGAGTCCGATGCCCGGGTAGAACTTCCGCTGATTCGACAGGATCATCTGCCTGGGGGTGCTGATACCGATGGTCTCGCGTACACGGGCGGCGAAGGAGCGGGAGGAGACGGGGTTGGCCCCTTCCATCTGACACCACCCCGTGTAGCTGTTGTACAGCTGCCGCTGCTCGGCGCGCATCGCGGGGTGCAGCGTGCAGCACTCGCCGAGGAAACGCCCGGTGTGGTCCTCGGTCTCGGCGTACGCGGTCGTGGCCGTCCGGACCTGGTCGGGGCCCGTCAGATCGCGGGGGCCCTCCAGGTACCGGCCCGCCCCGCGGACCAGCCAGTGCATAATGCCCGGCCCCTCCTCGGTCACCAGGACGTCCGCGAGGTTGTCGATCTGCCGGTCCGTGGCCACGACCCGCTCGAAGGGGATCAGCGTCATACGGCGCCAGAAGGCGTACCCGCCGGTCCCGACCTCGGGACGGTGGTTGCCGAGCAGCCAGAGCTTGTGCGTCGGGGTGAAGCTGAAGAAGTCCTGCCGCATCCGGCGGGCCTTGATCCGGTCGCCGCCGGTCAGCAGCTTCACCCGGGCCTCGTCGAACCGGTCACCGGGCTTGAGCTCGGAACACACGATGATGCGGCGGCCGTGCAGCTCCGCCAGGTCGGTGGGATGCCCCTCGAAGGGGCGGGCCATCAAGAAGCCCGGGGGAGCGGCGTCGGCGTAGTCCCCCAGGAGCTTGACCATCACCTCCAGCAGGACGCTCTTGCCGTTCTTCCCCTGCCCGTACAGGAACGGCATGATCTGCGCGCCGACGTCGCCCGTGATGGAGTAGCCGAGCAGTTCGTGGAGGAAGCCGATCAGCTTGTGGCCGTCGTCGTCCTCGCCGAAGGTGTCGCTCAGGAACCGGTTCCACCGGGGCGTGCGCATCGCGCGGGGGGCCACGCTCGTGGCCCGCGAGTGGAAGTGCTCGTCCGGGTCGGGGACCGAGAGCCGGCCGGTCGCCAGGTCCACCACCCCGTTGGGGGTGCACAGGGCGTACGGGTCGGCGTCCAGGAGCGCGGCGTTGAGCACCATGCCGGGTGCGGCCTTCGCCTGCAGCAGCATGGCCCTCATACCGGAGGTGGAGAGCGCCCGGCGCTTGTGGCGGCGCAGGTCCGTCGTGCTGTGCCGGCCTGCCGGGTCGTTCTCGGCGAGGGACTCGGCCATCTCCCCGGCGGCCCAGACGACGGTGTCGTCCTCGTCCAGGGCCCAGCGGTACCCCGACCAGCGGTACCAGCCGATGCCCGGGACGTGCCGGAAGTCCCGCCCGTACAGGGCCACGAACAGCTTCGCGCTGCCCCGGTCGCTGAGACTGTCCGGGAGCAGGCCGTCCTCGGTCGCGTGGGGCGTCACCGCGGGAGGAGGCGCCTGCGGCGGTACGGCCCGCGCGGCCGAGAGCAGGATCTGCCGGGCCACCTCCGCCGGGTCGAACAGCCCGTCGTGGGACTCGGGTACGCGGGTCACGAGAAGTCTCCCGGCATCAGGGGACGCCGGCGGCCGGCACTCATCGCGCTGCGGATGATCCGCAGGGCCCGCCGCTGCTGGGTGGGGCGGGCGTGGAGCGCGGCGGCCAGCAGCGCGGACTCGGCGTCGGCGTCGGTCAGATGACCGGCGCTCACCAGCCCTCCCGCGGTGTAGGCGGCACGGTTGAGCCTGTCGCTGAAGGCGGCCCCCTCGGGGACGGAGGCGCAGGCGGACACCGCGGCCAGGACGGTGGCCAGGGTCCGGCCCGCGACGGCCCGGCCACCGCCCGCGGCGATGACCGCGGCGCGGGCCCGCCGCGGCACGGGGGACCCGGAGCGCTGGGGCGGCGGTGCGGGCAGGTGTCCCGTCCGGGCCAGCTCCAGGGCGAGCCAGCCGGGCAGCGGCGCGGGGCGGCGGACACCCCCGACCGCCGTGTACCGCCCGGCGTCGGTGACGGTGCCGGGGGCGATGATGTAGCCGCCGTGGGCGCGTACGTCGACCTGCCAGGCCAGTGCCCGCGACGGGCTCGATCCGGCCGAGCACTGCCACGCCTGCCCGGGCTCCGCCGCGTACCAGATGTGCATACCTCCTGACGGGGTGCGGACGCGCAGGGTGGAGCAGTCCTCGGCCGGATCGGGCCGGCCGCGTAGCGCGGCGAGCAGGGCGAGGCTGTGGAAACCGTGGCGCAGCCCGTCCAGGGACACCGCCGGGGGGATGGGGATGCCGGGCAGCAGCCGCTCCCGCTGCGGGCGCGGGGCGTCGTGGGCGTCCACGTCGATGACGACGAGACCGGCGCCGCCGCAGGCCACGCCCACGCCGGAGCCGGGCTGCTGCCCCCACCAGGCCCGGATCCTGGCGGCGTCGGTCGTGGCCGCGTGGAAGCCGTGGCACCAGCGTCCGGCCGGGATGCAGGGGCAGTCCTGGGGCGTGTGGGTACGGGCCTGGCACTCCCGGCAGTTCGCCCCGGGTGTCTTGCGGCGGGGCGCGAGGGGATGCACGGGCCATCCTCTCCGGGAGCACCACAGGGCGATCTCCACAGGAGACCCCGGGCGTGCGCCGCCCCGGCCGCTGTCGTCCCGGCCGCTGTCGCCGCGGCCTCTTGAGCCGCTGGACGGTGTCCCCAGGTCAGGGGGCATGAGGTGGTCCTCTCGGCGACCGGAGCGACTCGAAGCCGGAACATGCTCCGAGCAGGTCGGAGGAGGCGGGGGAAAAAATCCGGTGAGTGCCTGTGCGGGCAGGGGGCGCAAGGTGCCGGGCGAAACCGGTGGGGGGAAGACCGGGTTCGCCCGGCAGCCTCGGCGGTCCCGACACTCTCCGGCGGCGTTCCGCACGAACGGCGGCCGTGGGTCAGGACGTCAGTGGGGCCCGAGGACAGCGGACCGGGCGTCAGCGCTCAGGGGGCCGTGGCCCTTCCCGGCGCAGGCGCCTGTACCGGTGGCGCTGCCTGTGCCTGTGCCTGTGCCTGTGCCGGTGGCGCCTGTGCGGGTGGCGCTGCCTGTGCCGGTGGCGCGGCCTGCACGAGGGCCGCCGCCGGTGGCGGAGCTGCCGCCCGTGCCAGCGGTGCGAGGTCGGGGCGTTTGGGGCTCATGCCGTCCCCGGCCGACTGCCCGCGCAGACGACGCGCCACCCACGGAAGGAGATGAGCACGCAGCCAGCGCAGGTCCTGGAGCTGTCCGGCCCCCCACGGGCGGCACTCCGGCGCCCAGGCCGCGGCGGGCTCCGGCGGCCGGGGAAGACCGAGGACGTCGGCGGCCCGCCGGGCGACCTGCTCATGGCCCTCGGACGACAGATGCAGCCGGTCCTCGCTCCAGGCCCGCGGATGCTGGATGATCCGCAGCGACCACAGGTCGACCACCACGCAGCCGTGCCGGTCTGCGATCGCACGGACATGGGCCGTGTAGACCGCGATCTTCCCGCGCAGCCTGCGCAGGACCGGAGTGTCACGGGGGTCGAAGCCCGTGAAGACCAGGACCGTGCCCGCCGCGCCCGCCAGCTCGGCGACCGCCGCGTCCAGCCGGACGGCGATGTCGTCGGGGGAACTGCCGGGATGCAGGATGTCGTTGCCGCCCGCGCACAGGCTCACCAGGTCCGGTGCGAACTCCCGCACCCGGGGCACCTGCTCCTCGACTATCGCGTCGAGCATCTTGCCCCGCACGGCGAGGTTGGCGTACCGGAACTCCGGGCCCGGGGAGTGCCGGGCCAGCTGGGCGGCGAGCCGGTCGGCCCAGCCGACCACGTCGCCGCCGGGGGTCTCGTCCCCGACACCTTCGGTGAAACTGTCACCGAGCGCGGCGTAGGAACTGATGCCGGGGGCCGGGCCGCCACCGGGCACGGTGTCCGGACCGGAGCCGGGTACCGGGCGCGGACCGGAGCCGGTCAAGGGGTACGGGCCTGCGCCGGGCGCCGGGCGCGGGGCGATGCGCGGTGGGGTGTACGGACCGGCCGCGAGGGCCGCGTGCGGCCCCGCGGCGGGTGACGCGGACGGGCCGGGGACGGACCGGGCGGACGGCGGACGGGTTCCTTCCCTCATCTTCTGGCCCTCCCGCCTTTCGGCTCCGGCCGGTGCCCGAAGGCACCGGAGCAGTCACGGTGAGGCGGCACGGGCAGGGCAGTCAGGGCATGAGGCACCTGCTCCCGCGCCGTCTCGTGGCCCCAGCTTCGGACGGGGCGGGGCACCGGGCCAACGGAGAAGCGAAGAGAGTGTCAGTTTTCCGCACGGACGGTCTGTTTTCCCGGAGCGGGCAGCCGGGCAGGCGACCCTGCGGGCAGCCCGGCAGCCCGGCAGCCCGGCAGCCGGGCAGCCGGGCAGCCGGGCGGGTGGCCGTGTAGGGGTGGGCTCAGGGGCCGGGGCCGTCCCGGTTCCCGCCGTCAAGGGCGCAGGACGACCTTGCCCGTCGTACGCCGCTCCCGCAGATCACTATGGGCCGTGCGGGCCTCGGCGAGCGGATACTCGACACCCGTCACCGGCCGCAGCCGCCCCCCGAGCGTGAGCGCGATCAGCTCCTCCAAAGGCTCGCGCAACCCCCCCGGCCGGGCCAGGGCGGGCCGCAGCCAGAAGCCCACGACGGCCGCGTTCAGCCTGCTGAGCCTCGCCGGATCCAGCGGGGCGAACACACCACGGGACGCGTTCCCGTACGTCACCAGCCGCCCGAAGTCCGCCAGCGAGCCCAGCGCCCGGTCGAACAGCTCCCCGCCCGCCGCGTCCAGGATCACATCCGCCCGCGGGGTCAGCGGATACCGGACGACCCCGTCGGCACCCAGGTCCAGGGCCAGCCGCTCCTTCTGCGGCGTGGACGCCTCCGCCAGCACCCTGCCCGCACCGAACTCCCGGGCCAGCTGCACCGCGAGACTGCCCACCCCGCCCGCCGCCGAGTGCACGACGACGCTCTCGCCGGGCCGCAGCCGCGCCGCCGACCGCAGCAGGTGCCAGGCGGTGAGCCCCTGGGTCAGCAGGGCCAGGGCCCGGCCCGCCTCCAGCTCCTCGGGGATCACGACGAGAGCGGACTCCCGGGCGACCACCCGCTCCGCGTACCCGCGGGTGACCTTGGCCAGGACCCGGCGGCCGTCCCCCGTCCTGCCGACGACCTCACCACCGGGGACATGGGGCAGCAGATCGGGGGAGAGGTAGGACCCGTCCACCTGCAGGAGGTCGGCGAAGTTGACACCGGCCGCCTCCACGGTGACCAGGGTCTCGCCGGGCCCGGGGACCGGGACGGGCACATCGACGGGAGTGAGGACCTCGGGACCGCCGAAACGGTCGAACTGTATCGCCAGCATGATCAGGCACCGTACCGGCAGCCCCCACCCACGGGGCGCCGTTCCACCAGGTCCCGGGCCCGGACACACCGCTCACGCGGGATTCAAGAACGACTCGCCACTCTGGAGCCCGACAGGCCGAGGAACGAGGGGCGGAGATGACACAGCGGCTCACCGAGGAACGCCCGGCACCGGACGACACCGGCCACAGACACGACGACCCCGTCCCGGCCTGGTTCGTGAACACGGTGTTCGGAAGCCTGCCCCGCTCCGACCAGCGGCGCTGTGCCACCGCCTACCTGCGCGCGCTGCTCACCTCGCCCGGCCGCAAGACGGTCCGCGCGATGACGAACTGCGCCGCCGACCTCCAGGCCTTCCAGCAGTTCGTCAACCACAGCCCCTGGGACTGGCAGCCGTCCCGCCGGGCCCTCGGCCGCCTCGCGGCCCAGCGGATGAACCTGCGGGCCACCGTCCTCGAACTCGCCCTCGTCCCCAAGTACGGCGAACGGATCGTGGGCGTCCACCGGCGGCCCACCCCCACCGGCGGCTCCGTCAACTGCCAGGTCTCGCTCGGCCTGTTCCTCACCGAACGGGACCGCAGCCTGCCCGTCGACTGGCGGCTCTACCTCAACCGGGCCTGGGGCGAGGACGCGGAGCACCGGCAACGCGGCCGGGTCCCCGACGGGGTGCGCCGCCACTGCCTGGAGGAGCTCGCCTTCCAGCTCCTCGACGAGGCCCCGCGGACACGGCGCGGCGGGACACCGCCCGTGATCCTCGATCTGCGCGGCGCCGGGGACACCTGCCGGGCCGCCGCCGGACTCCTGGACCGGGGCGCGGACTTCCTGCTGTCGCTGGGAGAGACCGAGCGGCTGCGGGCCAACGTGCTCAAACCGCCGGTACGCGCACCCCTGGTGACACTCGCCTCCCCGGCCCGCCTCGATCTGCGGGGCTACGGCACGGGCCGCTTCCGGCTGCTCGCCGAGTGGTCCCCGGCGCGCGACCGCCCCCGCCGGGTGTGGCTGACGAACATGCTGGACGGCGCGTCGAACGACTTCCTCGCACTGCTGCGGCTCAGGGCCACGTCGGGCGAGGCGCTGACGGCGGTCACCGAGGACTACGGGATGGCGGACTTCACGGGCCGCTCGTTCCCCGGCTGGAACCACCACATGACCCTGGTGTCGGCGGCGTACGCGGTGGACACCCTGGAACTCGGCGAGGACGAACTGTCGTGAACCCCGCGCCGCCGGTGCCCGACCCGGCGACGCACGTTCCGTCCAGTGCAGCCCCGTTCCGCCCCGTTCCGCCCCGCGCCGCCGCGCGCCGCCGCGGTGCCCGGTCCGGCCGCAGGCCCGCGCACGGCGCGCACGGCGAGTGCGGCCGGACCGGGTGGGACGGCGTGCCGGCAGGGCCCGCTGCGGCGGACCCTGCCGGCACGAAACGGAAGCACCCCGCCCCGGCCCGCCCCGCCCCGGCCCGCCCCGCCCCGCCCCGGCCCGGTCACTGACGTCCGTCCGGGGCCCGCGCGGACGGCGTCGGCGCGCTGCTGAACGAGCCGCCCCGGTCCTCCGTCGGCACGAGCACCACGAGCACCACGGGTATCCCGAAGCACATGACCGGCTCGGTCTCCGGGCGGATGACGCCACTCTTCGCGGCCGGGCCGGGCCGGGCCGGGCCGGGCCGGGCCGGGATGGGATGGGCCGGGAGCGGGACGGGATGGGGGGGAAGACGGGGTGTGTGCGTGCTCGGGCAGCCCGGGAGCGGATCGCTCCGGCAGAGGCCGAAGTGCCACCGGCGCACCCGCCTCGACCGCGGCCCCCTTGCCTCGACCACGTGACCACGCGCGTCTCTCCCGCGGCCCGGACCTCGCACGGGAGAGGTCCGGGCCCCGGGCCTTTCCCGCGGCCCCGGGCCTCTCCCGGGCGCAGTGCCTCGCCCGTCTCAGTCCTTGATGTCGCAGATCGAGGCGCCCGAGGTGACCGACGCGCCGATCTCGGCGGTCAGGCCCTTCACGGTGCCGGAGCGGTGCGCGTTCA
>NZ_JBIUZD010000031.1:0-10284 GCF_044744885.1 Streptomyces sp. NPDC087215
AGCACGAACAGCACGCCCCACGCGCGCCCGCTCATGCGGTCCGTGCCGCTGCTCGAGGATTGCAGTGTGGACACAGAATTTCTCCTTGCACGCGAGGGAATGAAAAGAGGGGAGGCCGTTCGCGCTGCCGCCGCAGACGCTGGGAGTTCCCCTGGGGACGGGTGAGAACCCGTCAGGGTGGTACGTGGAGAAAGCCCGTAGTGGTTCTCTCTTGTAACCACTCGAATCTTGCGGCAGGGTGGGGAGGCATGGAAGTAGGCACTTTGAAGTCACCGAGTCACTGCACGGGAACCGAGCACGACTACGACGTGCTCCAGTGGGACGCCCGCGAGGGCTGTCAGGTCCGTCAGATCCTCGACCGCGTCGCCGACAAGTGGTCACTCCTGGCCATCGCCCACCTGGAACGCCAGACACTCCGCTTCTCCGAACTGCGCCGCCGGATCGACGGCATCAGCCAGCGGATGCTGACCGTGACGCTGCGCCAGTTGGAGCGGGACGGACTCGTCCGGCGCACGGTCCATCCCACCGTCCCCCCACGGGTGGAATACGCGCTGACCCCGCTCGGCGTGACCCTGCACGCCACGATCCGGGCCCTGGTGGACTGGACGGAGGACCACCAGGAGGAGATCGCCACGGCCAGAGCCACGTACGACACACGAATGGCTTCCCTGGAAGCCGCGGACTGACTCCTGCGGGCCCCGGGGTCCGGGGCCGGGCGCTGCCTCGCCCACCGGACCCCATGTCCGTCCGAACCACCCCTCGGCGGCGGGAACTTCGGGGCTCGCGACCGACGCCCGAGCCGTCCGGCCGGACGGGTGGCTGGGGCGTACGGCGATGGAGGGGGAGGGGCGCGGAGCGGAACTTCGGTGTTCAGCCCACAGCTCTTCCGGCGGTCGAAGGCGGACCACTCCTTCTGGGCGGCACCGACTGCGGCACTGCGCGCGGACGACGGCGCTCCGCGCGATCGGCTGGTCCGCCTCCGGGACGAGGCGGGCATCGGGGAGCCCACCGTCGCCCCGACCGGTGGCCGCGCCGCCGCGCTGCCGCTCCGCAAGGTGACGGAAACTGGCCACGGGCGTCCGGCCGTCGCGTACCGATCAGGGGCGGGCGCGGGCGGCGCTACTTCACGGACCCCGCCATCACCCCCTGCACGAAGTGCTTCTGGAAGGCGAAGAACACCACGAGCGGCACGACGAGCGACAGGAAGGCCCCCGGCGCGAGGACGCCGATGTTGCTGCCGAACTGCCGCATCTGCGACTGGAGGGCCACCGTCAGCGGCTGCGACGAGCTGTCGGCGAAGAGCAGTGCCACCAGCATGTCGTTCCACACCCAGAGGAACTGGAAGATCGCCAGACTGGCGAGCGCGGGTCGGCCCAGGGGCAGCACCAGTCGGAGGAAGATCCGCCACTCGCTGCCGCCGTCCAGGCGCGCCGCCTCCAGCATCTCCTTCGGTATCTCCGCGAAGTAGTTGCGCAGCAGGAAGACGGCGAAGGGCAGCCCGTAGGCGACATGGAAGAGGATGACGCCCGCGACCGTCCCGAACAGGCCGACCGCGCCGAAGAGTTTGGCCACCGGAAGCAGGCCGATCTGCACCGGGACCACCAGGAGGCCGACCACCACGAGGAAGACCGTGTCACGGCCGGGGAAGCGCAGCCAGGCGAAGGCGTAGCCCGCGAGGGCGGCGATGCCGACGACGAGGACGGTCGTGGGCACGGAGATGACGACGGTGTTCCAGAACGCCTGGAGGATCCCCGAATCCTCGAACAGCGCACGGTAGTTGTCGATCGAGAGGCGGGACGGGTCGACCAGCGCGGTCCACCAGCCGTCGGAGGCGTTGTCCCGCTCCGAGCGCAGGGAGGAGAGGAAGAGCCCGGCGAGCGGAGTGATCCACACGAGGGCGACGAGGACCAGGAGCAGCTGGACCAGCGAGCTGCCCAGCCAGCGGGTCCGTCCGGTGCGGGTGCTCATGCTCCGTCCTTCCGGAAGCGCCGGATGTTGAAGACCATCGCCGGTACGACGAGCAGGAGCAGCAGCACGGCGAGGGCGCTGCCGAGGCCCTGATCGTTGCCGCCGCCGAAGGAGACCAGCCACATACGGGTGGCGAGCACGTCGGCCTCCTCCTGAACGGGCCCGGGGGCGATGACGTAGACGAGGTCGAAGACCTTCATGACGTTGATGACCAGGGTCACGAAGACGACGGTCAGGACGGGCGCGAGCAGCGGAACGGTGATCCTGCGGAAGATCTGTCGCTCACTGGCGCCGTCCACGCGGGCCGCTTCCAGGGTGTCGCGGGGGATCGCCGCGAGGCCCGCGCCGATCAGGACCATGGAGAAACCGGTCCACACCCACAGGTAGGCCCCGATGATCGCGGGGGTGACGAGGGACGGGCCGAGCCAGTTCACGCCGTTGTAGGGGGCGGCGAAGTTGGCGGCGGGCAGGCGCAGTGCGTAGCCGCCGTCGCCGGAGCCGAGGCCGTCGAAGCGGAACGATCCGTCGTCGCCCGTGGTCGCGGTGCCGACGACCTCGCCCCCGCGCAGCGCCTCGACGGTCATACCGGGCAGGCCCTTCTCCGCCGGGTCGATCACGCCCTGCCGGCCGCCCGATCCGGGGGTGAAGTCGAGGTAGACGGTGCCGGAGAGGCCGTCGGGCTCCGGCGCGGGTGCGCGCGCGGCCAGCGCCGTCGCCGGTACGGCCCCGGGGGCGACGCCGACCACGGGCAGGAGGACGCCGGTGCCGGGCCGTACGGTCCCCGGTGCCGTGGTGTAGCCGTCCCCGGGGCTGCCGGTCAGTGCCTCGGACGGCCTGGCGCGGGCGGTGGGGTAGGGCGCGGGCTCCTCGAACGCGTCGTGGACGCCCACCACCACGGCGTTGATCACGCCCCGGTCGGGGTCCTGCTCGTAGGAGAGCCGGAAGATGATGCCCGCGGCGAGGAACGACACCGCCATGGGGAGGAAGAGGACCAGTTTGAACGCGGTCGCCCAGCGGATCCGTTCGGTCAGGACCGCGAGGACCAGCCCGATGCCGGTGAGCAGGGCCGGTGCGACCACGACCCAGACGGCACTGTTCCGTACGGCCTTGAGCGTCGCCGGGTCCCGGAACATCTCCACGTAGTTGGCGGCGCCGACGAAGCGGTCACCGCTCGCGTCGAAGAAGCTGCGGCCCACCGAGAACAGGACGGGGTAGACGACCAGCGCCCCGAGGAGCAGCAGCGTGGGCAGCGCGAACAGCGCGCCCAGGAGACGTCTTCTGCGCAGGGCGAGGCGTCTCGGATCGGCCGAGGCGCGCGCCTTCGGAGGAGGCTTCATGACCGGGCCGGCCTCAGTTCCCGTACGCCTTGGCCGCCGCGGCTTCCAGGGCCGCCGCGGTCGCCCCGGGGTTCGACGGGTCGCGCAGGAAGTCCTGGAGGATCTTCCACTCGCCCGCGCCCTTGGTGCCGCCGAACGCGGCGGGCGCCTGGTCGGACATGTCGAAGCGCACCGAGTCGCCCGCGGAGACCAGCGAGGCGGCGGTGGCGCGTGTGGTGTCGTCGGCGTACGCCTCGGGCTTGACGTTCTTGTTGGGGGAGAGGAAGCCGCCCGCCGCCGCCCACACCTCGGCCGCCTCGGGGGTGGCGAGGAACTCGACGAGCCTCATGGCGCCGTCGGCGTTCTCCGCGTCCTTGAGGACGACGGCCGCGTCACCGCCGCTGACCACCGGGGCGGTGCCGGTCCCGACCGCCGGGAAGGGGAAGAACTTGGCGTCCTCGCCGGGCTTCTTGCCGAACTCGTCCTTGGCGACGCCGCCGACGAAGTCGCCCTCGTAGACCATGGCGGCCTTGGGTTCGGGGCCGAAGACCTGCTCGACGGAGCCGGGGAAGTCGGTTCGCAGGGCGAGCTGGGCGCCACCGGCGACGAGCTGCTTGTCCCTGAAGACCTCGGCGAGGGTGGTGAGGGCCGTGACGACGCTCTCGTCGGTCCACTTGAGCTTGTGCTGGGCGAGCCGGTCGTACTTCTCCGGCCCCGCCTGGGACAGATAGACGTTCTCGAACCAGTCCGTGAGGGTCCAGCCGTCCTCACCGGCTATCGCGAAGGCGGGACGGCCGGAGTCCGCGAGCGTCCGGCCCGCCTTGAGGAGTTCGTCCCAGCTCTTCGGCTCGCTCACGCCCGCCTGGGCGACGGCCTCGGGGGCGTACCAGATCGTCGACTTGTGGGCGGCCTTGAAGTAGAGCCCGTAGTAGGCGCCGTCGACCGTTCCGTAGTTCTTCCAGACGGGCGCGAGGCCCGCGGTGGCGGTGGTGGTGGTCTTCTCCGAGAGCGGTGTGAGCCAGCCCGCCTTCGCGAACTGCTGGAGCACGCCGACCTGGGGCACGAGGACGACGTCGGGCGCGTTGCCGCCCTCGATCTTGCTGCCGACGAAGGTGGAGACGTTGTCGCCGGACGGGACGAAGACGGTCTTGGCGCCGGTCCTGGCGCTGAACGCGTCGAGGACCTTCTTGAAGTTCTTCTGCTCGCCGCCGGTCCAGACACCGGCCACGGTGATGGTCTGGCCCTTCAGGGCGCCTCCGCCTCCCGTGGCGGGTCCGTCGCCGCCTCCGCAGGCGGTGGCGGTGAGGGCGAGGGCGAACACGGCGGAGACGGTACCGGCGGTACGGAGGGTCAGGGCGGCGGGTCGTCGCATGGCGGTCCTTCCTTCCTACGGTGGGGCTCGCTCGAACAAGGGGGGGGCAGCGGCGGGACGAGGGTGGGGAGAGCGGCCGGAACGGGCTGCGGGAGCGCTGGGCAGCTCACGCCGGACTGTCCTGAGGTGAGGGCGAGAGCGCCCCGTCGGGAGCCTCGGGCATACATTCATGTTAAGTATGTGTGACGGGATCCTGTCAATGAGGGTGCACAACGGATCTGTCCTTATGGGCAGATGGGCACGCAGGAACGGGAAACGAAGAACCTCCCTACCTAACATGTAGGTAAGGAGGTGAATGATGAAGGAGGTACGGGAGCTGCCCGGGAGGCACCTTGGGCCCGCGCGTCAGCCCCCGCCCGAGATGTCGCCCAGCTCCCGCGTCAGCCGACGTACGGCCTCCTCCGGGCTCTCCCGCAACGCCAGCACGTCCTGCCCCACGGCCTGCACCGCCAGACTCACCTGCCCGTACCGGGGGCTCTTGGGCCTGGGCACCGCGCTGAGCACGCTCTCCCGGAGGATGGTGAGGTACGGATGGGAGGCGACCAGCCCCGGATCGTCGTAGAGCGACGCCAGGACCGGCGGCAGCGCACCCTTCGTCAGCACCTGCCGCTGCACCCGCTCGCTCGTCAGATAGGCGAGGAAGTCCGCCGCCGTCGCGGGATGCCGGGAACGCGCGGACACCGCGAGGTTCGACCCGCCGAGCACGCTCGTACCCGGCCCGTGCGCACCCGGAAGCGGAACGGCCCCGAAGCGCCCGGCGACCTTCGACCCCGGACCGTCGGCGTCGGTGTACACGTACGGCCAGTTCCGCAGGAACAGCAGCCTGCCCTCCACGAACGCCGCCCGCGACTCCTCCTCCTTGTACCGCAGGGCCTCCTGGGGGATCCAGCCCTCCCGCAGCCCGTCCGCGAGGAACGCGAACCCGGCGCGCGCCGCGTCGGAGTCCACCGCGATCCGCGTCCCCTCGTCGCGCAGGACCGTGCCGCCCGCCGACTGGATCGCCTCCGTGAGGTTCACGGTCAGACCCTCGTACGGCAGGAACTGACCGGCGTACCCGTCGAGACCGCTGCGGGGCGCGAGCGTCCGGGCCTGCCGGGCCAGTTCCGACCAGGTCCGGGGCGGCTTCTCGCCCGCCGCCCCCAAGATGTCCGCACGGTAGTAGAGGAGCCCCGCGTTCGTCACGTAGGGGACGGCGTACAGGCGCCCCTCGAAGGTGGCCGTGTCGACGACCGGCCGCAGAAAGGCGTCCAGGGCGAACCGGTCACGGGCCAGCGGAGCGATCAGACCGGCGGCGGCGAACTCCGAGGTCCAGGCGACATCGATGTTCAGGACGTCGAACCGGCCGCCGCCGGACCGCAGTTCGCTGAGCATCTGGGCCCGCGTCTCGTCCGCCGAGTCGGGCAGCTCGACGAGGGTGACCGGCTCGGCCGGGCGCTCCCGGTTCCAGTCGTCGAGCAGCGGCCGGAGATAGTGGGTGAGGTCCCCGGCAGTGACGAACGTCAGCGGCCCCCGCCCCCCGGCCGACGGCCCCCCGGGCGCCGCCGCCCCCGCGTGCCCGGCCAGCACGACCGCCGCGACGAGGACACCCCTCCCCACGGCCCGTATCCACCGCACAGGTTCCTCCCGGACATGGTCCCGGACGTGACGCCGACCATCGTGGCATAGGTCGCGCGCGGGGAATCGGCGATACTGACGGCGCAGGTGACACGGCCGTCACCTGGTCCACCGGGTCTCAGGTCCGGCATCGGGTTTCCGGAACGACACAGAAGCCGGAACGACACAGAAGGGGGAGCGCGTGCGGCAGCAGCTGCTGGCACTCCTCACCCGTGGGCCCGCCCACGGATACGAGCTCAAGCAGGGCCTTGAACAACTGCTGGGCTCCGCATACCCTCAGCCGAACATCGGCCAGGTCTACGTGACGCTCGGGCGGCTGGAGAAGAGCGGCCTGATCGAGGGCGAGGACGTCGAACAGACGGGGCGGCCCAACAAACGGACGTACCGACTGACCGACGCAGGGCGGGAGGCCGTCTCCGCGTGGTTCGACGAGACCACGGAGGAGCCGCGCGTGCGCGACGAGTTCTTCATGAAGCTCGCCCTCGCGCCCCTGTCGGGAATGGCCGACCCGATCGTGCTCATCAACAGACAGCGGCGACAGCACCTGAACACCATGCGCGGCCTCTCCAGGCTCGCCGCCACCGAGGACCGGGAGAACAAGGTCGCTCACCTCCTGATCGAGGGCGCCATGCTGCACCTGCAGGCCGACCTCGACTGGCTGGAGCGCTGTCAGGAGGAGCTGGAATGACCACAGGTCCCGTCCCGCCGTCCGCCAGTCAGGCCATCGTCCACGCCGAGGGCCTGACCAAGACCCATCGCGGCGACAGCGCCCCCGTCCACGCGGTCCGGGGCGTGGACCTGACCGTCATGCCCGGCGAGTTCGTCGCCGTCACCGGCCCCTCGGGAGCGGGCAAGTCGACCCTGCTGCATCTCGTCGGCGGCCTCGAACGGCCCGACAGCGGACGCCTCTGGCTCGGCGGGGAGCGGGTCGACGGCTACACCGAGGCCCGCTGGGCGGTGCTGCGCCGCCGCCGCGTCGGCGTCGTCTTCCAGTTCTTCAACCTGGTCTCCAACCTCACCGTCGCCGACAACATCGAACTCCCCGCCCTGCTGGCCGGAGCCTCCGCCGCGTCCGCCCGGCAGAGCCGCCGGGAACTCCTCGCCGAACTGGGCCTCGAAGGCCGGGAACGGTCCATGCCCGGCGAACTGTCCGGCGGCGAGCAGCAACGCGTCGCCCTGGCCAGGGCCCTCGTCAACCACCCCGCGCTGCTCCTCGCCGACGAACCCGCCGGAAGCCTCGACAGCAAGGGCACCCGTGACGTGGTCAGGCTCCTCTCCCACTGCCACGCGCGCGGCCAGAGCATCCTCATGGTCACCCACGACGCCCGGATGGCCAGCGCCGCCGACCGGGTCATCAGCTTCTTCGACGGACGGATCGCCGACGACGCGACCCTGGACGACGGAGGCGCGCCCCGGACGGGCGTGTCCGGCGTGCTCGAACTCCGCGACTGACGGCCCCGGCGACGGACGGACCGGGCGACGGACGGACCGGCCAAGAGACCGGTGGGGCGGAAGACGGACCGGCCGGGCGACGCCCCGCCAGGAGGCGGCCGGGCCCGGCCACCGAGAGACCGAGCGACCGAAAGGGAGTGCGCCGTGCGCGCCACACTGCGATGGGCCCGCTCCGACCTGCGCGCCCACCGCGTGGAAGCGCTCTTCGCGGTGCTCGCAAGTGCCGGAGTGATCGCCTCCCTGCTGCTCTCCGGGGCACTCCTCAGCTACGCCGTCAACCCCTGGCAGCGGGTCTTCAACCAGTCCCAGGGCGCCCACATCTGGCTCCACGCGCGCGGAGACGCCGACCCCGCCGCCTTTGCCTCGCTCGCCTCCCTCGACGAGGTCGCCGCGATCTCCGGGCCCTTCCGCACGGCCGACGCCACCCTGGTGACACCCGGAGCACGCGCGCGCGTCGTCCTGCGCGCCACCGGGACGCAACCGCCGCGCGTCGCCCGTCCCCTGATCACGTCGGGCCGCTGGCTCGCCGCCGGGACCTCCGACGAGATCGTCCTGGAGAGCGTGCTCGCCCGCGCCCTGTGGGCCGAGCCCGGCGAGACGATCACCCTCCCGGGGCCCGACGGCGGAACCCGTACCCTCCGGGTCGTCGGCGTCGCGGACAGCGCCGAGCCCCGCTACCGGCCCGACCAGCACCCCGGCACCGCCTGGGTCCTCCCCGCCACCCTGGAAGACGCGGCGACCGCCCCCGCCGGACAGCGGATCGGACTGCGCCTGAAGGACCCGGACGACACCGACTACATCGTCCAGCGCTCGGTCACCCTCCTCGGCGCCGACCGGGTCGACCAGGTGACCAAATGGCAGCAGGCCAAGGCCGACATGGGCGGCGACGACCGGCTCCTCGGCCAGATGTTCGCCGCCTTCGGCGTGGCCGCCCTGTTCGCCGCCGCCGTCGCCGCGTCCGGAGCGGTACGGTCCCGGGTACGCGGCCAGCTCCGCGACATCGCCGTACTCAAGGCCGTCGGCTTCACCCCCGGCCAGGTCATCCGGGGCTTCCTCGTCCAGCACCTGGGATTCGCGGTCCTCGGCGCCGCGCTCGCCACCACCGCCACCGTCACCCTGGGACGCCGGATACCCGGCAGGATCGGCGAGGCCGTACGCCTGTGGCCCGAGATGCCCGGACACCGCACGATCCTCGTCGGACTGCCCGCCGCCGCCGTCCTCCTCATCGCCGCCGCCACCGGACTCGCCGCCTGGCGGGCCGGGCGCGTACCGCCCGTCCCCGTGGCCAGGGCCGCGCTCCCCGCCGCCGCGCCCCTCACCGCGTTCGGCCGCCGGGCCCTCGGCCTCCACGTCTCCCCGGCCCTCGTCCTCGGCTGGCGCGCGGCCTTCTCCGGCCGCCGCCAGGCCCTCGCGTCCATCACCCGGCTGGGTCTTCCCGTGGCCCTGATGACGGTCGCCCTCGTCGGCTGGTCGACCCTGGACCAGTTCCGCGACGACCCCGCGCGGATGGGCCGCGCCGCCGCCCTGACCGTACGGGCCGAGCCGTCCGCCCCCGGTGACGGCGCGGACCGGGAGCGCGTCCTGGCGGGTGTCCCCGGGGTCCAGGACGCCTTCCCCGGCGTCGAGTTCGCCGCCCTCGTCCCCGGCCAGACCGGCACCATCACCCTGCGGGGTCTCGGCACCCGGGAACGCCCCTACCCCCACACCCTCGCCGAGGGCCGGGCCCCGACCGGACCCGACGAGGCCGTCGCCGGACAGGGACTCCTCGACCTGCTCGACGTACCCGTGGGGGAGTGGGTCCGCATGACGGTCGAGGGGCGCCCCCAGATCCTGCACATCGTCGGCCGCAGCATCGAACCCGACGACGGCGGCCGGATCGTCTCCACCTCCCTCGACACCCTCAAGGACGGCGCGCCCGCCCTCCGCCCCGCCTTCCACGCCCTCGTCCTGAGGCCCGGCACCGACCCCGGGACGGTCGCCGCCGCCGTCTCCGCGACGACCGGAGACACCACGGAGGTCCGCAGGACCCCCACTCCGGCGGACCGGCTCGACACCCCGCGCGGCATCATCGCGGCCCTCATCGCCGTCCTGGCCTTCATCGCGCTCGTCGAACTGTTCACCCTCATCAGCGCGGGAGTACGGGCCCGGGTCCGGGACCTGCTGGCGATGCGGGCCATCGGTCTCACCCCCCGGCAGATCGGCGGGGTCATCGTGACGGCGGCCGTGCTCACCTCACTCGCCTCCGCCCTCCTGGGCACGGCCGTCGGCGCCGTCGCCGGCCGGTGGCTCGTGGACACGGAGGCCCGCGCCGACGGCATCGGCGCGGGCATCGCCCATCCGCCGTCCCCGCTCCTCCTGACGGTCCTGATCGCCACGGCGGCCGTGACCGGAGCGGTCGCGGCCCTGCCCCCGGCGGTGAGGACCGCGCGCCGCAGACTCGTCGACTCGGCGGGCGAGACGTTCTAGCTGTATTGATCACGGACGTTGTTGACAGTCGTCTGGTCTTGAACATGGCGAAGACCTCCGGTGTGGTGGAGCTGTCTAGGAACACACCCGCCGGAG
>NZ_JBIUZD010000032.1:0-6536 GCF_044744885.1 Streptomyces sp. NPDC087215
GGTCCTGGAAGTCCTTCATCGTGTCTCCGTACGTGATCGGCCGGCGGTGTCGGCCGGGGTGCGGGGGTGAGGCACAGCGGTGGCCGGCCCCAGGTTGAGGCGCTTGTTCATGTCCAGGTGGAAGGTGCCGTAGGGGTTGACGTTGGACCAGAACAGCGCGGTCAGGCCGCGCCGGTCCTCCTCGCTCAGCCTCGATGCCCAGGCCGGTTCGGCACAGGACGACGAAATCGTCTGCGTACCGCACGAGGATGGGTGAGTCCGGCCGGGCGGTACCCTGCTTGGTGTAGCGCACGCCGACCGCCTCCTCCAGACCGTTCAGGGCGATGTTCAGGAGCAGCGGGGAGATGACACCCCCTTGAGGAGTCCCCTCCTCCGTTCCTTCCCGGATGCCCTTCTCAACCACCCCGGCTTTCAGTCAGGCTCGAATCAGCCCCCGACCGGGCACAGGCCCGATCAGCTCCATCAGCTTCTCGTGGTTGATCCGGTCAAACGCCGCCTCCAGGTCCGCGTCGATCCCCCATGTCCGCGCAGGGTCTTTCCCCGCCTTGGTGCTGGTCGCGATCCAGATGGCCCGGAGCGCGTCATGGGCGGAACGTCCGGGCCGGAACCCATACGACTTCCGGTCGAAGCGTGCCTCCCACTGGGGTTCCGTCGCGTTCTTCACCCGGGCCTGCATGGCCCGGTCGTAGATCGTCGGGATTCCCAGGGGGCGACGGCGTCCATCGCTTTTCGGGATGTACACGCGCTTGACGGGCCGGACTCGCCAGAGCTGGGTCTCCGCGTGGACGCGGTTCGCCAGGGCCGCCCTCTCCTTGGGAGTGAGTGCGGTCTCTCCGTCGACTCCGGCCGTCTTAGGCCCGTGCTGAGCTGGGTGACCCGGCGCACGCTGGTCAGCGTGTTGGAGTGCGCCCTCAGCATCAGCTTCGACAGGTTGTTCACCCCCTGCCGCCAGTTTCCCTCTTCTGCTGCCCGGTAGATCCGTTGCCTCAACCGGCGTACGTTCTCGTTCGCCTTGGTCCAGTCGATGTCCGACCATGCCCTGGCGTCGAGACCGCCCGACCGTCCGTTCACTGCGGAGGGGACACCAGTGTCCGTGACCGTCGCGGTCGCGCTCATGGTGCCTCCCTTCCCGTGTCTAACTTCCCGGACCGGTTCCGTCGGTCTTGCCACTTCTGTACCGGGGTCCACCAGACCCACGTCAGCGACCTTTCGGCCCACACCAGTTGGTGTGTATCCGGCGGCTTATACGACAACCTCGTCATCCGGTCACGGCGCGCCATCGAAAGCCTTGCCGCGCTCGGAGGCGGCAGCCCCCGGCAGATCCGCACCCCCGCCGAGATCCAGGCCGTGCTGCGCATGGCGATCGGCGCGACCGAGCACTACGCGCGGATGCAGATCGTGTCCTGCCCCCCGGGAACCATCCCCGGGTACGCCGTGGTCGACACCGCCAACCTGCTCTCCGAACTCCTGGAGAACTCGGCCGCCTCCTCCCGCCCCGAGACCCGGGTCCACATCCGTGCGGAGCGTGCCGAGGACGGCTCCCTCGCGGTGCTCATCGAGGACCAGGCACTGGCCATGCCTGAGGGCCAGATCGAGCGGCTCAACATGCTCCTGGCCCAGCCGGAGAGAGCCGACCTCACCGGCCAGCTCCGTGAGAGCAGGATCGGGCTCATCGTCGTGTCCAGGATCGCCAAGCGCCACCGTCCACCTCGCTGCCCGCACCGGCGCGCCCGGCTACCGGGCCACGGTGATCCTCCCCCCGCGCCTGGTCACCGCCCCCGCGGCCCCCTCCCCCACCGAAGACACCATGCCGCTGCCCATAACCCCCGCGCCCCTCACCGCGCCACGCCTGGGAGGGCCGCAGCCGTCCCTCCCTGCCACTGCCCCGCCGCCCCGGACCCCGGGAAGCACACCACTGCCGATACGAACCCCCCAGCGCCACCGCCCGCGCCCCCTCCCCGCCGCCCCGCCGACGGGCACGGCCGGGTTCACCGGCGCCGTCGCCGAGTCCCTGCTCGGCACACCCCCCAACCAGCCCGCGAATCAAGGAGGATGACCATGACCGATCCCGCGCACGGCGACATGAACTGGCTCCTGGAGGAGTTCGCCAAGGGCGCGCCCGGCGTCGTGGCCGCCCTGGTCACCAGCCGTGATGGCATCGCCATGCACCAGTACCAGCTCGACAGTGATGCGGCCGACCGGATCAGCGCCATCGTCAGCGGCGCCGCGTCCCTCGGCCGCGGGCTCTCCCACATCCCCGGCCTGGACCTGCCCCCGGCGGGTACTTCGAGCAGGTGGTGATGTACCACTCCAGCGTCCGGCTCGTGATCGGCAGGCTCGGCGACAATTCGCTCCTGGCCGTCCTCGCCGAGCCCGACGCCGACATGCCCGCCATCGCCTACGCCATGGACCAGCTCGCCGCCCGGCTCTCCCCGCATCTGGACACCAGCGTCCGCCGGTCCACGGCGGGATGACCGGCCCGTCCTGCGGACGGCCCTGGACTGAGGAGGACACCGCGACGCTGCGGCCCTACGCCCTGACCCAGGGCCGCACCAGCAGCCGCGCCGGGCTCGGCCGCGACAGCCTCGTCACGGCCAACCCCGGCGTCCGGCCCGGCAGGAACCTCCAGCCCGAGCACTCCGGCCTGCTCGCCCTGTGCCAGAGCCTGCCGGTGCCGGTGGCCGAACTGTCCGGCCGGCTCCACCTGCCTGTCCAGACGGTGAAGATCCTCGTCGGAGACCTCCTCGACATCCGCCTCCTCGTCCAGATCGACGCAGGCCCCCCGTCCGCCACCTCTGTCCTCGACGTCCACCTCCTGGAGCGAGTCCGTGAAGGCCTCGACCGCCTTTGACACCCCCTGCGGTACGCACCGCATGACCCCCGTCCGCCTCGTGGTCAGCGGGCCCTTCGCAGTGGGCAAGACCACCTTCATCAGAGCGGTCAGTGAGATCGAACCGCCGCGCACCGAAGAGCGCCTGACCCAGGCGGGCGTAGGGATAGACCACCTGCGCGGGCCCGAGCGCAAGACCACGACCACCGTGCTGCTGGACTTCGGCCGTATCACCCTCACCGACCAGGGCCTGATCCTCCTGCTGTACGGCACCCCGGGGCAGGAGCGGTTCCAGTTCCTGTGGGACGACCTCACCAGCACGGCGCTCGGCGCCGTCGTCCTGGTCGACACCCGGAACCTGGCATCCAGCTTCGACGCGGTCTCCTACTTCGAGTCCTCCCAGGTGCCGTTCGTCATCGCCGTCAACGAGTTCGACGGCGCCGGACGCTACAGCGCCGACGAGATCCACCACGCCCTCCAGCTCAGCCCCGGCATCCCGGTCCTGCTGTGCGACGCCCGCCAGACCGCCTCCGCACGGCAGGTGCTGCGCACCCTGGTCCACCACTGCCTCACCCTCGCCACCGCCCGCCTCCGGCACACCGCCCCCGACTCGAAGGCCCGCCGATGACGTTCGACCCGCGCACCGGACTGCACCAGCTCCGCGCCCTGCTCGACACCACACCCCTTCGTATCGCCCGGCTGCGGGCCCTCGGCCTCACCAACCCGCCGCCTGCGGCCACCGCCGCGTTCGACGCGTTCGCCACCAGCCTCGCCGAACGCACCGGCATGCCCGTCGCCATGATCAACCTCATCGGCGACGACCAGCGGTTCGTCGGACTCCACGCCCCCACCCACACCCCCGCCGGCGACCTCTTCCCGCCCATCGGGCGCACCATGTCCCTCGACCACGGCTACTGCCCCGAAGTCGTCGACCGCGCCCGGTCCCTCACGCTGCCCGACGTCTGCGTCAACCCCCCGCTTCGCGGGCAACGAGGTCGTCGACCGCATCGGCATCCGCACCTACGCCGGCGCGCCCCTCACCGAACCCGGCAGCGGCACCGTCCTCGGCACCATCTGCGCGGTCGGCACCGAAGCCCGTCCCAAGGCCGACGGCCAAGGACTCTGGCGCCTGATCATTCAGGCCGCCGAGGAAGCCCGGGAACTCGTCATGGACCATGCCGTCCGGCCGCCGGGGACCCCCAGATGACCCGGCCCCCGCGCCAGCACCTGTCCGGCTCACACTCCGGCCGCGCGCGGCCCTCGAGGAAGGCACCGCATGACACACGTCCCCTCTGAGAGGGTGTTTTGTGCCGATAGCTCGGCCGGAAGTGGCGTCGCTTCGCGGGCGCACGGCAGTCTGACAGCAGGGAGCTACCGAGCTCCGCCCGAGGCTGTCCGGAGGTCGGCTACGAGCTGGTGCGCGTACTCATTCTCAGGATCAAGACGTTCAACCGCTTCGTGGGCTTTCTGAAACTGGGCTCTTTCGCACAGCAACTGCACGAGGTGATACAAGGCGCCGCTGTCGCCGGCCTTAGCCCGGCGGCGCAGGGCCGTGTCGATTCCCCGTTCGCGAAGCGCTCTGTTGAGTCGCCGGCGCGCGTGGACGTCTGTGAGCGCGAGCTCGGTGAGCTGCTCGAATCGCTCCGCACGAACGAGTAGATCCATGTGCCACAGATGATTGTCGTGCGCGTGGAAATCGGTGGAGTAGCACTCGGCGCGAGCGCTCACCAGCGAGATGGCTGCATCCCAATCACGGATTCCTTCTGCCACTTGCACCTGCTCGCGCCATTCCACAGGGGGAGTATCGCGCAGCCCTGCGTCCAACGACACCGAGAATCGGTACCTGTGAGCACCCTGCGGCCGGTTTCCGGGTGGGCGCGTTGTGCTTCAGGCCCCTCTCCAGGTTGGTGTGGACTCGTGGGTGAGGCGGCGGGTCATGAGGGCGATCATCGCGATGTAGATCATGGCGGTGGAACGGGCGGGGAGGGCTTCGTAGTCGCGGGCCAGGCGGCAGTGGTGCATGAGCCAGCCCAGCGTGCGCTCGACCACCCACCTGCGGGGAAGGACGATGAAGCCCTTGGTGCCCGGAATACGTCGGACGACTTCGAGGTCGATGCCCAGGCGGGCGGCGTGGTCGACGAGGTATTCGCGGTAGCCGCGGTCGGCCCAGCCCTTGCGGATGCCCGGGTGGTCGGTGGCGAGGCGGTTGAGGAGACGTTCGTCGGCGACGGAGTCCTGAATGCTGGCGGCGGTGACCAGTACCGTCAGCATCAGGCCGGTCGTGTCGATGATGATGCTCCGCTTGCGGCCAACAATCCTCTTACCCACGTCCGCACCCTGCTCGCGGGCGGGAACGTTGGTGGAGGTCTTCACGCTCTGTGCGTCGATGACGAAGCCGGTCGGCTCCGGGCTGCGGCCCTCGCTCTCGCGGACGCGGCGCCGCAGCAGGGCGTTGAGCTGCTCGAAGATGCCGTCTCGTTCCCAGCGGCCGAAGTAGCCGTAGACGGTGTTCCAGTGCGGGTAGTCATGCGGAAGGTAGCGCCAGGGAATGCCGGTGCGGGCCACGTAGAGGATGGCGTCGAGCAGGTCGCGAAGGTCGTGCTGCGGCGGGGTGCCGATGTTGAGCCCGCGGCGGGCCTTGCCGTCCCGCCAACTCGCCAGCAGCGGTTCCACCAGGGCCCATCGGGCGTCGGAAAGGTCGCTGGGATACCGCCGACGTTCGCTCATACTCCCAGGAGGCGACAGACCTGAACGGTCTGACAGGGCGGGCAAGGCCGAAGGTGAGGCATTCGGAGTGAACCGGTTCCCCTTGGGATGAAACAGGAGGAGATGGGGCGCAACAGCGACCTCATAGCCACTTCCGCCCCACCCTCACCGCACCCTTCTCCAGCCTCACCAGCCACTCACCACAAGTTGTGGCTAAACGTGGCGTAGACGGGCTAAACACCCTCTGAGTGATTGTTTTTGAAGCTTGGCCGCAGTTGTTCTGCTTCTGACGTGGCACGAGGAGAGCGACTGAGGCCAGGGGTGCCTGCAGCGTGGCGCGAGTCGTGAGAGATCCTTCGTGTATGGAGAGCAGAGTGGGCACCGGCGGATGGCCATGGAACTCCATCGAGGAGGTCCGTGAGTGGGCGGATCGTGCTGGTGCCGATGGCCAGGAGATGGAGCACATCCGGTCGGTTGCGCTGTCCCGCGCCGAGGACAGGAGGCTCCCCGCAGGGTTGAGGAAGCAGTGGGCCAAGCTGTCGCTTCAGGTCAACAGCCGCATGCACGGCGACGGCCCGTGGGGTCAGGCACGAATGGCCGCGAACAGCTTCGGGCTCCGGACGCTGATGATCGAGGAACTTGGTCCGGATCCCGACGACTCTGACTGGGACGCTGCTGCCGTCGTCTCGGACGTCGTGAGTGCGGTGATTCTGACGCCGACGCAAGCCCATGAGATGAGTATCCGGTGGCAGGACCAGCCAATCGAGCTGATCAGTCTCCTGCGCCGCGTCAAGAACGTCACTGCTCCGCTTGAGCGGCTTCAGCACCACCTCCGGCCTGGTCCACTCCATGACTTGGTCCTGGAGTGGCTGTCCGTCCGGAAACGGCTACCCTGAACGCATCAGTGAGCCTCTTCAGCGTTGCCGCTCCAGGGTGAGAATGGCTTTGGCGATTGACGTCATGCGGTTGGGGCTGCAGCGGGACCTGCGGAAGATCCGCC
>NZ_JBIUZD010000033.1:0-2328 GCF_044744885.1 Streptomyces sp. NPDC087215
CCTTGAGAACTCAACAGCGTGCCAAAAATCAACGCCAGATTAGTTGATACCCCGTCCATCTTCGGATGGTCGAGGTTCCTTTGAAGTAAAAACACAGCGAGGACGCTGTGGACGGTCTGCCATATTCCGGTTTGACTGTCCCGCTCAACGCGAGTGTCACCTGACATTGTCGGGTAAACATTCACGGAGAGTTTGATCCTGGCTCAGGACGAACGCTGGCGGCGTGCTTAACACATGCAAGTCGAACGATGAAGCCTTTCGGGGTGGATTAGTGGCGAACGGGTGAGTAACACGTGGGCAATCTGCCCTTCACTCTGGGACAAGCCCTGGAAACGGGGTCTAATACCGGATAATACTCCTGCCTGCATGGGCGGGGGTTAAAAGCTCCGGCGGTGAAGGATGAGCCCGCGGCCTATCAGCTTGTTGGTGGGGTAATGGCCTACCAAGGCGACGACGGGTAGCCGGCCTGAGAGGGCGACCGGCCACACTGGGACTGAGACACGGCCCAGACTCCTACGGGAGGCAGCAGTGGGGAATATTGCACAATGGGCGAAAGCCTGATGCAGCGACGCCGCGTGAGGGATGACGGCCTTCGGGTTGTAAACCTCTTTCAGCAGGGAAGAAGCGAAAGTGACGGTACCTGCAGAAGAAGCGCCGGCTAACTACGTGCCAGCAGCCGCGGTAATACGTAGGGCGCAAGCGTTGTCCGGAATTATTGGGCGTAAAGAGCTCGTAGGCGGCTTGTCACGTCGGGTGTGAAAGCCCGGGGCTTAACCCCGGGTCTGCATCCGATACGGGCAGGCTAGAGTGTGGTAGGGGAGATCGGAATTCCTGGTGTAGCGGTGAAATGCGCAGATATCAGGAGGAACACCGGTGGCGAAGGCGGATCTCTGGGCCATTACTGACGCTGAGGAGCGAAAGCGTGGGGAGCGAACAGGATTAGATACCCTGGTAGTCCACGCCGTAAACGTTGGGAACTAGGTGTTGGCGACATTCCACGTCGTCGGTGCCGCAGCTAACGCATTAAGTTCCCCGCCTGGGGAGTACGGCCGCAAGGCTAAAACTCAAAGGAATTGACGGGGGCCCGCACAAGCAGCGGAGCATGTGGCTTAATTCGACGCAACGCGAAGAACCTTACCAAGGCTTGACATATACCGGAAAGCATTAGAGATAGTGCCCCCCTTGTGGTCGGTATACAGGTGGTGCATGGCTGTCGTCAGCTCGTGTCGTGAGATGTTGGGTTAAGTCCCGCAACGAGCGCAACCCTTGTCCTGTGTTGCCAGCATGCCCTTCGGGGTGATGGGGACTCACAGGAGACCGCCGGGGTCAACTCGGAGGAAGGTGGGGACGACGTCAAGTCATCATGCCCCTTATGTCTTGGGCTGCACACGTGCTACAATGGCCGGTACAAAGAGCTGCGATGCCGTGAGGCGGAGCGAATCTCAAAAAGCCGGTCTCAGTTCGGATTGGGGTCTGCAACTCGACCCCATGAAGTCGGAGTTGCTAGTAATCGCAGATCAGCATTGCTGCGGTGAATACGTTCCCGGGCCTTGTACACACCGCCCGTCACGTCACGAAAGTCGGTAACACCCGAAGCCGGTGGCCCAACCCCTTGTGGGAGGGAGCTGTCGAAGGTGGGACTGGCGATTGGGACGAAGTCGTAACAAGGTAGCCGTACCGGAAGGTGCGGCTGGATCACCTCCTTTCTAAGGAGCACAGTACCGATTGCGGACAAATGTTTCGCACGGTCAGCTCATGGGTGGAACGTTGATTAGTTGGCACAGTCTTTCTCCGGGAAACCGTCAGTACTGCTTCGGCGTGGAAAACGGGTTCATGGAACGGACTGTGCTTGGCACGTTGTTGGGTGTCTGAGGGTACGGCCGTATGGTCGTGTCTTCGGGGATGCCGGCCCCAGTGAACTCATCTGCTTGTCGGGTGGGGTGATGGGTGGCTGGTCGTTGTTTGAGAACTACACAGTGGACGCGAGCATCTGTGGCCAAGTTTTTAAGGGCGCACGGTGGATGCCTTGGCACCAGGAACCGATGAAGGACGTGGGAGGCCACGATAGTCCCCGGGGAGCCGTCAACCAGGCTTTGATCCGGGGGTTTCCGAATGGGGAAACCCGGCAGTCGTCATGGGCTGTCACCCATGCCTGAACACATAGGGCATGTGGAGGGAACGAGGGGAAGTGAAACATCTCAGTACCCTCAGGAAGAGAAAACAACCGTGATTCCGGGAGTAGTGGCGAGCGAAACCGGATGAGGCCAAACCGTATACGTGTGATACCCGGCAGGGGTTGCGTATGCGGGGTTGTGGGATCTCTCTTCT
>NZ_JBIUZD010000033.1:2424-5228 GCF_044744885.1 Streptomyces sp. NPDC087215
AAGACGAGTCAGAAACCGTTGATGTAGGCGAAGGACATGCGAAAGGTCCGGCGTAGAGGGTAAGACCCCCGTAGCTGAAACATTGACGGCTCGTTTGAGAGACACCCAAGTAGCACGGGGCCCGAGAAATCCCGTGTGAATCTGGCGGGACCACCCGCTAAGCCTAAATATTCCCTGGTGACCGATAGCGGATAGTACCGTGAGGGAATGGTGAAAAGTACCGCGGGAGCGGAGTGAAATAGTACCTGAAACCGTGTGCCTACAAGCCGTGGGAGCGTCGGATGCGAGCTTGCTCGTATCTCGTGACTGCGTGCCTTTTGAAGAATGAGCCTGCGAGTTTGCGGTGTGTTGCGAGGTTAACCCGTGTGGGGAAGCCGTAGCGAAAGCGAGTCCGAACAGGGCGTTTCAGTAGCACGCTCAAGACCCGAAGCGGAGTGATCTAGCCATGGGCAGGTTGAAGCGGAGGTAAGACTTCGTGGAGGACCGAACCCACCAGGGTTGAAAACCTGGGGGATGACCTGTGGTTAGGGGTGAAAGGCCAATCAAACTCCGTGATAGCTGGTTCTCCCCGAAATGCATTTAGGTGCAGCGTCGTGTGTTTCTTGCCGGAGGTAGAGCACTGGATAGGCGATGGGCCCTACCGGGTTACTGACCTTAGCCAAACTCCGAATGCCGGTAAGTGAGAGCACGGCAGTGAGACTGTGGGGGATAAGCTCCATGGTCGAGAGGGAAACAGCCCAGAGCATCGACTAAGGCCCCTAAGCGTACGCTAAGTGGGAAAGGATGTGGAGTCGCAGAGACAACCAGGAGGTTGGCTTAGAAGCAGCCACCCTTGAAAGAGTGCGTAATAGCTCACTGGTCAAGTGATTCCGCGCCGACAATGTAGCGGGGCTCAAGCGTACCGCCGAAGTCGTGTCATTGCAGTACATACCCCCAACGGGGACTGTGATGGGTAGGGGAGCGTCGTGTGCCGGGTGAAGCAGCCGCGGAAGCGAGTTGTGGACGGTTCACGAGTGAGAATGCAGGCATGAGTAGCGATACACACGTGAGAAACGTGTGCGCCGATTGACTAAGGGTTCCTGGGTCAAGCTGATCTGCCCAGGGTAAGTCGGGACCTAAGGCGAGGCCGACAGGCGTAGTCGATGGACAACCGGTTGATATTCCGGTACCCGCTTTGAAACGCCCAGTATCGAGCCCATTAATGCTAAGTCCGTGAAGCCGTTCCGGACCCTTCGGGGAATGGAAAGTGGTGGAGCCGACGGACCAAGGTGGTAGTAGGTAAGCGATGGGGTGACGCAGGAAGGTAGTCCAGCCCGGGCGGTGGTAGTCCCGGGGTAAGGGTGTAGGGCGTTGTCCAGGTAAATCCGGACAGCACATAGCCTGAGACCTGATGCCGAGCCGATTGTGGTGAAGTGGATGATCCTATGCTGTCGAGAAAAGCCTCTAGCGAGTTTCATGGCGGCCCGTACCCTAAACCGACTCAGGTGGTCAGGTAGAGAATACCGAGGCGTTCGGGTGAACTATGGTTAAGGAACTCGGCAAAATGCCCCCGTAACTTCGGGAGAAGGGGGGCCACGTCTGGTGATGAGTCTTGCACTCTGAGCTGGGGGTGGCCGCAGAGACCAGCGAGAAGCGACTGTTTACTAAAAACACAGGTCCGTGCGAAGCCGTAAGGCGATGTATACGGACTGACGCCTGCCCGGTGCTGGAACGTTAAGGGGACCGGTTAGTGACCTTTCGGGGTTGCGAAGCTGAGAACTTAAGCGCCAGTAAACGGCGGTGGTAACTATAACCATCCTAAGGTAGCGAAATTCCTTGTCGGGTAAGTTCCGACCTGCACGAATGGCGTAACGACTTCTCGACTGTCTCAACCATAGGCCCGGTGAAATTGCACTACGAGTAAAGATGCTCGTTTCGCGCAGCAGGACGGAAAGACCCCGGGACCTTTACTACAGTTTGATATTGGTGTTCGGTTCGGCTTGTGTAGGATAGGTGGGAGACTTTGAAGCCGTGACGCCAGTCATGGTGGAGTCGCCGTTGAAATACCACTCTGGTCGTGCTGGATGTCTAACCTCGGTCCGTGATCCGGATCAGGGACAGTGTCTGATGGGTAGTTTAACTGGGGCGGTTGCCTCCTAAAGAGTAACGGAGGCGCCCAAAGGTTCCCTCAGCCTGGTTGGCAATCAGGTGTTGAGTGTAAGTGCACAAGGGAGCTTGACTGTGAGACCGACGGGTCGAGCAGGGACGAAAGTCGGGACTAGTGATCCGGCGGTGGCTTGTGGAAGCGCCGTCGCTCAACGGATAAAAGGTACCCCGGGGATAACAGGCTGATCTTCCCCAAGAGTCCATATCGACGGGATGGTTTGGCACCTCGATGTCGGCTCGTCGCATCCTGGGGCTGGAGTCGGTCCCAAGGGTTGGGCTGTTCGCCCATTAAAGCGGTACGCGAGCTGGGTTTAGAACGTCGTGAGACAGTTCGGTCCCTATCCGCTGCGCGCGCAGGAATATTGAGAAGGGCTGTCCCTAGTACGAGAGGACCGGGACGGACGAACCTCTGGTGTGCCAGTTGTCCTGCCAAGGGCATGGCTGGTTGGCTACGTTCGGGAGGGATAACCGCTGAAAGCATCTAAGCGGGAAGCCTGCTTCGAGATGAGTATTCCCACCTCCTTGAGAGGGTAAGGCTCCCAGTAGACGACTGGGTTGATAGGCCGGATGTGGAAGCCCAGTAATGGGTGGAGCTGACCGGTACTAATAGGCCGAGGGCTTGTCCTCAGTTGCTCGCGTCCACTGTGTTAGTTCTGAAG
>NZ_JBIUZD010000034.1:0-3492 GCF_044744885.1 Streptomyces sp. NPDC087215
TGACGCCGACGAACGCCGCCGCCTGCCCGATCGTGACCCCGTTCCTCATCAGCCCAGCTTGCCGCAGAACACCGCGTCGACGAAACGCTGCTGGGCGGTCTGGAATGCCGGTGCTATCGACAGGTCGGCGTCGTCCACCCAGGTCAGCCCGGCGGTCAGGGTCTTGCTGCCGTCCGGGGTGCTGTACATCAGCGCCGCCGAGCCCATGGTGGCGCCGTTGTGGTGGAAGACGGTGCCGCCCTCCGTTTCCTGCGCGAACACTCCCAGGCCGTAGCCGACCGTCGCCTCCGGCGTGCGCATCTCGGCCAGCAGCTCGGCCGACAGGAGCTTGCCGCCCATCAGCGCGGAGAAGTACGTGTGCAGATCCTTGGTGGTCGAGATCATGTCGCCGCCGGCTCCGACCCAGGACGGGTTCTGACGGGTGACATCGACCGTCCGCTCCTGCCCGGCGTCCTCGTAGCGGTAGTAGCCGTGGTTGTGCGGCTCGGGGATCTCCGGCGAGGCGCCCGGCGCCACGGTGCCGGTCATCCCCAGCGGCTCCAGGATCAGCCGCTGCAACTCCTCGGCGAACGAACGGCCGGTAGCCTTCTCGACCACCAGCCGGGCCAGCACGTAGTTGGTGTTGGCGTAGCTCCAGCCCGTACCCGGCGCGAACCGCGTCGGCTTGGACAACGACAGCCGTACCAGCTCTTCGGGCAGGTAGGTCTTGAACTGGTTGTCCACCCACTCCTTGCCCTGCCAGGGGACCCCCAGCACGATCGTCCCGTCCTCGTAGAGCTCGCCGGTGTGGTTGAAGATCCCGCTGGTGTGCTGCAGCAGCATCCGCACGGTGATCCGCCGGTCGAGACCGAACTCAGGCAGGTAGTCATCGGCCGGGGCATCCAGGCCGATCCTGCCCTCGGCCACCAGCAAGAGCACCGAGGTGGCGACGAAGCTCTTGGTGCTGCTGCCGATGCGGAAGTGCCCGTTCGTCAGCGGCTTGGCGCTCTGGCCCAGCTCGCGCGCACCGGCGCTGCCAACCCACTCGCCCTGCTCGTCGTTCACCCGGAGCTGGATCCCTACGAAACCGGACTCGGCCAACTCCTCGATCGCCTTCTGCAGCTCCGGACGATCCTGCCCCTGGCCAAAAAGGTTGGTGGACATGTTGCTCCTTCACATCGGTTGTGCCCGGGTCGGCGTCGTGTGCCGATGCGACGAGCCTCCACCCTGCCCCAAGGTCAACCTCAACTGTGATCCAGCCCACGGTCGCTTCCAGTCGGCGTGACTGGCAGGAAGGACTTCCGGCCCCCGTCCGTATCCTGGCCGCCCGCTTCGCTGACCCGCGTCGGGACTGGGCAGCCATTCCCGGCGGCGACCGCGGTGTTTCATAGGCGGTCGCTCGCGAAACAGGCGATCACCCGGCGGTCCACCTGTGGCAATCGTGTTTCATGAGTTGTTGCAAACGACTGGACGTCTGAAACTCCATCATGAAGCAGTCCGGGGTCGTGAGTGACGACTTCAAGCGCGCGGAAACGCACAACTGCCCGATGTCCACCTGCGTCGCCCCGGCGGGCTCCCCGTGCCGCACCGGCAAGGGTCAAGTGACCATCCAGTACCACACCGCCCGCTTCCGCCTCGTGCCCCAACTCGCCAAGGCGCTCAGCGTGCCGACCCCCGCCGCACGCAAGCCGGGGTCGGTGTGGACTGAGCTGCCCCCGGCCGGTGAGCGCCGGCGCCGAACCGGTCGGGCACGTCCGCCTCGGATACGCACGCGCCTCGACCGCCCGGCAGTCCCTCGACGCACAGCGCGACTCCCTCGCCGAGGCCGGGATCACCCGCGTCTTCTCGGAGAAGATCTCCACCCGTGCCACCAGGCGCCCTGAGCTGGAGGCCGCCGTGAAGCTCGCCGGGGAGATCCGCTCCTCCGGCGTCGCCGTCACCCTTGTCGTCCACGAGCACAAGCGGCTCGGCCGCGGCATCGAACTTGCCATGCTCGCCGAGGAGCTGAAGGCGAGTGACGTCGGCCTGGAATTCCTCACCGGGGAACTGAAGGGCTCGCACGATCCCTCCGGCATCGTGTTCACGGTGCTCGCGGCCATGTCCGGCATGGAGCGCGAGTACATCCGCGACCGCACCCTCGAAGGCCACGAGTCCGCCCGCAAGCGCGGCAAGACCATCGGCGGCGCGGGCGTCACCGACGAGTCCATGCTCTCCATGGCCCTCCACCTACGTGATCAGGAGATGAGCCTGCGCGACATCGCCAAGCGACTCGTCATTACCACGGGCGCGAAGAAGGGCCAGCACCCCTCACCCGCCACCGTCATGCGGATGCTGCGCGAACACGACGAGAAGGCCGCCGCAGAGGCGAGCGCATGATCACCCCGCTACTTTGCGGCTGGCGTCTGAGCTAGGACTCCGGGGCCCGTACGCGCCGCCCCGGACGCCGTGGCGGCGCGGGTCCGCCGTGCTGCGCTTCGACCCGAGGTCGAGGCGCGGTTCGTCGGGCCGTTTCGCCCCGGTGCCTCACATGCGAGACGCGTAGTTCCATCCGCCGTGTCCCGGGGCCCGCCGTTGTTGCCCGGCCAGCGCGTCCCGGCCCCGGGGCACACCAGGGCCTCTAATTCTCTTTCTGGCGTTGTGGTCTGATTCCTTGTCATGAAATTATGAGGCTCTGTTTTCTGGTACCTTTGCTGTGGCGAGGGTTTCTGTTCCGAGGGTGGTGGAAGGTAATGCCGGAGAGGAATATCGAGTTCGGGAAGTACGGTGCTCTGGGTTCCAAGGGGCATGAATTCGTGGCCCGGAAGCTTGATGAATTCGCCGGGTTCGTGGCCACACCGGTCGGGCAGCGCCGTGGACTCATGGCCCGGCTGAACTACCTCACCCGTACTGACCACGCCCGCGCCGCCGCCCGTGAGGCCGGACTGACCGTCACCGACCGGACCATCAAGGCCTGGAAGGACGGCAGACGGAACCCCTCCGCCCGCAACCTGGAGCGCCTGGAAGCAGCTTACAAGGCCGTACGGCGCCAGAACGTCGCCCGGTACCTCACAGGCCGCCTCAACCGGACAGGACGCGGCACACGGGTCGAGTTCCACCCCCTCATCCAGTCCCAGGTCACCCGCCCCCACCAAAGAGCCGTGGAATACCGGCATCTGAATGTCCGTAAGTGGGACAGAATCGTGAGCACCTGGGCCGCAGGAGACCATGCAGCCATGGAAGACGTCTGGACCGACGAAGTCGTCCAGGACCTCGGATCACAATGGGGAGCCTACGAATACGTTTCCAACATCGGATTCTCTGCCTGACCAAAAACCACCCGCACCTCAAAAACAGACCTCCCCCACCCTCCCAGCCAGCCGCCTTTTCGGGAAATCGCGGAGCGAATTCCCGAGGGGGAGAGTCGCGGAGCGATTCTCCCCGGAATTGCGGAGCAATTCCCGAACTCCCGCGCTGAGCGGTTGAGTTGACGTCGGTTATCGTGTTAGCTTGTGGTATGTGGTTTTGAGTTTGATT
>NZ_JBIUZD010000035.1:0-2289 GCF_044744885.1 Streptomyces sp. NPDC087215
CTCCCGGTAGCTCAGGGTCTCTTCGCCGAAGACGACCGCAGGATGCTCCGGACGCAGCCTCACCTGCTCCTCGAACAGCTCCGCCAGCGTCCCGTCACCGATCTCGACCTCCCTGCCCCGGCCCTCCGCGAGCAGCCGCAGCCGGTCCGCCTCGTCGACGAGGGCGAAGCCGCTCAGGAGCCGCTCCGGATCGGCCACCGCCTGTTCCAGCACCCGGCGCAGCATCCCGGCCGTCCGCTCGACCGTCGAGGCGTCGAAGAGGTCCGTCGCGTACACCACGGCCCCCGTCAGACCCGCCTCCTCGTCCCCGGAGAGCAGGAACTCCAGGTCGAACTTGGCGGAGCCGTTGGACACCGCTGTCGTCCGCAGGGTCCGTGCCCCGGCGAGTTCGGGACCGGGCGTCGGGCCGTTCTCCAGGGCCAGGCACACCTGGAACAGCGGGTGCCTGGCGAGCGAACGGCGCGGGTTCACCGCTTCGAGGACCAGGTCGAAAGGGGTGTCCTGGTGGGCGTACGCGTCGAGGTCGGCGGACCGCACCCGGCCGAGCAGATCGCGGAAGCTCGGGTCCCGCGAGGTGTCGGTCCGCAGCACCAGGGTGTTCACGAAGAACCCCACCAGGTCCACGAGGCGCTCGTCGGGGCGTCCGGCGACCGGAGCCCCGACCGCCAGGTCGGTCCCCGCGCCCAGCCGGGTCAGCGTCGCCGCGAGCGCCGCGTGCACCACCATGAAAGGAGTGCACCGCTCCCGCCGGGCGAGGGCCGTGATCCCCCGGTACAGCTCGGCGCCGAAGTCGACCCGTACGACACCGCCCCGGTGCGTGGCCACGGCGGGCCGGGGCCGGTCGTAGATCGGCCCCAGTTCCTCGGGGAGTCCGTCGAGGGCGCGCCGCCAGTGCGCGAGGTCCATGCCCAGCGGGCTCTCCGGGTCGTCGGCGGCACCGAGCGCCCGCCGCTGCCAGTGCGCGAAGTCGGCGTACCGGAGCGGAAGTCCGTCCTTCCACTCGGTGTCCTCACCCAGCTTCCGGGCGGCGTAGGCGGTGGACAGGTCCGCGAAGAGCGGGGCGAGGGACTGCCCGTCCGTCGCGATGTGGTGCAGCAGGACCAGGAGTTCGTACCGGTCCGCGCCGAGATCGAAGAGCGTCACCCGCAGCGGGCACTCGACGGCCGGGTCGAAGGCGTGTCCCGCCGCCGTGGCGACGGCCTCGTCCAGCCCTTCCGGAGTCACCCGCCGCCGTTCGAACACCAGCCGCTCGGGACCGGCCGACAGGACCCGCTGCCGGGGCTCCCCCTCCACCCGCACGAACACCGTGCGCAAGGGTTCATGACGTGTCATCAGGTCGGTGAAGGCGGCCCGCAGCGCGTCGGCGTCCACCGGCCCTTCCAGGCGCACGCTCATCGGCACGTTGTACGAGGAGCCGCCCTGCTCCAGATCGGCGATCAGCCACAGTCGCCGCTGGGCGAACGAGAGCGGCGGCAGCGCGCAGCTGCGCTGCCCCGCGGTCAGCGGCGGAAGGGCCGGACGGCCGCCCTCGGTGGCGAGCCGCAGGGCGAGCGCGGCGGGCGTCGGGTGCTGGAAGACGTCCCGGATGGTGAGCCGTACGTCGAGCGCGGTGGCGATGCGTCCGGTGAGGCGGGCGGCGAGCAGGGAGTGGCCGCCGAGGTCGAAGAAACCGTCGTCCGCGCCCGGGACGCCGGGGGTGCCGAGGACCTCCGCGAACAGTCCGCAGAGGATCTCCTCAACCGGGGTGCGCGGCGCCCGGCCCCCGCCCGTGCCACGGACGGAGTCCGGCTCCGGGTCCGGCAGGGCCCGCTTGTCGATCTTCCCGTTGGCGGTCAGCGGCAGCCGGTCCATGACCACGACGAACGCCGGGACCATGTGCTCCGGCAGCAGCGTTCCGGCCAGCGCGCGGACCTCCCGCGGGCCGAGGGCCGGATCGTCGACCGTCACGTACGCGACCAGTTGGGTGGCCCCGTGCCGGTCCGGACGGGCCAGGACCGCCGCGCCCAGAACGCCCGGCCGGCCGGTGAGGACGGTCTCGATCTCGGTGGGCTCCACCCGGAAGCCGCGCACCTTGATCTGGGAGTCCGTGCGCCCCGCGTAGTGGAGACGGCCCTCGGAGTCCCAGTACGCCAGGTCTCCGGTGCGGTAGAGGCGGGTGCCGGGGGGTCCGTAGGGGTTGGGGGTGAAGTGGGTGGCGGTGGTGGTGGGTTGGTGGTGGTAGCCGTGGGCGAGGCCGTGTCCGGTGAGGTAGAGCTCGCCGGTGGTGCCGGGGGGTGTGGGGTTGAGGTG
>NZ_JBIUZD010000036.1:0-1670 GCF_044744885.1 Streptomyces sp. NPDC087215
AGCCTCGCCGTTTCAGTTGCGGCTGCTGGGTAGCCGGGCAGAGTCGTTGGGGGCGGTGCTGGTTGGTGGGCATGGTGAGGGCCCGGCGCGGTGGTCGGGTTCTCCAGGGTTCCTCGGGTCGTGGGTGGTCGGGGGCATGCCGGTCAGCCGGCCGGGCGGGGCAGGGCCGCGAGTCGGTGGAAGGCGGCGGCGAGTTCGTGTCGCCAGGGCCAGGTGGCGGAGATTCGCAGGTGGAGGCGGCGGCCGCCGCGGGTGAGGCGGGCGGCGATGTGCAGCAGCCGGTAGCGGAGTTTCTTGGGCTCGGCGTCGGCCAGCTCGCCGTCCAGCAGCAGGACGCGGGTCCAGGCGAGGAGGTCGATCGCTGCGAGGCTGAGTTCGAGCCAGGCCGCGTTGATGGCGAAGTGGCGGGAGGGGAAGCGGCCGAATCCGGTGTCCTTGCCGCGCCGGATGTGGTCTTCGACGGTGGCGTGTCCGCGGTGGCGGACCTCCAGGAACTGGGCGGAGCCCTGGCCTGAGTAAGGGGTGTCGGTGAGGAACACCTGGTGCCGCAGGCCCTCGTCCTGGTCGAACAGGGAGAGTTGGGCGCCGGGGTGTGGTCGCTCGCGGCGCACGATGATGCGGGTGCCGGCCGGATAGCCGGTCAGCTCCATCATCCCGGTCAGCTCGGCGACCTCGGCGCCGGCACGGAGCGAGCCGTCCTGGTCCAGAGCGGGATGCCAGAGACGGTCGGGCATGGCTCGGATCGCGTGGCGGACCGGCTCGGTGACCGCGTATCCGACGGAGAAGAAGGTGCGGATTCCTCGTTTCCGCACGTCTCGGACGTGGGTGAGGAAGGCTTTCGCGGATCCTGCGCTGTCGGTGCGGACGAGGATGTCGGTGCCGTGCCGGTGGGCGTCGGGGATCTGTGCGAGAGCGTCGTCCAGCACCGCGATGTGATCGGCGGCGGTGTTGGCTCCGGCGTTGCCGGGACGCAGGCGCCCGGACATCGCCTCGCCGGTGTTGGCCAGGAAGCACATCAGCGGGTGGAAGCCGAAGCCGCCCTTGTAGGTCGGGGCGGCCTGGTCCTTCTGCGAGTGGCAGGTGATCAGCGTGGCGTCGAGATCCAGGACGAGCCCGGGCAGTGCACGTCCCCCGGCCCGGGCTGCGGGTATGCCCTCGCCCCGCTCGGCGGCCTGCAGCCAGGCCACCTCCCGGGCTTGGGCGCGGGCTGATCGCAGCCGGTCCAGTACCCGTTCGTCGATGGCGGCCAGCAGCCGCCAGGCCGTCGGCGTGGAGGCGACCGGGCCGAACACCTCGCGCTGGTCCCGCAGAACGGCCAGTTCCGTGATCGTCTCGCCGCCGTCGGCGAGCATCACCGCGAGATCAACGGCGATCCGGCCCGGGTCGTGACCGGTGCCGCGTGGCCGAAGTGGTCTGAGCGCGGTGGAGTACGCGGCGGTCAGCCCGGCGGCATCGGCAAGATCCGCCAGCAACCGTGCCCCGGCGTGAGCAACCACCCCCGCACCGTCAGCGGAGACATGGAGCTTGGGACGCGAACCGATACCCTGCACGCAGAAAGTGCCTTCCGTCTGGACCGACAGAACCCCTCGACAAGGTTCATCGTCCCAGCTCAGAAGGCACTTTCGCGTTGCCGCACAGAAATCGGCCCCGCACCAAGTGAAACGGCGAGG
>NZ_JBIUZD010000037.1:0-1585 GCF_044744885.1 Streptomyces sp. NPDC087215
GTCAGCGGATTGTCACCCGTGATCATGATGGTGCGGATGCCCATCCGGCGCAGTTCCTCGAACCGCTCCCGCATCCCCTCCTTCACCACGTCCTTCAGATGGATGACACCCAGGACACGGGCACCCTTGCCGTCTTGCACGGCCACCATGAGGGGGGTGCCGCCGGCCTGGGAGATGGTGTCGTTGAGCTGCTGGGCGTCGTCGGTGACGGCGCCGCCGCGTTCCTCGACCCACGCCACGACCGAGCCGGTCGCGCCCTTGCGGATCTTGCGTTCCTCCACATCGACGCCGGACATGCGGGTCTGGGCGGTGAACTCGATCCACCGGGCGTGGGCGAGTTCGCCCTGGTGACGCTCCCGCAGCCCGTACTTCTCCTTCGCCAGGACCACCACCGAACGGCCCTCCGGCGTCTCGTCCGCCAGCGACGACAGCTGGGCGGCGTCGGCGAGTTCGGCGGCCGTGGTCCCCCTCACCGGGAGGAACTCGGCCGCCTGCCGGTTGCCCAGCGTGATCGTGCCCGTCTTGTCCAGCAGCAGCGTCGACACATCACCCGCCGCCTCCACCGCACGGCCGGACATCGCCAGCACATTGCGCTGGACCAGACGGTCCATCCCCGCGATACCGATCGCGGACAACAGCGCCCCGATCGTCGTCGGGATCAGACACACCAGCAACGCCGTCAGCACGATCATCGAGGTCTGCTCGTCGGCACCCGCGTAGATCGCGAACGGCTTCAGCGTCACCACCGCGAGGAGGAACACGATCGTCAACGAAGCCAGCAGAATGTTCAGAGCGATCTCATTGGGAGTCTTCTGACGCGCCGCGCCCTCCACCAGAGCGATCATCCGGTCGATGAACGTCTCCCCCGGCTTCGCCGTGATCTTCACGACGATCCGGTCCGACAGCACCTTCGTGCCACCCGTCACCGCACACCGGTCACCACCCGACTCACGGATCACCGGAGCCGACTCACCCGTGATCGCCGACTCATCGACGCTCGCGACGCCCTCGACGACATCACCGTCACCCGGGATCACGTCCCCGGCCTCACACACCACCCGGTCACCGACCCCCAGGTCCGTCCCCGGTACCCGCTCCTCACCCGTGGCCGTGAGACGGCGGGCGACGGTGCCGGTCTTCGCCTTGCGCAGCGTGTCGGCCTGCGCCTTGCCCCGCCCCTCCGCGACCGCCTCCGCGAGATTCGCGAACACCGTCGTCAGCCACAGCCAGACCGTGATCGCCCACCCGAACCAGTCCCCCGGATCCATCACCGCCAGCACCGTCGTCACGACCGAACCGACCAGCACCACGAACATCACCGGCGACTTCACCATCACCCGCGGATCGAGTTTCCGCACCGCGTCGGGGAAGGAAGCCAGCAACTGCTTCGGATCGAACAGACCCCCGCCGACCCGGCCCGCCGACGGCCTGCAACCGGCGGGTTCCTGTGTCTGTGATGACGGCCTGACAGAAGTGGGCGTGCTCATGCTGCGAGCCCTTCGGCGAGCGGTCCCAGCGCGAGCGCGGGGAAATAGGTGAGTCCGGTGATGATCAGGATCGTGCCGACCAGCAGACCGGTGAACAA
>NZ_JBIUZD010000038.1:0-1343 GCF_044744885.1 Streptomyces sp. NPDC087215
TCCAGCACTGCAGCAGGTCCTGAAGGGTGTCGAGGACCTGGTAGAGGGTCAGGCCGGCGTGTGGGCTTTTGGGTCGAGGCGCCGCAGGGTGAGGAAGGCCTGGGCGGCGGTGACGAGGGTGACGTGGTGGTGCCAGCCGCGCCAGGTGCGGCCTTCGAAGTGGTCCAGTCCGAGGCCGTGCTTGAGCTCGCGGTAGTCGTGCTCGATGCGCCAGCGCATCTTCGCCCACCTGACGAGATCCTCGGCCGGGGTGGTGGCGGGGAGGTTCGAGATCCAGTAGCCCGTCGGGGCGTCCTGACCGTGTGGCCACTCGATCAGAAGAGTCCGTGTGGGCAGGACACCGTCCCACCGGTTGCGCCCGCCGCCCGCCTCCTGGGCCGCGGCCAGGGACTGCTTGCCCGCGGGTCGGACCGTCAGGACGGTGAACCGCGAGGTCATCGGGCCTTTGCTGCCCTGCCGCCAGGTGACCTCGGTGAACTGTTCCGCACCGGCTTGTGCCGCCAGGACACTGACTGCTGGGGGCGGGGTGCGGTAGCGGGGCAGGGTCGGCGGTCCGAGCCCGCCATAGGCGGGCCGGTGCGGCTCGGCCCCTTCGGCATGGGCGACTTCTTTGCCGGTCAGCGCGAGGACATAGGACAGTCCGCGTTCCTCCAGGCCGATCCGGAACGGGGTGCTGACGCCGTAACCGGCGTCGGCGACCACCACCGGCGCTTCCAGTTTCCAGCCGGTGAGCGTGTCCAGCAGGCTGAGAGCCAGGCGCCACTTCTCCCGATGGTCAACGGCATCGTCCGGCACTCCAGACCTGCGGCAGCGGTCCGGATCGTCCGTCCACTCCCACGGCAGATACAACTGCCACTCCAGCGGACACGAGGCCGTGTCGGTGGCGGCATGGACACTGACCGCGACCTGGCAGTTCGCCCGTTTCCCGAGCGCTCCACAGTACTGCCGGGCCACCCCGACCGAAGCGGTGCCGCACTTGGGAAACGACACGTCGTCGATCACCCACACCTCCGGGCTGGCCGCCTCGCTCAATCGCTCGGCGATCCGCCGCCGCACCGGCAGCGAATCCCACGGCGACTGGTTCACGAACTGCTGCAGGGCCTGCATGTTCCCGTCCGGCAGCCGCTCGGCCATCGGCTGGATCGACTTGCGCCGGCCGTCCAGCATCAGACCCCTCAGATAACACCCGCCCCACCGCCGCTGATCCCGCCGCGGAAGCGAGACGAACACATCGGCAACGAACTCCGATAACTCACCCCGGAGCCGTTCCACCTCCCCAAGCCTCATAGCCGGAAGATGCCCGTTACCAGGCAAGATCACCCGACGTAACGAAGCACTACTAG
>NZ_JBIUZD010000039.1:0-1206 GCF_044744885.1 Streptomyces sp. NPDC087215
GGTCTTGCCGCGGAGGCCGAAGGCGCTGATGAACGCGGCGACGAGGGCGGCGATCAGGGGGACGACGAGGGCGGCCTGGTAGCCGTCGAGGAGGGCCGCGGGTGTGGTGCCCTCGGTGGCGGCGATGTTGACGGCGGCGACACCGGACAGGCCCAGAGCGGCACCGAACTGGAAGGAGGTGTAGAGCAGGCCGCCGGCGACGCCCTGCTCCTCCTCGGCGATGCCGTCGGTGGCGACGATCGTCAGCGGCCCGTAGGCCAGGGAGAAGCCCAGGCCCAGGATGATCAGGCTCGGGAACATGGCCAGGTAGGTCCAGTCCGCGCCGACCGGCAGGAACAGGGCGTAGGACAGGGCGGCCAGGAGCAGACCGCCGAAGATGACCCGTGCGTTGCCGAACCTGGCCACGAGCCGGGGAGTCAGCGTCGGGGACAACACCGCGTCCACACCGATGACGATGAGAGCGAAACTGGTCTGCAGGGTCGACCAGCCGCGCAGTTCCTGCAGGTAGAGCACCGCGATGAACTGGAAACCGAAGAAACCGGCGGCGAAGAGCATCCCCGCCAGGTTCGAGCGGACCAGCGAGCCGTTACGGAAGATCCCCAGCCGTACCAGCGGCGAGGACGACCTGCGTTCGACCAGCACGAAGACGAGGAAGAGCAGCAGGCTCGCCCCGATGGTGCCCGCCGTCCAGACACCGGAGACGTGCGTGGCCCGCTCGACACCGAAGACCAGGAGCAGGATGCCGCCGGTGACCGTGACCGCGCCCGCCAGATCGACACCCTGCCCGGTACGGTCCGGACGCGCCGACTTCGGGATCAGCACGACCGCCGCGATCAGGATGAGGAGACTGAGGATGACCGGCGCGAAGAACACCCACCGCCAGTTGACCGCGGCCAGCAGACCACCCACGACCAGACCGATCGAGAAACCACCGGCCGCGGTACCCGAATACACCAGCAGAGCCTTGTTCCGCTGCGGACCCTCGGCGAAACTCGTAGTGATGATCGACAGACCCGCCGGAGTCATGAACGCCGCCGCGACACCCGTCACGAAACGAGCCACGATCAGCATCCAGCCCTCGGTCGCGAAACCACCCAGACCCGAGAACAGAAGGAACACGACGAGCCAGAACACAAACATCTGACGCCGCCCGAACAGATCCGCGGCACGACCACCGAGGAGCATGAAGCCGCCGTAACCCAGCAC